>NZ_JAMFTN010000017.1 GCF_023922585.1 Aliidiomarina quisquiliarum
AAGTCCACATCAATGCATAAGCCTTCGCGATTGTAGTCATCAATCACGTTAAACGTTCGGATGCCTCGACCATCCTGTAATGCGTCGGACATAAAATCCATTGACCAGACCTGGTTGATGGCCATCGATACGCTGAGTGCATCAGGTTTATCGCGTTTAATCCGGCGCTTGGGCTTAATCCTTAAGTTAAGCTCTAACTCTCGGTAAATCCGATAGACACGTTTGTGGTTCCATTCAAACTGTTTCACATTGCACAGGAAGTCAAAGCACAGGCCGAATCCCCAGCCTTTTTGTTCGACGACCTTCTGCGCCATCTCTTTGCGTAAAGATGGCTTTACCACTTTCCCTCAAGTGCCTCCTGACGTATCTGGGACTTTAGGCATTCTTCGGCATACATCTTTTTGAGCCGACGGTTTTCATCTTCGAGTTCTTTTAGACGCTTGATCATCGCAGTATCCATGCCACCATATTTTGCACGCCATTTGTAAAATGTGGCGCTGCTAATGCCGTGTTCTCGGCACAGGTCAGGCACTNGTACAGTCGATTTAAATAAAGTCTCAAGCAGCCTAGCACGAAAGAAATTGACTGTGTACGAGTGCCCGTAGGAAGTTTTATGAGCCACTCTAAGCAAATGAGCGCGACATCATTTGCTTAGAGTGGCTCAGATACAGTAAAAGCACTGGATCACAGCCTTAGCGCTAGGATGCGCTGATGCGCTACTTAGAGGGTGATCGTGTACTCATTGATAATAACTATATCGAATGACAGATCAGACCACTGGCCCTAGAGCGTAAGGACTGGCTGTTCGTTGGTTCAGTAGGTGCTTGCAAAGGGCTTATACGCCAATCTACCAAACTCAATGCAATCCCCCACTGGTGCTACCTCAGAGACGTACTGAAACTGTTACCTGCCCAGCCTAACAATCGTTTTAATGAGCCCTTATCTTACTGCAAGCAGCCGTCACAATAAGAAAGAGTAAAAGTAAAACAATGGAGCCTACAAAAAGAGGGCGTTAAGGTATGTTCACAGTAATCTTACTCTTTTTAAATTGAGAGGTTAAAAGCTATTTTCAGGAAGATAGATTGAGTAGTGTTGATAACTTTTGAATAGTATTGTACACTACAGAAAACATGAGGAAGAGTAATGAAAAACAAAGAGTTATTGAGTACGAGAGAAGCTGCTAATTATATAGGTGTTAGCATGTCAACTGTTTATAGAATGGTAGAAAATAAAACTTTAAATCCCTCAAAGACACCTGGTGGTCACAGAAGATTTTCAATAAAAATGTTGGATGAGTTTAAAAAAAATAGTAAAGAAATCAAAGCGCCACAAGATCCATCATCTTATAAAAATCCTGAAAATTTAGGTAGAGAAAATAGAGTGGAAAGTAAAAAGGAAGTTGATAAAAGAAATAAACTAAATGACTTAACAGGAACTGAATGGCTACCAGCTACAAAAAGTTATTTTTATCAGAAGGGTTTGGGTGCAAGCCATCCTCATGCCAAAATAGAAAGACAGCATCCAGCGCCATTTTCGTTTCAAGATATAGAAAGTTTGATTTTATTTTTCACAAAAAAAGGTATGCAGGTTTTAGACCCCTTTGGAGGGGTAGGTTCTACAGCTAAAGCTTGTGCTTTAAATGAAAGAGTTTGTACTAGTATCGAGTTACAACAAAAATGGAGTGATTTAGCGATTGAGAGATTAGAAACAGAAGTAGGACCAAGTTCTTCCTCGAATCATAAATTTATTGTTGGGGACTCTAGAGAGGTATTGAAAACTTTGGATACGAACTCGATGGATTTTATGGTTACTAGTCCGCCTTACTGGATGATTCTAAATAAAAAGGCTGACCATAAAGTAAAGAAAGAAAGAGTTGAAAACAATTTGGCAACTAACTATTCAGAGGATGATGAGTCTGATATAGCAAATATAACGAGCTATGAAGATTTTCTAGGTATCTTAGTTGATGATTTTTTTATGGAATGTGCAAGAATAATTAAAGAAAAAAAATACATGTGTTTAGTCGTTTCTGATTTCAGGCATAAGTCTGATTATTTTAGTTTTCATAGCGATCTTATTCATATGCTTAACAAAAGAAAAATAGTTGGCGGCGGCACTTTGAAATTACAAGGAACGAAAATTCTAATACAGAATCATAAAAGCTTATTGCCGTACGGTTATCCTTTTGCTTATGTGGAAAATATACATCATCAATACGTTTTGATTTTTAGAAAAGATTAAATGAGGATTTATAGTGTTTGATTTTAATAAAAGCTATGTGGGTGATAGCGATAAAATTCTAGAGGAAATGACTAAATCAGGATTGAAATTTGATTTAATTCTTACTGATCCTCCTTATAATTTAAATAAAGATTTCGGAAATGATTCTGATTCTTTAAGCAAGGAAGAGTTTTTATTTATAAATGAAGATAGAATAAAAAAATGTCGAGATTTACTGTCTCCTCATGGCAGTCTTATTTGGTTTGGTATTCATAAGTATATAGGATATTTACAAGTAATGATGTATGAGTCAGGGTTATTCTATAGACAAATGAATATTTGGCATTATGAAAATGGGTTTTCTAGAAGTAAAAAAAACCCAGCAACTCAATATGAGCCTTTCCTATGGTTTTCAAAGTCGAACAAAAAGTGGACATATAATGCTGATGATGTAAGAGTTCCGTATAAAAGTACAGAGAGATTAAAAAGCCCAGTTTATTATAAGGATAGACATGGAAATAGGAGGGTTTGGGAGCCAAATCCGAATGGAGCCTTAAGAGGAGATATATGGAGTTACCCAACTTTGTCAGGAAAGGCTTTCGAAAAAGAAAGAACTAGTCACCCAACTCAAAAACCTGAAAGCTTAATAACAGAAATTATTAAAGCTTTTTGTCCTAAAAATATAGATGGAAAATATGAGGGAACAATCTTAGATCCTTTTCATGGATCTGGTACGGTTGGTGTTTGTTGTGAAAAGTTAAATAAAGAAGGTAACTTGATTAAATGGATAGGAATTGAGCTAGAGGATAAATGGGTCAATATAGCGAATGAAAGAATAGAGAAGTTAAAAGTATAAGAAACAGGGTCAATGTAGATTGACCCTGTTTATATAGCTATTTAATAGGCTCTAAATAACCTAAGCCGTGCTCAGCAGAAATGTTGTTTTTATTAAAAATACTGATAGCAGTTTCCATTTTTTGGTTATCACTATCTAAATAATAATCATTAATCAAGTCTAAAGGAGTTTTACTCCAGTAGTGCAAAGCTATTGCTGAGAGACTAATAGTTTTAATTTCAATCCCTAAAACATTTTTAATATCGTATATAACGTTCCAGTAGTCTGTTCTTTTATTGGGTATATCCCAGAATATAACTAGAGGAATTATTGGTTTATCTGCTAATTGCCGTCTTGAAATAGCTACCGCATAGTTATCTAGAAGATTTCTTGGAGCGTCAAGTATAGAAATTGAAGGGATTTCTATTTCTGCTAGGGCATAATACTTATCAAAATTTAAAAAAGCGTCAAATCTTTCATTATTATCACCAACTCTAGGAAATCTAATCTTCCCACCAAGTTCTTGAAATAATTTATCTATTAGAAGGTTTTCAGCTCCAGAGGTTAGTTTAATCTCGGAGTATGAATTTATAAGATTATTAAATTTTTTAAGTATTGGCTTTTTATTATTTAAAAGATTATTAACAATGTTTTCAGAGCTGTCAATTATTTGAATTTCTGACGGTTTATATATTTTCAATTGAATTCAACCTTTCCTTTGTAATTGTCAAAATCTAAGATATCAAGGCTTTCATTGTTTTCATAACAGCGTATTACTGCAAGAGTCAGATCTTTCATATCAGCAATAGCAATATTAATCTTATAAGTATGATAAATATCATTTATAAGATGATATACATCAGATCTTTTGTTTGGTACTGTAAAACCTATAGCTATACTACATAAGCTATATGTAGTTGGATATGGTTTCCTAGAAAGTAATATTATTTTATTTTCAAGTGCTTGACGTATTGCTTTTACAGACAGCATAATTTCTTCAGTAGGAGATTTTACTTCTACAGGTATTGAATAATGATCGTCTTGTATTATTACATCGTATCTTAGATTGTTATTACCTGCGGGTGATGTAGTGGCTTTTCTATTAAAAATAAAGCTAAGCATATCTGCAACTAATGGATAAAAATCCGCTTGTTTCATGCTGGCAACATCTTTTAAAAAGTTATTAATAGATTTGTTTATATTCTTGGATTTTTCAAAGTGAGTCTTGTAAATTTTTTCTATAGTTGAAGTAGTATTTTTTTCTGATTTTAAATAGCTAATGGTTTTATTCGATTCATAGTATATAATTTCAATTTCCTCAATCTCAATGCTGCTCTCGATTTTTATTTCATTTGTTTTTATTATTTTATCTGGCATATATTTTAAAATTTCTTTACTTGAAAAGTATTGAAATGGTGAAAATAATATTTGATTCTTGTTACATTTTTCTTGAAGAATTGACTTTAATGAATCATATTTTTTAAGATCATCCTGAATATCAAAATCTGCATATTTAAGCATTAGTAATAATGAATAGTTTGATATTTCACTTATTAATGATTTATCATTTGGTAAATCACAGCCATATAAATTAATAGAGTTTTTTATTAGTTGATATTTTTTTTCCCCTTTATCTGTTAAAATAAGAAAGTCCGTTTTTTTTCCATAAATATTTATACTATCTTTCTTGAACCATTTGGAATAAACTAAAGATGAAATGACAAAGCGAGTTAGATTTCTAACTGAGTTGGTTTTCATTGATAACTCTTCGCTCAAATCTTGAATGGCATCATTTAATTTTTTTATATTTTTTGTTTTTCTTAATGATTTAATTAAATTCAATTTTTCGTTAATTTGTTTCTTAGATGATCCGTCTATTATATTCATTGGTCCTAAAAGAATTTCATCGCGATTAATTTTTCCATCTAAATCATAAGCAAATTTTAAAATGCTAACAAATGGTTTATTCTTATTCTTGAACTTTACATCTAAAATTAAGTTTGGATATGTGATTCCTAGTAAACACTGTTCAAATATGTCTTTTGCAGCCTCACCAGACATTGCTACATGCACGCCTAGATAAGAAAATGTAAAATTAAGAGCTACATCTTCTTTTGATTGTATCCAGCCGAGTAGTCTATATATTTCCGTATAGCTTTTTGCCTGCATTTTCATTGATTTTCTAGAATCATCCTTAATTTGATAAGATCTTCTTAAAGCTTCATCTCCAGTATACCCAGATGAACTTGCGAGTTTTTCTCTAGCGAAAAACTCAGCAATATTATCTAAATCAAAAAAATCAACATTAGAAAAATCAGAATACAAGCTTTTGAATACATTAATAATTACATCAATATTTGAGACAGGGTTTCTAATGCGAATCATTTATAATAAATCCTTACGTTTTTGTATTGTTTTCATAATATTAAGTAAAAAATCAATTTAAATAAGTAAAAATGATCGTAACCTTCCATTGGTAGTGTAATCCCCCCTTTTTAGCCAGTACTTATTCATAGAATAAATTAAAGGGAACAGATTAGTTGTGTTGGCGGAATACCGCCAATCGCTGTATTGGGTCTTTCATTGTTATAAAGCCATAACCATTCGGTGGCAAGGTGTTGAGCTTGCTCAACACTTTCAAACAGATGTAAATCCAACCATTCGTGGCGTGCGGTACGATTAAATCGTTCAATGTACGCATTCTGCGTGGGCTTGCCAGGTTGAATATATAGCATCGTAATATGGTGTTTTTCTGCCCATTGAACGAGCTCCTTTGAGATATTTTCAGGCCCATTATCACATCGAATCGCTGCAGGCTTTCCACGCCACTCAAATACTTGTTCGAGTACGCGAATGATACGCGCAGAGGGTAAAGAAACATCCACTTCGATGGCTAACGCCTCTCGGTTGTAATCATCCAGCACATTAAATGTGCGTAATTTCATGCCATCTTCTAAGCTATCAGACATAAAATCCATCGACCACACTTGATTTATCTTGCTTGGCACACTTAATGCATCCGGCTTATCGCGTGTTAAGCGACGACGCGGTTTAATGCGTAAATTGAGCTCTAGCTCACGGTAAATACGATACACACGCTTGTGATTCCAACGATAGCCTTTCACGTTGCGTAAATATAAAAAGCACAGTCCAAACCCCCAGCGTCGATGTGTTGTGGTCAAACGCAATAGCCAATCCGCAATCTGCGCATTAGCATCGCTGAGTTTAGGGCGGTAATAGTAACTGCTTTCGCTAATCCCCATCACCACACACGCAAAACGAATGCTGATGCCATAACGACTAATCGCTGCTTGCGCCATCTCCTTGCGTTGAGATGGCTTTACAACTTTCCCTCGAGTGCCTCCTGGCGGATTTCCGCCTTCAGTCGCTCTTCGGCATACATCTTTTTTAGACGCCTGTTTTCTTCCTCTAAGGCCTTTAAACGCTGCATTAATGAAGCATCCGGTGTCTTTCTCGCCACTCGCCGGCTCAATCTGTGTTATCACCGTGCTGCCCGCACGATAGTGATGCTCTACCGCACCATCGGGTAACGCCACGGCTCATAACCCGGGAATTGCCAACGGGTCGTCACTTGACCCTGTNACATCTCCCGCCTCTTTTGGATCAACTTCGCCCATTTCATCGAGCGCCAGCAAGGCATCGTTATGCGCTAATGCTGTGCCTTCTAAACCGTTGGACGTGGCACGCCAACTGTGGCGCAGCTGATTAGGTTCGCCCCACACCGATAACGCCGGATACAGCGCCGCGGTTTTACCGGTGCTGCTGGCACCGTAAAGGTGTAAACCAAAACCATCCACCCCGCATAAGTGCAACAAAGGCGCAGTCAGTGCAGCGCAGACACCAACAATTAATAACGGGTTATCCAGACAATAACGGCCTACGTGCTGCCGCCAACTGTCGCTACTGCCTTGTTGAATAAAGCCTTCTATCGGGTGCATGGTTTGCAGCACCATGCGCGGGTTGTTGCTGTGTTCGCTTGGGTAAAAGGTGAGGCGCGGATGCACATAAGCGTGATGATGCCAGCCAATGCAGTTCACGCTGATGGCCTTTTGCGTGGCCAGTTCGCCCATTTGTTGAATAAACAGCGAGAGCAACTGCCGCGCTTTGACACTGTTACTTAGCCGCATGCCTCGGCTGAGTAATATCCGGCGGTACTCGCTGCCGTCTCCGGCCAATAGTTCTGCTGGCATGGCCCAATAGCGATGGCGATTGTCATCGTCTAACCAGTGCAATAAATAGCCGTAGTTGTCCCCTTGCGGATCGCGGGTGCGTGCCGCTACTTGCAGCCAAGAGCAGATTTTAACAGGGCTATCTTGCCCTGCCGGTTGCATCACCAGCCAGTTTTGCGCGTTATAGGCAAAACCAGCCGGTAATGTTGGCACTTTGCTATCCATATCACTGGAAGGTAGTTGGTTTGATGCTGATGGTTTATCCACGGCCATAAGCAGCACCGATACGGCGGGTTTCAATCCACTGGTCGATATCGCTTTCTAACCAGCCCACTGCACGCGCACCAATACGAATGGATCGCGGAAATTCACCGTTGGCCCCTCTCTTTATATAAGAAGGGGCATAAATGGTGCTGCGGCCAAAGCCTGTTTTGGCCTTTACCTCGGGCAAGCGCAAAATCCGTTGCTGACGTGCTGGGTGTGTTGATGTGGTGGATAATTGTGTGGTTGGGTTCATTGTTTCTATCTTTTCCAAGATAAGCCTCACTGATCTGTTAAGTTCTCTTAGGAGTTTGTCCCCACTAGTATTAAAGAGTTAATCGGACGCAGTAGGCAGATAAATGCCCAGATCGTGCAGCTTTCTGAGGGTATAAGTAGCTAGCGGCCCCAGTTTGTAGATAGTGCCCAAAACAATAAATGCTCTGTGGGCAGGGTTAGAGTTTGGCTAAGTGGCGTGAATTAAGGCTTTGCCCGAACTGCCCCAGTTGCCCAACGGATGAGCGAAGTGTTAAAACACATGGAGTATGAGGCAAAGCATAAAGTGAAAATAAAACTTCTTTATCTGATTAAAAATAAAAATATAGTTTCACTGACTCATTAAACGTTAAACGCTGATTGTTTCATGGCTTGCTCGGCTCGGCTGATTCCTAGCCGCTTAGCAACGATTTGCCATTGCTTAACCGCCATTAATACTTCATCGTAAATTTGCGTGGCTTGGGTTTGCGAAAGTCGGAAGAAGTCTTTTACGTCAAAGGCTAATTGGTAGTCTAAAGTGTTGTCTGCATCGGTTATATTCAGATGCAGGCCATGCTTACCCACTATCGGGTTTAAATCATAAGCGGGTGATAACTTCCAGCCATTCTTTGTTAATAAAAACCCATGGTTACGCAGGTGATCATCCGTGTTGGACACCGCAATATTAAACACGATACGTCGCCATAACTGAGCTAAATCGGCTGTGGTTTGTGCACCAGAATTGGAAATAAATTCAGCAATCTCTAAGTAGCTGGCACCTTGAGATTGTTCACCATCATAGTATTGAAGCTGTGTCATAGCCGATGAAAAATGCAGCCGCTTTTCACCGTCGCGGTCAAACCGTTTGGTTAAAAAGGTATGGTGCTGTGACGAAAATTGCCTGATCTCACTTGGAAACATGTCAACACCTGCTGCCAACGCCAATTCATAACAGACCATCTCCCACGCCCCCACGTCATGGGTATCGTTTAAATTGGGAAACTTAGCAATCCACAAGTGGCCTTGTTCATCTGTGACACAAGCCTTGGGCCTTGCACCACCTAATGATGAACCTGGAGAAATCAACATTTTCAACCAGCGATAATACTCGTCACTGTCGATATTATCGTCTTTTTCAATCTGCATTGCTGCGTGCTCTAGCTCTCGCAAAGAAGCCATTGGCGGCGCAGCAAATTCAGAATTGACGTCCAAAAAAGCATTCGAGCCTGCTCGCTTAAATCGAATGCCACCCATCCGGTAAGAGTCGTGCACGCCCAACAAGTAATCCAATTCGTTTAATCGACTTGTTGCTCGAATGCCTTTGCGCGCTTCAATGGCTGCACGCCGCTGCATTAAAATACGTCCCCACCTATCAGGCGATGAATCGAGAAATGCACGAAAGTTTTTATCGGCTTCATCGTTGTAGAGTTCACCGGAGTGAAGCGTTAGGATTGGATCAATTTGCAAGCGATAGGCTGAGGTTAAAAATGCTTTATCGTAGGCAAAACTAAATACGCCACCTCGGCTTGAATCACTGTAAGCAAGCTGCCCAATTAGCAAAGGCGCCTCAATTGGCTGCCAGTCGGCATAGACTTCGACGATTTCACGGCTCATTTTGAACCTTCCAGCAATTTTATGTTTTGCAGCTTGATACCCACTTCATCATGAGCGGCCATTTCTGCAAAGTTGCTTTCCATACCAAGAACGGCCATCACTTTTAAGTAAGTGCCTATGGCAACGCCCGGATCACCGGCGAAGACTTTATTCACGGTTTTATGATCAAAACCAGTACGTTCACACAGTAGCTTTTTTGTAAAACCACGTCGTTTCATCGCCAACAGCAAGTCTTCACCAAACTGCGTCAGGATTTTGCGCTGCTTCGGAAACAGTACATTGTGTAAGTCACGCTTAGCCATATCACCAACCAAAGGGACTATATTCCCACTATTTAACCGTTAATGGGAATATAGTCCAACTTGGAATCCCAAGCAACTCCAACAGTTTACACATGGGACTATATTCCCACTTTACTCAATATAATTGGATTTATATCCCACCTTTAGGTTTAGCTTGCGCGTTGGCCAAGGCGATGATGTGGATCCCTGAATGCCAAAGGCCACCAAGCTACACTTTTCGGCGCATAAAAATGTAAAATATCACACTTTTCTGCGCATAAAAATGTGAACTAAGTTATACTACAGGCAGTTAACAGTCTTAATTGGCGGGAAATGACAATGCAGCGCAACTTACTCAACGCCCTAATAGCATGGAAAAATCAACCTGTGCGCAAGCCATTATTGATCGATGGCGCAAGACAAACAGGTAAAACCTATCTACTGCAAGAGTTGTTTGGGAATACCTTTGCCAACATCCTTCGTATCGACTTCCTTGAAAACCCAGCTTACAAAGAAGCGTTCGATGGCTCGTTGTCACCTGACGAGCTAGTAATGAACATTGAGTTGTTAACCAACCAAGCGTTTAATCCAGACACCGACTTGCTGATATTAGATGAAATTGGCGAATGTGAACGAGCCGTTACTTCGCTGAAGTATTTTGCCGAAAAAGCGCCGTCCTATTTTGTCGCAGCCAGCGGTTCTAACATTGGTTTGCTCAATACCTTCCCTGTGGGCAAGGTAGAACAATACAATTTACGACCACTGACCTTCCAAGAATTTATTTACGCATCCAACGAGCAAGCACTGATCAAAGCATTTGATAGTCAAGCAAGCACACCGGCGGTGCACACTAAATTGATGGATAAACTAACCGACTATTTTTTTACCGGTGGTATGCCGGAAGCCGTTTCTGCTTGGTATCAGTTTAAGGATTCAAGCATTCTAGAGCGTGTTGAAAAAGTCACAAAAATTCATGCCGATTTAGTTGAAGGTTATCGCCGCGATTTCGGTAAGTACGCGGGCAAGGTCGATGCCACACTGATTGAATCGGTGTTTAATAGCATTCCAGCCCAGCTATCACTTGTCAGCGATGAGTCAGTTAAACGCTTTAAATTTAAGCATGTGCATCAGCGTAAATCTCGTTATAGCGATTTTGAAACCGCGATCCATTGGCTTAACTGCTGCCGCTTAGCTTTGCCAAACTACCCTATTGAAGGATTACCGAAATCTCCGTTGGCGGCCTATAAAAAAGACAATATGGTTAAACTATTTCTGTTTGATGTGGGCCTGCTCAATCATATGCTGGGCAGCAGTTATAAAGAGATTAAGCAACAAAACTATGAATACAAAGGCTATGTGGCTGAAAACTTTGTGCAACAAGAGCTCACAGCTATTGGCGTTGACCCAAACTATTCATGGAATGACGCCCGCGCCGAAATCGAATTTATTTTGGCGACCGATGAAGGCGATATCATCCCTGTGGAAGTCAAAAGTGGTAAACGTACAAGAGCAAAATCGTTGGCATCCTACGTTGAAAAATGTACTCCAAATAAAACCTTTAAGTTAACGGGTACACAAGGCTCTTCAGCGTTAGAACAAACCAATATCGTGATGCCTTTGTATTTCACGCAGTATTTACCAGAGAGATGGTAAAGGCGCGTTGCTTAGACCCCGAGGACTACACAAAGTGACTTCATAGGTAACAATTTGTAGACCTTTGGTGGGCTTACAACCTTTCAACCAACCCTCAATCGGTTTTTTGCTAACGTCATTTGGCCAGCCTATCGCCTCATCGTTTAAAGCAAATCACTCAAGCGATTTAACAATGCTTTCCGGCTATTATTCGCTACTACAAAGCGCTTAAAGCGTTGTTCAAACGCCGCTTCATCCGCTTTGAACTGATAGGCCTCAAACAGCTGATGCAAATAGCGTGATGCCGCATCATAACCACTGGCGCAAGTTCGATCCGCTTGCTCTTGTGCTTGCTGCCAATAGTGCTCACGCTGATTGTAGATATCCATCAACGCTTTTTCTTTTTCCGCTTTTTCGATGGCTAGTTTTTTTGCGAGCGCTGCGGCTTGCTCTTGCTGTAATTGACTTTGCGCTTGCTCGATAAAAGGGGAAATCAGGTCGGGAGTTAACCAGTATTGATAGATTTCGTCTGTGTTGGCAGGTTCTTTTCGCGTCAGCGCTAAGGCTTGGTGTCGGGTTAGCTGGCCTTGCTCAAACAGCGTGCGTAAAAGCGTGTCTTTCTCTGCTTGCGAGAGATTATGGAGCCACGAATCAAACTGAAATTGGGTTTGTTTGGCTAGGTGACTGGGTTGCTCCTTCAGCACCATGGCCAGAGCCTTAACTAATGCTAAGGGAATATCATACAGCGCTGCAAACGCCTGCTCCTCTTCACTGAGGTGCTCAAAATCGAATTGAATTAACGGCACTCGCTCAACGTCATCATTAAAATCAAACATTTTGAGCCACATAAAGTACACAAGGCGCCAATCCCATTGCATTAACCCGCTGCGTAACCCAGCTAAATGCTGGAAAAATTCGTCGGCATGCTCATCGTCAAAATATTCGTCATACTCCTCAAGGGAAAAAATCAGCAACTGCCACTCATCGTTTTCGTGAATATGAAGCCCATCACTTGAAAAGCCAAGTAAAGCGTCAGGGAGCGTTCCTGCTGGTAGTTTAATGTAGGCATCGATTGAGCCCCAATCGGCATAGTAAAAACCGATATCAAAGTATTTTAACATCAGCTCAGAAGGTTCTGCCTTTAAGTCACTGTAGGTGTAATACACCTGAAAGGACGTAGCGCTGATCTCGGCACGGCTTGAAATGGCCCTGAGTGCTTGACGTGCTTTAGCATCTAAATACCCATCCAGACGCTCAAATTTATAGTATTGATATTCGCTCACGATGACCTTGCTATGTATTTATTGTGAATTGAAAAGTTTGTTTCAATAAAGGCAGTACCTGTACCGTCCTACCAACAGATTCCGTGTTTAAAAAACTTCTTGGATCAAGGGTCACAAATCCCCAAAACTGTAAAAATCGCTCAATAAACCGTGATTCGATGAGTATGCTTAAGTTTCTTTCCGGCGAGAAGTAATCATCTACTGGGAAACCCTGTAGTAAATCTGGGAAAGCCACTTTCACCTCTTCAACCAGCAGATCTACACTACTGTGGCTTTGAATACGCCACAGCATAAACAGCCAAAAGGTTCGCAAGTCGGCATCAAACTCAAAACCGTCCAAATAGCCCCAGTTATATTTGCTGATGGCGGCCTCTAACATAGGTTTAAAAAATGCTTGTATACCTAACACCTGATACTGCTTTTGCGCTGATTTTTTCACATGGTAGCGGCCGCTACGTCGATAAATAATACCGCTAATTTCGGCAAGCACTCGGGTGTAGTGCAAAGCATTAAACTTGTCTTCGTTGCTGCCCGCAAACTCGCTGATACTAATGTTACGTTCGAATTGAGCAACGGCAAATTCGGGCAATAACTCACTGGCCTGTTTGACTAATTTAGTCGGTAAGTTGCCTTTAGTTGTGGCTTTGAAGGAGCCTTCTTGCGCCATGGCATCATCAAGAATGAGCGCTAGATAACGCATCACAGGGCTGGCAGAAAGAGAGTCGGGAGTGCTGATTGTCACCCACTGTAATTGATCAAAAGGCGCATAAAGCCAATTGGCCATTTGCGTTGGCGTCACACCACAAAAATCGGGATGAGGCTGATTATTGCGATCTTGCACTTTGTGTTGCAATGCGGCATTGAGTTCATCAAGGCTCAAATTTGGGTTCATTGCCAGCATGGTTTCAACATCATCGAAAACTTGGGCATGTTGCTTGGAAACGCTGCTCATACAACAACGTTTAAATTTTTTACCACTGCCACAATGGCAAGGATCGTTTCGGCCGAGCTTCATTGTTGTCCCTTCTTATTGTTGTAGAAAAAGCGCTGCATTTTCCTGTTTGCGCTGATCCAATGTCTTAGCAATCGCAGACACGGTTGTTTTACTGATCCCTTGCTGCTGTGCCAGATACGTAAATTGGCTGATGGCTTCTGCGACTTCTTCAATGACTTGCCTTGCATCATGCCAATTCGCAAAGCCAGCACTGGTAGCAAGTTTTTGCATCACCTTAAGCGGTGGCGCTTTACCATAACCTCCGAACGCAGTGGCGTGTTCGTTGAATGGATGTGGGCTGTAGGTAACATCGTAAAAAGGGGCAGGATCCCATTGACCGTCATCCGCTTGCAAAAACGCCCAGTTTTTACTGTGGTCGTCTTGATTAGACGACAGCAGATTAAAAATGGCGCGGCGAAATTGCAGCTGTCCAGCCGCTGGCGATTTACACAACTGACGGCTGGCTTTAATTAAATCAATGTAATCTAAACTTGGCGTTCGAAAGTCTGCATCCAGCAGCCCGCAAGCGCTGTGCATATGCAATCGACCTGCACTGCGCTTTCTGCCTAAGTCGGCCTGTTCAGTGACATAATCAAAACGCTTAAGCGCCAACCAAGCAGACGCACCGCTTGTAGGTGGTGCTTCAATGAGTTGCCATTGCGGCGGTTGACACTTAGCAAGTTCTGCCATTTGTAAATAAACTGCCTCGCACAAACCTTCTTCATGCCCGAGCGCGAGATTTTTAGAAGTAAATTTAATCAGCCAAGCCTCATCTCCAAGCTGAGCGAAGGTTCGACAATACTGAGTTTCCCCAGCAGGCATATAAATTTGTGCCTTAGGCCTTGCCCCACCCGAACTACCTCCGGCGACTAATGCGGCCAACACCTGTTGAGTATGCCCATCTAACTCATCGTGATTATCATCCATATAATCTGACATCGAAGAATCGAACAGCGTTTGTGCTTCTAAGCCTAACGTCGCTAAATCAATATCCGCGTGCGTGGTGGCTGAAAACTCAGACACCGGAGAAAAAGACAATGCTCCCATGCCTTTATCACCGACAAAGGCCAGTCTATCCATCGCCGTTAATTGATTAGGTAGGATGCCCTTTTGCCGAAAAATACGATCTTGTAACAGCATGCCCCAGCCATCGGGTAAACAATCTCCAAATACGCCATGTACACCTTGGTGCGGCGCTTTAGGAGCGACTTGAACTTGCGCGTTCGCATGCAAGGTAAAAGGTGATAAGTTGCCAAACTGCTGCAAATAGCTGTCTGCATACTGGAAAAAAACGCCTTGCCGATTCTGCGCCAAGACCCCTACTGCAACCTGCTCACCTGAACTTAAGGTGCGAGTCACGGCGAGTTTTTGAATGGGTTTAAAACTCATCTTTTAGCACCTCATCAATACTAGAGGGCATAGTGACCCGTTCTTTGCTAGGTTGTGTGAGTTGATAGAGCCTCTCTAGCGAATCAAGGGTCTGCCATAGCAACAGCAATTGGCGAAATGAAATTTGCCCGGTCAGCTCAAATTTCTTAATGGTGGCCGCAGGTACGCAGCTTCGCTCAGCAAGCGCCGCTCGTGACAGCTTTGCCTGCTTTCGTAACTCACGTAAATAAGCCGCATAGGCGTGGCTTACATCGGTATCATCAAGTAAGGTAAATTTCATCCGCAAAGGCCAAATGGATACAGTCATATCCATTATAGCGAAATAAAACAGAAAGTGGATATTATTGTATCCATTATTAAATAAAGTGTTGAAAAAATTACTCGATAAAGCCCTTCAAAACTGCTATGTTTTAACTCTAACAGCAGCAAAAAAACGGCACTGTTTTTCCATTGCTAACCACTAAGATTTAGTAAAAGCCACAGGCAAGTGGTGGGCAGTTTGGTGGGCAAACAGGCATTTTTGAAAGATTTATTTTCGATAAACCATTGATTTTGTTAGTGTCTAACCCGCTACTCAATAAGCAGATCCCGAATATCGAGTAGGGCAGGCATGGCCTGCCACGCACCGAACGCCATGCAATGCATAGCCTACGTGAAATTTAACCCTGCTGAATTTTCTCGCAGCCACTCGCGCCACTAAGCGGCCATGTCGCAACTTCACCGGAGCGAATGGGCCGATTTCTACTTTTAAGCGGTAGTTCCTACCTAAGTATGGAAACGCTTCTCCTGACACGAACTCTTTGCTGCTAGGCGGTGCCATATCACGCTGTAGCGCTATTTTCTCACGAATCCATCGGCGTTTATTCAGCAGTAGTTGGTCAATTTTTTCAACGCTGGTGCTTACTGGTACCACAATAGATACGGCACCTTCTTCCACGCGTATATCTGCAGACTTGCGCCGATTGGTACGAATGACCTCGGCTATAAAACCATTACCATCGCGATACTCTGGGGTTTTGCCAACGGCCATCATGTTATGACCTCTTACCAAAGCGTGTTTGCGCCAGCTCCATAAAGCGGTCTTGCACCACGTTCACAATCGACTTATCGCTATAGGAACACTATAAAATGGCACGTTTAATTTCTTTCTTCATACGCTTTACTTCATCTGGTTTGTCAAAGAAGTCGATAATTTGAGTGGCTTCATCGAACATGCCTACTAAGTTTTGGCTGGTGGTTTTAACTTCGTCATGCACAGTGTAACCCACCGCGTCTTCTCCCGTATGCAGCGTTACCTCCGCCATAAGAATATTATAAAACGCCAACTCCGTGTCGGTTAAGCCTAAGTCCTAGGCTGCCTGTTTGCGTTCAGTTTCAATGTTACGACGAAACTCAAACAGCATTTCTACTTGCTGCTCCCACTTGCCATTGGTTTTTTCAATAATATCGCGTAGGCGCAAGCTCAGCGATTTGTAGTACTCAGGGTCGTCATCAAGGTTCACGGTAATGTGGTGTTTAATCGCGCTTTCAATTTCCGATGCACGGGATTCGGGGGATTTGATCTTGTCTACTGACTGCTTGAAGTTGGCCGCCATTAAATCAATGGGTGGGATCTTGGGATCGACCCCGGTACTGATGATGTGTTCTTCAACCAGTTGTCGCACTTTGGCACCGACATCGTTGATATTTAGGCCGGGATCGCGGTAACGGTTACGTGCAGCATTTTGCACCTTGCCCCACAGCCTCAGGTCGGCAACAAAGGGTCGAGCAGCTACATCGGGCAGCACCACATCTATTTGCTTGGCAAAGCGCTTAAACGCCAGTTCAAACTGCTGCCGAATGTCTTCATTTTTTAGAAAGGTCACGTAGTCGTCAATGTCATCACTCTTAAGCGAATCAAACACTCTGGCAACACGGGTATGGGCAGCCTGAAGGCGTGGTATTTCATCTTTCAGTGTGTGGTAGGTGCCTTCTACATCTTCACTGCTAAACATCTGCAGTGCTTCCGTCAGGTAGTCAGACAAACCATAGTAATCAACAATGTAACCTACATCTTTACCCGGGTAGGTACGATTAACTCGCGCAATGGCTTGCATCAGCGTGTGCTCTTTAAGGCTGCGGTCGATGTACATTACTTGTGCGATAGGGGCGTCAAAGCCGGTCAGCAGCATGTCTTTAACGATTAAAAAAGCTGTTGGGTCTTCCTTTTCTTTATCGGTACCAAAAGGCTTGGTGTAGTTTTTAATGACCTGCTTTTGCTGGGCCGCATTGGTATAGGGCGTGTAGATGGCTTCGTCATTGTGACTACCCGAGATAATCACTTCTGAAGGCGGTGCGCCTAATTCATCAAGGGTTTTTTTAAACAGAATGGCCGCATAACGGCTACCCACCACAATCATGCCTTTGAAGCCATCGGGCTGAACTTTATCCCGATAGTGCTTAAGAATATCCAAACATACCCAGCGAATACGCGCTGGCGCTTCACGCACGGCACGCTCAACGCCGTATGTCTTCTTAATCTCAGCTTGCTCTTCTTTGCTGTAATCTTTGAAGTACTCATTAAATAGCGCATCGAGAGATTTACCCACCACTTCACTTTGTACTTGGCGGCCTTCGTAAATAATGCGTACTGTAGCGCCGTCTTCCACCGCCTCGTTAATCTTGTACTGGTCAATGTAGCCACCAAAGGCTTGGTCCATTTTTTGCGATTTCAGCAGGGGTGTACCGGTAAAACCTATCTTTGGTGCATTAGGTAAAGCGGCGTTAATGGTTGCCGCTAAATTACCAAACTGGGTACGGTGCGCCTCATCCGCCAACACAATAATATTGTCGCTAACGTTTAAATCTTGAAAGTCGTCTTCCGCTTCGGCTTCCTGAAACTTTTGCACCATGGCGGTGACAATGTCTGAAGAGTCACGTTGCAGCAGCTCTTTCAACTCAGCCACCGAATCAGCGTTATAAATCGTTTCGTTTTGTGCGGCGCGAAAGGTGCTAGACAGCTGTGAATCAAGCTGGGTGCGGTCCGTTATAAACACCAGCTTATATTTTTGAAGCTCTGGGTCGCGGCGCATTTTCACCGCCAGCATCACCATGGTTAGTGATTTACCCGAGCCTTGGGTGTGCCAGATAATTCCTGACTTTTCTCTACGGTCTGCACCTGACTTAAGCTGCTCTATTACTTTGTTCACCGCTCGGTATTGCTGGTAACGAGCTATTTTCTTAACCAGACGGCCTTCAACGGGTTCGTAAATAATAAAGTTACGGATTAAGTCTAAGAAACTGGCGGGATGGAACATACCGGCCAGCAAACGCTGCTGCGCGTTGATTTCAGGCTGTTGACTGCTACCGCTGGCAATCAGCTCAGCTTTCGCTAAATACGCTGCTGAGGGCACATCAGACAGTTCTACGGGTTGACCACTGTCAGAGACGAAAGGCTTTGCCAATAGCGCGTGGATATCATCATCAGTGTATGGATAAGCATCTTTCCAATCACTGTAATACTGAGCGCTGGAACTGATGGTACCAACCCTCGCTTGGTCACGGCAGGTACTGACCATCAATTGGTTGTACCAGAACAACCTTTGCGCACCTTCCTCACTGATCGGGTCACGAAGATTGGCGTAACGGGGCAATTGGTTAATGCCTTCAGCAACAGCGTCAGCCACATAAGGTGATTTACACTCAATCACTGCCAATGGCAGGCCGTTAACGAAGCAAATAATGTCAGGCGTGATGCTTTTCGTTACGCCTTCAATATTGAACTAATTGGTGCACAAAAATTCGTTATTAGCGGGGTTATCAAAGTCGATAATTTTAACCGTTTGCCCCCTGCGGCCACTGCCTAAATCTTGCTCCACCGAAAGGTAGTTAATCAGCATCTCGTGCATGGCTTGGTTGTATTCCATCAGAGCAGCGTGATTAGGGTGGGTCAGCTCCCGCATCACCTTGCCTAGATTTTCCTCACTGATCCAAGGGTTCAAGCGACGCAGTGCCGTTTCAAGACGCTGCACCAGAACGACATCACGGTAGTATTCTCGCTCAGCGTTATTCTGTTCGCCGGTGCTAGCAGCCGGTGCAAGACTGGCACCCGGCACATAAGTCCAGCCTTGCTTAATAAGTTGGGCAATGGCGGGTTGCTCTACCTTTAACTCTTCATCCTGAAACATCTTACTGCTCGCTTGTTAATTTTTTTGCCAGTCATGGATAGCTCGTTATGCCTTACAGGCTTAATATTTTCTTTAACGCTTGCTGCGACGCTTTGCGTTTTTCTTTGGGCATCTTAGCTATATTGATTAGCTTCCAGTTTACAGCAGGTAAATTCTGAATATAGCCAATGGGTGAGTTATCCCACTGCGGCTCATTAGTATAAATACTGACAATCAGCTCTTTTTCAGCGTCTGTGAACCCGCTTAAGATTAATTGATGTGCAGAAATTGCGGCTTGCTTTAGTTCATCAACAGTAACATCTCGTCTGGTCATGCCAGAAAACTCACCTAGATACTGGTTTTTAATATTTTTCCATCTTGGGGCAAGCAGCTCCTCTAAAGGTCTTGGGTGGCTAAACAAATAGGCAAGAAAAGCTTGCCGCACTTGTTTTGTTATACCTTCATTTTCAAGCAGTAATAACACATCAAAAAAATCACGCGGATGCTGCCTGTCAAAGGCTGCACAGAGCTTTCCTGCGTATAAATCTGCCAGCGAAACAACCTGAATTTCAGCATAACCAAACTCATCTTCTACAGACTCACAAACACCTAACAGCTGCACAGGAAAAACCGTCCCGCGTAAAACTGGAGATAACTCGACCTGAATAGAAACACCGCTTTGCTGCACCGTTAGCCTTAATGCATCAGCCTTGCCCTGATAACTTTTAGTGATCTTTGTCCCCACGAGGCTTTGCGATATATTTAAGCTGATTCTGTCTAAGGCTTGCTTAATGCTTGCAAGGGCCCGCTGCATGGTTGTGCTGGGTAAAAAAACCAAATCAATGTCTACAGATAATCGCGGAAAATCACGTACAAACAGATTGATGGCCGTGCCGCCTTTAAGAGCAAAGCAAGGCTCTTGAGCGACAAATGGCAGCACGCGAAGTAGCAGCTGTACTTGCGCATAAAACGGACTATTTCTATCCACTAAACACCTCGGGTACGGTGATCTGATAGGTTTGGTTTAGGCTACCGCCCTTTACGACAGAGCGTTTTCCTGCACCCAAGTTATAGCTTTTCGCGTCGAGCTTACTACGCCAAGCATGCTGATAACGATCAGCAAAAAAGAAAAACAACCGCTTAGCCAGTATATGTTTGCAGGCGTGCAAGAGAACATCCAGTCGCCGTGGTGACAGGTTGACCAAGCTTTGCATGATATTGTCTGCTTGCTCAAAACTGGTAACGCTAGGCACTTTAGCTAACAGCTCTAGGTAGGCTTGCTCAGGCGAAGCCAATAGCCAGCTACCCTGATGCACTGGTATCGGTTTTAGGCTGTTTGCTGCTAGCAGTTTCTCTGCATCCCATATTTGCATTGTTCTATGCCAACGAAACACTACACCGCAAGAAAGCTTGTCGAGCCAGCTGGGTGCAGGTTGCGAAGCATAGACATCGAGTATTGTTTGCAGCTGGATATAGTGTGCCAGCCCGTGCTGAGCCAAAGCGCTGGCACCGCCCACATAGACAGGAAACGCAAATATACGATTAAAAGAAGCCATCACGCCTTGCCACTGCACAGGCACACCGGGCCTTGCCACTACGCCACGCGCCAAGCCTTCGAGCTTTTTAGTTTTCAGTGCATTATCGATTTGATACACCTCAACCCCTTGCGCGAGCAACCACTGCCGAGTTGCCAGCTGGCCGAAGGGTAAAAGTACTGTATTTTCACTGATAGGGAGCATTCGGTTTACCAAATTGCGTATTTACGTCATTTATAGCCGTAAAACAAACATTCTGCAAACCAAGAACCTGTCTGGCAGAATATTCTATGCTTTATGTTCATAAACATACGCTGTACGGCTATGTCATCTGCTGGGTAAAGTCAGCAAAACAACTGATAGCAGCAGCCCGCTGTTAACGTTTTCGTAAGAACAGCCTGTTTTATTAACGTTTTAGCGGCTGAAGCAAAGGATTTAACCGGCGAATGAAAAACCACTGACTGCCTGATTGCCAACGTATGTCTATCTGCATAAACTTGATCGCAATATGACCGACGCCTCTGCATTTATGTACGCGTCGGTTCTCATTTCTGCCCTCGCAATAACTACTCTTCTCAATCGTTACCCATTCTGTACAGCAGGGTTGTTACCCGCCCGCAGTTCGCGTTTTTTTAGAATAACGAACTGTTCTGTAATGGACTTTCGAGGTTTGGGGTTAGGCATTTTCTATGGTTGCTGATTCATTGAGTTTGACGCGCACCTTGCCGGTGAGCAGGTCTTGCATAAGGGCTTTTTTTATTTGGTCCAAATGAGTTAATTTTTTTTGTTTACTATCAAGCACTACATCTTGCGAATCTAGGATTTTAGCTATATCGGCTTGCTCTTCCAAAGAAGGTACTGCAACGATAGGCTCTAGAATTTCAGTTTTAGATAAATGAGGGATATCCATTCCTTTTTCTTGATTCTTCAACGCTTTAGTAAAGTTCGGCGAGCGAACCAATTGCCACAGAAATTCCTTAGTGCACTTCTTAGGTAGAAACTTTCCAACACGCTGAACTAATAATGCTGGAGCATCGGACTCCCTAAGTTTTGTAACCTTGACGCCACTCTTCGTGAACGTGCGATCCATACCAATAATTACATCGCCAGCAGCCAAAAGATATTTCGAATAAGTTTTTGACTGTTCTTCAGGAAGGTAGTGAATACGCTCCCATGTTGGTTGTCCGTACCCAACATTATCTCCGCGAAGCAGTCTCACACCAGAATCACTAAACCACGAGCTTTTAAAAGCATAACCAACCTCTAAGTCACAAATAGAGCCTAGAGGCATAACCTTCCACGCTGTCGGTATCCGTCCCACAGGCGAATCTTTAAACTCAGTATGCCCAATTGTAACCTTAGTCGCCCCACAAATCACTAAAGCTTGACGAACTAGCAGTGTGTAATAGCTGCTTTGCTAGCGGCAGCGGTGTGTTAGCTTTAATTTCATCGATGCTGTTATACACGGTCATGCCGTCTGAAATGAGTTGATTAGAAAAGGCTTCATGCCGCCAGTCGCTATAATTACCAACAATAAATAAATGGTGTTTGGCACGGGTAACGGCAACGTTAATTAAGTTTGGTTTGCTATTCACCCATTTAATACCGCCAGTGGTTGACCGAACCTGCGAAGCGGCTAAGCAAAAAATAACCACTGAGGCTTCTTTACCTTGAAAGGTGTGCACAGTGCCAATATTGTCGTTGGCGAAACTAGCTACTGTGGCCGAGTCTTTATTGTTTAGCTGTGCTGCTTGAGTCATCCAGCCTTTGTTTTCTGCTTGCTGGTATAAACTATTCCAATGCTTCTTTAACTCGCTTCTCATGTGGGTAAAGGGGGTAATAATATAAATTCCACCTTTGGCCATGTGGGGCTGGTGCTCAACTAAAAAACGTAGCAGCTCGAAAGCCGCGTTTGCCTCGGTGTGGTTATTATAACGAACGCTTTTAATTGACTCTTTCGGCTCTACTATATTCAACCAACCCGACGACACAGCTTTCCAATTATAGGGGGCTGTGGCCAGGACCATTTTATCGTCGTAAGCAATGCTGTTGGCTATAGAAAACATAGGCTCATTGCAACGGCGATGCACTAACAAGGGTAGCCCTACTTCGCGATCACCAATAACCGCCTTTATGGGGCCAGCACGGTCGGCTAGTAACTGGGCAGAAGACTGGCTTACTAAAAACCGGTCTCCCCATTGGCATTGGTCGTCTGTTGTCGAAACGGCAATAAAGTCGGCGGCAATGCCCCGGTCAATTTCCCCTTGCAGAGGCACAACAGGCTCAAGTTGAATAGGGTCGCCCACAATTAATGCTTGTTGGCTACGTTGAAGTAAGCCAACGGCATGGAAATTAACCGCTTGGCCCGCTTCGTCTAAAATAGCTAAGCCAATAGTCGCTTTCTTTTGCATTAATCTAAATTGGCTTTCAACCGAAGAAAGCGATGTTGAAACAACAGGAAAAATTAGAAATAGCAAAGACCATAACTTTTCATGGCTAGGGGTGTTTTCTTTGCTTTGATAATGGCCATTAATTAAATTAGGCAAGTGCTCGAAGTCTGCTAATAGTGCCGTTGCATTTAGTTTAATTAAACTTTCATTTACCGCGAGAGCGGCCATAAATAGTTCGCTTCTTAACTGGTTAATGGCTGAACTGCCAAGCGGCGACAGCTTTTGCAGGCGGGCTTCAGCGGTAAGCTCGTCTTCGTCGGCCTGTACATTAAAGGCTTCCTTGGTCATTAAGTGTTCGTGGGTATTTAAGCCCCATTGTTCAAAATGGCCTTCGTTTATATCGCGAACAGCATTTTGGTGGCGTGCCAGCAACTCATTAAAGTTAGCTTTAGAATCTTTATAGTTCGTTTGCAGCTCTTCTTTCCACAGGCCTGCCTTCCACCATACTTGCGAAAGGTGAGTTAAGGCTTCAAGAGACTCATTCCAAGAGACTTCATCTAGTGCGCACCATTTATCAACGAAGTTACTAAGCGGCAGATGGCCAGAGCATACTTTTTCAAGAGCGACCTTAAACGCGGTCAAAAACTCTTTATGCTTGCTTACAATAAATTTTTCATTGGCAGCTATAGCAGAAGTAAAAGCAGCGAGCTTGTTTTTAGACTGCAAGCTACTGAAATAATTTAATAAAATGCCATTACATGCTGCTTGAGGCTTTTTCTTTAACTGAAAGTTAACTAAAGGCGACAAGCCCATGTAGTTGCTCAAACCTTTAAAATATCGAATAACGGTATTTAATCGCTGGTCACAAAAAGCTTTGCGATTACTGCTATTACCCAATACGGCGCAGAACAAACCCCATTCATCGGGTTGGGCTTGTTCTTTAAAATAGCCAATTTCAGCGTGGTATTGTTCATATATCTTGGCAAGAGAAGGCAGCTCCATGGAAATGTTTTCAACGGCTTTGTTATTACTCGAAGCAATAACAATGGCAGCGTTTAAAATGGTTTTGCGAGCTTTATCGCTAACAAGCCAGCGGTTATCTGTCGACTCAGCTGCCAATAATTGAATGGTGCGCTCAACAAATCGCTCTGCTATCACGTCTTTTAAAAGAGTAGTTTTGCCAGTGCCCGGTGGGCCATTAACAGCAACGACTGGGTGCTTTTCTTTGTCGTTAACAATATTTACTGCGCAAGTTTGCAATAGGCTTAGGCCGTACTGAGGGTTTTCAGGCCAGCGGCCTTTAAAAAGCGTACGGGTTTTTGCATGGTACTTATTGCCATGCGTGGTAGCCGAGCCAAGCAGCTCTTGGTTTTTATTGCCAAGTAAGTATTGGTACAAAGCAGGTGAAAGAGCATTTTTGGCAGAATCTTTATGTATATGATCAGCAATAGTACTTAAATCGTTAGCAAAAAACGGGCCTAACTGGTTTTGGGTATTGCCGCTTGGGTAGTAACAAAAACGCCAGCGAAAGGTGGTTATGGTTTTTGTTTCGTCATTGTTGTCGGGAACACGGTGGGCCAAATCGAATTTGTTTTGTGTGTGCACTTCAACTGCTTTAGCGTGCTGGCGCATGAAGTTTTGCGCGTGTTCAGTAGACCAAAACTCTTTGGCAATAGAACGGTTCAGTTCAACAATGGCTTGCTTTAATTCTTGTGTGGAAAGGGCTTTAGGCTCGTCAGTGGTCGAATCTTGAGTGTCTACAAAATGCTTGTGAACTAAATTATCAATGGCCTTAAAACTAACTTCAACCCATTCTTTTAAGCTCATGTTGGCGGGAACTGAAGAGCGGCAACGGCGATATATGGTTCTAATGGTTGCTAAGTTTATTACGCGGTCGGTGTCGTCAAGCTGCCAAGTTAACTGCTTTTCTTCGCTTTCGTCGCTAGCAGTTAATGTGGGAATAAAAGAAACACCTAAAAGATAAGTGTTGGGTGTAACCGTATTCGGATGTGCAGGTTTGTTTGCCCCCTCGTCATCAACAAACAAATAGCCCGCACGATGACACTGAAACATAACAAAAAGAGCACTGTTATCTTTAATTGTAGGAGTGGGCTGTTTTTCGTTCAGCCACTTTTTGTCAAAGCTTTCAGGCGGCTCGCTTACAATGCCTTTTTTAGAATCATAGGGGCATTCAGGAATGTCGAAAAGCTCGAAGTCTAACCAATAATTAAAAATAGAAAGCAGTTGATTGTCAGCAAGTGATGCGCCCTCGCCGCCATGCTCAGTAGTAGATTGAGGTTCAGTGGCTGAGTTAATCGTTGGGTTAGTTATTGCAGGCGCTTGTTCAGCCAAGCTCGTTTGACGATTAAATAGTAAATTTACTAAAGGCTTAAGTAAAAAACGCATCCCTGCTCCTGATTTATAAAATTGTACACGGTAGCTATAAAAACAGCCTTAACATTTATATCAGATTCAATAGGTTATTTCATATTTTGCACAGTTATATTTACACCAAGAGCCGAACGTTCAACCCCGCGACAAGGTTTTAATTAAGTGCCAACCAAATGCAGCATTGGTTGTAAGGTGAGCCGAAAAACCCTACTATTCAGCTCATGTATTGAGCCGAATGGGTGTGGTTTCGGCTCAGGGCGCTGAAGCATGCAAGGCAGTTAGGTATAAATGAACAGCAGCCAATAAAAGTGTCTGAACAAAGCGAAAGCCTTGCTCAATTAATAACTGACGCGGTAACGGGTTGGCAGCAACCACTAACGTTAGCAACATTGTTGCAGTGGCATAATTGGCTATTCCAAGGGCACGAATCTGTCATGCAAAAGGTTGCGCCTGGCGAACTCCGCGGCGAAGCCCCTATGCAGATTGTGAGTGGCCCGTTGTTAAAACCCAAAGTGCACTTTCAAGCGCCACCTAAACAGGCCGTTGCAAATGAGCTTGAACTCTTTATGCAATGGTTTAATGGCAGTGTTTCAAACGCGCTAGACCCGCTAGTTCGGGCCGGAATTGCTCATCTTTGGTTTGTAACCATTCACCCATTTGAAGACGGTAATGGTCGTGTTGCTCGTGCCTTAACCGACCGAGCACTTGCGCAATCAGATCAGCATAGCATTCGTTTATTTGCCATGTCGGAAGCTATTCTTGAACATAAAAAAGCATACTACGATATTTTGGAATACACCCAAAAGCACGGCACTGAAATAACACCGTGGTTAACGTGGTTTGTTGAAACGCTCATACTTTCAGTGGAAGGTGCCTTGGCAAAAATCGGGCGTACTGTATTTAAAACCAAGTTTTGGGCGAAGCATTCAGACAAGTCTTTTTCGGAGCCCCAGCGTAAAGTAATAAACCGGTTACTAGATGGTGATTTCGAGCATGGCATAAACGCTACACAATATCAGCGCGTGGCGAAGGTCAGTAAAGCCACGGCAACTCGTCATTTAACCGACTTGCTTGCGCATGAGGTACTTAAAAAGTTGCCAGGTGGTGGGCGCAGTACGCGTTATCATATTGCAAATGTTTAACCCCGCGACAAGGTTTTAATTAAGTGCCAACCAAACTTGGTTTTTACTGGGCCATGCACATCGATGGTGGGTTTGCCAAACACTACTTTGTCGAAGGCGGGTACCATTTGGCCGCGGCGAAATTCACCTAAGTCGCCGCCTTTTTTACCGGAAGGGCAAAGTGAATGTTTGCGGACTAAGTCGCCAAACTTCTTACCAGCGGCAATTTCTTGTTTCAGCGCCTCGGCCTCTTCGCGGGTTTTTACCAAAATGCGTAAAGCATGTGCGCGTGACATCATTAACTCCTATCGCTAACAAAAGGTTTCTGGGCCAATTATGCCTTAAAAAGTGGGTGTTAGTTTATTTCTTGGCGGGCTGCAACAACACATGGCCATTGCTAATGCTTAGTTAACCCATATAGTATAAACACTAACGCAACAAACCAGTGGCTATGTATGAAGTTTTGGCGTCGGTTCCACCCGAATATTGCTGAGGATGATCCTCGCTACCACCAAGTTTCTCTGCTTTACAGCGTTTTGCTGATCATGCTGGTTTACTTCAGCGGATTATCTATTCTAAACGTTACCTTATTCGACGGTGCGGCTATTGCGGCCTTTGATTTTGCCGGTTTTGTATTAGCAGCGGGTATTTTTGTATTTGTTAGTCGCGGCGGAAACTTTTATGTCGCCCGTTGGTTGGTGGTGTTTACCCTTATTTTTGTGTTGCTAGGGTTTATTCAATTGTCGCAAGGGCGAAACTATTCATTTCTTTGGGTTACGTTAATTCCGCCGCTGGTTTTCTTTTTACAAGGTATAAAAGTAGGCACATGGGTTACGGCTGCTGTGTTTGGGTATTGTGCTTGGCTTCTGAATGGCTTTTTGAATACAGGAGTAACGGCTAACTTAACCTTAGGCGCTTTATTTAACTTTGTTGAGGTGTCTATTGCGCAGCTGTTCATATTCCGCCACTACGAACGTTCGCGGCGGGCGGCATATCGGCAGCTACAAAAAACCTCGGTAACCGACCCACTTACAAAACTTTATAATCGGTTGTATTTAGACGAAAAATTGAATGAAGCCTTTACAGAAACGCCTAATAGGAAGGGCGACTTGAGTACAGCCATTTTATTAATCGACATTGACCATTTTAAGGTTATTAACGACAAATACGGGCACCTAATCGGCGACAAGGTGCTAAAGGCTATTGCGCAATTGTTAAAGCGAACTGCGCGGGGCACCGACGTTGTTGGCCGCTGGGGCGGTGAAGAGTTTTTAATAATTTGTACAGAAACGAGCATAGAAGAAGCGACTATTTTAGCCAATAGAATAGTTTATGAGCTTAATGAAAGTCCGCTAATGAACGACATTACAGTAACAGCAAGTATTGGTATTGCCGACGCCCACCCGGGCCAGCTTAGTAGTGAAGCGGTACTTCAAGCCGCCGACGAAAAGTTGTATCAAGCTAAAAAAGAAGGTCGTAATAAGGCGGTATTTTAACGCAAACCACACACCGCCGAACGAATAGATATTGAACACCATACCTTGCATGGCCTACGTTATGCGTAGCCCAACCTACCAGTCGTACCTTGGCATAAAACAAGACCAAGACAAGTGGGACGACCTTTCCGATGCGCGTGCGGCGGAAGATCTTGAATTGCGAAAAAGCTTCCTTACCAAAGTAATGGCGATAGACCCAAGCAAACTCGACAGCCAAACCAAACTTAGCTGGCAGTTACTTACACAGCAGTTAGAGCGCGAAATTTCAGACTATAAATGGCGCCATTACAGCTACCCTGTGAACCAAATGTTTGGCCTGCATTCCAGTGTGGCGTCGTTGCTTATTAACCAACACCGCATTACCGATGTGGCCGACGCAGAAGCCTACATTACTCGGCTAAACGGTTTGCCGGAATTGTTCAAGCAGCTAGCTGAAAACTTAAATGCCCGTGCTGAAATGGGCATTATTGCCCCGCAGTTTGTGTACCCCTACGTAATTAGCGACAGCCAAAATATAATTACCGGTGCGCCCTTTGATAACGGCGAAGCAAGTACCTTATGGGCCGACTTTAATAACAAGCTTACGGCTTTAAATTTAGGCGCAGAGCAACATAAGGCACTGAGCGACGCCGCCCAGCAAGCCATGCTGGAATCGGTGAAACCAGCTTACGAACAGTTAATTAGTGCGGTTGAAGGCATTGCCGCCCAAGCCGACAGCATAGACGGTGCTTGGAAGTTCCCCGACGGTGAAGCCTTCTATAACAATGCGTTACAACGAACTACCACCACCGACTTAACCGCCAAAGAAATTCATGACATTGGTTTAAGTGAAGTAGCACGTATTCATAATGAAATGCGTGAAATTATGGTAAAAGTAGGCTTTGCTGGCACCTTGCAAGAATTCTTCGTGCACATGCGTAACAACCAAGACTTCATTTACCCTGCTACCGACGAAGGTCGCCAGCGCTATCTCGACGAGGCCACAGCGTTTATCGACAACATGCGTGAACGGCTCGACGAGTTGTTTATTACCAAACCCAAAGCCGATTTAGTGGTGAAGCGGGTTGAAGCCTTTCGTGAACAGTCGGCGGGTAAAGCGTTTTACCAGCAACCTTCGTTAGACGGCAGCCGGCCAGGCACTTACTACGCCAACCTGTACGACATGCCTTCAATGCCTAGCTACCAAATGGAAGCCTTGGCCTACCACGAAGGTATTCCAGGCCACCACATGCAAATAGCTATTTCGCAAGAGCTAGAAGGCATTCCAATGTTCCGTAAATTTGGTCGTTACACGGCCTACACGGAAGGCTGGGGCTTATACACAGAGCTATTACCCAAAGAAATTGGCCTATATAAAGACCCATATTCAGACTTTGGCCGCCTAGCCATGGAATTGTGGCGTGCTGTGCGCTTAGTAGTCGACACGGGTATTCACGCCAAGCAGTGGACCCGCCAGCAAGGTATCGACTTCTACGTAACTAACACCCCCAATGCTGAAGCCGACGCAGTAAAAATGGTTGAACGGCATATTGTTATGCCAAGCCAGGCTACCGCGTATAAAATTGGCATGATAAAAATTGTCGAGCTAAGGGAAAAAGCCAAAACCGAACTAGGCGACGCTTTCGACATTCGTAAGTTCCACGATGTGGTGTTGCGCAATGGCCCAGTACCGCTAGACGTGCTCGAACAGTTTGTGAACACTTACATTAGCGAAACCAAAGCGATGTAGGCATGTATTGCATAACGTATGTTTAAAAATAGAAAAAGGGGCTTATAGCCCCTTTTTTATTGCACCCAATACTTCGTAGCTTATTTTTTTTGTTGCGGAAAGAGCTTTTCTGAAAACTTCACGTACCAAGCGGCTGACTGCACTTGAATAATATAGGCCAAGGCAATTAATAACGCTGCTTCGGCGCCGGCTTCGCCGAACGCCGTCATCGACAAAGCCAAGGCTATCGACAAGTTACGCATAACAGTACCGTACACCAAGGCAATGCCGTCACCGCGGTTTAACCGCTGCCTGGCTACAAAGGTACTTACCACATAGTTCACGCCATAGAGCAGCAGTAGCGGAATAAACAACCACACAATTAAGCTAGGCGACTCTATTAGGCTAGGCCCTTTCAATGCCATAGCTACAAAAACGATGCCCAATACGCCTAAGCTTGAGAAAGGCGGAAATTTAGGCGCATATTGTTTCTGAAAAACCTCGGCGCCATGCTTACGTACCAAGAAGTTACGAGTTATTTGGCCGGCAATTAAGGGCACGGCAATAAACAGCAAAATTTGTTGGAACACCATGCCTAATTGCATTGGAATTTTAGAGCCAAGCAAAAACTGCACATAAAAAGGCGTAAGCACAGAGCCTAAAAACAAACCGATAACGGTAATTTTAATTGCCGCTGGCACATTACCTTTGGCAAAGCCTGTCCAAGAAATAGTCATGCCGCTGGTAGGCAGCAGTGCCGCTAACAACAAACCTAGCGCAAGGGCAGGCTGGTTAGCAAAAAACACCCGGCCCAACATAAAAGCGACAAAAGGAATAAACAAAAAGTTAAGCACCAGCGCCCAAAGCTGCACCGCATTACCACCCGGTGCGACCAACTGCTGGGGTTTAACCCCCACCATCATCGGGTACACCATAAGTAATGTAAAAGGCGCTATAAGCACGGCCAAACTAGCTGTTGGCAGAGTAAGCCCAACAACCAAACCCAGCAGCATAAATAGCGGAATACTTAAACTTAAGTGTTTACTTAGCCAGCCAACGAATGCCATTCAAGCCCCCAAAGTGCAATGCCGCACCTGCTGTGTAGATGAAATGAAATATTAGTATATCGTTATGTTTAAGGGCAGTGCAATGAGGTAAGCTTATTGCCGAACCCTAACAAACCTGGCACCTTAGCTCATGCCAATGCACTTAAGGGATATCAGCCAATGAAGGAAGGGTTTTACGAACTGTTAAAAAGCAATGCGTTACAAAAACGCATTGACGAGTCTGGCTTAGCGGAAGTTAGCGAACAACTAGACCTGGCAACGAGTAGTCGGCATTTAGCAGAGGTGCTGGCAGCAAATATTTCTCAAGCGTTAGCAGAGCTAAACCATGACGATAGCAGTCAAGACGGGCGGTTAAAGCGTCAAATTGAAATATTAAATGAACTCATAGTTTATTCCCGCCAGCTGGCAAACATAGATACTGAACACAGCAATTACAGCGTGCCGCCACAAGTGTTACGTGCACTCCATCATCCATCGTCCTCAATAAGCTTGCCCCAAGTAGGCATGGCTCAGCCTTGGTTATTCACTTCAGGTAAAGATTCACCTGCATTGTTTCATGAACTCCAGGCAGAGCTTTCGAGTTGTCAGCATGTAGATATTTTGATGAGTTTTATTACGGTTTCTGGCGTTCGCAAAATTATTAACTTGTTGCGCGATATTACCGCAACCGATGCTAACCAAGCTTCTAGAACTAGCCTACGCATTATCACGACGACCTATACTGGTGCCACGAATCAAAAAGCAGTCGATATGTTGGCCGAACTGCCAAACTGCGAAGTAAAAATATCACTCGATGGGCGTCGCAATCGTCTGCATGCCAAAGCGTGGATCTTTGAACGTGATACCGGCTTTGGCTCTGCGTATGTAGGTAGTGCAAACTTATCTGGTGCGGCCTTAATGGGTGGTTTGGAATGGACGGTAAAATTCACTGAAAAGGGCCAAACCTTACTTTATCAGCGTGCTCGCGCTCATTTTGAAACTCTCTGGCAAGACGAGGAGTTTCAGCTTTATAACCCGAATGATGAAGGGCATCGTAAAGAACTTCAGCAGGCGCTGCAGCGAGAGCGTGGTGGTTTCGTTGATGGCACAAATGTAATTACCACTTTTTTAGACATTCAAGCCAAACCTTTTCAACAAATTATTTTAGATCAGCTGGATAACGAGCGGGCTCATGGGCGTTATCGAAACCTACTGGTAGCGGCTACAGGTACCGGAAAAACCGTGATGGCCGCATTAGATTACAAACGCCTGTGCCAGCAAGAAGGTGGGAGGCCACGACTGTTATTTGTGGCACATCGCAGTGAAATTTTACGGCAATCACTAGCAACCTACCAGCATGTATTAAGAGATAATAATTTTGGCGACTATCTTGATGGGCGACATGATCCCGAATCGCACACGCATTTATTTGCCACCATCCAAAGTGTGCACTCGCGCGCACTCATTGAAAAATTTGGCACTGACTATTGGAATGTTTTGGTGATTGACGAATGTCATCATATTGAAGCCCGCACATTTGTAGCCTTAGTTGAGCAAGCAACGCCTAAGTATTTGTTAGGGTTAACAGCAACACCTGAGCGGGCAGACGGGCAAAATATTTTTCGCCACTTTGACGCTCGGCCAGACGGCACGCCAGCTGCGCAACTACGCCTTTGGCATGCGCTGGAGCAACATCTACTCGCGCCGTTTGAATACTACGCCTGTGCCGACGGTGTGGACTACAGTGGTGTAAATTGGCGTGCTGCCAATGAAGCTTCACAGCTCGACAATATTCTTACCGGTGAAACCAGCAGGGCGAAAGCAATTGTGCGCGCTTGGCAGGAGCATGTAAGCGCCATTGAAGACTGCAAAGCCTTAGCATTTTGTGTGTCGGTTGCACACGCAGAGTTTATGACTCAATTCTTTAATAACTGTGGCATTAAAGCGGGTTTAGTAACTGGAACTACTCCGCAGGCCGAGCGAGAGCAATTACCAAAAATGCTAGAGCGAGGCGAAATCAACGTAATTGTGACAGTCGATTTATACAACGAGGGGGTTGATTTACCTTTTGTAGATACCTTGCTGTTATTAAGGCCAACGCAAAGTGCAACGTTATTTCAGCAGCAAATTGGGCGGGGCTTACGCCTGCATGAAGGGAAAGACAGTTGTTTAATTTTAGACTTCGTCGGCCAATACTCGCAAGACTTTCGCTTTGATGTGCTTTATAGCTCAATTACAGGGCTTTCACGACGTCAAGTTATGGATGGAATTGAGCATGGTTTTGGCTCCTTGCCACCTGGGTGTTACTTACAATTTCAGCGCCAGGCTCGTGAACAGGTTTTAGCTAATTTAAGACAAGCCGTAAGCTTGAATTGGCTTCGGCTACAGACTGAACTAACAACGTATGCGTTACGGCATGAAGGGCAAGACGTGCAGTTAGCAGAGTTTGTTCGTGAGCAAGCTTTGGAGCTGAGTGATATTTATAGAAAGTCGGGCGCTTCAGGGTGGACTCGACTTAAACGAGATGCCAACTTAATCGATAACGAATTGAGCGATGAGGAAACAAAACTAAATCGCCGGTTTAAAGACATGCTGCATATTGATGATCCAGACTATATTGCAGTAATTCGTAAAGTTGGGCTGAATAAGCTCAGCGACGAGCCCTTGTTTCGTTTACGCATGCTAATGCTAGCTTACCAAGTTCAGGGAGGACGAGGCGCGCAAAGTGCCGCTGACTTCGTTGAAGGGCTGCAAAGCAATCCAGCATTTCAAGCTGAGCTGGTGGAATTAGCAAACGCACTGGATGTTCGCACCAATGAAAACTACAAGCCCTTGTTAGGACTAGAACACACAGGCTTAAAGTTACACGCCGCTTACAAAATTCGAGAAATACTAACAGCTGTGGGTTTTTATACTGAAACAAGCTATACCCCACACCAAGCGGGAGTATGGCGAAATAGGGATGAAAAGCTGGAGCTTCTTTTTGTAACCTTAGACAAAAAAAGCGCCTTACACGAAGGTGTGGCTTATGACGACTATGCGATTAGCAGGGAGCTATTTCATTGGCAATCGCAAAACACAGCAGCTCCAGCAACACCAACCGGCCGCCAATACCTTGAAAGTGGCAGCAATGGCTGGCGCTATCAATTATTTATTCGTACCAATACCGACTCACCTTACCGAGCATGTGGACCGGTTACTTTGGTGAAAAGTGAAGGTGCCCGGCCAATGAATATTACTTGGCGCCTGCAACGGCCACTTTCGGCACAGTTGTTCCATAAGTATTCAGTGGTGAGGTAGAGCTATCTGTTTTGCTTCTGGATTTCTTGTTGCATACATTTAAGTCATTGCCGAGTCGTTTAAAACTTGAAATATGGAGTGGACTTACCATAATGGTAACTGTTAGAGTTCTTAGCCGGTTTAAAGATGAACCGCCAACGGATTGGATAGACGATAAGGATCGAATAATTCCTTTTGGTCCGCTTTATCCGGCAGAGGAAGTTGCAAAGCTAGTTGCAGATAGCCATGCGATAAGGGCAGTCACAAAAAAATGCCGTAATGATATGCAAAACCTCGAAATCGATAATGAAGCGTTAGCTCAATTGATTATTAAAGCGATAAAAACTGGACGTTACCGAAACTCAGTCTGGTGTCGGATAAAGAATAAAACTATAGCAGCTTGTGATTCTTACGTAGTGTTTGAAAAAGCGTGGGTTGAGGCAGCTGCAAAAGAGTTAGAAAGTGAGTATTACCTGAAGTTTGCACTTAATGATGCCGGTAAACTTCTTCTGGTGGTTTCGTGCCACCTGTCTTAATAGGAGAAATAAACATGAGTAAACACCGATTGATGTGTGACTTGTGCGGGGAAGGAACCCTAGAGCAACAACAAGGGGTGAACACTGTCACCTACAAGAAAAACTCACGGCAACTGATTACAGATTTTTCTGAATGTGATGTTTGTGGCGTTGAAATGATGCAGCCGCAGCAAGCGCGAGACAATAAACGTCGAATGACTGCGTTTAAAAAAGAAGTGGATGGTTTGCTTACTGGTGCCGAAGTACGTGTGTTGCGGGAGCGATTAGGGTTAAAGCAATCTGAAGCTGCTCAAGTATTTGGTGGTGGGGCTGTCGCTTTTTCTAAGTATGAAAACGATGACGTAAGTCAATCTGAAGCTATGGATAAACTAATGCGTCTTGCAGATAGCTTGCCGGAAGCTTTTACTTATTTGCATAAGAGAAGTGGGTTAGTTCCAGATTCAAAGGTTATTAGTCCAGCAAAATGGCATGTGATTGCCAAAGACTCAGCGAATGAAGAAAATGTGGATGATAGTTATTTTCAAGTTGCAGAGACTTCTGCTGTATATCAGGTACCGAAGTCGAAGCCAGTAGAATGGAGAGAATGCGAAGGATGCTAAGTGTTGAGCTACAAGGTGCCATCAATAATCTACGGATCAGCGATGTTTATTTTGATAAAGTTGATGCCGAAGTTTTCAATCGAACCTTTAGCCTCGGTGAGCATAAATTTATCGTTGAGCATAAGTTCGGCGTGAATTCATTTGAAGTGAGAGAAGTAGATAAGCAAACGTATGTGTACTTCAAGTTTGAGGCAGGCGTTCGTTGGATTGATAAAGACGACACTGTCGGTGAAGACAAAAAAAGCACAGAAAATGAAAAGGTATTGGCGCACATTGAATGTCTTCTAGTAGGTCGGTATTTAATGAATAAAGAGCAAGACGAAAATACACTGCGTGAATTCGCTGTTAAAAACTGTGGTATTCATATTTGGCCTTACTGGCGAGAATTCTTAACATCAAGCTGTGAGCGATTAAGGCTCCCAAAAGTTATGTTGCCTATGACTCAATTTCAAATAAACCTTCCAGAATAAGAAAGCATCACGGGTTTTATCAATCAAGTATCTTGCAGTTCCAGCTTTTAGTACTTGGTTGGTGCTTACTGCAACCATTACCAGTAACTTGGTAGTGGCTGCATAACTTTTAATCTAACGAAGCTTTAAAAAACTTGATACTCAACGGGTAGTGCCAAAGCACGCCGTCTTTCGCTTTCAAACCTCCCAAAATGGCAAAGATAACGTGGCACACGGCAAGCGCGATTAGCATGGGTACGCCTATGAGGACAAAGGCTAATAAAAACGACACAAATGCGTAAATAGAATAGCTAATAAGCCAATTGGCTACGGTGCGTCCGTGCTGGTCGATATAGTGGTTGTCTTTTTTGCTCAACCAAAGTACCAATGGCACAATTAAACCAACAATAGGAAAAACCAAGCCGAGCAATAGCGACAGGTGAATAAACATGGCGTATTGCTGTTGGTCTAACGAGCCGCTAGCAACGGCTTCAGTTGCCGTTTTTGGGTTGGTAGCGCTAGGTTCGTCGAGTAACCTTTGTTTTTGTTGTTGAAACTCTTCTTCACTGAGAACACCTTCTTCTTTTAGTTGGTGCAAGTGGCGTAACTTATCGATGTCCATTTTTCTTCCTTGTTGTTATTAATTATTAAGAACTACAATGGAATACTTTAGCCCGCTTTAAAATAATAACAAGCCATTAACATAAGGCCCCACCATGCTGCCAACTCGTACAAAATTAAAAAACTTACCCCAACATGTAGACATGCTGGTGATCGGCGGTGGTATTACCGGCGCGGGGGTGGCGTTGCTTGCGGCACAGCAGGGGTTGCGGGTGCTGTTGGTGGAGCAAAAAGACTACGCTTGGGGTACGTCTAGTCGGTCGTCGAAAATGGTGCATGGTGGTTTGCGTTACTTAGCGCAAGGGGCGGTGGGGCTTACGCGTGAATCGTTGCGTGAGCGCGAGATACTGATTAACGAGCTGCCGGGTTTGGTGCAGCGTCATTCTTACTTGTTTCCGGTGTATAAAAAGCAGTTTCCTGGTCGCTGGGCCATGGGGGCGGCGTTAATGTTGTACGACTGGTTTGCTGGGGTGCGTGATCACCAATGGTTGCCGTTAAAAAAACTACAGCAGCAACTGCCCTTTATGGCGGTGCATAAAATTAACGGTGCTATGCGCTATACCGACGCTGCTACCGACGATAGCCGCTTGGTATTACGGGTGCTGCAAGAAGCCTGCGCAGAAGGCGCAGAGGTAATTAATTATGTGCAGGCACGAAGCATTGAAGCTATTAATAGCAGCGACGGCAGCCCAGCACATAGCGAAGTCACTTTAGTCGACGCCTTAACCCAAGAAGAGCGCGTTATTACCGCTAACCATGTGGTAAACGCTACGGGTACTTGGGCCGATGAACTTTCGGCAGCAGCGCCTAAAATACGCCCATTGCGGGGCAGCCACTTAATTTTTGCTGCGCATAAATTACCGGTGAACTATGCGCTGGCACTGTTGCACCCTGTGGATAAACGGCTGATTTTTGTGTTTCCTTGGTATGGGCATACGGTGGTTGGCACCACAGACTTAGACCACACCCAACCTAAGTTTGAAGAAGCCTACGCCGAGCAGGAAGAAATTGACTACTTATTGCAGCTTATTAAGGCAAGGTTTCCCCATTGTAATATTGACTACAAAGACATTATTTCTACCCAAGCTGGGGTGCGGCCTATTATTCGTTCGGGCAAAGACATTAAGCCCAGTGAAGAAGATCGCGGGCATTTGGTATGGCAAGCGCCCGGCAGAATAACGGTAAGTGGCGGTAAGCTGACTACGTTTCGTATTATGGGGCTCGACGTGCTGTTAGCCGCAGGGCTGATTGATAAACGTGAATATAAACGGCGCTACCGACAAAAAACCTTGTTTCGCCATGAAATAAACTGGCCAACCGGTTTAGGCCATTTAGACGCTGCGCAACCTATTACCACGGCCGACACTGCCACCTTGCAGGCTTGGTGGCATTGGGCCATACATAAGGAGCAGGTGGTGCATTTAGACGACCTGATGTTGCGCCGCACTCATATTGGCAACCTAACACCCGATGGTGGGCAGGCCTTGCTAACAGCTAACCAGGCTTGGCTACAACAACAGCTTGGTTGGGATAATGAGCGTTGGGCAAGCGAGCTAGCACGTTATTTGCAGATTTGGCAAGGTTATTATCAACCTAAAAGGTAATTACCGTTAACGACACGCTGTCGACGGTTTCGGTGCGGCTATAAAAATAGGCGCCGGTTGGTCCTACTATCCATGAATAGCGGGTGCCAAAAATGTCGCCAGGTATTGTTAAGGTTTCTTCACCCGTGGTGGCTCGGTGCCATAAGCCTTGGTTCGAGCCTTTGGTAAAATATAGGCTACCGTCGGCCATCACCAAAATTCCAGTTCCAGGTGTCGGTAATAATATTGTTCTTGATCAGCAGCTCAAGAAACACGCCAAACTGATCATGAATGTCAGACACGGCGGCTGGTAAGTTCTGCTGTCCAAAACACGCCGACAACAAACCAGCACTCGCCATAACTAATAAGGTATTACGGAGTTTTATCAACATACTACTTCTCTCTAATTATTTAGACGTTAATGCACTCCTTCACCATTACAATATTCTTCAGGCATGACCATAGGCCAGCTATCGCTTTAGTCTCGTTTTAATGTCTATTGGCTAAATGAAGGTAAATACCGCAGCGCAAGCCGTTGTTGATTGACGGCACTCGGCAAACAGGAAAAACATATTTGCTACAGGAGTTACTGGGAGCTAGGTTTCCACAGGTGCTACGCATTGACTTTCTTGAGTCTCCCGCAATGGCAGATGCCTTTGCAGGTGCATTAACGCCCACGTGCGGTTACAGCACTTAAGTATTTTGCAGAAAAAGCGCCACAAATGTACGTGGCTACACTGGTGGTATGTCCGAGGTGGTGCGCACGTGGTATGAAATGGCGGGTTACAGCCTATTAGAGCGTGTGAATACCATTCAGCGAAGCGCTTTAAGTTTAAAGACGTACATGAACGAAAGTCTCGTTACAGTGAGTTTGCTAATGCTATAAATTGGTTAGAAAAATGCCGTTTGGTATTAAAAAATCATTTAATTGGCGGCACGCCCCGTAACCCACTTGCGGCCTATAAAAAAGAAAATATGGTTAAATTGTTTTTATTCGACACTGGGTTGCTTAATCACATGCTTGGCGTTAGCTACCAAGAAATAAAGCAACAGGGATATGAATATAAGGGCTTTGTAGCAGAAAACTTTGTCCAGCAAGAATTGGTAGCGCAGGGGCTTGATCCGACCTTCTCATGGGGCGATGCCCGCGCGGAAATAGAATTCACTATTGCCGATTACCAAGGGCGAGTAGTGCCGATAGAAGTAAAAAGCAGCAAGCGTACCCAAGCGAAGTCTTTGCAGTCGTATATTAATAAATGTACGCCTGATAAAACTATTAAGCTTACGGGTACGCAAGGCTCATCGGTTTTAGAACAGGTAAATCTTGTTATGCCGCTTTATTATGCTGAGTATGTGGTAAGCAAGCAAATCAACAGCATTTAAATTACGGCTTCTTACCACTAAAGTCGCGGGGGCGAATACTGTCGGGCATGAGAAAGTCTTTATGCCCTAGGTTGTCATGCTGGCCCAATACTTTACCGTCCACTTCCACGCCATAAAGCGTGTGTTTATGGAAAGTGTCGAGGTATTTAGCCCGAGTTTCCTGCGCATTGCCCGTGTAACGAGGATCTTGTGGCCGCTCTTGGCTATTTATATATTGCGCAATGTCCCATGCTTCTTGCGCCGTTACACTATTGGGTTGGCCTAATGGCATGTTGTGCATGGTAAACGAAGCTAAGGTAAATAAACGAGAAATACCTGCACCCCAGTTGTAGGAATCATCACCCCATACTGCTGGGTAGATAACTTCTCCATTAGCAACCACACCAGCACCATTTTCCTGATGGCAAATGGCACAATTTTCCGTGTAAGCCAGTTTACCGCGCTCTGCGCTTGCCGCTTTCTCAGGATCAGGTAAACGAGGGTAGCCGCGACCGTATATTTTATTTTTCGGGAACATGGGTACGTCTGTTGCTAGCCACTGGTGGTACAGCGATAAAGCCAACATATCGTCACTGCCATACTCTAATGGCTTGCCGTTCATAGAATAGGTAAAGCAGCCGGCAATACGCTCTTCAAGGTTGTTCACGTGGTTATTTTTGCCACGAAAGCCGGGCAGAGTAACTGCTGCGGGCCAAACAGGGCCAGCAAAAGGCAGGCGGCCTTCACCCATATGGCAACTAGCGCAGTTCATGTTATTAAATACGTACTCGCCACGTAACTGCTGAGTGTTCATAAATAAGTCGTAGCCGCGACGAATTGCCTCTTTCATTTTTGGATGTAAGTCAGACGCATCTAGGTCATCCATGGTGGGCGGAATATGTACCAATTCGTCGTCTTTCGGCGGTGGCGAACCAGGCGCCATTTGGCTTAACTGAACTCGCTCTTGGGGGGTTAAGTCTTTACCCAGTTTGGTGGTTTGGGCTTGGGCATTAAAAGTGCTGAATACCAAGGCGCTGAGTGCGGCCGCAGGTAAAATATATTTTTTCATCATGTTCATTTGAATTCTCCTCTTACTGTGCTGGCTGTGCAGCAAGCCAGGCAGAAACAGCAGCAATATCATGGCTGTTTAAACGCTCGGCAATGGCGCCCATTAAGTTCTGTGGGTCATTTTTACGCACACCTTTTTGCCAAGCCTCAAGTTGCTGCGCAATATAACTAGGCTGTTGCCCTGCAATACCTGGGAATTCAACACCCACACCTTGGTTGTTAGGACCATGGCAGCTGCTGCACGAAACAATGTAACGGTCCCAGTCGCCTTCCAGAGCTAGTTTTTTGCCGTGCTCCATAACCGCAGGGTCTGTATTCGGCACCGTAATAGGTTTGGTAGGCAAACTAGCGTAATAGCTCGACACGTCGAGTAGCTGCTGGGGATTCAGCATGCCAGCAAAAGGTGTCATGGTGGGGCTGCTGCGAGAACCTTCCTTAAAGGCATTCACTTGAGCAACAAGGTAGTCGCGGTTTAAACCCGCTAAACGCGGCCACGATTCGCCACCCGGAATGTTCATACCACTGCCATCGGCTTGGTGGCAACTAGCGCAAATTGCTGCCGACGCTTTGCCCCGCTTTACAGCTTCAGCATCAAGCTCTGCTGCCAGTGCGGAATAAGAAGAAATGGACAGGCTAAGTATAGCCAACATCCAACCGAGGGTTTTTCTAGGAAATGAAACAAAGCTCATGATAGATACTCTCAAGTTGATTAAAACACACCGCAAGACACGTCCCCGTACTCTTAAAAGCCTAGGTAGTGATTGAGTAAATACCAAGTTTAACTTTGTATTTGTGGGGCAAGCTCAAGTCTAAGCAGAATTAATAAACAATCTAACCCATTGGGGTTAGATGAATTACACCAACTTTGGGTGTTTAAGGGTTGTTCTAGATCATAAAATCATAGCTCATTTAAATGTGCTAATAGATAATTAGAACGGTTGATAATGTTTGCTTGTTGAGCAGTGGTTTTCTTCTCCCAGTTCACATAAACCAATGAGTTTCTTGGGTTTGAACCTAAAAGGTTCTGGTGTTGCTGAATGAAGTTCCAATATAAGGAATTTAGTGGGCATGCATTACTTTCAGTGGTTTTGCTTACGTTATAGTGGCAAGAGCTACAGTAATCACTCATTTTGTTGATGTAATTTCCACTTGCAGCGTAGGCTTTTGAGCCGACAATTCCGCCGTCAGCAAATTGACTCATGCCACGCGTATTCGGCATTTCTACCCACTCAATTGCATCGATATAGATACCCAAATACCATTGATCTACTTCAGTTGGTGAAATACCTGTGAGTAAGCAAAAATTTCCCGTTACCATAAGTCGTTGAATATGATGAGCATAAGCATAGTCGAGAGACTGATGAATAGCATGCGACATACAATTCATTTTAGTTTTACCATGCCAAAACCAATGTGGTAGTGGGCGTGTTGCTGATAAGTAGTTAAGCTGACCATAGCTGGGCATATTAGCCCAATAAATACCACGAACGAACTCGCGCCAACCTAGAATTTGCCGAACAAACCCTTCTATTTGAGAAACCGTGATAGCACCTTGTGCTTGTTTGTATTGCAGCAGCGCCGCTTGAATAACCTCATGAGGACTTATCATTTTAGTATTTAGGGCAAACGACAAACGAGAGTGAAACAGGCTCCATTGTTTGTTGGCGCTGTCCTCACCTAGTAATCTTTGTTTATCCAGTTGGCTTGTCATGGCGTCTTGAAAGTGGCCAAAGTTAGGCAAACAAAATCGACAAAAGTAATTAAGTAATTCGCGGGCTTGTGTGCGGTTAATAGGCCATAAAAGTAACTCGTTAGTTTTGCCTATGGTTTTAATGTTGTGTGCGTTTAAGCGACTTAAAATTACACTAATATTATTTGCAAATAACAACGGCTGAGGCACATTTATAAAGTGTTCAGGTTTTATTTTTTTTCTATTGTTGGCATCAAAGTTCCATTGCCCGCCTGCTGGTAAATCGCCGTTCATCAATACTTGAAAACGATGGCGCATTTTGCGGTAAAAAGCTTCCATGCGATGTCGTTTACCCTTGCTGAAATAGTTAGGTAATTCTTTGTCGGTTAGATAAAAATGCTCTGTTTCGTAAATAAAAGTTGGAATGGCTGTCTGTTGGACAAAACTGTTAAGTTGTTCACGCAGGCGAAATTCGTCGGGTAATTGGTATTCAAATTTTTGTATTGAATAGACAGATATCAAGTGCTTGAGTAATTCAGGTAAATCAGAGTAGCCCACGGTGTCGTTTAAAGTGAGGTGTAGTACTTGATGGTTAGCTCGGGCTAAGGCGCTTGCGAACTGCTCCATAGCAGCAAAAAAGGCACACACTTTCTGTACATGGTGCACAACATAGCGCGTTTCCTGATGTAGCTCTGCAATAACATATAAGGTGTTGCTGTTTTTTTCTTTATACCAAGAGTGCTTGGCATTGAGTTGGTCGCCAAGAATAAGGCGTAAGCAAGTAAATGTTTGCTGGCTGGGCTTTATATTCATAAGTAATTGAACCTATTTGCTAGTTGGCGACGTAAGAAAGCAAAAAGCGCCGTAAATATCTATGCAGCAATACGCGAAGTGTAATTATTAAGTTCATTAACGAGGTACTCATGGCTGGTAATTCAATTCTTATTATTGGTGGTAGCAGTGCGATAGGTCAGGCAATTGCCAAGCAATGTAGTGCAACAGGAGCCACGGTAAGTGTTATTAGCCGTCGGCCGCGACTGCAACAGGCAAACCCTGAATGGCATTGGTTCCAAGACGAAACCCCAACTGAAAAAAATAGCGAGCAGCACATAAGAGCAGCTTTAAAATATAAACCAAGTACTATTTTTATTTGTAATGGCGTACTGCATGACAGCTTAGGTATGCCAGAGAAAACTATCCGACAACTAGATACTGCTATATTGGCGCAACGACTAGAGTCTAATTTAATCGTTCCAGCCCTTTATTTGAAGCTGTTGTTCCGTTACATAACCACCACTAAAAACATAAAGGTATTGGTGTTAAGCGCGAAAATAGGCAGCATTAGTGATAACGGTTTAGGTGGTTGGTATAGTTACCGAATGAGCAAAGCAGCACTAAACATGCTGGTGAAAAACCTAAGTATTGAAGTGGCGCGCTTAAATAATAGTGCCTGTATTGTTGCTATACACCCAGGAACAACAGACACACCGCTTTCCATTCCTTTTCAAAAAAATCTACCCGACGGCCAGCTGCAAACTGCTAGCAACACAGCTACACGCATGCTAATGGTTCGAGAACAGTTGCTCGTTTCGAAAAGCGGAGCGTTGTTAAACTGGGACGGCAGCATAATTGAACATTGAGTTTAATTATGCATGAAGATCAGTGTTGTATAGCCAAGCTAAACACTTTAAGCATAACTTCCTTGCATTAATTAAAGCATTAACAACATAGCACGACACATACTGTCACACTGGCGCTTTATAGTACCTGCACATGGACACCACAAGGACTGTGGGGCGAGCAAGGATGCTCAACCACTACAATCGAAAAGCGGCCGACATTGAATGTCGCACCCCTATGGGATACTCGCTTTTCAATTGGGGAGCAAATGATGCAGGACAGAACTCAGGGTATTTTTCTTCAAAACGACACTAGCAGCCAAATTGCTGTAGCCGATAACGCCTTTGTTTGGCTCGACGCCATAAAACTACCTAACGCAACAAGCTTAGCGTTACGGTCTGACAGTAACCACACCCGCTATATAAGCCTTCGTGAAGTACCGCACCTAGAACGTATTACTAATGCAAATGCGCTGCCATTAGTGGTGCATGTAGACGCTAGCGACAAACTAACAGCACTGCATATTGAAGGGCCTATAGAGCATGTGGATATTTGTTGGCACGGTGGCGGCTATACCCATTCTTGCGCTTCGGCCAGTTCGCAGGTGTTGTTGCTGCCGGTTCATGAAGTAGATAGCCACAGGGAATTAATTGGTCGTTTTGATGCTCAGGCTTTAATTATTCTGTTTGCAATTGACGGCTACCCTGGGCCTACGGAATTGAGTTTATCTACTCATGCGCAGGTGGTGGTTTACCAGCTTGCGGAGTTAAAACAGTTGTCGTTTACGGGTGAGCGTACGGCGCTTGTTGAAATAAAAAACTGCCAGGCGTTAGCCGTTGTTACTGGTGCAGGCGAATGTATTCAGTTGTATGCCAGTGGCGGCCAAGAGCTGTTAATAAGCGGTAATTGGCGTGAAGTAGCCTTAACAAGTTGTCGGTCGAAGGCGCTAACCATTGAAGCGGCTGCAACCTTATATATTCGCGGGCACTGTGCAATTGCAAGTGTGCATTTGCCCGAGTTATTAATGGTTGTGAATGAATCGCCGGGTTGGTTTATTGAAGGTGGGTTGCCTGAGGTGAATGAGTCGACTTTGCTGGGGTTACAAAACAGCCTTACCAGCTTAACCGCAAACGATAAAGCAGCCGAGGCTAGCTTGGTAGAAAAGCTATTAGGTGCGGTACGGCAGTGCTCTCGGCCGAAGTCGCTGTACCACGCACTATGCTTGTTAAGTTTAATGGCAGAGAAGCTACCGCATTACCACGAAGAAATATTGCAGGCGCGGCGTGATCTTGCCAAGCAAGCCAACCGTTGGCAGTTTGAGCGTGATCGCGAAACTGACGCCTGGGTTGCAGACCTTGAACTATGGCACTGGTTTATTGCACACAATCAGCAGAGCGCCAATACTTTCTATTTAAACTTACTCACCCAGCACAAATTAGCCCAGCCGGCTCAGTATGCGTTGGTAACAGTAAGTTTGAAATTTCAGAACGAGTTGATTTTGCAGCGTGTAATTCGAACTTATAACAAAGCACTGATTACCGAGAGTAAGTTATTGTTGCCAGCGATGAAGGGTGTGCAAGAACGTTTATGGCTGGCTTTTTCGAGCCTTAGTAAGAAAACACAGCTGCTGTTGTGTAAGTACTTCTTAATTAGCGTGGCCAAGGAAGAGTTGCACTTAGCTGGGGCGAAACTATTGCAAATTGCTCCTCATGAAACCCGAATTACCGCAATGCACTTGGCTAACCTAATACCCGAGCGAAAGGCGTTGTATTTGGCGGTGGCATTTTCTGCAGTGGCCCCATCGGCTTCGGAAGCCGCGCTAACCTGGGTGACGAAACCGACAGTTAAAAAGCCAGAAAAATGCCAACACCTTGAGAACAACTGGCTAGAAAATTTACAGTGGAGTTAAAGGCAATGTCTGATATTCAATACCCAAGCACGGCCACGGATGTAAAAAACATTATTGAGTCGCAGTTAAAACTCATTTGGAATAAGCCCGATCATGTGCATAAAGTTGCTCCCTTAATGCTATGGGGCGCACCAGGAGTGGGGAAAAGTACCATTATTCGTGAGCTGTGCGAGCAACACGACATCGACTTTATCGATATACGCTTGTCGCAGCGCGAACCGGTTGACTTACGCGGTTTGCCCGTGCCTAAAGGCGATCATGTGGACTGGCTGTTGGCAGGTGAATGGCCGCGTGACCCTAATAGCCGCGGCATTATATTGTTTGATGAACTTAGTGCGGCTGATCGTACCCTGCAGGCGGCCGCGTATGAAATTATTCTCGACCGTCGGTTAGGCGACTTATATAGCTTGCCCGCGGGTTGGCTGGTGATGGGGGCGGGAAATCGCATTGGCGATAACGCCGTTTCTTATACTTTTTCTAGTGCTTTGGCGAACCGGTTTTGTCACTTAGAGCTTATGCCCGACGTTGAACAATGGTGCCGGTGGGCCCAAGACATGGGGCTAAACCTCACGGTAATAGGTTTTTTACGCTTTGCTCCGGAACACTTTTTCAATATGGAAGGGAATGTTGAGCGTGGCTGGCCAAGCCCACGGTCGTGGGAGCGAGTTTCTCATGTGCTAAAAGACGCTGGAGAAATAGGGCTAAGCGAAGCGCATATACGCTTAATGGTAAGTGGTTTAATTGGCCCTGGGGCAACCATGGCACTGTTTGCTTATCGTGAGTCGGAAAATAAATTACCTGACGTGAATGCCATGTTAGCGGGCAAAATTGCGGTTAGTATTCCTGAGCAATATGACGCTATTTATGCATTTTGCTTGGCGGTGGCGCACTTTTTATGGCGTAGCGATAAAAAACACTATAACCAACGGCTGAATGTTTTTTATGAAATAAGCAGTCAACTTACCTCAGACTTTGCCACCTTGTTAATGGTGGACATACTAAGGGAAGGCAACCAACTAGACGAAACTAAAGTAAGCCACGCCTTTAGCCATCAGGGCTATCAAGCTTGGACCACACAGCATGGGCAACAATTTTCGGCGGCACTTTCAGCGGGCCAACTGGCCTAAGGTGATGGCGTGAATAATCAGTTGGAACAACAGCAATTAGCCAAGCAGCAAGCCAAGCTGGTGAAGCAGCTGCATGAGGATCGCAGCTACTTACTGCTTACCCAGCCATTTACCGCTGGGTTGGCGTTGCGGCTGGAAATTGAGGCTGTTACCGATTTGCAAATACCCACTGCAGCAACCGACGGCCAAAAAATTTATTTTAACGTAGACTTTGCTAACGCTATTAACGATCAAACGCGTCGGTTTGTTATGTGCCATGAGGTGTGGCATTGCGTGATGGGGCACTTAACGCGGCGTCAGGGGCGTAATCCACAGCTGTGGAATATTGCTGTGGACTATGAAGTAAATGCCATTTGCCAGCAGTTGCTTCACTATATTCCTAAAGGTGCGTTATTTGATGCAGCACTTAAAGGGAAAAGCGCTGAAGAGATTTACCACCTGCTGGCAGACGGCAGTTTAAAAGCAAGCTCTAGCCAGGGGGTGCTCGACAACCACATGGAAATGAGCGTAACCACTGTTTATAAGTGGCAAGAGCATATTAAAACTGCAATGGACACAAGCAACCATTATGGTTTACTGCCTAGTAATATTCGCCGCGCCATTCAGGCAGTATATAGCCCGCCACTACCTTGGAAACATTTATTACAACGGTTTGTTCAACGTCAGTTAACTGGCGAGCGGCAATGGTTTCCGCCTTCACGTCGACATATTTACCGGGGCTTATATTTACCTAGGCAGCGCGGCGAAAGCATAGAGCTAACCATTGCCTTAGACAATAGCGGCAGCTGCACAAGGGAAGCTAGCGTGTTTTTAGGCCAACTAAAGGTGTTATTAGGCGCTTTTGCCCATTATGAAGTAACCCTAATTCAGTGTGACACCGTTATTCAGTCGGTGAATATAATAACCCCGATGAACCCATTACAAGAAAAGCACTTTAATTTTAGCGGCGGCGGAGGCACCGACTTTCAAGCGGTATTCGATTATATTAAGCAGCACCCAACGCCCGGTTTGGTATTTTTTACCGACGGTTGTGTGCGGCTAAACAATACGCCTCCGGCCGTACCCGTGCTATGGGTACTAACGTCGAACGGCCAAACCAGTATGCCTTGGGGTGAAGTTACTCGGTTAGAGAAAAGCCGTTCTTCCACACCTTGGCAGGCGTAAGCAGGGTGGTTAGGTTTTCTAACGGCGACTGGTTGAGCAGAATAAAATCGGCCTTGTGGGCCAACGCAACCCGGCCCCGCTGGTCCAAGTGAAGTTTTTGTGCAGCATTGTGGGTAGCGCTGGTTAAAATACTACTTGGTGGTATGCCGGCTTCTGCCATTAGCATTAGTTCTAAAATAAGCGACCAACCATGCGCCGTATTTGGGTTCGGTGCGTCGCTTCCAGCCAGTAATGGTACCCCTGCTTCATACATGGCGTAAGTGGTCCAAAGTAAGTTGTGCCAAAACTCTTCCGGTAAGTTCAAGTTAAAACTTTGCTTAAGAGTGGCCCGAGCTGCCGAGCTCACTTTAAGGGCTTTATTGCCTAGTAGAACTTGCTCGTTAATCGTATTACGCAATATTCCTTCGTAAACCACCATGGTGGGAATAACAAACACCTTATTATCGACCATTGCCTGTAGCAGGCTGGCGCTTATGCGCTGATCAAAAAAGCTATGCACTAAACCGTCGGCTCCGGCCGCTACGGCATCAACCGCCGAAGCATGATCAGACACATGCACCAGCGCTAATTTTTGTTGGGCATGGGCCGCTGCAATGGTCGCTGTAAGTTCGGCTTTTGTAATGGAAGGTGCATGCTGGTAGTTAGCAGTGGCGATGGTATACACAATTTTAATAAAGTCGGAGCCACTAGCAATGCGCTGGGCTACTAATTCGGCAGCTTGATCAGGGTTGGTTATGGTCGATATTTCAATACCATATTGGGTGCCATGGCCGTTTGGGGCTGTCATTAGTAAGCCCGCGCCGTACAAGTCGGCTTCCTTGGTATAGTGCGTGGTGTAACGTTTGGTCTGGCGTTGTTGCAAAAATGCGGGGCTGCCAAACATGTCTACAGCGGTAGTAACACCGCGCTGCAGCTGCTGTTCAAGAGCGTCGCCCCAAGCATGCACATGAGAGTCGATTAAGCCCGGCATAAGCCATTTGTTTTCACCATTAATCCACGGTAGTTCGCTATTCGGCTGTTGTTCATATAGCTGGGTAATATAGCCATTATTCACTTCCACATACTGGGCTTCGATCACTGTTTCGCCGTCAAAAATATGCACCGGGCCTAACAAAAAGCTATTTGATTGCGAATTTGGTTGTGGGGCTGGGGTCGGCAGCAGGTATAAAATAACAGCCACCACAGCAACGATTGCAGCTAACACCAATGATTTCTTCATAACAATTCCTTAGTTTGGTTTGCGGCCAAACTATTTATACAGACGCTGATAACGCCAGCTTACAACGGCTAGCAGGCTGGCGCTGAACACTACTAAATAAACGATGTGACCTAGCAAACTGCTACTTTGCTGGGCGCCAATAACGGCATAACTTAATTGGGCAAAATGGTACGCAGGCAACCAAGGGGCAATGAACTGGATAGCTTCAGGCAAATACACAACCGGTACCCAAAGGCCCGACAGAAAAGCCATCGGCAAATACACTAAGTTAACTACGGCAGGGGCGGCTTTTTCAGAAAAACACAGGCCCATTAATAATCCGATTAAGGCAAAAGGTAAGGTTCCAACCAAGGCAATAACAAGCAAGCTAAGCCATTGCCAACTCTCTAAGCGAACCTCGGCAAACACGGCTGCGGTTACAAAAAGTACCAGTGCAATAATAAGCGAAAATACTAAACTGCTGAAATACTTGGCTCCCACATAAGCCATTAAAGGCATAGGCGACAGCTGTTTGAGGGTAAGCCAACCTTGCACCCGATCGCTGGCCACTGAAACGGAAAAGTTAAACAGTGACGGGCCCATAACGCCAAAGCACACGTACGACACCAGCATATAGCTACTTGAGTTGCCGCTGTAGTTCATGACAATGCCAAAGAACACATAAAACACCAGTGGGAACAGTAGTGCCGGCAAGAAGAACGACGGTGTGCGTATTAAGCTTAATAAGTCGTAATAGGCTTCTTTTTTATATATTTGTAATTTAGCCATGGGCGGCCTCCGGGCGAATAAGTTGTAGGTAAGCATGTTCAAGCGAGCTGTGATCGGCGGTAAAATCAGCCAGCGTGGCGTCGGCAATTATTTTTCCGTGGTGGAGCATAATAATTTGGTCGGCAAGCCGCTCTGCTTCTTCTATGTAATGAGTAGTAAGCACTACGGTGCAGCCGTTATCGCGTAAGGTACGAATGTGTTGCCACAGCAGCTGGCGCACTTCAATGTCCATGCCGGCACTGGGCTCGTCGAGGAAAAGTAGCTTTGGTTTTGGAATAAGCGCAATGGCAAACAGTACCAACTGGCGTTGGCCACCGGAAAGCTTTCCGAAGCGTTTGTGCCAAATAGGCTGCAAGCTTAATAACGCGTTAAGGTCGCTTGGGCTATAACCGCCCGTGTAGTAACTGCAGAATAAATCGAGCTGTTCAGCCACAGTGAGCAGTGCATTTAGGTTGCCCATTTGCATCATTACGCCAATTTGATTGCGTAATACCGCCGGGCGCTGCTGTTTTACCGCCTGTTGGCCAAGCTTATAGCCGAGCTTATAGCCGAGCTCATAGTCAAGCAGTGAAAGCTGCTCAGCTCGGCAGGCTTGCAAGCCAAGCAGGCAGTTAATGAGTGTGGTTTTCCCAGCGCCATTTTGGCCGAGAATGGCCACAATCTTATTCTTAGCTATAGAGAAGTTAATATTGTGCAACGCCACTTTAGAGCCGTAGCTTTTGCTAAGTGTTTTTATATCAACAGCGAGTGAAGTCATGCGAACTCCTTGGTTCACTACTAAACAATGAGAGCTGCAGCTTATAAACAAAGCTGAAGTGTGCGCAGTCCCATTTGTCAGCAATTACAGATGACAAATGTCACTGGTGTTAAAGCACTAGGGCTTCCATAATGGTTTTAGTGAATAAAAAAGGCCCAACAATGACTAGCGAAAACGACAATAAGTACGCATGGATTTATTTATTTAATCTTGGCTTTTATATATTGCCAATGATTATGTTCCCCTATGCGCTATGGGAGCTAGTAACCATGGTGGTGGTTATGTTGTTGTTTGTAGCGTTGTATTTTCACTGCTACCGAGTAGGCCCACAAAACATGGGTTGGCCGCTACTGGGTATGTTTGTGTTGGCGAGTGTTATCACCCCTATGAATAGCGGGTCGATCGCTTTGTTTAGTTACGTTGGCTTTTTTATTGCCTTTGCTTACACGTGGAAAAAAGCCGTGCCGCTTTTATTAGGGGTGCTGGCAACACTGGCAGCATTTCATTTTGGGCCTGGCACCCATTGGGATTTATTTTTGCATTATGGCGTAGTGATTGTGCTTACGGTGAGCTTGTTCGGCCGGGTGGAGCGTATTCGGCAGCGGCACAGTATTGCTGAGCAGCGCAGCCAAGAAGAAATAGAACGTTTAGCTCGTTCAGTGGAGCGCGAGCGCATAGCCCGCGACTTACACGATATTTTAGGCCATACCTTGTCGAGTATTATTTTGAAGTCGGACTTAGCCGAAAAGCAACTGCAAAATGAACATTACGACGCAGCGAAACAACAGCTACGCGAGTTAAGCCAAATCGCGCGCACTAGCTTAAGCCAAGTACGCCAAAGTGTTTCGGGTTACCGGCATGGCGGGTTAACCCTAGAGCTTGGCCGGCTCGAACAGCGCCTAACCGACGCAGGCTTTGCCACCAAAATACATGGCACACCGCCAGAGCTTGAAGGGCCGTTAGAAACGGCAATCGCATTAGTGCTGACCGAATTAGTAACTAACATTATTCGCCACAGCGCGGGCCAAACCTGCCATATAACCTTTAATGAGCATGAGCAAACTTATTCAGTGCAAGTGGTCGACGACGGCGAATGTACTGATTTTAAAGCCGGCAATGGCTTGCAAGGGGTGAAAGAGCGTATTCAATTATTGGGTGGGAAAGTGAGTATAGACACAGCTGCGGGCTACTTAGTGGAGTTAGAATTTCCAAAAGTATGGGCCATAGCAGAGGGTTACAGCGAATGAAGATATTACTCGCTGAAGACCAAGCCATGATACGCACTGCACTCGCTGGTTTGTTACGGCTGGAGTCGAATTATACCGTTGACGAAGCCGTAGATGGCGCCGACGCCAAACAAAAGCTGCAAGAAAACCATTACGATATTTTATTAACCGATATAGAAATGCCCCATATTTCGGGCCTTGAATTACTCCAATGGGCGAAGCAAGCACAGCCCCACTTGCTCACTGTAATCATTACCACCTTTAACCGTTCGGGCTATATTAAGCGCGCCGTAGCAGCGGGAGTAAATGGTTTCCTGTTAAAAGACGCGCCGATTGAAGTGCTGGTGCAGTCGCTGCAGAAAATTCAAACGGGCCAGCAGGTAATTAGTAACGAACTACTGCTACAAGCACTAGACGACCAAGACCCATTAACCGAAAAAGAACGTAAAGCACTACGTTTAGCAGGCGAGGGTATGAGCACTGCGGCTATAGCAAAAGCCTTGTTTATAGCTGAAGGCACCGCCCGCAACTACCTTTCTGAGGCTATTAGCAAACTGCATGCCAGCAACCGCACCGAAGCGGCGCGTATTGCCCACCAAAAAGGTTGGTTGTAGCTTTTTATATTTTCTTCTTGTGAATACAGAATTTATGTACTGGTTGATATAGAATGCCCCATTGAACATGTTTTGTTGTACTACTTAGTAGGTGGGAATATGTATTCAGAATCAAGAATTCTTTGTCCAAAATTGAAACAAAAAGTCATGTCGGCGGAAGATGCCGCCGCTATGATTCCAGCCGGCTCTAACGTAGGTATGAGTGGCTTTACTGGTGCTGGGTACCCAAAAGCAGTGCCCAATGCTTTAGCTGAACGTATTAAACAGCATAATGCTGGAATAAACCTAGAAAATGGCGAAAAGCCGTTTCGTATTAATGTGTGGACAGGTGCCTCTACGGCTCCTGAATTAGACGGCAAGCTGGCCGAAGTTGACGGCATTGAAATGCGCTTGCCCTTCCAAAGTGACCCTATTTGTCGTGAGCGTATAAATAACGGCGAAATGAATTACGTAGACATGCACCTTTCTGAAGTTGCCCAAAATGCTTGGTCTGGGTTTCTTGGTAAAATGAATATCGCCCTAATTGAAGTGGTGGGTATTCGTGAAGACGGCAGCCTTATTCCGTCATCGTCGCTAGGTAACAACAAGGTGTGGATAGAGCAAGCCGATAAAGTTATTTTAGAAGTAAACTATAAACAAAATGCCCGCCTTGAAGGTATGCATGACATTTACTATGGAGCTGCCTTACCACCTTATCGCAAACCTATTATGCTCACTGAGCCCGCACAGCGTATAGGCGAGGCCTATTTACGCTGCCCAAGCGAGAAGGTTATTGCCATTGTTGAAACCAACTCGCCTGATCGCAACAGCCCGTTTAAGCCAAGCGACGCCGTCTCTAAAAAAATTGCGGAGCATATTCTTGAGTTTCTAGATAAGGAAATAAAGGTTGGCCGCTTGCCGCCCGAACTACTGCCATTACAATCTGGAGTGGGTAATATTCCTAATGCGGTATTAGAAGCCTTAGACAGTGGCCCATATAAAAACCTCACTTCATACACCGAAGTAATTCAAGACGGTATGTTGCAAATGTTGAAGTCGGGTACCTTAGCAATGGCCTCGGCCACAGCGTTTTCTTTAAGCCCTAAAGGCATTGAAGAATTTGATAAAAACATTGAGTTTTATCGCAACAAAATCATTTTAAGACCGCAAGACATTAGTAACCATCCGGAAATTGCACGGCGCTTAGGCGTTATTGCCATGAACGGTTTAATTGAAGCCGACCTTTATGGCAACGTGAATTCAACCCATATTATGGGTACCCGTATGATGAATGGTATTGGCGGTTCAGGAGACTTTGCTCGTAATGGTTACTTGTCTATTTTTATGACCCCGAGCACGGCAAAAGAAGGCAGTATCTCGTCGATTGTGCCGATGGTGTCGCATGTGGATCACACCGAACATGACGTAAAAGTTATTGTAACGGAACAAGGGTTGGCTGATTTGCGTGGCTTAGCACCACGACAGCGGGCGCTAGAAATCATTAATAAATGTGCTCACCCCGACTTCCGCCCGCAGCTACTCGACTATTTTGAGCGCGCCTGTGCTAGTGGTCGAGGAATGCATACACCGCACCTGCTCAATGAAGCCTTAAGTTGGCATCAGCGTTATGAAGAAACAGGGCATATGCTCGCTAACAGTAAGTAGTATTAAGCACTACTTACTACTTGTAAGCCCACCACCGAAATAACTAAGGTGCTAAGAAAGAACATGCGCCAAAAAGTAACAGGTTCTTGAAACCAGATAATACCCGCAATAACGGTGCCGATGGCACCGATAGCTCCCCAAACGGCATAAGCGGTACCTACGGGTATCGCTTTTTCGCCGCCCATGGCTTTAAAAAGTAAGTACATACTAATGGCCACACAAATGGCAAACATGCTCAGCCAAAATGCTAACGGTTTTCCTGTTACCTGCTGCGCTTTGCCTAAACTTATAGCAAAGCCGGTTTCAAAAAAGCCACCAATAATAAGCAAAATCCAATTAATACTCATACGGTTGAATTGCTCTCACTTGTTCTGGTTGCGACGAGGTTACGGCCTTGGTGTTTGGCGTCGTATAAAGCTTGGTCGGCAAGCCGTAGTAACACTTCGTAGTCGGGGTGACCTTCATAAACAGCTAAGCCTAAGCTTGCAGTAATATTTATATTCGTTTTTGAAGGTAGTTCAAAAAGCTCGTTTGCTATTTTCTTGCGCATTTTTTCAGCAACTAATTTTGCTGCCTTTAATTCAATATCAACGAGTACAATAAGAAATTCTTCACCGCCCATACGAAAAACAAAGTCACCACTACGACAAGAGTTTATGAGCACACTGCTTAATTGTTTAAGCACTGCGTCGCCCGCTTCATGCCCATGGGTGTCGTTAATTAATTTAAAGTAATCAACGTCTAATAATATAATAGCAAAGGTACTGTCATGAACTCTGGCATGGCTTATCTGGCGGCTTAAAACCGTAGGTAAAAACTTCCGGTTTAATAAGCGAGTAAGAACATCGCGGCCGTGCTCCATTTCGCCACTACGACTAAAAATGTCGTCTAAATGAAACTTAATATTGTGCGAGGCGTCGCGAATACGGCGCAGAATGTGTAGTTTGTCGGCTGGTGTTACTTCACTGAACTGCGGCAATAACTCGTCGTCAATTTGCTGCATTGCGGACGCAATTGTTTTTGTTTCTGGATAGTCGCTAAAAGCGTGAGCACCTTTGTGATGAAACCAAAGACCAAAGTCAGAATAACGTAAAGCGGGTAGTTGCACACCTTCTGCGCCAAGTGTGAATTCAAACATTAACTTGTTTTCCCAGTCTAATAAGGCTGCTTTTTGTCGCTCCCGCTCGGTGGCTAAATTCTGGCTGATAGAAAACATGCGATACACTTCTTCAGAACGGGAACCTTTGTCTGAAGACACGGTATAAGCCTGGCTCATAAGCTCCATGGCAATATCAATCAGGTTACAATACAACTGGTAGCAAACATTGGCTTGCTGCTGTTCAAGTTGGCTATGCTGTAAAATAGATGCAAATCGTACCTTTAAAAAGCGTGCACCACGCAGCACCAAATGAATGGGAATTTTAATGCGTGCATGCACTTCGCCTACGGTAATTTGCTGTTGTAGCGTGGCTTTCAAGTCGTAGTTGGGGGTAATGTTATATAAATTAATTAGCCACTTTTGTAGCGATTGACTCAGCCTAGTTTTAACCTCTTCATGAGATAAAAATGAAGAGGCGTCTTCATCGTTAAGCATATTGTCATAAAAATAGTGGGCGAGATCGCCACTGTTTTCTTGTACCAAATTAAAAATAGTACTTAAACACTTTTGGTTAGCTGAAGAAATTAAAGCTTCCCATTCACTAACAATTCTTTCACCGGCCAAATGGTACATTGAACGACTTCCTACCCTGATAAAGTTAACGCTAACATAGTGCGCACTATAGCAAACATTTACAAACAATCAGCGGTGGAAAGCCTTAATGATGGGGTCAGAACCAACCCTCTGTAAGCCTTGCTATATATGCAATGAACTAGAGAAAAGCTGTTCTGACCCCAGAATTTACCAGAGTTTAGTTTATTCGTGGATTAACTCGAGGCTGGCGTTGCCAACGCCTACTTTAACGTTAAGTAGGTTATGACCTGGGCCGGTGGCCTGGGTTTTAGAGGTGACAATAGCGCGGGCGGTATGTTGCTGAAGAACTCCTGTAATGCCTGTTTCGCCCACGCCCGTGGCTAGGTTAATAGCACCTATGCTGGCAAGGTCAGTAGTTAGTTCGGCATTGCCCACACCAATTTTTATTTCGGTAGATGCTGCTGTTAAAGCGGCTACTAAGTTACCAACCCCAAGCTTTATACTAAGGCTTGCAACCGCTGGTATGGTTAAAACGTAGTCGGCTTCCGCGTTGTCGTGTTCAAACACAATATGTAATGTGTCGCCGCGGTTGGTAAGGTCGAGGTTGATATTGGTTATGTCTTCACTACCACGAAACCAACCTTTTTTACCGGCCTTTATAGTGCCGGTAAGCTGGCCCATTGCTACGCCGTTGCTAAGACTATCAGAACGTTCAATGCGAAGATTGCCTACCGAGTGTGACAGTTCAATGCGGCTAATGCCGTTTAGATCAAGCTGGTGACTTACGGATTTAGTGGTGGCAAAGGAAGGGCCAGCAACGAACAGTAAGCATGCTGCGGCGAAGGTTATTAAAGAATTTTTCATGCGAGCCTCGTTATTTACACATAAGATTAGCAGTAAATTAGCAAGGCTCGTGCCAAATCGTAAGCTGTTGATAATAAATGGGTATGTTAAAAGGCGAAAAGGCTAATAGTTAATAAACACTAACTGTTAGCCAATTACACTAACTTATATTTTAATTCGGCGGTTTGCCTGCCACCACCAGGTAACTATGCCCACCAATAATATTGCTGGCAGCATGGCTAAGTTTAGTTTTGCCCACCCGAGAGTGTGCAATAAGGTGCCAGCCATAAGCGAGCCAGCCGCAACAAAGCTAAAAATAACCAAGTCGTTCATGCCTTGAACCTTGCCGCGCTCTGATTCCGTATGGGTGGTTGCCACCAAGGCACTGCCGCTAATAAACAAAAAGTTCCAGCCAATGCCCAGTAGTACCAAGCTAAACCAGAAGTGGGTTAAGGTTTCACCCATCAGCGCGACCACTATAGAGCCAAGAAACACCAAGGTGCCGGTTAAAATAATGCGGTCGACACCAAAGCGACTAATTAACCCACCGGTTATAAACGAAGGTGCGAACATGCCAAGCACATGCCATTGAATAATAAAGGCCACTTCACCCATGTCGTAACCACGCGCTCGCAGGGCCAGCGGGGTGGCGGTCATAACTAACGCCATAACCGTGTAACCAACAGTGCCAGACAACAAGGCAACCAAGAGGGTGGGTTGGCGCACAATATATTTCATGGGCCGTTCCGTGTCGCCCGGTTGTGGTTCGCCGGTTGGTGGTACGCGTAATTGGCTGAGTAATAGAATAGCGAGCACGGCAAACACCGCAATCATTACGAAGGGGCCGGCATTCGGAATATTGGGTATTAAGTTGGTCATTTTGCTGGCATTCCATGGCCCTAGAAACGCAGCCACTAAGCCTGCAGCCATCACAAAAGAAATGGCGCGGCTACGAAACGCAGGACTGGCGACATCGGCCGCAGCAAAACGGTAATACATAGCAAAGCCTTGGTATAAACCAATCAACATATTGCCTAAACAGAACAGCAGAAACGACTCCTGAGTGATAGCAAATACACTTAAACTTGCACCGCCTATACCACCTAAACTAGCGCCGGTAATAAAACCCCGACGGCGGCCGACCCGCTTCATATACAACGACGCAGGTAACGTCGACAACAGGGTACCTATCATCATTAGCGATATAGGCAAGGTTGCTAGTGACGGATCGGGGCTTAGCTGTTGGCCAATAACACCACTTAAGGTAGTTACCGTAATTGAGGCAATCATAAATAGCAGCTGACTGGTAACAAGAATAGCTACGTTTTTCTTTTCGCGGGCGTAAGTGCTCATGTTCTATATATTCTCAATGTTGCGTGACTTAAAATCAGTGAACACTATATAAGAAAGGACTAATGTTAGCATTAACAAATCATTATTTTATGCTTGTCATAAAATAATGATTGATTTACATAAAGTGAGCGATTAAGGTGTGCGCATGAACATTCAAATTAATCTCGATGTAGAAATGGCGAAAAAGAAGTTGTCGTTAACCGAACTGTCGGAACAGGTTGGGGTGTCGATGACGAACTTATCGTTATTAAAAAACGGCAAGGTAAAGGCTATTCGCTTTAGTACCTTAGCTGCCATTTGCCAAGTTTTAGAGTGTCAACCAGGTGATATTCTTGAATATATTGGAGACTAACATGCAAACTAACACCTACGTTTTACCTGCTGCTGCAGCTATTTTGTTAGCGGTGTTGTTCCCTTGGTACTGGGGGGGTGGTTTTTTAGAAACTACAGATTTCGTGCAACAATTCCGCAACGATATACAGACGTTAAATGCCAGCGATTTACTATTCGTTATTATTGGCGTGTTAGAAATATATTTGTATGTAAGTTTACGTCGTGCACTTGCTAACACGGTAAGCTTTGACACGGCACGACTAGCCTTATTGCTTATGGCAATATCGGTGGGCTTATTTCTGTCTACAGTGCTATTTGATGTGTTCTTAGCATTTTTTGGCGCAAGTTTTGCCGCAGCAACTATTGATATAATTTTGTTAAACGCAGCATTTTTAGGGTTGGGCTTATTGTTTGTGTATGCGGTTTTCGCGCTTATGCTAGGTGCGTCGTTGCTACGCCGAGGAAATGATACGGCCACGCTATTAAAGATTTTTTCAGCGCTTCTTATTGTTATGGCGCTACTGCAAATAAGCGTTATTTTCAGCGTGTTTAATGTGGTGGTGTTTCCGGTGGCTGTTTTACTGTTAGCATTCTATTTTCTGCGCAGCCCTGAAGTGGTAGAAGTGGTTTAATAATACTAACTAAAAGTTGAAAGAGGATGTTATGCAAATTAAAGCTGGCCGCTACCGGCATTACAAAGGTAGTGAGTACGAAGTTATAGACACGGCGCGCCATTCAGAAAACGAAGAGTTGCTCGTGTTGTATCGGCCTTTGTATGGTGCCCGCGAGCTATGGGTGCGGCCCTATAATATGTTCGTTGAAAGTGTCGAGCTAGAAGGCAAAACTGTGCCACGGTTTGCCTACATTGATAGTATTTAAAGCAGCAAATATTATTTTTTATTAGCTTGCTGTAAAAATGCCGCGACCTGCTTTAAAGCATCGCGGCTTTCTTGTAACTGTGCTGCGTGTAACTGAAAAACATGCCACATGCCTTCGTATACGTGCAACGTTGTTGCGGTGTTGGTTAATTTGGCTTTATCAGCAAGCGTGGTGGCATCGTCGTATAGCACCTCTTCGCTGCCCACTTGTATAAGTAATGGCGGCAAATTGTTTAAGTTGGCAAACAGCGGCGAACAACCAGGATGATTTAAAGCTTGGTTGCCACAATAAAATGCTGCGCAAGCCCTTAACCCTTCTGGGTTTAACATGGGGTCAGCAGCGGCTTTGCTGGTATAACTTTCGTTGCTGCAGGTTAAGTCGACCCACGGCGAAAACAGCACTAGAGCTTTTGGAGCGTGGCCTATATCGCGTAAAGCCAATGCGCAAGCAAGGGCTAAGCCACCGCCTGCCGAGTCGCCCATAATGCTAATTGAAGGCTGATTTTTAGTGGGCTGCGTTCTAACAAGATGAGCCAGTAAGCCTTCGTAGGCTGCTACGGCATCGTTCAAGGCGGCGGGGTATGGGTGTTCTGGCGCTAAACGATAATCGGGCATCCATACGTTCGCCTTGGTTACCGCCGTTAGGTGTTTTATAAATGCACCGTGAGTTTTTACGCCGCCACTGACATAACCACCGCCGTGTAAGTATAAAATATGCTCTTGGCTAGCTGTATTAGCATTGGGAACAGCGGCATAAGCAACCAAGGTGTTAATAGCGTTCAGTTTTAGCCATTCGCTTTTTATACCCTTTGGGGCGCGGCTCATGCTGGCGCTGGCTAGGTTTAACCACCGACGCCGCCACTTTACTGGTACGCAGGGTGAAAATGCCGGTTTGAGAAAAGCACGAATGAGCCCTTTAAGCAGACCTTTATTCATGGCCGTTCTCCGGCAATCCATTTATTACTTAAATGGTTTAAAAAAGCAGGGGTTAACTTGCTGGCAATTGCCAATAATTTTGTTTGTGTACCAATAAGCCAATGTACCTTAGTGCCTTTGTAGGTAGTAAGTGCCAACACTTGCTGTGCAATATGCGCCGGTTGTAGGCGTACACCCAAGGTTTTTATGCTTTGGGCATTCATATTGTTCACCATATTGGTTTGCACAAACAGCGGCATTATGTCCATTACTTTAATGTTGTGCTGTTCCCACTCAATATTAAGCGCTTCGGTAAGGGCGCGCACGGCAAATTTACTGGCAGAATAGGTGGCCAGCGACGGTTGCCCATAGAGCGTGCTGGCTGAACTCATATTGATAACCCGTGCGGCAGGCGTGTTTTGTAAGTATGGAAAAGCCGTATGACAGCCGGCCATAAGCCCATTCACATTTATATTCATTAGCTGTTGGTGCTGAGCAAGCGGGGTGTCAATGAATGGGCCCGAGCAAAGCACGCCGGCATTATTGAAAAGTACATCGAGCCTGCCGCCGGTAACTTCCATAAACTGGCCCATAGCACCTTGCCACTGTTCGGGTTGGGTGACATCGAGCAGGCCGGTTATTAAACGGCCGCTGGTATTGGTTGCTTGAAAGTCTGCCAGAGCTGTTTCATTGATATCAAAAGCACCCACCCACCAACCATGTTGCAGAAACAGTTCGGCAGTAGCGCGACCAATACCCGTAGCGGCGCCGGAAATGAAAATTGCAGGCCCTGCGGTAAAACGACTGTTGGCGGTGGTAAAATTGTAATCAGCTAGGTTGACCTGTTTGGTTAAACGGCGAAAACTGAAGGTAAAGCCATACCAGTTGGCTACGTTTTTACCGTTTTCGGTGGTATACCAAGAGCTGCAACCCGAGGCCCAGACACTTTTATTAAGCCGGCTCTGGAGTGTGTCGACAAACTCGGCTTGGCGCTCTGGAATAACATCCATACAAGCGGCACCACGTTGCTTTAGGGTTTTCAAACAGCTTAAAACATAGCTAAATTGCGACTCCAACATATAAAGAATGGAGTTATGCGACAGGTTGGTATTAGGGCCGTATAAAATAAACAAGTTGGGGAAGCCAGCGACCGAAATTCCTTTGTACGCTTCAGCACCATCTTGCCAAGCTTGGTTTAGGCTTTGGCCGTTGCGGCCGGTAATGGTTATAGGGGCTAAAAAGTCGGTGGCCTTAAAGCCGGTACCAAAAATAATGGCGTCGACCTGGTAGCTGTTACCACTTTCTGTGTGCACAGTGTTGCCTTGCACTTCGGTAATAGGGTCGGTAATCAAGTCCACATGGGCTTGATCAACACTGCTATACCAGTCGTTGGCCATTAAAATGCGGTTGCAGCCAATGTTATAAGTGGGAATTAACTGCTTACGCTTGGCCAGGTCGGTTACGTCGCGTGCGGCCATGCGCTTAGCACGCCAGGCAATAAAGCCAAGCACCCAACTAAAGCGAGTAAAAGCCAAGCCGCGGGCTTCGTTTTTTAAGTAAATAAGGCCACGGTAGGCGCGATCAGCAAAGGGTATATGTTTGAAAGCCCATTGCTTCCATGGCGTAAAGGCCTTGTCGGGTTTTGGAATAACCCAAGCGCCTGAGCGCTGGAACAGTTTTAGTTCGCTCACTAAGGGCACTATTTGAGGCACGAATTGAATAGCCGAAGCGCCGGTGCCCACCACGGCAACACGCTTACCGGTTAAGTTGTAGTTGTGGTTCCAGCGGGCTGAATGAAACATAGTGCCAGTAAAGGTGTCTAGCCCTGGAATATTTGGGTAAGCAGGTTGATTGAGCTGACCGGTGGCGGTAATAAGGCTGCTAACCATTAAGGTTTCACCGCTGCTAAGCTCGACCAACCATTGCAGCTCGCTATCATTAAAGGTAGCCTGAGTTACTTCGGCTGCAAAGCGTATGTGCTCAGCCAGTTGATACTTTTCAACGCAATGTTCTATATAGGCTTGAATTTCGGCCTGTGGGCTAAATCGGCGGGTCCAATCATGTTTGGGCTCAAAGGAATAGGAATAAAGGTGCGATTGCACGTCGCAGGCTGCGCCCGGGTAGGTGTTGTCACGCCAAGTACCGCCCACACGGGTAGATTTTTCAAGTATAACGAAGTTGGTAAAGCCCGCTTTTTTCAGCTGAATGGCCATGCCCAAGCCACCAAAGCCCGAGCCTATAATAGCTATAGAATGTTTTTTGTTATTATTTTCAGCTGTTGTTACCGCCATACCAGATACCTTAGAGTTGTTTTTATTATGGTCGTTTTATTAATGTACCCTAAAAGCTGGGGTCAGAACCAACAAATGCGCTGCAGTTAGTAGCCGTAGGAGTTAAAGATGATGACTAAATTTTCCGTTTTAGACCTAGCACCTATTAATGAAGGTGGTACCGCAGGTGAGTCGTTACGTAATTCGGGCGACTTAGCGCAGCATTGTGAGCGCTTTGGCTATCACCGTTTTTGGATGGCAGAACATCATAATATGACCGGTATTGCTAGTGCCGCCACTGCCGTTGCGCTTGGTTATATTGCAAGCCAAACTAAAAGCATTCGGGTGGGCGCAGGTGGCATTATGTTGCCAAACCATGCACCACTTATAACCGCCGAGCAGTTTGGTACTTTAGCAGCCTTGTATCCGGGCCGAGTTGATTTAGGTTTAGGCCGTGCGCCAGGCACCGATCAGGCTACGCTACGCGCATTGCGCCGGGCACCAGAAAGTGCAGAAAGCTTTCCGCAAGACGTGCAAGAACTAATGATGTACCTAGACGACCCTAAACCAGGGCAAAAAATTCAAGCGGTACCAGGCGCAGGTTCAAAAGTACCCGTATGGATTTTAGGCTCGAGCTTATTTGGCGCGCAGTTAGCGGCTCATTTGGGCTTGCCTTATGCCTTTGCTTCGCATTTTGCACCAGACTATTTGCAAGTGGCCTTGCAGGCGTATCACCAGAATTTCAAGCCGTCGAAGTACTTAGACAAACCCTACACCATGGCAGCGGTGAACGTGTTTGCAGCAGACACAGAAGCGGCAGCGAAATATATGAAAAGCTCGATGCAGCTACAGTTTATTGCCTTACGCCAAGGTAACCCAGGGCCATTAACAGCGCCAGTGGAAAATATTGAAAGCCATGTAGACCCTTCAGCCTTAGCCGCAGCCAACCATGCGCTGAAGTACACGGCAACGGGTACGCCAGAGCAAACCCATGCTTATTTGCGTAACTTTATTGCAGCCACCGCGGTAAACGAAGTAATGCTCACATGCCATGCCTTTGATCACCAAGCCCGTATTCGAAGCTTAGAAATAGCAGCCGAGTTAATTAACTAGCCAAAGTAATAATACAGTCTACCGGGCACACGGGAATACATTGGGGCTCGTCGTAGAACCCTTCGCACTCGGTGCATAGGTCAGGATCAATTTCATATATGGCCGCGCCCATAGTAATGGCGTCGTTCGGGCATTCAGGAACGCATAAGTCGCAGTTAATGCAGTCTTCTGTAATTTCTAAAGCCATTACTTCACCTCGTAAATAGGAATGGGGTTCACTTCATTCGCTGCGCTTACTAGCTCTTCACGAATGAGCATACATTGGGTAACGTCACCTAAGGCTAAATGGTGTGGTAGTTGAATCCATACCTTATGGCCTGAGCCGGGCGCTACAGAAATAGCTAAGTGGTCTTTGCAGAGCATGCTTTCTAACTGAAACTTAGTGTTGCCCGTTGGGGTCATTAACACCAGCGTGTCGCCAGTAAAAAACCTGTTTTTCACGTCTACTAACACCAGAAAATCACCGCTCTGATTGGGTTGAATGTCCACGAGCTCGCCCACTAGCTGCTGTTGGCCGGTGCTATGGCTGGTGTTGTAGTTTTGCATTTCCTCTGGGCTTATATGACGGCGTAAAAAACCTTCGGTAAAACCGCGGTTGGCCATGCCGTCGAGCTCGGTTAAGTGTTCAGCATTAAATGGGCGTCCGGCAACGGCGTCGTCGATAGCCCAGCGATACACCTGTGCAGTTCGAGCGACGTAATATGGCGACTTGGTACGGCCTTCAATTTTTAGAGAGTGCACCCCCATAGCTGCGAGCTCTTGCACATGTTGAATGGCGCGTAAGTCTTTAGAGTTCATAATGTAAGTGCCATGCAAGTCTTCAAACATGGGCATGTATTCGCCAGGGCGCTGTGGCTCTTCAAGCATTACCGCGTCGGTTAATGGCAGTGGGTTAAGCTGGCCCACGGTGTCTTCTGTAGCTGGGGTTACTTTATACTCCCAGCGGCAGGCATTGGTACAAGCGCCTTGGTTTGGGTCGCGTTTATTAAAATAGCCCGACAGCAAACAGCGACCTGAATAGGCCATGCATAAAGCGCCATGCACAAAAACTTCAATTTCCATTTCTGGTACACGTTCACGAATTTCGCGTATTTCAGCTAAACCAAGTTCGCGAGAAAGAATGACCCGTTCAATGCCAAGCTGGTGCCAAAACTTCACTGCGGCCCAATTTACGGTGTTGGCTTGTACCGACAGGTGTAGTGGTATATTGGGGAAGTTTTCGCGTAATAGATAAATAACCCCAGGGTCGGAAACAATCAATGCGTCGGGGTTCATTGCCACCACTGGGGCCATAAGCTCAACAAAGCCTTTAAGCTTGCTGTTATGGGGCGCAATGTTGCACACCACATACAGCTTTTTATTTAAGGCGTGGGCTTCTTTAATGCCTTGGGCTAAGGTTTCAAGATTAAATTCGTTGTTACGCACCCGTAAACTAAACCGAGGTTGGCCAGCGTAAACCGCATCTGCACCATAGGCAAAAGCTAGGCGCATAGCTTTTAAGCTACCCGCGGGAGAAAGCAGTTCAGGGGTTGTCATTACACTTCTTACCTTTTATCGAAACCAATACAAATAACCATGGCCTATTTTAAAGCAGCCACCCCCGTTCAATGTTGATCTAACGCAATGTTGGGGTCAGAACCAAACTGCTACAGGCCAGTAAAGTCGTTAAAACCGGCTGGAAAGTTGCTTCTGACCCCAGCATTATTAAGGAGTGTCGACAATGTTGATGGGGTTGAGGTTGAAAGTGCTATAATAAGGCTTTAATATGGGTGTTCGCTTCAAAGGTGTCGACAATTATGGCGTTAGCTACATTTGCTCAGAGTCCAAACTTAAAGCCGGCCATTACGGCTTCTGATCGCGTGTTGTTTGAAATTCAGCGCGCTATTGTGGCGGGTGAAATGGCTCCTGGCAGTAAAATAAGTGAACCCGACTTAGCCCGCCGTTTTAATGTTAGCCGTGCACCACTGCGTGAAGCCCTTGCCCGCTTAGAGCGTTGCCATTTAATTGAACGCTTACCTAATATTGGTGCCCGAGTAGTTAACCTTTCTATAGAAGGCCTTATTTCCCTATATCAACTACGTGAAGAGCTTGAAGGCTTGGCGTGCCGCCTTGCAGCTGAACACATGTCGGACAACGAAATTGAAGAAATGAGAAGCTTGCTCGACGAGCACTTAGCTACCCAGCGAGTGCGCGACGGCGAAAGTTATTATCAGGAAGCGGGCGATCTCGACTTTCACTACCGAATTATTCTAGGTAGTAAAAACCAATACTTGATCAATATTTTATGCGACGAATTGTATTACCTAGTGCGTATGTACCGCGTGCAAATGGGTATGAACGGGCCGCGCGTGTCGCGTGCCTTCGACGAGCATAAAGCCATTTTAAACGCCATTGCCAACCGCGATGGCGAACTAGCCGACTTACTTATGCGGCGCCACATTAGTGCGTCGCGCCACAATATTGAATTACAACTGCAAAAAATGAGGAATTAACATGTCACAACTAATCAGTGCCGGCGCTAAGTTACGCCAAGCCATTGCTAGCGAAAAGCCGTTACAAATTGTTGGTACCATTAATGCGTATACGGCCATGATGGCCGAGCGAGTTGGCCACAAAGCACTATACTTATCAGGTGCTGGCGTAGCGAATGCCTCTTTTGGTTTACCAGACCTAGGCATGACCTCGTTAAATGATGTGTGTGAAGACATTCGCCGTATTACCGGTGCCACCGACTTACCACTGTTGGTCGACGCCGACACCGGTTGGGGCGGTGCCTTTAACATTGCCCGCACAGTAAAAGAAATGACCCGGGCTGGCGCGGCAGGTTTTCATATTGAAGACCAGGTAGCGCAAAAGCGTTGTGGCCACCGCCCAAATAAAGAAATTGTGAGCCAAGCAGAAATGGTCGACCGAGTGAAAGCGGCCGTTGATGCTCGTACCGACGACCAGTTTTTAATTATGGCTCGTACCGACGCGTTACAACAAGACGGTTTAGACGCCGCTATTGCACGAGCACAAGCCTGTGCTGAAGTTGGGGCCGACGCTATTTTTGCTGAAGCGGTACATACTTTAGAACAGTATGAAGCGTTCACCAAAGCACTTAATGTTCCTGTGTTAGCGAACATTACGGAGTTTGGTGCCACGCCCTTGTTTAATAAATCGGAGTTAGCCGGTGTAGGTGTGGGCATGGTGCTGTATCCATTAAGTGCGTTTCGTGCCATGAACAAAGCGGCCTTAAACGTGTACCAAAACATTCTTGAGAAAGGCGACCAGAAAGATTCCATCGACAGCATGCAAACGCGCATGGAGCTGTACGACTTCCTTAATTACCACGCGTTTGAAGAAAAACTCGATCAATTATTTACAAAAAAGTAATTTAATAAATAGCAGATAAATAAAAAGAATTTAAGGAGATACACATGACTGGTAAAAAATTAACTGGCGCGGGACTACGCGGACAAGTAGCTGGCGAAACAGCCTTATGTACGGTTGGTAAAAGCGGTTCAGGCTTAACCTATCGTGGTTACGACATTTCAGAACTAGCCGACAAAGTTACCTTTGAAGAAGTGGCTTACTTGCTTGCTGAAGGCGCACTACCAAACACCCAGCAACTAGCTGACTATAAAGCGCGTTTAAAATCTAAGCGCGGCTTGCCGCAAGCTTTAAAAGACGTGCTTGAGCGTATTCCAGCTGATGCCCACCCAATGGACGTACTGCGTACCGGTTGTTCATTTCTAGGTAATATTGAGCCAGAAGTAGACTTCAGTGAAGCCAATAGCAAAATTGAGCGCATGTTAGCGGCCTTCCCAAGTATGTTGCTGTACTGGTACCGCTTTAGCCACGACAACGTGCGCATTGAAACTGAAACCGATGACGATTCCATTGGCGCGCACTTCTTACGTATGCTGCACGACAAAGAGCCGTCGCAATTACATATCGACGTAATGAACACCTCTCTCATTCTGTACGCAGAGCACGAGTTCAACGCCTCTACCTTTACTGCCCGCGTTTGTGCTTCAACACTTTCAGACATTCATTCATGTGTTACGGCAGCCATTGGCTCGCTACGTGGCCCATTACATGGTGGCGCCAACGAAGCTGCTATGGACTTAATTGAGAATATGACGTCGCCAGACAACGCAGAAGAAATCATGATGGGTATGCTGGCACGTAAAGAGCTGATTATGGGCTTTGGCCATGCGGTGTATAGCGAATTTGATCCACGTAATGCGGTGATTAAAGCTTGGTCGAAAAAGCTAAGTGAAGAGTTTGGCGACAGCTTGTTATACGACGTGTCGGTACGCTGTGAAGAAGTAATGTGGCGTGAAAAGAAACTATTCCCGAACGCCGACTTTTTCCATGCTTCGGCGTATCACTACATGGGTATTCCAACCAAGTTATTCACGCCAATTTTCGTTATGTCGCGTGTAACCGGCTGGACCGCGCACGTGAAAGAGCAGCGTGCTAATAACCGTATTATTCGCCCAAGCGCAGACTACATTGGACCTGAGCCACGCCCAGTTCCAAGCATAGGTGATCGTTAAAATGAATACTAACTACCGTACCCAACTACCGGGTACCACGTTGGACTACTTCGATACGCGTCAAGCCATTGAAGACATTCAACCTGGTGCTTATGACAAGCTGCCGTATACGTCGAAAATATTGGCAGAGCAGTTACTACGCCGCGCTAAACCAGAAGAGTTAACTGACTTTTTGAAGCAGTTTATAGAACGAAAAAACGACCTGGATTTCCCATGGTACCCAGCACGTGTTGTGTGCCATGACATTTTGGGGCAAACCGCCTTTGTCGACTTAGCCGGCTTACGCGACGCGATTGCTGAAAAAGGTGGCGACCCTGCAAAAGTAAACCCAGTGGTACCAACGCAGCTTATTGTTGACCACTCACTGGCTGTAGAGCATGCAGGTTTTGAAGCTGACGCCTTTGAAAAGAACCGTGCTATTGAAGATCGCCGCAACGACGACCGTTTTCACTTTATTAATTGGATTAAAACGGCCTTTAAAAACGTTGACGTGATTCCACCAGGCAACGGCATTATGCACCAAATTAACTTGGAGAAAATGTCGCCGGTGGTGCAAGTGCAAAACAACGTCGCTTACCCAGACACCTGTGTAGGTACCGACAGCCACACGCCAATGGTTGACGCCTTGGGTGTTATATCAGTGGGTGTGGGTGGCCTTGAAGCAGAAAGCGTTATGCTGGGCCGTGCCTCGTATATGCGCTTGCCAGACATTGTCGGTGTAGAGCTAAAGGGGAAACTAAACCCAGGCATTACCGGTACCGACCTAGTACTGTCAATTACCGAGTTCTTGCGTCGCGAACGAGTTGTAGGTGCTTACCTTGAGTTTTATGGTGAAGGCGCCGATGCCTTAACCATTGGCGACCGTGCCACTATTTCGAACATGACACCAGAATACGGTGCCACCGCGGCCATGTTCTATATCGATGACCAAACCATTGATTATTTGAAGCTTACCGGTCGTGACGACAAGCAGGTTGCTTTAGTTGAAAAGTTCGCTAAGCATACGGGCTTGTGGTCGAGCGCTATGACAGGTGCAGAGTACGAGCGCGTACTTACTTTCGACATGACCAAAGTAACCCGTAGCCTTGCAGGGCCTTCGAACCCGCATGCGTTATTACCTTCGTCGGAATTGGCTGCTCGTGGTATTTCAGGTGTGGTTGAAAATGAAGAAGGCTTAATGCCCGACGGCGCCTGTATTATTGCTGCTATCACTAGCTGTACCAATACCAGTAACCCACGCAACATGGTGGCCGCAGGTTTAATTGCTCGCAACGCTAACAAGTTAGGCTTAACTCGTAAGCCATGGGTGAAAACTTCGCTGGCGCCGGGCTCTAAAACCGTAACCATGTACTTAGAAGAAGCTGGTTTAATGCCAGAACTTGAACAATTAGGTTTTGGCTTAGTAGGCTATGCTTGTACTACTTGTAACGGTATGAGTGGCGCACTCGACCCAGCCATTGAAAAAGAGTTGATAGAGCGTGACTTATACGCCACTGCCGTTCTTTCGGGGAACCGTAACTTCGACGGCCGTATTCACCCTTATGCAAAAAATGCTTTCTTGGCATCACCGCCATTAGTGGTGGCTTACGCCATTGCCGGCACCATTCGGTTTGATATTGAAAAAGACGCCCTTGGTTTCGATAAAGACGGTAACCCAATTACCTTGAAAGACATTTGGCCAGACGACGCGGAAATCGACGCCATTGTGAAAGCAAGCGTGAAGCCAGAACAGTTCCGTACCGTGTACGACCCCATGTTCAACTTGTCGGTTGATTACGGTGAGCAAATTAGCCCCTTGTACGACTGGCGCCCAAACAGCACCTATATTCGTCGCCCGCCGTATTGGGAAGGTGCTTTAGCGGGTGAGCGCACCATGACAGGCATGCGCCCATTAGCTGTGCTGGGTGACAACATTACCACCGACCATTTGTCGCCTTCGAACGCCATTATGCTCGACAGTGCCGCGGGTGAATATCTTGCTTCAATGGGTGTACCGGAAGAAGACTTTAACTCGTACGCTACCCACCGTGGCGACCACTTAACCGCGCAGCGCGCCACCTTTGCTAACCCGAAACTATTTAATGAAATGGTGCTCGACGAAGCGGGTAACGTGAAGCAAGGATCTTTAGCACGTATTGAGCCTGCCGGTAATGTAGTACGCATGTGGGAAGCCATTGAGCACTACATGGAAGCCAAGCAGCCACTGATTATTGTAGCGGGCGCTGACTATGGCCAGGGCTCTTCCCGCGACTGGGCCGCCAAAGGTGTACGCTTAGCCGGTGTTGAAGTGATAGCTGCAGAAGGCTTTGAGCGTATTCACCGCACCAACCTGCTTGGTATGGGGGTGCTGCCTGTTGAATTTGAACCCGGCACCACGCGTAAAACCTTAGCGATTGACGGTACTGAAACCTTTGATATTAAAGGCACGCCAGATGCCGGCAACACCTTAACCTTAGTGATTAACCGTACTAACGGTGAAGTGGTTGAAGTGCCAGTGAAGTGCCGCTTAGACACGGCTGAAGAAGTGAGTATTTATAATGCCGGCGGTGTTTTACAACGCTTCGCACAAGACTTCTTAGAAGGCCAGGTATAAGTGGTGAAAGGACATATATGATACATAAACCACAACTTAAAATACCCGCCACCTATATGCGTGGCGGTACCAGTAAAGGCGTATTCTTTCGCTTAAATGATTTGCCTGAAAATGCGCAACAACCTGGCGCTGCCCGCGATGCATTACTGCTGCGGGTGGTGGGTAGCCCAGATCCATACGGTAAACATACCGACGGTATGGGCGGCGCCACCTCAAGTACCAGTAAAGTGGTGATTATGTCGAAAAGCAGCCAGCCAGATCACGACGTTGATTATCTGTTTGGCCAAGTAGCCATCGACAAACCCTTTATTGATTGGAGTGGTAACTGCGGCAATTTAACCTCTGCCGTTGGCTCTTTTGCTGTGGCGGCGGGCTTAATTGACCTTCGACGTGTACCAGAACATGGCACCGCTGTGGTACGTATTTGGCAGGCTAATATTCAAAAAACCATTATTGCCCATGTACCTATTACCAATGGCCAGGTGCAAGAAACCGGTGACTTTGAACTCGACGGGGTAACCTTTCCCGCCGCCGAAGTCCCCATTGAGTTTGTGGACCCAGCCGACGGTGAAGGCGCCATGTTCCCTACCGGTAACTTAGTAGACGACCTTGAAGTTCCTGGGGTAGGCACCTTTAAAGCCACGCTGATTAATGCCGGCATTCCGACTATTTTTGTTAATGCGGCCGACATTGGTTACACCGGAACGGAGCTGCAAGAAGCCATTAATGAAGACGCCAAAGCGCTGGCTATGTTTGAAACCATTCGTGCCTATGGCGCAGTAAAAATGGGCCTTATCAGCGACATTAAAGAAGCTGAAGCACGCCAACATACGCCAAAAATAGCCTTTGTTGCACCACCGGCAAGTTATACCTCGTCGAGTGGTAAAGCAGTGCAAGCAAGTGATATCGACTTGCTCGTGCGCGCACTTTCCATGGGTAAGTTACACCACGCCATGATGGGCACAGCCGCCGTTGCTATTGGCACCGCTGCCGCCATTCCAGGTACCTTGGTCAACTTAGCCGCAGGGGGTGGTGAACGCAGCATGGTAAACTTTGGTCACCCTTCAGGCACCTTACGGGTTGGCGCAGAAGCCAAGCTGGTTGAAGGTAACTGGGTGGTGGAAAAAGCCATTATGAGCCGCAGCGCGCGGATATTGATGGAAGGTTGGGTGCGCGTACCCGAGCCTGAGCTCTAGCTGAATGTAAGCACAACGCACGTTGTAGGCATGTTAATGAAATCGACACATTCATAGGGTGTGTCGATTTTTTGCTTTCTGTTCGACATTGAACTGCTATAAACAAGTGGTATGATATTATCATACCCTCTGATTTAGGAGTGCTATAATGAGCATGCAACGCAAAACTATTACCCTTACTGAACAGCAAGACGACTGGGTGAAAGGCCAGGTTGAAAGCGGCCATTTTGGAAATGATAGTGAATATATTCGCCATCTGATTCGCAGAGATCAGCAAGCTAAAGAGCGTCTTACCATGCTGCAGCGGGCCCTTACTGAAGGCGAGGCTAGCGGTAAACCCAAGCCGCTCGATATATCTGCTATTAAAGCGGCTGGGCGTAAAAAAGTGAAGGGCGATTAGTAGTGAGCACGCTGACTATTACGCCAAAGGCGGAATCAGATCTTGTTGGAATTTGGGTATATACCTGCGAAAAATGGAGTGCTGAGCAGGCAGATAAATATTTAGATCAGCTAGAAGTAGGAATGAAACAACTGTTAGAGCACCCGGAGCTTGGCACAAACTATGAACATGCTCGTGCGGGGTACCGTAAACTTCAGGTGGAACAACATGCGGTATTTTATCAAGTACAAGGCAAACATGTGATTGTTGTGCGTGTGTTGCATGAAGAAATGGATGCGCCTTTAAGACTGTTTTGAAAATAATGCTGCATTGCTATTGCTATTGCTAATATCATGGGTGTTTTTTAGGTGTAGCCAAAGTAATTTTTTGTTTTATATAGCTGTTCAACTTAGGAATTTATTTAAAAGGGAAAAGGAATGCCAAACTTTAACATTGGATTTAAATACATTGCACTTTCTGCGCTAGTTACCTTGGGTATAAGTGCTTACGCCCCAGTCTATGCTCAATCTCAACAGGGCGACAAGGACAGTTTCGTAGGAGTGGGTGTGTACGGTAACGGAAGTTCCAATAACCCATCGGTGGTGTTTAGCGCACCAGTTGGAAGCAAATATAGCATTGAAGGCTCGGCCACTACATTTTTAGACTACCTCGTGCGAGCAAATGGCTATTACCATTTTAATGAGCGTATAAAAGTGGGCTTAGGCGCCGTGCATTATAAAAGCGGCAACTTTAATGACACAGGTGCACGAATTTCAGCGGGTTATGGTTTGGTGCAAACAGATAAATGGCAAGTAAATGTTTTAGCCGGCCGCGAATTTGTGCTTGCTGAATCGAATTTTGTTGAACTGCAACTGCGCTATAAATTCACTGACCGACTCAGCGTGTTTTACTATAGCCAATACAACTCAGGCTACTTAAAAGACGAAGGCAACCTAGGTATTAGCTACAGCTTCTAAAAATACCAAATTGAATTGAATACTCCAACGTCCTCCCCTTGAGATATTGAACACTTCCAAACAAAGCTAAAAGAAGTGGTAACGCTACAGCGTATTGAGTAATCCATTTTTTTACTGGCATAAGCCGCCATTGATTGTTGATTTACTGTTGTTTAGGTTAGGGTGTTTGTATATAAAAATACAGTCTGAATATTTGGAGGTGGCTTTGTTTGGAATTATTAGAAATATTTTAGCTTTGGTTGGGCTGGTTACTCTTTTAGGGTGGGCTTTCTTTTTCCTATTGTTTGCTCCATGGTTGTTAGACAAGGGGATGCTACGAGTAGGAGATGTAGTTCACTCACCTAACAATGAATTTATAGCTGTGTCGTACAAAGACATGGGGGGTGGTGGTGCAGGTTATTGCTATCAGAAAGTCGCCATTCTTAAGTCAGAATCAGAGCTGGGAACGGTTAACGATAAGCGAGAATATGTTTTTAATACGGAATGCAGGACTCAAGTAAAACTTGCTTGGAAAGACAGTCAAACAGTCGAAGTTAGCTACACCTCGGGCTCGCCTAAATATATCAGTGTAGAAATGTATTCGTCTGCGCAGAATGGAGCTGTGAATGTACGTTATGTGCATAAGTTATAGAATTGACGTGGTAGGCATGAAAAGCAACTAAGTACTGCGTTTAATGTCACGATAAAAATTCTTATGTGAGCCAAGCGCCATTAATACGAGTGTTAGCGTACCCTCGTTATAGCTATACCCTAATAACGTAAGCTGCTTGTTCATTTTAAATTTGTGCACCCCCAGAAAAGATAAGTCACCTTTCTTTTGTTCACCAAGTTGCCACAAAAAATGGGTGTTAAACCATTGTTTGTGAAAAGAACCAATTTTAGTGTAATAGTATGGGTGACAACATAATTATAAAGTAACAGGGAGTCACCCATGCTAGGACAAATGATGCCATACCAGCTGACCATTCAGTCGGTTATTCGCCACGCCAGTCGGTTATTTAGCGATACGGAAATTGTTTCGGTTACAGCAGATCACCCACAGCATCGCTACACCTTAGGCGATGCATTAGAGCGCGCCGCTCAGTTAGCCAATGCGTTTAAAAGCATTGGACTTAAAAGTGGCGATCGGGTGGCTACTATTGCTTGGAACGACTTCCGCCACTTTGAATTGTATTTTGGCATTAGTGGTTATGGCGCTGTCACCCATACGATTAACCCGCGATTACACCCGGAACAACTGATTTTTATCATGAATGACGCCAGCGACAAGGTGTTGTTTATTGATTCGATGTTTGTGCCTTTAATTGACGCCATACGGCCACAGTTAAAAACCGTGGAACATATTATTGTGATGACGTCTGACGCAGCAGCCGTTGGCGAGTACCTAATGTATGAAGACTTTATAGCGGCGCAACCAAATACCTACCCATGGCCGGAAGACACTGACGAAAACCAAGCAGCAGCTCTGTGCTACACCTCGGGTACCACGGGCAACCCTAAAGGAGTGCTGTATTCACATCGCACTATGTTGTTACATGCCATGTCGCTGAGCCAACCAGATGCGTTAGGTATGGGCCGAAACTCGGTTATTTTACCCGTAGTGCCTATGTTCCATATTAATGCTTGGAGCATTCCCTTTGTGTGCGCCATGGTGGGTACCAAAATAGTGTTCCCTGGCCCGAAGGTAATGGACTTTGAAGCGTTAACAGACATGCTTATTGCTGAAAAAGTGACGCTAACTGCTGGTGTACCAACAGTTTGGGCAGGTATGGCGCAGTATTTACAGAAGTCGGGTAAACAATTGCCGCACTTAGAGCGTATGGTGTTTGGTGGCACCGCTTGCCCACCTTACTTACTTGATTACTACACCAAAGAGCACAACATTAATGTTATCCATGCGTGGGGCATGACCGAAACCAGCCCGCTGGGTACGTGCAATACGGTATTGCCGATGGCTGCAACAAGTTGGAGTGCCGAAGCGCAGCGCGCGCAACGCTTAAAGCAAGGCTACCCAGTGTTTGGCGTTGAACTTAAAATAGTGGATGACGCCGGAGCAGAACTGCCATGGGACGGTAAAACCCAAGGTTATTTGTATATTCGCGGGCTGTGGGTGTGCGATGGCTACTTTAACCAACCCGACAGCCGTGGTAACGACTGGTTTAATACGGGCGACATCGCCGTGATCGATCAATATGGCTGCATGCGTATTATGGACCGCGCCAAAGATTTGGTGAAGTCAGGCGGTGAGTGGATTAGCTCGAGCGATATTGAAAACATAGTGCAGGGCCACCCCGATATATTACAGGCGGCGGTGATTGCTACCGCGCACCCGAAGTGGGACGAGCGACCGTTATTGATTGTGGTGCCCAAGGAAGGTGTGCAGGTTAAAGGTGAAGAATTGTTGAAGTACTTAGAAGGGAAAGTAGCCACCTGGTGGATACCCGACGATGTACTTTTTGCAGAATCGCTGCCTATTAATGCCACGGGTAAAGTACAAAAGAACGATTTGCGAGATATTTACAAAGATTATCGTCACGCCGACTTTGGTTAGTAGTAGCATTTCCAAACCAATCAAGTATAATGAGAATCATTCTCATTTGTAATGGCATCTAAGGTATGGAGAAAAAAATGAAATTAACATCTGCAGTAGCAATCGTGGCACTGGTGAGCACCTTATTTATGAACCCTGCGTTTATAAAAGATGCAGTTGCCAGCGACGACGATCGGATCTCACATTATAAAGGCGAGGCTTCACCAACCCTTGAAGCAGCAGTAAAAAATTTAACGGAGTTTAACCAGAAGCTAGAAGCCATTCTTGCAAGCGATGACATGGATATTCGTAAATTGGCCGAAATACACCAGCTTACTTATACGTTAGAAAATGCTTTAGAGCGTCTTGAAGAAGAATTAGAAACCATTGCCGAAACGCTCGAGGAAGTACATATTGGCTCGGAAACAGGCAAATATGAGCAAGTACGTAAAGCCGGTAAGGAATACCTAGAACAAATACGTAAGTTGTTACCACAAACACAGTAATAACCGTTGGCGTCATGCCATGCATTTAACGTCATGCCATGCATTTAACGTCATGCCATGCATGACCTACAGCGGTGGTTGTCAATGGCACCGTAGGTAAGGCATTGCCTTACGTTGGGATGTTTAACGCCAGGCAATGCATTTAACGGCAGGCAATGCCTTTACGTCATGCCATGCATGACCTACGGCGGTGGTTGTCAATGGCCCCGTAGGTAAGGCACCGCCTTACGCCGCTCGGTGGTTAACGTCATGCCATGCATGACCTACAGCGGGTGTTCTACAACTTCGGTGACCATACGTTCGAGCCAGTTTAAATCGTGCAGTTGGTTGCCTTCTAACTGCACGGTTACTGCGGCGGCGGCTACACCATAATGGGTGGCGCGTTTTAGTGGTGTGCCTTTATTTAACTGGTGCACCAAAGCTGAAGCGAAGCTGTCGCCGGCGCCTACGTGGCTAACAATATGAACTTTAGGGGCTTCGAAAAAGCACGACTCACCGCACTTACTCACTAGCACTGCACCGCCACGGTTTAGGGTGACTATGAGCACATCGACGGCATCGCGATCAACCAAGTCTTTCATTTGTTTCTGCAATTCTTCTACCGACACATGTTCGTCGTAGCCAAGCGAGGCAAATTCGCGGCGGTTTAGTTTGGCTAAATAAGCACCGGTAAATAAGCTTTCTGAAAGCGCCGGGCCTGAGGTATCGAGGACAATTTTTATGTCTTGTTGTTTTGCTTGAAGGGTTATTTTTTTATAAAAGTCGTTGGGCATACCGGCAGGAATACTACCGCTGAGCACCATATATTTAGGCGCTGGGCTAAAGCTGAATAGTGTTTCAAGGCAGGCAGTGTATTCGGCTTCGGTGAGTGTTGGGCCAGGAAACACAAAGTGATGCATAATATGGCGTTTGGTTTCAGTAATAGCAAAGTTTTGCCGCGTTTCGTCGGCAATATCAACAGCTTTAAAGGGCGTACCGTCGGCTTGAATTAGCTTTTTAAGTAACTCACCATTCAATCCGCCGGCAGGAAACACTGCCGCCACTGCGCTGCCCATACGGTGAATATTACGGGCAACGTTAATGCCACCGCCACCGGGTAACGACGAGGCTTTTTGGCAACGGCTTTTGCTGTCATCAAAAATTTCATCGGTAACACCAAACACATCAATGGCTGGATTAATGGTGAAGGTAACAATATCTGGTGTTTTCATACAAGGTCCTTATTGAACAAGCGGTATTCGGCCGGTACGCACCATATTACGACGTAATTCTGGTTCGGGTGCAAGTACATAAAGGTCGCCATTTAATCCTGCCATTTGTATGGGCACACCACATTCTTTGGCAATAGCGGCGCTTGCTGCAATATGTTCGGCTTCACCATGCACTGGAATAGCTATTTGTGGTTTTACCCACGAGTATAATTGGCGCAGTTCGTCTTGGCAGGGGTGGCCGCTGGCGTGAATAGGCAGTTCCGTTTCGTGGGCTTGAAATACTTCAAAGCCTCGGGCTTTCAGAGCTTTCACTAGGTTTTTAATCGGCTCTTCGTTACCAGGGATAATCATGGAACTAAAGAGTATGCGGTCGCCCTTATCTAAATTCAGGTCGCGAAACGAGTCGTTGGCAAGGCGTTGTAATGCCGCACGCGGTTCACCTTGGCTGCCTGTGGCTACGGCAAGAATTTCATTGCGCGGTAAAAAACCAATGTGCCGCTGCTCTGCTAGGGGAATGCTTTCGTCCCAGTGGCCGGTAACGCGGGCAATGCTTACCATATTTTGTAGCGAACGGCCCATTAATGCCATATAGCGGCCGGTTTCTTTAGCAATACGGCCAAGGGTAAGTAAGCGGGCAATGTTACTACTAAAGCAACTAACCACCACGCGACCTTCGGCACTTTCAATTAGGCTTTTTAAACCGGGGTAGCAGGCATTTTCTGAAATAGAATGGCCTGGTCGTAAAGCATTGGTAGAGTCGCATACCATGGCAGTTATGTTCTGCTCGCCCATGCGTTTAAAGGGACGGCTTTGAAAGCCTTTACCTACCACAGGATCAGTGTCTATTTTCCAGTCGGCCGTATGAAAAATACTCCCCGCAGGGGTTTTAATCATTAATCCGTGTGGCTCAGGAATAGAGTGAGTAATCGCTAACCATTGTACGTCGAATACGCCAATACGCTGAGTGTCGCCAGTATTGACCACCACAATAGGCACTTTATCGGCAAGTTTGGTTTGAGCTAACTTGCGGCGTAACACCTCGGCGGTAAAGGCAGTGGTATAAATAGGCACCTGAAAACGCTGCCATAAATAGGGAATGGCACCCACGTGATCTTCATGGGCGTGGGTAATAACAATGCCAGCGAGGTGCTCTTTGTGTTGCACAATAAATTCAGGATCAGCGGCAACCACGTCGAAAACTTCGCTAGGGCTAGGCTGGGTGTTGGTGGGGTCGAGGGGCTCTTGAAAGGTAATGCCACAGTCAACCATAAGCCATTGGCCAGCATGGCCAAATAGGTTTAAGTTCATGCCTATTTCGCCAGTACCACCTAAAGGAAGAAACCATAAGTCACGCGGGCCAGGAATTAGATGTGAAATATTAGAGCTCCTTTCAACAATATGTAAGTTATTGAACTATATTAACTGAAACAATGGATCTATTTCTGCTTACTTTCTCGTATGAGAGTTTCAACTCGCGTTTTAATCAGCCTATAGGTGTGCAGAATAATGACTATAAAATCACTCGCGGTACTTTTTGTTGCCGCAACAATGCCACACCTAGTAGCTGCAGAGCAGTTACCAACCCAACCACAACATGCCAATGCGCAAGACTTAATTGAGGTGTTTGAAAAAAGTGGTGGCAAACACCCGGGCATTCGTAAAGGGCATGCTAAAGGTGTCTGTGCAGTTGGTGAGTTTGTAGGGTCAGAACAAGCCGCCCTATACACCAATTCGCTACTATTTAGTGGTGCCACAATACCGGCCGTGATGCGCTTTTCAATGGCGGGTCAAAACCCCATTGTGCCAGATAGCTCAAGGTCGCCACGTGGTTTAGGGGTGAAGTTTTCCTTACCAAACGGCGGTGTGCACCATATCGCTATGTTAAGTACACCTATGTTTGGCGCCAATAGTCCGGAAAGTTTTTTAGGTTTAATGCGCGCAGGTGCACCTGATGAACAGGGGAAACGAGATCCAGCACGAGTGGCAGCCTATCGCGCGGCATACCCCGATACTCAACCGCAAGCCGACTGGCTGATGAATAACCCAATACCACGTAGTTATAAAGACGTGCATTACTATGGTGTGCATACATTTTTCTTTAAAAATGAGGCTGGCGTGGAAGTGCCAGCACGCTATTCATTGGAAGCTCGTGATGGTTATCATGGTTTAGATGAAACGGATTTGGACGCACTTGGTAATGACTTCTTGGCAGCGCGCTTGCAGGACGAGCTCGCTACTGCACCCGCTTACTTTGATTACTATATTACCTTGGCTGAAGAAGGCGATAATTTACTTGATCCTTCACAGACATGGCCTGAAGAACGTGAGCGGGTGTTGCTTGGCACGTTAAAAGTGACTACTTCAGGGGGTGAAGCTTGTACCCCTATTAATTTTGATCCCAATATTATCAGTGCTGGTGTGCGTAGCAGCGACGACGCCGTGCTTAAAATTCGTTCGCCGGCCTATGCTATTTCATTTGCACGCCGCCTAACGGGGAAATAAAGGCAGCCCTAAGCGGCGCTTAAACTGTGGGTGCTTCTGTTGTAGTATGTTGGCTTCGCTTTGAAGGGAAAATAAACAAACATGAAGCACTTGCAACCATGGGGCCCTATTAAAACTACGGCCATAACTAGCCTGATTCTTTTCTCGGGGTTAATGACCGGTTGCGCCGACTTGGCAAAACCAAACCAACAACAAAGAGCTGCTGCGCCGTTCGAATTGTATATTGCCCATGTGAACGACACCCATTCTGCTTTTGACCCAATTCGTAGTGCATTTACTGCTCAGGCTGATAACACAACATTAAAAGTGCACACGGAATTTGGTGGCCACCCGCGGCTATTAAGCCAAATAAAGCAGCACCGTGTTGTAGCTGCAGAGCAGGGGTATAATTTGTTGTTTTTACATGGTGGCGATGCTTGGCAAGGCACGGGTTACTTTATATTGAATGAAGGCCGTATGAATGCGGATATTTTGAATCGGTTTGGCTTAGACGCCATGGCGCTGGGTAACCACGAGTTCGATTTAAATAACCAGCTGCTCAATGAATTTATTGGCAGTGTTCATTTTCCTGTTTTAGCCGCCAATGTGGACACCAGTGCCGACCAGCACCTGCGCGAACAAACTAACTTACGGCCTTATGTGCTGTTTGCCTTCGACCAGCAAGGGAATAAAACCAAAGTGGCCAGCCTAAACCAGCTACCCAAAAACCAACAGGTGGTGGCTGTATTTGGTGTGGTTTTAGACGATATGCCCAACATAGCGCCAAACACCGGCGATGTACGCTTTTTGGATATGGTAACCAGCGCTCAACACACGGTAAATACCTTGGAAGCAGCAGGGGTACAGAATATTGTGGCAGTAACCCACATTGGGTTGGGGCTCGATCAGCGTTTAGCCAGCGAAGTAAATGGTATTGACATTATTGTTGGTGGGCACTCACATACCCTGTTGGGCGACTTTACCGAGCTTGATTGGGGCAACCAAGGCCCTTATGCGGAGCAAATTACCAACCCCAATGGCAGTACCCGTACCTGTATTGTGCAAGCTGGAGAATATGCGCAAGCCATGGGGCTAGTGCGCGTAGTGTTCGACACAAAAGGTAAACTGGCCGAGTGTAGTGGCACCAATACGTTATTAATTGACCAGCAGTTTTATAGCCAAGCCACACAGTTAGCCAGCGAGCGCTTTAGCGAGCCAACGCAGGCGCAGGTGGCGCAGTTTGTGCGGCAGCAAATTAACATTGCCATGGTGGCGGAAGAGCCCAATTTACGTCAGCACATTAATAAGCATTATAAGCCCGAGCTAGAAGCTTCCTTCGGCGAGGTGATAGGTTTTGTTCCGCAAAATATTATGCATGCACGCCGCCCAGGTAGTAATAATTCAGATAAGCATGGGTCGCAGCTAGCGCCTTTAGTGGCGTATGCACAATACCGATGGTTTATGCGGCCTGAAGTACAACAGGTAACTGGCCGAGTGCCCGACTTTGCCTTAGTGGGCGCAGGGGGTATTCGCACTGCCATTAATCAAGGCGAGTTACGGGAAGGCAATATAAGTTTAGAAATGCTGCCTTTTGCCTCGCATTTGGCCGTGGTTAGCTTAACTGGTGCGCAAGTAAAAGCCTTATTAGAAGACACCATTCGGCAAACATTGGTGCCTAATGCCCATGATGGAAAATTCCCCTACGGCGGTAACTTGCGCTACAGCTTTAACGAGGCCGTTGGTTTAGGTGAAGTTACGCAGTTAGAAGTAAACCGTGGCAGCCTTTACGACCCCCAATGGCAGCCATTGCAGCCAGAGGCGACCTATAACGTGGTGACCAGTAGTTATAGCGCAGCAGGCAATGACGGCTGGACTAACCTGTATGAAGCCCAGCAGCATGGCTCAGATCGGCTCGATGTGGTGCTAGTGAATGGTAAGCCACAGGTGTACGAGGTTGCAAAAGTGCGGCAAACAGCCGACGGCAAGCTACACACCCTATATAAACAGCAAGGGCCAGAGTGCGCTAAAAAAGAAACCGATTGTGCGGTAGACGCCCAATCGGTTATTCGTTTTTTACAGGAGGAGCACCAAAGCTTGTTGGCACTACCTTACCCCGTGGTTACTTTGAACAGGCTTTAATGACTTGAAGCCTTCGGGTAATCGAACACCCAGTTAATATACAGCTCGGTGCCTGTTTTCAGCGCACCTTCGTCGGCATAAAAGAACGGTGAATGGTTGCTAGGGGCTTCGGCGGCATTCTGCCCGTGCGGAGTTACCCCTAAGAATACAAATAAGCCAGGGGTTTCTTGTGCATAGAAAGAAAAGTCTTCTGCGCCTGTTGTTAGGGCGCTTTCTTTCACATTAGCGCTGCCAGCAACTCGCTGCATAGTGGGCAACATGCTCATGGTTAGGGTGGGGTTGTTGTAGGTAACCGGGTAGCCTTCATGAATATGTACGTCGGCGGTGGCACCGGTGCTTTGTGCTGTATGTTCTGCGCTAATACGTAAGCGCTTGAAGATCTCGGCTCGATTGTCCATGTCGAAGTTACGAATAGTGCCTTCTAAATACACCTCGTCGGGAATAATATTGTTCCGTACACCACCTTCCACAACACCGAAACTGACCACTGCTGGCGCTTTGGTAATGTCTATTTGACGGCTCACCAAAGTTTGCACGTTATTAATAATTTGCGCTGCCGCGACAATAGGGTCAACACCACCCCAAGGGCGCGAGCCATGGGTTTGCTGACCTTTCACATTAATATGAAAGCGGTCGGACGACGCCATAAGGGGCCCTGAACGGTAACCAATTTCACCTGTATTTAGTGGGCTCCACACATGAATGCCAAACACTGCCTCTGGTTTTACGGCGCTAAACAAGCCTTCTTTTAGCATGAGCTCAGCACCGCCTTCTTCGTCACCGGGCGCGCCTTCTTCAGCAGGCTGAAAAATAAACATGACATTGCCTTGCACGCTGCTTTTGTTTTTCGACAAGTACTCAGCGGCACCAAGCAACATGGAAATATGTAAGTCGTGGCCACAGGCATGCATAACGCCCACTTCATTACCGCGGTATTCGCCAATGGCTACCGACTTAAAGGGCACATCGGTTTGTTCCACTACCGGTAAGGCGTCCATGTCGGCACGCAGCGCAATAGTTGGCCCTGGTTTACCGCCACGCAGCATGGCCACCACGCCTGTGTGAGCAATGCCTGTTTGTACTTCTAAACCAAAAGACTCAAGCTGCTCGGCCACCACACGGGCAGTACGAAATTCGCGGTTGCTCAGTTCAGGGTGTTGGTGAAAGTCGCGGCGCCACTTGATGACTTGTTGTTCAAGTTGGGGGGAAATACGCACAGCGCCAGATTCAGCCGCCGCGGTGGTAATCATGCCATAGCTTAGGAAAGCGGTGGCAACCGCAATTTTGGTTAGGGTAAACAATGTGTTTGTAGGGCGCATAATAACCTCGTGGTGAAAGCTTTTAGGCAGTATGGCAGGCTCTTTTTTTAAACGCAAAGAAAAGAGGTCAGCAATAGCTGACCTCTTGGTTTTATCACGTTATTAAGGGCGTGTTTATTAAGGCTCGCGGGTAAAGATACCAATGCCGCGCAGAATTTCTTCCGAAGCGGTAATGCCCTCGATAATGGCGGCAATGCCTTCTGCTTCAGCACCGAAGAAGCGGCCGGTAAGTTGGCCTCTATCGAAAATACCTGTGCCAAGTAAGTCGACAGTATTGTTGTCGAATAAGTTGAACACGTCTTGTTGTAATGCCTCTAGGGTTGAGGTGTCTTCGAAACCTAAGAAAATATCGAAGGTAGCATCAACGAAGTTCACCGCAAATTGGCCTGAATTCATGCCAAGGGTGGTGCCGCTACTTGCATTGGTAAGTGAAAAATGTGTGCCCGCCAGATCGTAACTTACTGTACCCATGCTACTTAAGTAACTTAGCTGGCTAACGCTGGTTGGCTCTTCAAGAATAATATAATGATAGTTGCTGTTTGCATTGTAGGTATCGTTTTGATCAGGGTCTTCGTAGCCTAAGTAATACGAGTTAGGCTCCCAATATCCCCAGATTACGCCCGTATCACTTTCATGGCCCCCATGGTTAGTAGCAAAGCGTTCACTGTGAAAGTTATCAAGGTTAAAGGCTGAATCGAGAAAGTACGAGTCGACAGAGAACCAAAAGTTGCTATCACTTAGTTGTTCAATAAGTAACGGCATAACGTTTTCTTGTAGTTTTATTTTTGAATGGTCAGCTGAAGACGTGATAACAAGTTCACGCGTTGCTAAGTCGTCATTGCGGCCAAAAGTGAGCGCTTCGGAACTACCTAGCCAATACTGAGCAACAGTGTATTGCCCTGGGTATTGCGTTGTTTGGCACATCTCGTTGTATAAGCAGTTCATAAATAAGAACATACCGTAGGCGTCTACATTTTCTTGGTCGGTTTCATCCCATAAGTTTAGGAAAATACCTGCCATGAGCGCATCTAAGGCAGTTTGGTTTTGGTTAGCAACAAAACTGCCATGGAATCGACCTGTATTGAAAATAGTGTTGTCGTCGGCCGAATAGAGCAAAACCCCTGCTTCACCATAAAGATCTATCATTCTGGCGTTTGAGAATACGCTAAAGTGCTGATCTAAGGTGTCGGGGTCGTAGATGAAGTTCAAAAATATAGTCACCTCAGGTGATGTAGCTGAGCCCGAGGTAGCATTAGGATTAACGATTATAACGCTGTTCGGATTAAGCTCGAGTCGCTTGCGGTTAAGTAGTGACATGCCAGGGCCAGCGTAGAGATCAAAGACTAATGGCGCATGGTTGGCGTAACTATAATTGATCAAACTATCGACCAGCCAACTGTCTTCGATAGTATTTGCTGAGTACATGTATGGCATGTAGTGGTGGTTTGGCATGGACTGGCCAAAGGCGTTGGTTAAGCTATAACTACCTGGTTCCCATACTCCCCAAGCAATGTTTGTAGCGGTGTAATTTAAATGGTCGGGAATGGTAACGGTGTCCATTTCAAATGGTGTTGCGGTACTATTGGCTACAAAGGAATAGCTTGAAGTGTGCAGCTCTGTAGGTGCAATACCGGTACCAAAGCTGGTAAGGCGAAGCTGTTCGCTTTCTGTTAAAACATTGAAATGGCGAATAAGCATGCCCGCGTTTGTGAGGTTATAACCAGGTATAAGCGGTAAATCAGTAAAGTCACAGTTGTTATTTAAGTGACAATAAAGAAAGGCAAGGGTACCAAAGCCATAGTTTTCTAGCCCGTCGGGGTCATTTAAGCCAATAAACATGCCGGCCAAAATACCTTCTAGTGCTTTAACCTCATATTCGTCGCCGAAATATGGAAATATAGTACTGTTAAATCCAGTAAGCGTACCTACTAAGCGTGCAAATTGAATAACAGGGTCGTTGCCATTTTCTGCCAAGTCAATATAGCTGCTGTAAAGCTCTTCAATGGAACCGCTGCCAACTAAGCTGCGAATTAAAGCCGATTGGTCTTCAGAGAATTCAAAAGCGAAGGTTGCAGTTAATTGTTCGGTATTTAAATCAATCGAAATTTCTGAGTCAGGTGTCCAGCGAATGGTTTGTCCACCGTCAAAATTAATTGTTGTACCCCCTAAGTAACGGAAGTTCAGCAAGCCACTGTAATGATTGCTGAATAGGTCTTGCGCATTTGAATAGCTAAGTGAGCGCGATTGCGACAACGCGTAGTTAAACGGTTGAGTAGGATGATTAGGATTTAAATGGTCGGTGTCTGCTGCGTCGTATAATGCGTAATCACCTGCAGCAACACTACCCCAGCTAAACTTACCCCAGGGTAAATAAGGGTTGTAATGCACCGTATTAAACGCACCACCGGTAATATTGTTAATGGTGCCAATGAATTCATAGTGAAGTTTATTTGAATGAACGCTAGTGGGCGCATTAAAGCTGCTTGATTGCGTAGTGCTTAGCAGCCTTGATACTTGAGTGTCGCTTTGTGAGCCGAGGCCACTATAAATAAAACCGCGTTCGGTTAAGCCGGTTTGTACAGTAAAGCTTGGCTCATAAGGAGGTGCTACTTCACAAGAATTACCCATCCAGCAGTACAGGAAATAGTGCAAGCCGAAGCCAGTTGCTTCGCCACCGTTGTCTTGAACCGCAAGGTAGAGGCCTGTAAGTAAGGCGTCTATACCGGCATTTTCATTGCCAGTAAAAGTACCGTACATGCGAGCAAGGTTAACAATTTGCTGGCCGGCAGTGGTTTCTTGTAGGGCAATAAAGCTATCGTAAAACTCTTGCACCGTGCCCGAGCCGAATAAGGTACGGAGTACGGCGGTTTGGTCGGCGGAGTAAGTAAAGTCGAGTTCAAATCCCATGTTGCCGTTATTTAAGTCGACAAAGATACGGCTGTTTTCACCTAACTCAATACGTTCCGCGTTCGACAAGTTCACCCCAGTACCACCGCCTAACTTAAAGGTGAGCAGGTCTTGCTGTGCATGCACGCTTGTTAATACACTATTTAAAGCACTAAAAGTTTCAAACCGCTCGTCGGCAAACATATAAGGAAAGTAGGTGGTATTGCTTAAGCTTTCATTGGTTGAACTTACGAGCAAGTCGTAAGAGCCCGGTGCCCAGGCGCCCCAATTTATCTGGTTTTGTGAATTAGGGTTCCAATAACTTAAGTTTGTTCTGCCGCTAAAATCAGGGTCGTTGTTAATTCTGACTTCAAAATTAATGGCGTCATTTTTTACCCGAATGAGGGTAGATAAAAAGCCATCGTCATCGATTTCTATATTCGCTTCATCTCGAATGCGTTCGAAGTAACCGGCTAATGTTAGTCCTACGCCAACGTCAGGCAGGCTAAGTGGAGGTTCGTAGGCTAAGAACGCGCCCGTACCACGGAATGTTTCACCGTTTTTATATGCTTCGATTAAGGCAATTAAAGCGTCTAGGTTTTCACCAGCTAAGGCAGCATAAATTATCCCCGAGTCAAAGCCTTGGCCATTAAGCTGAATGCCACTATAGGGTGCAAAGAAGTTGTATAAGTTTTGGCTGTTGCCGGCTAAGGTGAGTTGTTCACCGTTGTCATCGAAAAACAGCATGACTGCGACACTAGCGAGATCAAAGTCGACAGTGATAGTGCCATTAGTTAATGGAATCACTCGGCCATTGTGATCCGAAACAAGGCCAGACCCCGCCGCGTAATTGAAGTTAAAATTGCCTGCTTGTGGGTGTTCTGAATGCGGCACAATATAACTGGCGAAAATAAAGTGATAATTACTGGTGTTGTCGAATGGGTTGTTGTGGTCATAGACATCAAGCAGCTCATAACCTTCGCCTTGCCAGTGGCCCCAGAAAATCCAAAGAGGCCCATGTTCGGTATCAATATAATATCCGCCTTCGGGCTGATTAGTATTAAGCTTGGCTGCATTTAAGGCTTGGAAATTCATATTAGATAAAGTGTCTTGCTGAGCTGTGATAGCGGGCAAGCTAGCAAAAGTATTAAGCCAAGTTCGATCAGCGCTAGTTAATAATATTTTTTCTGTGTTACCACCAAGTGCACCGCCTAGCATCATATCGAGATTGCTAGGGGTGGTTTGTCCAGGCCCAAGTAACGGGCAAGGGAAGTTCACTAAACAGTCGTTAATAAAAGCCATCATGCCATAGCCTTTAATAACCTCGGCGGTATTGGGGTCTTTTAATATAATTTCTAAGGCAGCTAATAGCGTGTCTATTCCCCAGTCTTCGTGGCCACTCATAAGCGCCACTATTTTTGTGCCGTTAACAATTACAGGGTTGGAACCTGTTTCTTGTAGCAAGATGAAGCTATTAAATAGGTCCATAATGCTACCCGAGCCCAGCATTAACCGGTCTGTTGTTTGGCCACTGTCGTAGCTAAAACTAATGATAATGTGTGCTTCCCCCTGACCGAAGTCGAGTTGGATCATACTGGTATGGCCGATTTTAAACTGTTTGCCATTCTCCATATAAACACCAGGGCCCATGGGCAACCTAAAGGAAATAAGTTGGTTTAGGTGCCAAGTATTAGCAATTGAGTTAGCTTCGCTTAAATCGTAAATGGGGTTATTGGTAAAAAGCTGTAAATAATCATGGTTGTTGTCAATATCATCGCCTAGTGAGTTGGTTAAGCTGTAATTTCCACTCGCCCAGCGAGCCCAGTTTATGTCTGAATTAGAGCTAGCAAAATAAGTACTGCTATTAAGGTAACCGTCTTGAGCCTCATTAACGTTACCGCCAAGAAACGTAAACGCAGGTGTAATAGCACTAATAACCAGCCGTTGCCCGTCTTCGGTTAGTCCGGCTAAGCTGCCATGGGGAGTAAAGCCAAGACCAAAAGGTGGTAAAGGCTCTGGTACTGGGTCGGGCTCAGGTTCAGGATCTGGTGTTGGAGTTGGATCTGGATCTGGTGTTGGAGTTGGATCTGGATCAGGTGTCGGGTCTGGATCGGGTTGTTGGTCTTCTATCACCTCGTCGGCGGCGTCTTTACCGGCGTCTTCGGCGGCTTGTTGGGTACTATCATTAGTGGGTGATGTTGTTGGCAGTGGCGTACCAGACGGGCCAGTGCCAGCGGCAACAACAGCGGTGGTGTCGTCGGCAAGATCGTCATCGCTGACCGTGTCGGCCTCATCGTCGCCGCTTTCTTGTGGTTGGGTGCTTTGTTGTTGTAAAAACTCTACTGCTTCAGGTGGTGCAGGCATAGGTGGGGTATCGGCGTCCGGTACCCAGAAAGACTCTCCAATGCCAATCATTTGTGCGCCGGCAGTGTTGCTGATGAGCACCGAGCCTTGCTCAACCATAACGAAGGTACCGCTAGGTAAGTTGTAAAGGTTAGATTGGCCTGGCGGAACGTGTACCACCGTAAGCACGGTGCCACGAATTCCCATGGTGGCCACAGGGGTTTTGAATTCGACGTTCTCTGGTCGGGCACGACCGATAGCACCTGTCATGGCGCGCAGGCTACCCCGTAGAAGCTGAGTTTTTTGTTCGCCGGAAGCGGGGTCGTTTTCGTTGAATTGATAGCTAGAGATAGCAAAAACCGTATTGGGACGAATAGCAACTAGGGCGTCGTCTCGAAATCGGATTTGTGCGCTTGACGCCGCTTCAGTTTGAATAATGTCGCTATTAAATAATGCCAAGCCACGTTGGGCAGGTTGTGTGTGTTGTTCGCGAGTTAGACTGACATTGCCATGAGCAAACATAAGCTGACCAACGTTTTCTTGATTGGTAGCGGTTTCGCTGCTGGTTTGTGCATAAGCAGATAGCAGCAAGGGAGCAAAGCAAAGGCTGAATAGCATTAAGCCTATGGCGTTAATGCGTAATAATTGCTTTGGTGTTTTACAGTGCAGCACCAATATTTTAGAAAACATAAGTTACACTCCCTTGGACTAACGATTGGTCTAGCTTAAAAAAGTCGACGGACGATGTTTGGTTACGATATTGGCCAAACACTGAAAAGCGCCAGTGTTGCGATGGCATGAAAATCCATTCGACCCGAGCACGAATACTGTCGTCAGATCGAATAGCGGCTTGGCCATGATTAAACACAGCAAAGCCTAGGTCGCTGTACTCCTGATTTTCATAACCCAGCGTGGTTAATATTTGGTTGCCGGGGCTGAGGAAGAAATCTGCATGGGCAGAAACAAACAATTTGGTAGCGTCGCCGCCTTGGCGGGAAATTTCTTTGACAACCAGCTCAACGTCGGTGCCGGCCTTTGCTCGTAAGCGCACTAATGGGCTGAGGGTATAACGCCATTCTACGTCGCCCGACCAAGCAATATAGTCGTTGCGGCCTTCGTGAAAGCGAAACTCGCGAAAGGCGCCATTGGCGAGTAGCTCGTGGTCTTTATTAAGGCTGCTTTGCCAACCAATGGTGAGGCCTATTTGGCTACGGTACGAGGCATTGTCGAGCCACAACTGCGAGCCTTCTAAACCAAAACGAAGCTCGCTGTCGTTGCCAATACGGCTACCAACGAAAAGAGCGCCATGAACAATGTTGGTGTCGAAAATGCTTGCTTCGCTGTTATGGTTGATACGGGCTTGGGCAAGTAACGAGCCTTCCATAAAGGTACCGTCGGGGGCATTCCAGCGTTTCCATGCCATGCCGCGTACGTTGGTGTAACTGGTGCTGTCGGCTTCGAGAATAGCTAAGCCTTGTAAAATGGTGTTGGCAAACAAGTCAAAACTGTCGGGGTAATTTAAGTAGTTGCTGTCGTAGCCCATGTCGATAGACAAGGAAATAAGCCGAGGGCTTTCGGTGCCTTTTTGCCGGCGCTGGGCGACGATAACGCGAAAGCGGTCGATGGCCTCTTGTGCTCGTGTGGGGGCATTTAGGGTGTCGAGAAAGTTAAGCTGGCGCTCGGCCGAGTCGAGTTGGTTCAGTTGAATATAAACGGCCACTAGCTCAAGCCGTGCCCCCGCATGCTGAGGTTGCTTGGCAATAACTCGCTCAAGGGCCACCGAGGCTTCAAAGGGCTCGCCGCTGCGCACGGCAGCCACGCCGTACCAATAGTCAAATTGGGGATTGCCAGCATGAATGGGCTCGTATTGACGAAACAGAGCAAAGGCTTGGTCGGCCCGCTGAGTGCTTAGCTGGTCGCGCCCTTGTTGAATAATTTGGGGTAATGCCAAGGTAGCAGATGAAGATTGGGCCAATGCAGGAGCAGCTTGCATAGCCACAACTGCGGCAACAAGGGCTGAGATAATAAACCTTTGCAACATATTGAACGCCTTCTATTATATTTTTAATATTTAAGGTGCAATTTATGCGTGAGGTACTGGCCTAGCTAAAGAACCATGGAAACTGTCGCGTCGCCAAATAGATTAAATAATACGCACGTAACCAAACTCTAGCATAAAAATTTCACATAGAATTAACTTTTATTAGACAAGTATAGTGAAGGTATTGATTACAACAACCTAGAACTAACATTAATGCGCTACACTTACAGTTAGGTGATTATTATGCTAACGAGGAAGAACAACAATGACAGGTTCAAATGAAACAAGTGTCTGTGCAGAGTCTCGGGCTGTATTTACTGACTTGCTAACTAACGCCTTAACTCAACAAGACAGGCAGCGAGTGTTATTGCATGTAAAAAACTGCCCTGCCTGTGCCTCGGCCTTATTAGCCCAGCAGCACAGTCATACCTCTAATGTGGTGGCTTCTACCCCCAAAGATACGGGTTGGCTAATCAAATTGGCGTGGGTGCTTATTATTGGGGCTGGCTTGGTAATTGGTGGGTTTTTATTGTGGGACCTGGGTATAGCTTTATGGTTTGATCGCTCGCAACCCATGTGGTTAAGAGCCGCCCTAGGCATTTTTTATGCGGGCTTTGCACTGCTATTTTTGGCTATTTTACGCGAACGCCTTACAGCTCGAAAAACGGATAAGTTTAGGAAGGTAAAACAATGAAAGACATACTTGTAGCAACGACTGAAAGTGTTGCAGGACACGAAATTGAAGCAACACTAGGGTTAGTTCGTGGTAACACTATTCGAGCCCGGCATGTGGGGCGCGATATTATGGCTGGATTGAAGAATATAGTGGGCGGTGAGCTGCACGATTACACTAAATTAATGGGCGAGGCCCGCGAGCAATCGATAGAACGAATGCTTACCGAAGCACAAGCGTTAGGGGCCGACGCAGTGGTAGGTATGCGCTTTTCCACCTCGGTGGTAGCCCAGGCTGCGGCGGAAATATTGGTGTACGGCACCGCAGTTAAATTAAAGCCTCAGGCTAAATAAATTAAGTACCACAAAAGGTATTGGCAATTTGTTCAGCCGCGGCCGGTGGCTGGGCAAGTTCAGTGGTTAAATGAACCGAGTCGAATGGTGTTTGTAGCTGGGTTAATAGTGCCTGGAACATAGCCAGGTTGCCGCTGCTGCTTGCTTCATTTATGGCTTTGGCAATAAAGTGGTTACGCGGAATAATAGCCGGGTTAACTCGTTCGATAAGTGCTTTTGATCGATGATCGACGCGTTTCAGCCAACGACTTTTCCAAGCGGAAAATAGCTCTGGCTGGCTGAATAAGTTGGTGGTTGTTTGTGTATGCTCGTTAGGGCTTAGCTCGTGGGCTAATAAACGAAAGCCTAAAGTAAAGTCGATACTATGGGTTTCAAATAGCTCCAGCAGATCTTCAATGAGCAAACGGTCGCTAGCAAGGGGGGCATGAATGCCAATTTTCTGCGCGAACTTCGTTAACCATAATTGCTGATAAGTAGGCTGGAAGCTGTCGAGCACAACCGATAAGCGCGCCAGTAAAGCTTCGTCTGCCTCTGTCGGCAAGCGTATAAGCTCAGCTAAAGACTCGGCAAACCGAGTGACATTCCACTGGGCAATAATAGGCTGATTCACATAGCTATAGCGGCCGCGCTTGTCGATAAAGCTATACACCTGTGCCGCCGCATAGTGGTCCATAAAGGCGCAAGGACCATAGTCGATGGTTTCACCATAAACGCTGGTGTTATCGGTATTCATTACACCATGAATAAAACCTAGGCTCATCCAGTGGGCCACCAGGTTCGCTTGGCGTTGTAATACGGTGGCAATAAGTTCTAAGTAAGGGTTTTCAGCTGCAGCAAGTTCAGGGTAGTGGCGTTGAATAACATAATCGGCTAATTGTTTAACCCGTTCAGTGCCGCCGTGTACAGCGGCAAATTGAAAGGTGCCTACCCGAATATGGCTTGAGGCTACCCGAGTTAAAATTGCACCGGGCTCGGCTTTTTCTCGATACACCCAATTGCCGGTGGCCACCGCCGCTAATGCTCGAGTGGTAGGTACTCCTAACTGGTGCATGGTTTCGCTAACAAGGTATTCACGCAGCACCGGACCAATAGGCGAACGGCCATCGCCGCTTCTAGAAAAGGTAGTGCGGCCAGCGCCTTTTAGCTGAACATCTTGCAATTCACCCGCTTGATTCAACACTTCACACAGCATTATGGCGCGGCCATCGCCTAATTGTGGATTAAAATGGCCAAACTGGTGACCTGCGTATGCTTGGCTAAAGGGTTGCGACCATTCGGGCACAGCATTGCCGCTAAACACTTCTAGCGCTTCAGCCGTTGGCGTGGGTACATTGCTGCTGGCGGCCAACACAGTGGGAAGTTGCAGCTCCGCAGCAAGCACATGGTTATAGGCAATCCACTGTGGCGCCTTGGCAGGCGACGGGCGCGCGTCGGCAAAGAAAAAGTCTGGTAAGGCGCGATAACTAGTGCGTGCCTTTTTAGTTTGAGGTTGTGCAGCGGTTGTCATAAAACACCTAAACGACGAATGGACCGTTACTTTAACATTGTCTCTTTACCACCGTATACTGAAGTACATGGGCTGATATTGCTAATAATTGGGAGTTGCTTGTTCAAATGATTGATTTTAAAAATAAATTGGTGGCCGAGCGGCATTATAACGCACCTACTTCAAACACGGCTGTAAGCGCTAATGCAAGTAAGGAAGCGGATTTAGAGCGGGCCTTTGAAAGTGATCGTGGCCGTATTATTAATTCAGCACCCATACGGCGCTTGCAGCAATAACACCTGCTATGGCCTTGCCGACTATGAGCGTGAGGTAGAATCGCTGGTGGAAATGGCCTGCTTGATGCACGACATGGGTAACCCACCCTTTGGCCATTTTGGTGAAGCGGCTATTTCCAGTTGGTTTAAAAGGGCGTTGCAGCATTTACCCGTATTTAACTACGAAAAAAACAATCGCAGTTTTTCTCTGGCAGCTAAGCTAGCCTATGAACTGGCTAACTTTGAAGGCAATGCGCAAGCGATTCGAATTGTCGCGCACTTACAAAAACTGAACTTAACCTACGCCCAAATAGCTTGTATTTTAAAGTATACGCGGGTGGGTACTGAGCCTAAGCCCGCTGCTAACCACCCAAATTACTATTTAAAAAAGAAGCCGGGTTACTACCAGTCGGAAGCTTTATATGTGCAGGAACTGCAGCAAGCCTTAGCTATAAAGCCAGGCCACCGTTTTCCCTTTACTTATATTATGGAAGCGGCAGACGACATTTCTTATTGTCTAGCCGACTTAGAAGACGGGGTGGATAAAGGTTTATTAAGCTACCAAGAGCTTGCAAATTTGCTTTTGCTTGAATTTAAAGCTGTGCGGGAGAAATATTCCGACGCCCAGAGCTTGCACTTTAATGGCAAAAGCTTCGAACAATTAATACATAAAGCAGTAACTAGAGCTGACAGAGAAACCGTTGATCAAGAGCATGCGTTTTTTCTAAGTTTTCGCGTGGGGTTAATTCACCCCTTAGTGCAGCATGCGGCTAAGGCGTTTGTCGATAACATTGGGGCAGTGTATGAAGGAAATTTGAAACGCGCCTTGCTAGAAGACGATTCGCCCGAACATGCGGTGATAGCGAGCTTAAAAAATGTAGCAGCGCGGGTAATTTTTAAAGCAGCGGAAGTGGAAACGCTAGAATTACAAGGTTATCAAATTCTTACTGGTATTTTAGACAGGTATGCGCCACTACTACATTTGAATAAAGACGAGTTTGAGGACTTGGTGGCAGGTAAAAAAAGCCCCTTTGTAGTTGAAAACCTGCTTTTTCGGCGCTTACCAGGCAAGCATGTAAAGGCGTACAAAGCCCATTGTGCAACGTTAAACGAAAAAGATTATGAAGTATGGGAAATGTACTATCGCTGCCGCTTAATGCAAGACATGGTGAGTGGCATGACCGACCAATTTGCGCTGGATGAATATCAAGTATTACATGCCATGCGCCATGAGCATTAGCTTGGACTGAGGAAAATTAGGGCTGTGTTTACACTTCCTTAATGTGTGGAATCACTTCAACTGCGTTAAGATAAACACATATTTGGTGTATTTGGAGTAATTACAATGAACAACAACCGCTTTTCGACAAAACCCCTCGCGATACTTGCGGTGCCCATGTTACTAACTGCCTGTATGACCACGCCCCAGCAAGACGATAGTTCGTCGTTAGCCGCTGTGGAATATACCCAGGCTTGGTTTTGTGATGGTTTAAATGTTGAAACCAGTGCTACGGGCGAGAATATGGAGCTTTACGTGCACGACCGTAGTATTCCATTGCAGTTAGTGGTTTCAGCCTCGGGTAGTAAGTACCAGTCGGCAACCCAGCCCACCACTGTATTTTGGTCGAAAGCAAACGAAGCGCACTTTGAACTCGAGGGCCAGCAAATGCCGCTTTGCTATGCAGCCGGCCATGTACCTTTGCCACTTACAGCGCAAGGCAATGAGCCAAGCTGGCAAGTGCAGCTGAATAATGGCCATTTAAACTTCAGCCAGTTAAACGGCGGCAATGAAAGTAACTTAGTTTATAAGGTTAGCCCCCAAACCGACTTAGGCCAGCGTTACACCGCCAAAGGGGCGAAAGGTAACATGCGTTTAACGGTAACCAATAAAACCTGTAGTGACACCATGACGGGTATGCCTTATCCGTATACTGCCCAGTTTGACTACAATGGGCAGCAACTTGAAGGCTGTGCAGGGTCGCCAAATCAGGTTTTGCGTGGTGTTGAATGGTACATTCAAGAAATAAATGGCAATAAAATAGACATGAAAACGGTTCGCTTTAGCTTTTTGCCAAACGGTGAAGTGACAGGCTTTGCCGGTTGTAATAACTTTTTTGGCCAGTACCAACTAACCGGCGAAGGTATTAAGTTTAGCCAGTTTGGCGCCACCCGCATGGCGTGCGAGCCAAAGCGCATGGACATAGAAGACGCCGTGTTTTCAATATTTAGCAACGCCAATGAAGTAACCATTGACGCTGCCGGTATGCTTACCATTGCTGGGAGCGACGGGCATATTCGCGCCATCGCCCAATAAAGGCTTAGTACTAAGTTACTTAAAGTTAGTCTTTACAAATAGCATCGAGGGCGAGTTCGATCATGGGGCCAAAGGCCTTTTCTCGCGCTTCGGTGCTAAGTGCTTCACGGCTTACCAATGAGTCGGACACGGTAAGCAAAGCACCCGCTTCGCGACCAAATTTGGCAGCGGTGTAAAACAATGCAAAGGCTTCCATTTCAACCGCTAAGGCCTGATGTTCTTGGTACACGTTGCGGAAGTCGAATTCTGGGCCATGATAAAACACGTCAGAGGTATGCACTGTGCCTTCACGCAGCTGCGTACCTAATTCTTGCGCAGTGGTTTTAATGGTATTGGTAAGTGCGCTAGTAGGCGCCATGGTGTCTAAGGCAACGCCACTATGGGCTTGAGCAAAGCTTGAGTCGGTCCAGGTGTTGGTAACCAGTAACAGATCAAGCAACTTAAGCTCATCGGTGTAAGCGCCGCACGAGCCAACCCGCAGCATTTTTTGTACGCCGTAAAACTCACACAGCTCCCACGCATAAATGCCAATACTTGGCATGCCCATACCTGTGCCCATAACGCTAACGGGCTCGCCTTTCCATTTCCCTGTGTAAGCAAACATATTGCGCACTTGGCTTACTTGCTGAACATCTGTAAGCCAGTTTTCGGCAATGAATTTTGCTCGTAATGGGTCGCCTGGCAAGAGTATGCGCTCAGCAATTTGCCCTTTTTTTGCCGCAATATGGGGTGTTGATTGGGGTGATGACATGAGTACTCCAAAAATTATTATTTAACTTAAATATAGTATACATATTTTGCGCTAAATTGGCTTAAATCAAGAGTAAGACACTAATTGTCGCACCCCCATGGCATACTTTAAATATTGCTGATGAACTTAAGGAGCTTTTTCATGCTGCAACCAGGTTTTGCTGTTATTCATTCCAACGAGCTAGAAACATTACGCGACTTGCTCGTGTCTTGGATGAAAGAAAATCCGCTTGCGCCTTTGGCAAGCGAAGACATTTTGGTGCAAAGCAACGGTATTGCTCAATGGTTAAAAATGGCTTTGGCCGAAACCGGCGACAAAGGCATGGGTATTGCGGCAGGGTTGCGAGTTGAATTACCAAACCAGTTTATTTGGCGTTTATACCGTGCAGTGCTAGGCAGTGAAGTGCCGGTTAGTTTGCCTTACGACAAACCCAATTTGCGTTGGCGCTTATTGCGTATGTTGCCAACCCTAAGCGATAACAACGACTTCGAACCTATAACTCGTTACTTGTCTGACGACTTCGATGGTAGAAAGGCTTGGCATTTAGCCGAGCGCTTAGCCGATTTGTTTGACCAATATCAGGTGTATCGTGCCGATTGGCTAAATAATTGGAGCGAACACAAAGACGTATTACCCCACTCGGAACACCAGCCTGGCGACCGTGCAGTGCCTGCTGAACAGCTTTGGCAGCCAGCGCTATGGCGTGCCTTACGTAACGATATGGAGCAAATTGCGGCTCCGGCACAGTTTTCTAGCCGTGCCGACGTGCATAACAAGGCTTGGCAGGCGATTGAAGCAGGGCAATTTGCCCAACCGGAAAAACTTCCCAACCGAGTGATTGTGTTTGGTATTTCGTCGCTGCCGGAGCAAACGCTGCAATTATTAGCCGCTTTAGGCCAACACCGCCAAGTGTTATTAGCCGTGCTTAACCCTTGCCGGCATTTCTGGGGTGACATTACCACGCTAAAAGACCAAATTCGCCAACAACGGCATGCTTTAAAGCCTAGTTGGGCCGACCCAGCCATGCACGACAAGCTGTACTTAAATTCACCGCCGCTACTTGCTAGTTGGGGTAAACAAGGGCGTGACTATATTGATTTGCTGGCGCAGTTCGACGAGCCCGCGCACTACCGCGAATGGTTTGGTGGGCGAATAGACTTATTCAGTAGCGTAAACGAAGCAGATGACGTGGAACACTTGCCGGTGTTGGTACAGGTTCAACAAGACATTTTAAACTTGAACCCGGTACCCGAACTAAAACGCACTTTAGCCACGACTGACCAGAGCATTTCCTTTCACCGCTGCCATAGCCGGCAACGTGAAGTAGAGGTTTTACAAGACCGCCTGCTGCAAGATTTTCGCGACAACCCTGACTTGCGCGCCCGCGATGTGATTGTGATGACACCCGACATTAGCCAGTACAGCGCCCACGTTGATGCGGTTTTTGGTGGGGTTGAGCGTGACGACACGCGTTACCTTAGTTACAGCTTGGCCGACCAACAAGGCCGCGGGCAAGAGCCGTTGCTCATAGCCCTAGAATATTTACTCACCGTTGATCAGCAGCAAATTACCCTTAGTGAAGTGCTCGACATTCTTGATGTGCCGGCGGTGCAGCAGCGCTTTGAACTTGAGCCAACCGCAGTACCGCAGTTACGGGAATGGCTCAGCGAAGCGGGCGTGCGGTGGGGAATAGACACCAAGCATCGCCAGCAGTTAGGTATTACTTCTATGGACGATGCGTTCTCGTGGGCATTCGGGGTTGAACGCATTTTATTGGGATACGCCATGGGTGAAGAAGTTGAGTGGGAAAACCGCTTAGCTTATGCCGAAGTGGCCGGTTTGGGGGCAGAGCAATTAGGCCCAGTGCTCAGCTTTATACATGTGCTACGAGAATGGTTTGAAAGTATTCACAAACAGCCTAGCCGCGCCTTATCAGGTTGGTTAGCAGCGTTGCAGGGTGAGGAAGGCTTGTTAGGTCGCTGTTTTGACTTTTCTGGCGACCAAGAAAGCCGCTTGTACAGCCGTTTAATGACCGGCTTAGAGCGTTTAGAAAGCGGCGCACTAGCTGGCCAGTTCGACGGTGAACTACCCTTAAGTATTTTACGTGAAGCCTGGCTAGCAGAAGCGGAAGAAAGCGGCTTAAGCCAACGCTTTATGGCGGGTAGTGTTACTTTTTCTACCCTGTTACCTATGCGAGCCATACCTTTTAAGCGCATTTATGTGTTAGGCATGAACGATGGCGAGTACCCGCGCAGCCGCAGGCCAGACGATTTCGACTTAATGTCGGGCGACTACCGGCCCGGCGACCGTTCGCGCCGCGACGACGATCGCTATTTATTTTTAGAAGCTTTGTTAAGCGCTCGCGAAGCGGTGTATTACAGCTGGGTTGGTTTTAACATTCAAGACAATACGGAACGGCCACCTAGTGTGTTGTTAGCACAGCTAATGGATTTGCTCGAGCAAGGCTGGCAAAGCCAAACGGGGCTTTCGGCTTTAGCCGAGCGAGTGCACGACTACCCGCTACAGCCTTTTTCGCCGCACTACTTTGGTACTAATGGCTTACCCACTTTTGCCTATGAGTGGGAGTCTTTATTTCAAGAGTTAGCGGAAAAGCCGTTACAAGATACAGAAAACAGCCATGCGCTTGAGCCAGAAAGTTCGCAAAGAGAATTGGTAACGTTGCTAAAGCAACCGGTCGAATTTTATGTGCAACAGCGGTTTAAAACGCGGTTTTATCGGCAAGCTGAACAGCAGACCGATAATGAGCCCTTTGCGTTAGACGGTTTAGACAATTACTTGCTACAAAGCGAAGCACTGGAAATCTTAGAGCGTGAAGGCCAAGTAGACTTTGCTGCCCTAAAGAACAAATGGAAGAAAAGTGGTGTGTTGCCCTATGGGGTTTTTGGCGAGCGCGCCACAGCAAAGGTTGCCGAGGGTTTAGACGTTTTGCAGCAACGATTTATTCACTTTCAGCAAGCATGGCAACGTAGTGCTGTGGAGCTGCCGCAGCAGATTAGTATTGGTGGCGTGGCGATAGAAACCGCCTTTAATAGCCTGTGGCAAAAAGGCGATGAACTTACTTTTGTGCTGATGCGACCATCGGCTATTGAAGTGAAAGGTCAGTTACGGTGGTCGAAAATACTGTCTGTTTGGGTACAAATGCAGCTTGCCGCAGTAGCTGGCTATACGGTGCATGGGCATATTCTAGGCCTTGATACGGCGGCGAAATGGGTGGCGCCAAGTAAAGACAAAGCCAAGCAAAACCTAATGATCCTACTAGAGTTTCGAACCGAGGCGGCAAAAAGACCGTTGCCAATGAATGCAGAATTAGCCGCAGCCATGCTGAATGAAGCCACTTTGAAAGCTCTTGAAGGCTTATACAACGGTACCGAGCGTACCACCGGCGAAGTGCAGAAGTCGATTGCCTTGCAGCGTTACTTTCCCGACTTTAATAGCCTGACAGACGGCTACGAAAATTGGGCGCAGGGTATTTACATGGCAGTTCACAGTACACAAAAGGAGCAAGTGTAATGCAGCAATTAAATCCTATTAACTACCCTTTACACGGCATACGTTTAATTGAAGCCAGTGCGGGTACAGGAAAAACCTACACTCTTGCTGCCTTATATGTGCGCTTAGTGCTGGGGCATGGTGGCGATAGCAGCTTGTTAGCCACGGGCATGTTACCGCCACAATTGTTAGTGGTTACTTTTACTAAAGCCGCTACAGAGGAGCTTAGGGGCCGTATTCGTGAACGTTTAGTAGAAGCAGCGGCGGTATTTAGAGAGCCTACGGCAGTGGCAGCACACGACGAATTTTTAAAGTCTTTATTAGCTAGTTACCCCATTGAAGACTATGAGCGCTGTGCTTACCGACTACAAATAGCGGCTGAGTGGATGGACGAGTCGGCTATTTTTACAATTCATAGCTGGTGCCAGCGTATGCTGAGTGAACACGCGTTCGACTCAGGGGCTGCTTTTAAAGAAGAACTAACCACCGACGAAAGCAGTTTACATGAGCAAGTGGCGCACGATTATTGGCGCACTTTTTTATACCCTCTCAGCGACTTAAACGCCTTAAGTGCCTTAGGCGATATAGCCAATTCACCAACCACCTTAATTAACAAAGTAATTACTTGGCTACGCGGTGAAGGCAGCAATACGGTTATTCATGCCAATGGCGAGCTGATAACAACGGTAGCAGAGCCAGCTGCTGCGCTAGCCATTATTCAGCAGTGGCAAGCTGGCGCTGAACTATTAAAAACCAGCTTTCGCCGCGCCTTCGATACGGCCGCGGTAGACTTGTTGGTTGAGTACCACGATAAAAAATATTTAAACGGCAGAAGCTATACCCTTAAGGCTTGGCAAGACGTTGAACTACCCGTATGGCAGGCGCTGCTTGCACACCCGGAAGGGTTTGACCCATTTAACAAAGAGCAGTGGGCAGTGCTGGCGAAGTACCGCGCTGCAAAATTGAACTCGGGTGGTATTAAAAAAGCTCATGATCCCATTGATCACCCATTGTTTGCGGTGCTTGACGAAGTGCAAGACTTTCTCGATAGCAAGCCCGAAGTGCAATGGTCGGTACTAAAGCACGCGGGTGAATGGGCCCTTGAACGACTTAATGAATATAAGCGGAAGCAAGCACTTATGGGTTATAACGACTTACTAACCCGCTTGCATAAGGCGTTACATGGCCCAGGTGGCGACGTACTTGCTGGTCGTATTCGGGCTCAGTTTCCTATGGCCATGATCGATGAGTTCCAAGACACAGACCCACTTCAGTTTGGAATTTTTAGCCGAGTGTATCCTGACGTGGCAAGTCGTGAATATGGCTTAACTTTGGTAGGCGACCCAAAACAGGCTATTTATAAGTTCCGTGGTGCTGATATTTATACCTATTTAAGTGCCCGCGAGTTAGCGGGCGATCAACTGTATTACTTGCCACGGAATTATCGTTCGAGTAAAAGTTTGGTTGATGCTGTTAACGCATTGTTTAATTGCGATGAAAATATTAACGGCGGTGCCTTTGGCATGGCCCACGAGGGGCATAATCCATTGCCTTTTGAGCCGGTAGAAGCACAGGGTAAAAATGCTTTGCTTACTTACCAAGAACAGCCACAAGCACCGTTAAACTATTGGTTCATTGAACATGAGCCAGGTAACGACACTGGCTTTGTGCGGCGGGACTATTATGAGCGACAAACGGCTGCCCAATGCGCCAACCGCATTGCCGAGTTTCTTAACGGCAAGGGGCAATTGCAGCGTAAGTCCGACGGTTCGAGTGAGAATATTAAACCGGCCCAAATTGCTATTTTGGTGCCCGACTTTAAGCACTCTAAACTTGTTCGCGATCAGCTGCGAAAGCGTGGTATTGCGTCGGTGTACTTGTCAGAAAGAGACTCAATATTCGGTACCGATGAAGCAAGAACCTTGCTCCTGTGGCTAGAAGCAGTTTGGTTTAGTGAAAATGAACAAAATATTAGGGCCGCACTATTACAACGTTTAACGGGTATACCCGACAGTGAAGCCGAGGCATGGCTTCATCATGAGGCGGCCTGGGAAGGCGTGCTGGATAATATACGCTCGTTACGCACGCTGTGGCGTGAACGGGGCATATTACCAATGGTGCGAAGATTTCTGAGCGTATTTGGTATTTCTGAAAAGTGGCTTGCAAACGCACAAGGCGAGCGAGTGCTAACCAATATTTTGCATTTGTCGGAAGTGCTGCAGCAAGAAAGCCAGCATCGCGATGGCGAACTTGGTTTGCTGCGTTGGTTTGCACGCCAGGTAGAAGCGCCCGACGGCAATGAAGAGCACCAGCAGCGGTTAGAAAGTGACGCTGAGCGGGTGAAGGTGGTGACCTACCACAAGTCGAAAGGGCTGCAGTACGACTTAGTGTTTATTCCTTTTGTGCTTTCTTACCGCAAAGACAACAAAGGAAGTGTGGTGAACTATACGGACAATGGCCAGTCGGTACGCGATATTAAGCCCGACGACAATGCCGTAAAGCAGGCCAATGAAGAGCGCATTTTAGAACAAACTCGGGTGCTGTATGTGGCCTTAACTCGTGCTGTATATGGCTGTTGGCTTGGCTTGGCGAACTACACCTCGGGTAACGCCACAACCCCACGCTTAAATGAAAGTGCTTTTGGCCGGCTGCTTGGTATTAAACAAGGTGTTAGTACCGAAAGCATACGTTCGCTATTAGCGCAGCTGCCATGGGTTGAAGAAGAGCTAGCCGACGACACGGACTATAGCGCGCCGCAGTTAAATAAAGTGATTACACCCGCGTTACGGTTAAGTAAAGCGCTTCGCAATGAACGTTGGTGGGTTGCGAGTTATTCGGCGCTTAAAATAGGTGCGCCAGTACGTTTTGAAGAAACTGTCAAAGACAGTCGTTTACACGATGCTTTAGACGAAGCGGTGGCAATAGCTGATGAGCAGTTAGCAGAGCAAGAGCCCGTAGGTATGCACGCCTTTCCTCGTGGGGCCGCGGTGGGTAACTTTCTCCACGGTGCTCTTGAATGGGCGTGGGAAGAAGGAATGGCACAGGTAGCGGCGCAGCCACAAATGATTCACGACTGGCTTGCACCCCGCTTAACAGCGAATGGTTGGGATAGCTTTCAAAACGACGCCCAAGCGTGGTTTGTAAGCATGCTGCAAGCACCGCTACAGCCAGGTGGCGAAAGCTTAACCGAGCTGCCTGAACTGGTGTCGGAAATGGAATTTTGGCTAAGTGCACAACAGGTCGACGTGCAAAAGCTCGACCGCCTTATTCATCAAGCGTTATGGCCAGGCGAAGCTCGACCCGAACTATTGTCGAATCAGTTGAACGGTATGTTGAAAGGCTTTATCGACCTAACCTTTAAAGACACGGCGGGCCGCTATTGGGTGTTGGACTATAAGTCGAATTGGCTTGGTAACGACGATCGAGCTTATAGCCAAGAAGCTATGAAACAGGCCATGCTAAAAAGCCGCTACGACGTGCAAGCGAGCTTATATATGTTAGCGCTACACCGATTATTAAAAGCACGTTTGCCCGATTATAACGAACGCCCCGAGCACTACTTGGGTGGCGGTGTGTATTGGTTTATGCGTGCGCCAGAACAGGGGCAAATAGTGATGTTAGCCGACATGGACTTTATTAATAAACTGGACCGACTTTTTAGCGGTACAGGGCAGGAGGCGCTGTAATGAACATTGAGCAGAACTTGCGTAAAGCAGTGGTAATGCGGCAATTGCGGGCGCTAGATGTGGAGTTAGCAGCAAGTTTGCACCGCATGCAGCCGGAACCAGATGCCTTGGTACAGCTTTTAACAGCGCTAGTTAGTTATCAGTATGGGCGTGGCCATAGTTGTTTTGATTTGACTCTGTGGTGCGAAAACCCCTACGAAACATTAGGCTACACGGAGCATCCGGCCTGGCTTGCTGGTGTAATTCAAGGCTTAACAGTGGCTGATGTAGTGGTTCGGCTTACAGCCAGTGGCTGGTGTTCAAACAACGGCAGCACACCCCTAACGTTATTAGGAGACAAACTATATTTAACTCGGCTATATAACGCCGAGCAAACCATAAGTACTGCTATTGCGGCGCGTATTGGCCGTCAGAACGTAAACGTGGCCAACATTCAAGCAGCACTTAATAAACTGTTTCCTGAACCACATGAAACGGAAGTGAACTGGCAAAAACTTGCTTGTGCCATGGCTGCGCTACGTCACTTCGCTATTATTACCGGCGGCCCAGGTACGGGCAAAACCACCACGGTAGTACGACTGCTTGGCTTATTGCAGCACTTAGCTGAAGGTCAGTTGAATATTGTATTAGCCGCACCAACAGGTAAAGCAGCAGCACGTTTACAAGAGTCGATAGGTAAAGCGGTAAAGGAGCTAGACGAAGAATTCCAGTTAAATATACCCACCGCGGTAAGTACGTTGCACCGCTTATTGGGCAGCCGCCCGGGGAAGCGCAGCTTTCGCCATGATAGTAGCAACCCACTTACGGCCGATGTAGTGATAGTAGACGAGGCGTCGATGGTAGACGCTGAAATGATGGCAGCACTTTTAAGTGCGGTTAAACCCAGCGCACGTTTGGTGTTGCTCGGTGATAAAGATCAGCTGGCTTCGGTAGAAGCAGGGTCGGTACTTGCTGACTTATGCGAAGGTGCCAATGAAGGTGGTTACAATGCAACTACCTTGGCTTATTTAAGCCAATTTACCACCGTTAACATGAATAAGTTCGCAGCCACGGACGCTAACGCTGCCACGGATTATAATCAGGCCACAGTGATGCTACGGCGTAGCTATCGGTTTGGTGCCGACTCGGGTATTGGCGAATTGTCGCGCGCTGTAAATGCGGGGCAGACAGATTTAAAACCGGTATTTGCTGCATTTAACGACATTCATTGGCTTGAAACCGACCCAGCTAGCCCGGCGGTAAGAAGCTTGGTGGTAAATGGCTATCGTGCTTTGTTTGAACTTATTCAACGTGGCCCTGAAAAGGGCAACAGCGATGAATGGGCCAAACAGGTATTAAAACAACAGCGAGCCTTTCAAGTGCTATGTGCAATGCGTAAAGGCGAGGCAGGCGTAAATACTATGAACGAACGTATTACCCAATGGTTACGGGCGGCCGGGCTAATTAGTATAGAGCGGCAGTGGTATGCGGGGCGAGCGGTTATGATTGAACAAAATAACTACACCCTTAACCTTATGAATGGCGACGTAGGCATGGCTTTATGGCATCCAGAAACAGAGCAGTTACGGGTTGTATTTGAAGCGGCCGATGGTTCGTTACGCTGGGTGCTACCAGCGCGGCTTAGCCAAACTAGCACCGTGTACGCCATGACCATACATAAGTCACAAGGGTCAGAGTTTGCTCACACGGTAATGGTGCTACCAAATAATATGCTGCCATTACTTACCCGCGAATTGCTCTATACCGCGATAACCCGAGCGAGTGAACAGTTTACTATGGTAGCTGAACAAGCGAGCGTGGTGGCGCAAGCTTGTGAACAACGAGTGCAGCGAAGTAGTGGGCTTTAATGCTATAGTCCATTTTTAAAATTATAACAATCAAGGTTTAAGCATGAGCTCGAAAATAAAATTAGAGGGTGTTAATCCTGCTTACCGTACGTTTCTAGCTTTACATGTTTCGATTACATTCTTGTTAATTATCGGTGTTGCTGGTGGGCTTTATATTTGGGTCCCCTTTTTCGCTGAAGAAACGCCGCGGCTCATTTTGCAAAGTATTATTGCTAGTTTAGCTGTGCTGTGGTTTGTTTTTGCGGTGTTTTGGGCTCCACGGCGCTACCGGGTAACCCATTATTACGTTAGTAATGATTATATTGGTTTTGTGGTGGGGGCCGTATGGCACACTGAAGTAGTGGTAACCTTTAATCGGCTTCAGCATTTAGAAATAGCCCAAGGGCCATTGGAACGCATACTAAAGCTAAGCCGCTTAGTGTTATATACGGCAGGTGGCAGCACCGCAGATTTAGTGATTCCAGGGTTAACCATGGTGCAAGCGGAACAACTGCGAGATCAAGTATTGCACGAGTTGCGCCAAGAAGAGCTAAGCGACGAGCCTATTTCTGCTGCATCAAACCAAGCCAAGAGTGAAACCAATGTTACTAACTAACGAAACCGGTAAGTGGTTACGATTACCACCTGTTTCGTTGATGTTTTTCTTTATTAAAAGCATTGAGCAGTTGGTGAAACAGGGGTACCAAATGGTACCTTCACTGGTAATGGTGTGGGTGTTTGTAGAGCGTATTCGTAGTTGGGTACCCCTGATAGCTGCGGTGGCAGTGTTGGTATTTGTGCTAGCAGTAGTCCTACGGTATTTACGCTTTAGCTACCAAATAACACCCGCTCGAGTGCGGGTGAAGCAAGGGGTGCTAAAGCGCTCGGAACTAAGCTTAGACATGGAACGCATTCAGCAAGCAGACATTCAACTACCTTGGTATTTACGACCATTTAATTTGCGAGTGGTGCGTTTAGAAAGTGCCGGTAGTAAAGGCCAAGAGGTTGTTTTGGTGGGGTTAACAGAACAGCGTGCAGTAGAAATACAAGAGGCTGTGCAAGCGGTGAGTATGCAGTCGAGCCGATTAAATGACCCGCCAGAACTAGCAACAGACACGGTTACACCTTCCTCGGCAGCCGACTTCGAGCTAAGCCTACCTTTAAAAGAAGTGATGAAAATAGGCCTGATGTTAAACCCATTACTAATTGTAGGTTTAATAGTGAGCTTTATATTTTCAAATAGTATGACCCGCAACATGATGGAAGAGCGGATAGAGCACTTCTCAGGCCAGTTTGAAGGAACCTTGGTTGCTGTGATTTTATTGGCCGGCGTGGTGTTAGGCGTATTATTGCTAGCGGTGATTGCTTCAACGCTATTTACGGCCAACACCTATTATAATTATCACTTACAGCGATTTGGCCAGCGCTACAGCTATTCTGCAGGACTTCTAAGTAAACTCACTCGCAGTTTTACTATTCGTAAACTTCAAGGAATAGTTATTCGGCAAGGCATTATCGGACGTTTGCTGAAGCGCTTTAGTGGGGAGTTAGCACAGGCCGGTGGGGTAGGGGTTAAAAAAGAGCGTTTCATAGTGCCGTTGTTATCCACAGAACAAAAACAACATTTATTAGCCGATTTAAAAATACCTAAAGGCACCACCTGGTCGAAAGTACACCCTTGGGCCATGACCCGTTGGATATTACTGCCGAGCATAGCTATTGGAGCCTTTACCACGCTATGGCTTGGCTTCGTGGCTGCTGCGGCACTTTTGGCACTTAACTATTTGGGCTGGAGAAAACGTGGTTGGTACTTCGACAGCCACTGGCTAGGCACCCGCCGAGGTTTAATAGGTAGTGTTGAACGTTGGCTGCCGGCCCCTAAAATGCAGAACATACGCTGGCGCCAAGGGCCTATTCAAAAACGCCTTGGTATTGGAAACTTAAGAATAGCCAGCGCTTCGGTAAGTTATCACTTGCGAGATATTCGAGAGCAAGATGCGCTAGCAATGCAGGCCGAGCTAATTGAACTAACACGAACCTGCAAATTGCATTGGATGTAACCTGTTTAATGGCCGAACAACTACTGTTGCCAGTATTGTTCAATAGTAACGTGGCCAGGCTTGCGTCGCATATTTAATGCCAAGCCACGTTCTGCCAGTAACGTGCGAGTGTCGAGGATCATGGCGGGGTTACCGCACAGCATTATTTGTGCATTTTTATCTATGCTTATACCCACCTGTTTTTCTAGCGTGCCATTGGTGATTAGGGCCGGTATGCGGCCCCGTAATGCATTTGGTAGGTCTTCTCGGCTTACTACTGGCTGATAAATAAAGCGTTCACCATATTTATCTGTAAGTGCGGCCATGGTGTCTTGGTAGGCAAGATCTTGATGGTGACGCACCGCGTGAACAAGCACCACACGTTTAAACCGCTGCCACACTTCTGCTGAACTGAGCATTGAAAGATATGGGCCTAAACCTGTTCCAGTGCCCATCATCCATAAGCTGTCGGCATTGGAAATACCTTCAAGAGTGAAAAAACCAGCGGCTGGTTGGCTTACTTGAATATGGTCGCCTACGGCTAGATCGCGAATAAGTGGGCTTACTTCACCTTCGGTAACAGCGGTAATAAAACATTCAATATAGTTGGTGCCAGCAGGGTTTACGATAGAGTAAGCTCGGTGCACTAGAGTATTGTTTTGCATAACACCAAGCCGCACAAACTGACCCGGTTTAAAGTCGAAAGCGGGGGTTTCAATACGAAGGCTAAATAATGTGGGATGCCATAACTTGTGTTCTAGTACAGTACCCTGAAGCCACTGCGACATGTAAACTCCTATTCAAAGATGTTGTTGCTATGAGTATATGATGGGGGCAACAGCACAAGCATTCAACCGACGGAGTGTAAGGTTATTATGGAAAAGCAAGCTAATGCCGTTCCTTGGCAGCAGTGGCAATGGCAAGCACCAGAAGGATTCTGGCTACGGGGTGTGCATACAGAGCCCCGTGGGTTACCGGTGTTACATTTTATTCATGGCAATAGTTACTGTGGTCGAATTTACGAACCTATGTGGGAGTTTTTATATCCCCACTTCGATATTTTCTTGCACGATGCACAAGGCCATGGTGACAGTGACCTAGGTGGGAAATTTGTAGGTTGGCGGCGCAGTGCCGAGCTTGCTCGTGAAGTGTGGCAAGCGCACCGTGGTATGTGGCAAAACGTACCGCACATTGGCATGGGGCATAGTTTTGGCGGGGTGTTAACCAGCGTAATAGGTGCCACCGACGCAAACTTTTTTGAGCGCTTAATATTACTCGACCCTATTTTAATGCCACCGCGCTATTTGCGCTGGGTAGAGCCATTACAAAACGTTGGCTTGTATAAGCTAAACCCATATTCGGGGCGGGCCCGTAAGCGGCGCGATCAGTGGCCAGACAAACAAAGTGCCTTAGAGGGTTTAACCGGGCGCGGTATGTTTAAAGGTTGGAGCCCTGAGGCGATGCAGGCTTACGTAGACCACGGCATGGACCATACGGAGCATGGCGTGCAGTTAAAATGTCCGCCGTCGCGAGAAGCCGAAATATTTGGCAGTTACATGCCTCGGTTATGGAAAACGTTACCGCAGTTAGCCATACCGGCAGACATTATGTTTGGTAAGGACACCTATCCGTTTTTGTCGGAAAGCAGGGATAAACTAAGCGCATTTCCAACGGTAAGTATTGAGACTGTGGCAGGGGGCCACTGCTTTATGCAAGAAAACCCCGCTGACATCGCCCAGCGTATTATACAGTTAGCGTAAGTTGGGCATTGCCCGACGGGCGAGCATGCCTTATTTACAGGCTGTCTGGTAACTCGGGTAGGGGCTGGCTAATACAAGTGGCTAAGGTATAGAGCAACTTGCGTTCTGTTGGGGTAATTTCCCCGTCCATATTAACGCACTGCACCCAGGCGTTTACCAAGCGCTCTTTGTGGCGCACATCCCAGCGGTCGATACGGTTTAAGGCATCGGCAAGATCACCAAAACTAAGCGGTTGGCTGCGTATAGGCTGCAGGGCAGTGCCATATACCTTTGCCGCCGCATTGAATGCTGCGTCTGCTTCCTGTTGATTTTCGTGGCCGTAGGCTGCGAGTATCGACAAAGACAGCTCGGCGTCTGTTTGCGCCTTCATACGCACACCTGCAACACGTTGGTTAGGTTTCAGGTCGGCGTGAATATAGCGTTCAACCAGTTGGGTAAGACACCATTCATATAATGAAACCTGTTGGTCAACTTCTTTCAGTTGCTGCAAAGTGCTTAGTAACAGTTTCTTATCTACAGCGGTTAAACTTTTTATCGCTGGCATTGCTAACTCAACCAATGGTAACCGCTGCTCAGTACTCAAGTTTTGAATATTGGCATAGTTTTGCGTTACTCGTTGGGCGAATTCTGGGCCGTGTGCTTGTACTACTAAAGCTTGCTGCTTGTTTCTAACGGCGGCATCGTCACTGAAAATTAACGCCAAAGTAAGTGCTTCCGAGCCAATCTGGTCGCGGGCTTCCGTACGTGTTTGCTCCGGTAGGCTAGCTAGTATAGCGAGTTGGGCAAAACGCTCTTTACTCATTTGACCAGCGGCGGGTTTGCTGGTGGGTTCAGGCGTGCCATTGGTGTTTGCCAGCTGGGCTGCAGTGTTGGCTTTAAAGGTACCGTCCCAATGCGGTAGTACGCGCTTAATACGACTTTCAAGTGGTGGGTGAGTAGAAAATATTGAAGCCCATTTACTGATTGCTTGGCCAAAAAACAAGTGTGACGCTTCGCTAGCATTTTGGTTTTCTATTTGGCTACCTGCTTGCAAAGCACCAATTTGTTGTAAGGCACCCCCAATGGTTTCGGGCTCGCGAGTAAATTGAACCGCCGATGCGTCGGCTAAATATTCACGCTGCCGGCTAACCGCAGCTTTAATTATATTGCCGAAGAAAACGCCAATAGCGCCAATAATAAGCAGGGCAATACCAAGAAACGGCAATAAATTTTTGCTGTTATCGTTGCTGCGGCGCCGACCACCACTAAGAGCCGTGGTACGTAAAATTAAATAGCCCGCATGAGAGATAAACAAGATACCATTTAATACAGCCATAATGCGGATGTTCATGCGCATATCGCCATTTAAAATATGGGCAATTTCATGGGCAACAACACCCTGCAACTGACTACGGGTAAGCTGCTCGGCACAACCACGGGTAATACCAATAACTGCGTCTTTTGGGGAGTAACCCGCAGCAAAAGCATTAATGCCTGGTTCGTTTTCTAATAAATATACTGGGGGAACAGGCATATTGGCGGCAATCGCCATTTCTTCAACCACGTTCAACACTTTACGCTCAATAGGGTCGGTACTGCTAGGCTCTAAACGGCGGCCGCCAAGTTTTTCGGCTACTACTTTGCCACCAGGGCGTAATACCGCCCACTTGTAGAGTACCGCTAAGCTAATACCTGAAAGCACCACGCCACAAGAAGCAAGAATAATGTCCCAATGGAACACAAAGCCAGTATTGTAGCCGCTGTTTGCATTGCCGCTGCTACCGCCTAGGCCCCCAGCAAATACAGCTACCGCAGCCCCAGTAAGCACCACCAATAAAACAACGGCCACAAGGAATAGAATGATCAGCAGGCGCGTGTTGCGCCGTGCTATATCTTGGTGTTCAAAAAAATTCATTTGAGCCATGAAAAATGCCCTTAGAACGATACTTTAGGAGCGTGCTGAATTTCAGCACGGTCTTCAAACTCGAGTAAGGAAGCGTCGGTGCTATGACCAAACATGCCAGCAAAGACAACGGCAGGAAATGACTGGCGGTAGGTGTTGTAAGACATAACCGAATCGTTAAATGCTTGGCGGGCAAAAGCCACACGATTTTCAGTGCTAGTCATTTCTTCGCTAAGCTGCATCATGTTTTGGTTAGCTTTTAGGTCTGGGTAGGCTTCCATAACAAGGTTCAACCGACCCATAGCAGAGCCTAGAATGCCTTCGGCACCAGCAAGCTGCGCCATAGAGCCTTGGTCGCCAGGGTTTTGTGAAGCATTTTGCAGTGCCGACGAAGCCTGATTACGAGCAGAAATAACAGCTTCAAGGGTTTCTCGTTCGTGGCTTAAGTAACCTTTGGCAACTTCAACCAAGTTAGGAATGAGGTCGTAACGACGCTTAAGCTGTACGTCTATTTGCGCAAAACCATTTTGGAAACGGTTCTTTAATGTTACTAGTTGGTTATAAATGCGTATGACAACAAAAATAAGCACAACAACGATAGCAATAACAATTAACAAAGTAGTGTTCATTGATTTTCCTTAATTTGCCGTTTTAATTGTATGCAGCTTAGCCTAGAAAACCAGGCTAAGGTAGTGAATAGGTAAAGGGATATTAGCGTTTAAAGCTGAATTCTTGTAATTTACGCAAATTATCACTGGAAATAATATTCGGGACTCAACGCATTATGTCAAATGTAAGTGGCAACTTATTCGTCGTCGCGGCGCCAAGCGGGGCTGGTAAGTCAAGCATGATTAGCGCCTTGCTTAAGCGCCAAGAGCAGCGTAACGACAACCAGTCTATGCAGGTTTCCGTTAGTACCACAACGCGGGCTCCACGGCCGGGCGAGGCAAATGGTGTGCATTACCACTTTGTTAGTGAAGAAACCTTTTTAGCCCAAATAGAAGCGGGTGAATTTTACGAGTGGGCGAAGGTGTTCGACCATTATTATGGTACTTCGAAGTCGGTAATTGAAACAACTTTAGCAAGCGGTGTAGATGTGTTTCTCGATATTGATTGGCAGGGTGCTCGGCAAGTAAAAGCAGCCTACCCAGGGGTGCATACTATTTTTATATTGCCCCCTTCCACCGCCGAGCTTGAACGTCGTTTGCGCTCGCGAGGGCAAGATAGTGATGAAGTTATCGCGCGGCGCATGGCTAAAGCACAGGCTGAAATGTCGCATTATGCCGAGTTTAGCTACCTGATTGTGAATGAATGTTTTGAGGAGTCGGTTGATAACCTTGAACATATTGTGCTTAGTCAGCGGCAACGGCGCTCGAAGCAACAGATACGCCATAAGGATATTCTGCAAGACCTCTTGGCGGAATAGCTGTTTTAAAGTATAATCTATGCCCAGTGTAAGAAAGTTACGTATAAAACCTAAGTGGAGTTGCAGATGGCACGGGTAACAGTTGAAGAAGCAGTAGATAAAATTGGTAACCGGTTTGACCTGGTTTTAGTTGCGGCACGTCGTGCACGTCAGCTGGCAAACTACGGTAAAGCGCCATTGGTAGAAACAACCAACGAGAAGCCGACAGTTATTGCTTTGCGTGAAATTGAAGCGGGTTTAATTGACGCGGCACGCTTAGATAAAGAAGACAAAGCAGCCCAGTATGCTCAAGACGAGGCAGAAGTGGCAGCAATGACAGCCTTGCAGCATAGTGAAAGCCAAGAGTAATTAGTTTGCGCTTTAGGCAACCAAAGAATATTTAAAAACGGGCTTATATAGCCCGTTTTTTGTTTTTTATAGACGCTAAGGACGCTAACTTATATTCAGTTATTGGCAAACTGCTGTGAAAGCCTTATTCTTAAATGATTGAGCCGTATAGTTGAGAACTGTTTGTGTATTTATATGAAGGTTTAAGAAAGCAAGTTGAAGCTTATTTGCCGCCAGAGCAGGCCAGCCGGGTTGAGCGTGCTTTTCAGGTGGCTTTTCAGGCCCACGATGGGCAAAAGCGGGCCAGCGGCGAACCCTATATTACCCACCCAGTTGCGGTGGCTGCCATGTTGGCCGACATGCGGCTGGATCATGAAACGATTATGTCGGCTTTGTTACACGACGTAATTGAAGACACCCCCGTTACCGGTGAAGACTTGGCGGAAGAATTTGGCTCGACAGTAGCTGAATTGGTTGAGGGTGTGTCGAAGCTCGATAAACTACAGTTTGACAGCAAAGAAGAAGCACAAATAGAAAACTATCGCAAAATGATAATGGCGATGGTGCAAGACATACGTGTGATTCTAATTAAGTTGGCCGACCGTACTCATAACATGCGTACTATTGAGCACTTAAGGCCCGATAAGCGTCGCCGAATTGCCCGAGAAACCCTTGAAATTTATGCCCCGTTGGCGCACCGCTTGGGTATTCATAACATTAAAAATGAACTAGAAACCTTGGGCTTCAAAGGCCTTTACCCAATGCGGGCGCGGTTTTTAGAAAGTGAAATTAATAAAGCACGCAGCAAGCGTAAAGCGGTGTTGGAACGCACGCATAAAGAAATAAACACCCGCTTAGAAGGTTTGGGGGTGAGCGCCCGAGTGTTTGGTCGCGAGAAGCATTTGTATAGTATTTATCAAAAGATGCTGAACAAAGAGCTTAAATTTCACGAAGTAATGGACATTTTCGCCTTCCGTATTGTGGTTGATTCGGTGGATAACTGTTACCGCGTGCTGGGTGCTATGCATAACTTATATAAACCCATTGAAACCCGCTTTAAAGATTATATTGCCATACCGAAAACAAACGGTTACCAATCGTTGCACACCTCGTTGATAGGGCCTCAGGGCGTGCCCATTGAAATTCAAATTCGCACCGAAGAAATGGATTTAATGGCCGACCGTGGTGTCGCTGCTCATTGGTACTATAAAGATTCCGACGACGCAGGTACCACCACCCAGGTTCGAGCGCAAAAATGGATGCAAAGCCTGCTTGAATTACAGCAAAGTGCGGGTAGTTCGTTTGAATTTATAGAAAATGTGAAGTCGGAACTGTTTCCAGATGAAATTTATGTGTTTACCCCTGAAGGGCGAATTATAGAGCTACCCCAGGGTGCTACTGCGGTCGACTTTGCCTATGCCGTACACACCGACATTGGCAATACTTGTATTGGTGCACGGGTAAATAATAAAGCCTTTTCATTAAGTAAGCCGTTAGAAACTGGTCAAACTGTAGAAATACGTACGGCGCCGGGCTCTCGACCGAATATTGCTTGGTTAAACTTTGTAGTAACCGGCAAAGCGCGCTTAAAAATACGGCAGTTTTTGAAAAACCAACAGTCGAACGAAGCCTTGTTATTAGGTGAGCGTTTGTTGCGAGCGGCGTTGGGGTCGTTCCGCTTTGACGATATTGAAGAGCAAGAGTTTTTACGCGTAGCTAAAGAAATGAAGCTGGCCACCCGCGACGACCTGTTGCAAGAGATAGGTTTAGGTAACCTTATGGGTGTAGCAGTGGCGCGGCGTTTAGTGGGTGATCACCAGCGTTTACGAGCCGCCAGCGAAGGCGAAGAAAGCGGCCGGAGTTTGGCTATTAAAGGCGCTGATGGTTTGCTATTGAGCTTTGCTAAATGTTGCCGACCAATACCGGGCGACGATATTATTGCCCATGTTAGTCCGGGCAAGGGGTTGGTTATTCACCGCCGCGAGTGTAAAAACGTTCGTGGCCATGAAGACGAGCCAGGGCGTTACTTCTCGGTACAATGGGACAATAAACCTGATTCACAATTCATTTCAGAAATTCGCGTTGAAATAGTCAACTTCCAAGGGGCTTTGGCGCGCTTAACGCAAGTAATAGCGGAAACCGGCTGTAATATTCATGGTTTGAAAACCGAAGAAATAGACTCGTCGATTTACCATATAGATATTGAAATTACGATTAGTAACCGTAAGCACTTAGCAGACGTTATGCGGCGCATTCGTAAAATGCAGCATGTACAGCGTGTTGCTCGATTAAGGAAGTAAATGCATGGCTAAAGTAATAGTAACAACCAATAAGGCTCCGGCAGCAATTGGGCCTTATTCACAGGCTGTTAAAGTTGGTACCACCGTATACATGAGCGGCCAAATACCTTTGCTAGCAGAAACTATGGAAATGGTAAGCGATGACTTTCGTGCTCAGGCCGAGCAAGTATTTAAAAACTTAGCCGCCGTATGTGAAGCAGCAGGCGGCGAGCTACAAGATATGGTAAAGCTGCAAATTTACTTAACAAATTTGGGCCAGTTTACTCTAGTGAATGAAGTAATGAGTAGTTTCTTTGCGGCACCTTACCCAGCCCGTGCCGCTATTGAAGTAAGCGCCTTGCCGAAGGGCGCGCAAATTGAAATAGACGGTGTTATGGAGCTACCTTCCACCAACTAAGTTGGGCTAACCTGTTCTTGCTCGTTCGTTTGAATAGGGCCGAGCAAGAACATGCTTGCCACCGCTACTGCGCCTAAAATAAAGCAATAGAAGGTATTCATACTTACCGCTAGTGGCGAAATTCCAAAGCTAGCGCCTATCATAAGTGCTTGCGCGCCGTAAGGTAAAATACCTTGCACCACACAGGCAAAAATATCTAAATAGCTGGCACTTTGCCTTGGTGCAACCCCACCTTCGGCAGCTAAACGTTTACTTACTTCACCAGAAATTAATATGGTAACGGTATTATTTGCTACCGCTAAGTTGGTAACTGCGGTAAGCCCGGCAATGCCTAGGGCAGCGGCGCGCTCTTTACGTTTACTTAAACGGCGGGTAATGCGTTCTACTTGGTTAGCCAAAAATGCTAGGCCGCCTTGCTGGCGAATAAGCGCCGAAAGCCCACCAATTAACAGCGACAGTAAAAATATTTCCTGCATGCTGGTAAAGCCAATATAAATGTCTTGGCTAAAAGCCACCCAAGCATAGTCAACGGCTACCATGCCAAATAAAGCGGCCAAAACAATGCCAAGAGTAAGCACCACAAAAACGTTAAGCCCTGTAACGGCTAGTACTATTATGGCGAAGTAAGGTAAGGCCAGCCATTGATTAGCTTCAGGAATGGCGATAGCCGTTGCGCTGGTGTTATAAAAGCTTAATAAACCAATAGTGAGGAGAGCGGCGGGCACGGCAATACGCAAGTTAGTGCGAAATTTGTCTTTCATGGAACAGCCCTGAGTGCGAGTTGCCGCAATAGTAGTGTCGGAAATAAAACTTAAGTTGTCGCCAAACATTGCACCGCTTACTAACACACCCGCCATAAGAGCTGGTGAAATGCCCGCCGCTTGGCTTAACCCTAAAGCCACAGGAGCAAGAGCAGCTAAGGTTCCCATTGAAGTTCCCATAGCGGTTGAAACCACACCAGCAATAAGGAAAATGCCCGGTAAAATAAAGCTGGCAGGAATAATGCTTAAGCCTAACGACACCATGGCATCGACGCCGCCTGTTGCTGCGGCCACGGTGGAAAAGGCCCCAGCTAACAAATAGATCATACACATGGTGATAATATTCGAATCGCCGACACCTTCCACAAAGGTTTGAATGCGCTCATTCAATTCTTGTTTGCTTAACAGTATTGCTAAAATAATAGCTGGCATAATCGCTACGGGGCTGGCCAGCTGGTAAAACGCCATTTCCACCCCTGTGAATTGGAAATAAACTCCAACTCCTAAAAATAAAGCTAAGAAAACTAAAAGCGGTATAAGCGCTTGTGCGTGTGGTTGAATGGTTTGCGACATAATACTTCCGTTTTTATTTAGACGTCCAGAAGTATAAGCGTCTTATGCCGGGGTGTGCAACCCTCAAATCAATTTCCTTTCCTACCCTGAAGGGTAGTAAACTTATTACAGTTGGTAATTAACGAGGAATAGCCATGAGCTTGGATGACCTGCATTTGCAGCTACGTAATTTACGCGAGGATGATTACCCGCAACTGAAAAGCTTAATGGACAAGGTGTATGCCGATATTGGCGGGGCTTGGGAAGAGCATACGATACGCAAATTAAGCCGAGAATTTCCGGAAGGGCAAATTTGCCTAGAAGACAATGGGGTTATTGTAGGGGTGGCTTTAACGGTACGTGTGGTATACGACCGCTTTAGTAACCCACACCAATACGACGATTTGTTAGGCAAGCGCGACACAATTTTAAATGAGACAGAAGGCGATGCCTTGTACGGCCTAGATGTGCTTATTCATCCAGATTACCGCGGTTATAGGCTTGGCAGGCGATTATATGACGCCCGTAAAGAACTATGTATTCAATTGAACTTAAAGGCTATTTTGGCCGGTGGGCGGATTGTTAACTACCATAAGTATGCCGACGAGATTTCGGCCAGTCAGTATTTAGAGCGAGTACGTCGGCGAGAAATTTACGATCCTATTTTAACCTTCCAGTTGGCCAATGACTTTACCGTACGCCGCTTGCTGCATAAGTACTTGCCAGAAGACGAGAAGTCGCGTGGTTACGCTACTTTATTAGAATGGAGTAACTTTTTGTACGAGCCGGCCGACACTATTATTAGCGCTCGATCGCGTAATGTACGGGTAGGTGTGGTGCAGTGGCAAATGCGGGCGGTGGAGTCGGTTGAAGAACTGCTTCAACAAGTTGAGTACTTTGTTGACGCTCTGTCGAGCTATAAAAGTGACTTTGCGCTGTTTCCTGAGTTTTTTAACGCACCGTTAATGGGGCTGACCGATAAAGGCCAGCAAATGGATGCTATTCGTTTTTTGGCGAGTTTTACTGAACGTTTTCGTCGAGAAATGTCGCAAATGGCAGTGAGCTATAACATAAATATTATTACGGGCTCGATGCCGATTATGGACGATGGCATTTTATACAACGTGGCCTATTTATGTCGCCGCGACGGCTCGGTAGAAGAGCAGCGTAAGTTGCATATAACCCCGCATGAAAAGCGCGACTGGGTGATAGAGGGTGGCGACCAAGTGCAAGTTTTTGAAACCGATGCGGGGCGTGTAGGTATTCTTATTTGCTATGACGTGGAATTTCCTGAGTTGGGCCGCTTAATGGCCGAAGAAGGCTTGGAAATTTTGTTTGTACCGTTTTGGACCGATACCCATAACGCCTATTTACGCGTACGCCATTGTGCCCAAGCCCGAGCCATTGAAAATGAATGTTATGTGGCTATTTGCGGTAGTGTAGGTAACTTGCCGGAAGTGCCTAGTTTAGATGTGCAATATGCCCAATCGAGCGTGTTTTCACCGTCAGACTTTGCCTTTCCTCACGACGCTATCATGTCGGAAACCACGCCAAATACGGAAATGTTAATGTTTTCCGACTTGAATCTCGATGAGTTGCGTTATTTACATAACGAGGGCTCGGTAACCAACTTAAAAGATCGTCGCACCGATTTATATAGTGTGGTGAAGAAGTGGCGCAGCTAGCGCCCTTCTTTTAACTTTTACCTACGCCAACGACCAAGGCTAATAACGAACGCACCTGTAGCCAAGTAAAGTGCAATGGCCTGTGCGGTTGCTTGGCTACTATCAAGGGCAAGGTTAGGGTTGCCGACCAGTTCAGCTAACATACTGGCAGCGTTGTTTAAGCTAACTAAGGTAGTAACGCTAAGTAATACCAATAACCACACAGCAATAGCCGTATTCACGCGGCTAGTAAGGGTAACAGCCCATAAAATAATAACCAAACCAGCAATGGCACCAAACCAAAAAGGTTGCCACCAAAATTGGCCCGCAGCAGCTGGGGCAGAAAGAAAAAATGCCTGTGCATTCCAAAACGTGGTGTTGTTAACGAGCTCAAAAACAAGAATGGAATTGATTAAGTTAAGCGTGTTTTGATCCGGATAAATAGACACGGTTGTGATTAATGCATGGATAAAGAGCATAAGTACTAAAGCAGTAATAGCACCAAAAGTAACGGTGAACCGCCATTTACGCCGATGATGAAATAACTTTCTCATTCTTATCTTGTCCTTGAAGTTATTTATGATGCTGCATAGTAACAAATAACGCTAAATGAATATGCTTCTACCACTATAAAGCTGCTATTTAGTTGTTGTGGAGTCTAGCAGTGCATGAGTGTAATTACTGGCAGAAATAAAGCACTGGCCAATATCTAAATGGTTTAAATTCATTTTTGTAGCCATTATGTCGAGCAGAGGCCAATTACCCGCTTCATAGGTTTCAACCATACGTAATAAACGCCCCGCATGACCTTCGCGCTTAAGCACGGCATTATTAATACGTTCACTCAGTGGAAGCTGTTCAAGTATTTCAAGCATAGGCACCTGTAGTAATACGTCTAACAACGACAGTAGGCCGGTCATAAAACAAGTGTTGTCGTGATTATCTCTTGCCGATAAGCGGCCAAGCTCTGCCATAAAGTGTGCTCGGGTAAGTGACTTAATAACAAGCTCTTCCGGCTGGTTGTGCGCAACATTGGCAAGTGCTACTAAAGCAATATACTTTTTAATTTCCTGCTCACCTACAAATACCACCGCATGATGTATATCGGTGATTTGGCTAGGCTTGTGGAAGGCGGCGCTATTAACAAACTTTAGTAACGAATAGGTAAGTGACAGGTCATTGCGAATAATGTCTGCGATAGACGTGAAGTTTATATTGGGCTGATGAATATTGGCCAGTAACTGCATAAAAAATAACTGCTGAGGGGCCAGTGACTTGCTTCTAATTATTTCAGGGCGCTCAAAAAAGTAGCCTTGAAAGAAATCGAAGCCCAGTGCTAGGCAGGCCTCATATTCTTCCTGGGTTTCTACCCGCTCGGCTAAAAGCGCCACGTTCTGACCTTTAAATGCCTGTAAGCGCTCGGGTAAAGTAACCAACGATTGCTGCTGAATATCTACTTTAATTAGTGACACATAGGGTAATAACAGTTGCCATTTTTCATCAAAGTCGTGGTCGTCGAGGGCTATTTTGTAACCCAGTTCATAAGACTTCTGACAGGCTTTAACTAAGCTTTCAGTAATTTCTACGGTTTCTAATACTTCAATATAAACATTTTCTTTTGGTAAAAAACTGGGGAATCTGTCGAGTAGAGTATTAGTGTGGAAGTTAATGAAAGCAATTTTTCCTAAGCAAACGGTACTAATATCGCCCATTAAATGTTGCTGTAACAATAATTTAGAGGTGGCTTCATCTGGATCAATATTCGGAAATACGTTTTCTTCACTATTTCTAAACAATAATTCATAGCCATGAACTTTAAGCTCGCGGTCGAGTATGGGTTGGCGAGCAATATATGAATAAGCCATAAGCAATATATAAATTCCGAGTGATTAGCTAAAGACAATAACGTAAGCACAAGTTTTCAGCAACTTGCGCATGTACAGGCAGCTAGCAAGCCTAAGGCAGGCTCGTTATACTGCATGCAACAACAGTATAATAGTAGAGCTATTATGAACGCTACACCGCTGCACGCCATTCCGTTAACAACACTCAAGGGTATTGGTCCGAAAATGGCCGAAAAGCTTGAGCGCTTAGGCTTGCGTACCATTCAAGACATGTTGTTTCATTTACCAGCGCGATACCAAGACCGCACTCAGCTGTCAGTTATTGCGCGTTTGCGCCCAGGCGACTACGCCACATTAGTGGCCGATTCCTTAGATGCTCGTGTGCACATGGGGCGCCGACGGTCTTTGTTAGTAAGGGTAACCGACCGCAGCGGCGTGCTAACGTTACGTTTCTTTCGTTTTTCTGCGGCGCAGCAGCAACAAATGGCCGCTGGTCAACGGTTGCAAATTTATGGTGAGGTGAGGCCAGGGCCAACCGGGCCGGAAATGATTCATCCTGAATGTCGTGTGCTTGAAGCTGGTGCCGAGCCCGACTTGCCTAATACCTTAACACCCATTTACCCTGCCACAGAAGGAGTGCACCAGCTCACTCTTAGTAAGCTGGCAGAGCAAGTAATGACGTACCTAAATGCCAAAAGTTTACCCGAGTTGTTGCCAGAATCGCTTCGTGGGGGCATGCCCGAATTGCATAAAGCGCTGCGTACCTTGCACTTCCCCTCGGTAGACATTGATATGGCAGCGTTATTAGCAGGTAGTCACCCAGCCCAGCAGCGTTTGGCGATGGAAGAATTATTAGCCCACCAAATAAGCATGTTGCAGGCGCGTAGCTTAGCGCAGCAAGTACAAGCTCCGGCTATTCATCCAAGCGAACGGTTAAAAAAACAATTGTTGGCGTTGTTACCGTTTGAACCAACCAATGCTCAGCGGCGTGTAGTAAATGAAATAGAAGCTGACTTAGTACAGTCAATGCCAATGTTACGATTAGTACAAGGCGACGTAGGCTCAGGTAAAACGCTAGTGGCAGCGTTGGCCGCCTTGGGTACAATTGAAGCAGGTTACCAAGTGGCATTAATGGCGCCAACCGAGCTACTAGCAGAACAGCATGCTCGCAGCTTTAGTATGTGGCTTGAACCCTTAGGTGTCACGGTTGGTTGGCTAACAGGGCGTTTAAAAGGCAAAGCCCGTACAGCAACGTTAGCCCAACTAGAAGCGGGTAACATTCAGTTCGTAGTGGGCACTCACGCACTGTTTCAAGAGCACGTACACTTTTCGAACTTAGCTTTAGTTATTATTGACGAACAACATCGGTTTGGTGTGCACCAGCGGCTTGCACTAAAAGAAAAAGGTGAGCAACAGGGGTTGCATCCGCATCAACTAGTTATGACAGCAACACCCATTCCTCGCACTTTGGCCATGACAGCCTATGCAGATTTAGCTACGTCGATTATTGATGAATTACCGCCAGGACGCACACCGGTAACAACGGTAGCTATTCCCGATACGCGCCGCGACGATGTTATTGCCCGTGTGCAACACACGGTAGAAACTGAACAACGGCAAGTGTATTGGGTGTGTACTCTTATTGATGAGTCGGATGTATTGCAATGCCAAGCGGCAGAAGACACCGCCGTATTACTACAAGAAGCCTTAACTAGTTTGCGGGTTGGGCTAGTGCATGGTCGCCAAAAGCCTGCGGAAAAAGAACAGGTAATGAATGCTTTTAAAGCAGGCGAAATAGACTTGTTGGTAGCTACTACGGTAATAGAAGTTGGGGTAGACGTGCCGAATGCGAGTTTAATGATTATTGAAAACCCAGAGCGACTGGGCTTGGCACAGTTACACCAACTGCGAGGCCGCGTAGGGCGTGGCTCAGTTGCTTCGCATTGTGTGCTTTTATATAAAAGCCCACTATCGCCGCAAGCCAGTGAACGTTTAGCCGTGCTACGAGAAAGTAGCGATGGCTTCGTGATTGCTGAACGCGACCTAGAACTACGAGGCCCCGGTGAATTATTAGGAGCAAGGCAAACGGGCTTGGTGCAAATGAAAGTTGCCGATTTAGTACGCGACGCCCACCTTATTCCAACCATTCAAAGCTTGGCTCAGCGTATTTACAGCGGCTTTCCCAACCATTCGCAAGCCCTAATGGAGCGTTGGTTGCCCGATGGCGAACGATACGCACAAGTTTAATCCTGCTGAAAGTTTGTTGTGGTGTTGGGCAAATGGCCGCCATGCAGTAAACTAGAGGCAACTTTCCTAGGGAATTGAGTTATTAGCTATGAAAAAGCAAGAGAATACCACCCATTTTGGTTTCAAAACGGTAAATTCCGCCGACAAAGAGCGTTTAGTTGCCAGCGTGTTCGATTCGGTGGCTGCTAAATATGATGTGATGAACGACGTAATGTCGATGGGTATACATCGCCTTTGGAAGCGCCAAACCATTGATAGTAGTGGTGTACGTACAGGGCATCGGGTGTTGGACTTGGCCGGCGGCACTGGTGACTTAACCGCAAGGTTTTCACGCTTGGTAGGGCCCACAGGCGAAGTGGTATTAGCAGATATTAATGCAGCAATGTTGAATGTAGGCCGCACTAAGCTGCAAGACATGGGTATTGTTGGCAATGTGTCGTATGTACAAGCGAATGCTGAAAAACTACCTTTTCCCGACGACTACTTTGACTGCATAACGATAGCCTTCGGGCTGCGTAACGTAACCGACAAAGACGCCGCATTGCGTTCCATGTTGCGGGTGCTAAAGCCCGGTGGGCGCTTGCTAGTGTTAGAATTCTCAAAGCCACAAGCTGCATGGTTAAGCAAAGCCTACGACCTATATTCCTTTCACTTATTGCCGCGTATGGGCGAGCTTATTGCCCGCGATAAAGACAGCTACCAGTACCTTGCCGAATCGATTCGTATGCATCCTGATCAAGAAACCCTAAAAGCCATGATGGCGACCGCTGGGTTTTCGCAAGTGGACTATCAGAATATGACCGGTGGCATAGTGGCATTACACCGAGGTTATAAATTTTAATGTTAGCGCATGTGGTACGAAGCACATTAGAGCCAGCCTTAAATAAAGCACTTGGGGCAGATACCAATACGGCGCAACGTTTGCGTAGTGTGCGTGGTACGTGTGTGGCAATTCGTTTGCGCGAGCTACCAGAACCTTTCATTATACGTTTTAGTGAAGAGCAAATATTCTTACTTGGCCCTAGCTACGACGCCATTGACGCCGAAGTAACTTTGTCGCTGCTGCAATTGCCCCAGCTAACTGATGCAGCCCAGGCAACCCAAGCCATTCAACAAGGTAAGCTGCTGGTAGTGGGCGACCCGCTTTTATTGCAGCGCGCTGCGGCCGTGTTTGTTGAGCTAGATATGGACTGGGAAGAGTTACTGGCGAGCTACTTAGGAGACATTCCGGCGTACTTAATTAGCCAGCGTATGCAAGCCGCTATGAAGCGTATTAAACAAGCGCAGCTTGGCCAACGTATGCAAGAAATACTAAGCGACGAAACAGGGTTATTGGCTACGCCAGTAGAATTTAAAGTACTACAAGAACAATGTACACAGGCCAACCAACGGCTTGTGCAATTAGAGCAAAGAATAGCTGCAATAACGCCATTAGAAACATTGGCTAAGGGTGAGTAGTTTGTGCGAATGATGCGGTTTTACAAAATAATAAGCGTGTTGTTGCGATATGGTATCGACGACATGGTACCAACCGATAAATGGCCATGGTGGGCGAAAACAGTACGTTATAGCCTATTTTGGCTGCGTAATAAGCACCCAGAAAAACAGCTTGGAGAACGCTTACGGCTAGCGTTAGAAACCTTAGGGCCGGTGTTTGTGAAGCTAGGGCAAATGTTGTCAACGCGGCGCGATTTATTGCCACCTGAAATGGTAGAAGAGCTTTCCAAACTACAAGACCAGGTGCCGCCATTCCCGGGCGAACAAGCTCAACAGGTTATTGAGCGTAGCTTAGGTTTTAAGCTTAATACGGTTTTTCATTCCTTTACCCAAACGCCACTGGCTTCGGCGTCGATTGCACAAGTGCACGCGGCAGAATTAAAAGACCCTCATAGCGGCGACATTAAGCAAGTAGTTATTAAAGTGATTCGGCCCGACATTTTAATTACTATTAATGCCGACCTTGGTTTAATGGAATCGATGGCGTTGCTTGCGGCGAAATTATTGCCCGACGGTCGCCGGCTAAAACCTGTTGAGGTTATTCGCGAATATAGCAAAACCTTAATGGACGAATTGAATCTTGCGCGTGAAGCGGCCAATGCTATTCAATTACGCCGAAACTTTTCCGATTCAGAGCTGCTTTATATTCCTGAAGTTTATAGCGACTACAGTCGACAAAACATTATGGTGATGGAGCGTATTTACGGCATACCTATTAGCGATGTAAATGCCTTAGAAAATGCTGGTATTAATTTACAGCTATTAGCCGAGCGGGGGGTTGAAGTGTTCTTTACCCAAGTATTCCGCGACAGTTTTTTCCATGCGGATATGCACCCAGGAAATATTTTTGTTGATCCAGATCGGCAGCAGTCGCCGCGCTACTTAGCCGTAGACTTTGGCATTGTGGGCACGCTAAACCGAGAAGATAAACGTTACTTAGCTGAAAATTTTATTGCCTTCTTCAATCGTGACTATCGCCGTGTAGCCGAATTGCATATCGATTCGGGCTGGGTACCTTCGCATATTAATGTTGAAGAATTCGAGTCAGATATTCGTACCGTGTGCGAACCTATTTTCGAGAAGCCATTAGCCGAAATTTCTTTTGCTCACGTGCTATTGAACTTGTTTGTTACTGCCCGACGTTTTGAAATGGAAGTACAGCCGCAATTGGTGCTGCTACAAAAAACGTTGTTGTACGTAGAAGGTTTAGGGCGCAATCTATATCCGCAACTCGACTTGTGGAAAACAGCAAAACCATTTTTAGAGCGCTGGATGCAAGAGCAAATGGGCTGGCGCGCCATGTGGCGTAGCCTGAATGAACAAGCGCCGCGCTGGGCGGAAAAGCTGCCGGAAGTGCCCATGTTACTGTACGATACTTTAAAAGGCTTAAAGCAACAGCAACGCCATGAGGCAAACTTTCGCCAACAGCAGTTGGCATTGCAAAAAAAGCTTGCTGGTGGCCGTTGGTGGGCCATGTTGGCAGGTAGTTTAACAGTAACCAGTGCTTTATTAGCGGGTTTTAAATTATCCGGCTGGCTGGTGGCTACAACGGTAACCGTAGCTGTAGTAGCTTGGTGGCAGGCGTGGCGAACAAGGCCTGGTCGTAACAATTAATTGAAGGGGTTTATTATGGGTGGCATTGGTATTTGGCAATTGTTAATTGTTTTACTAATTATAATATTATTGTTTGGTGGCAAAAAATTACGCACTTTAGGCTCTGACTTAGGCTCGGCCTTACGTGGTTTTAAGAAGGAAATGAGCGACGGTGAAACGCCTAGCGTGGAAAAAAAAGATGCTGATTTCACCGACACTAAAACAGAACAAAAAGACAAGACGAACACCTAATTATGTTTGATATTGGGTTCTGGGAGTTAGTAGTAATTAGCGTTATCGGGCTATTAGTGGTTGGGCCCGAACGCTTGCCTGGTGCTATTCGGTCGTTGCAACGCACCTTGGGCCAGTTGCGCTCCTTCGGCAATAAAATACAAGCAGAATTAAACCATGAGCTGCGCGTTAAAGAATTACATGAAAATTTAAAAAAAATAGAGTCGGCAGACATTGACGACTTAAGCCCCGAGCTTAAACGTTCTTTAGCCGAACTAGAGGCTGCTGCTGAGCAGGTACGCGAGCCCTATGCAGAAGATAAAAAGCGCAACAAGGAAGAACATGAGTGATAACGAACCGGCTTCGCTTTTAGACCACTTAGTGGCATTACGCAGCACCGTGTTACATAGTGTGGCGGTTATTGTTGGCTTTTTTTTATGTTTGGTATATTTCGCTCGCGACCTATACAACTGGCTTTCTGCACCTCTAATGGCGGTATTGCCAGAAGGTAGCAGTATGATAGCCACCGACGTAGCGGCGCCTTTCTTTGCCCCCTTCAAACTTACTTTTGTAGTGGCCTTTTTTTTGGCCATTCCGTTTTTGTTGCATCAAATATGGCGCTTTATTGCTCCTGGTTTGTACCAACATGAACGGCGGCTTGTAGTGCCCCTATTGGTCAGTAGCAGCATACTTTTTTATGCAGGTATTGCTTTTGCTTACTTTGTTTTACTACCTATCGCGTTCGCATTTTTTACTAGCATGGCGCCTGCTGGTATTACCATTGCAACAGACATATCTAGTTATTTAGACTTTGTGCTAAAAATATTTTTTGCGTTTGGCTTTGCCTTCGAAATACCCATAGCAGTGGTATTGTTATGTTGGTCGGGTGTGGTTACGCCTGACCAATTAAGGGCTAAACGGCCCTATGTTATTGTTGGCGTGTTTGTGATTGGTATGTTGCTTACACCTCCCGATGTTATTTCACAAACCTTACTGGCTATTCCTATGTGGTTGTTATTTGAACTCGGGGTACTATTAAGCAGCTGGTATATTAAAAATAAAACAAGCAATATAAAAACAGAGCAACAGGAGTAATAAGACTATGACTAACAAACTTAGCGCTTTCAGCCTTATTTTGTTTGCTACAGTTATGGTACTGCCAAGCACAGCACAGGCGTCTTTGGCGCGTTTAATTGAGCAGCTACAACTTTGTGAACAACAAGCTGACACAGTGTATCGGTTACAGTGTTTTGACAATGTTGTGGCGGCGCTACCAGAGCCCGAAACCGTTGCTGAAACACCTGTTGCGGAAAAGGCTGTAGCCTTGAATGAAGCAAGTGAAGATTTTTTAAACATTACCGAAATGTGGGAATATAAGCGTGGTATGTGGAAATTTCGCTTAATTAACGGTGAAGTATGGCGACAAACGGAAGTGAGCTCGTCGTTTCCTTTTAGTACCGAGCGGAAATACTATTTTCAGCAAGGAATGTTCGATGCTTACTATTTACGTACGCCGGGCTTAAACACGCGTGTTCGAGTTAGATTGGAGCGTTAATGGGTTGGGTTGATTGCGGTATAAACTTATTAAGCAGCCAATTTCTAGAACCGAAGCTGGTGCTTAGCAATGCATTACCGCAGGTTAACCGATTTGTATTAATTAGCAGCGACGTGGCCGAGTCGGAACGTGTGGCCCGTTGGTGCGCTGAAACACCGGGTTGCATTGCTACAGCAGGAGTGCATCCACATCAGGCGGATCAAACGACGGCTTGCTTTGCGTCGCGCATACGGGAATTAGCTGAGCAAGAAGTGGTGAGGGCCATTGGTGAATGTGGCCTCGATTATAACCGCAACTTTTCTACGCCGAAGCGGCAACGGGAAGTTTTTGCCGAGCAGGTAGCACTAGCGGTTGAACTACAGTTACCGCTTTATTTGCATGAGCGAGACGCGTTAGCTGATCAACTCGCTATTTTAAATGAACATCAGGGGCAGTTACCGCCTTTATTTGTACATTGCTTTACCCAAGGGCAGGAAGCATTAGCGGCGTATCAAGCGCTTGACGCTTACATTGGTATAACCGGCTGGGTATGTGACGAACGCCGCGGTGAAGCGCTACAAAGCGCTGTGCCCCATATTAAAGCCGAACGCTTATTATTAGAAACCGACGCCCCTTATTTAACCCCTCGAACCTTACGCCCGAAACCAAAAGGTAGGGTGAACGAACCCCAGTGGTTACCGCATATTGCGGCAACAGTAGCTAATTTACGTAATACCACCCTAGACACCCTTGCCAGTGAAACCACGGCCAATGCTTTACGGTTGTTTGGTCACTGGGATTGTTTTCAACAGAGTTTACCGTGAAGCATTATATTAGCTATACGATACGGGTTGCTGTTTTGCTTAGCGCCACGTTCTGGGCTGTGTCGCATGCAGAAACAAACGAAATAACAGGTAAACCAGAAGCGGGTATTATTACTCATTACTTGGTCGACGCTAGTGGCAGTTTTAGTCTCAGCGAGGCTATTAATTTGCCCACTTACGGCTGGCATACCATTGCTAATGGCAACGTTTCCTTTGGCTATGATGACCGTACTTATTGGTTCAAAATGGACATTGAGGCCAGCGACAGTGAGCGTTTACTTCATGTTGCTTATCCGCTGTTAGACCAACTAGACATTTACTTTGTAGCAGCAGGGCAAACCCTTGCTTACTACGAACTTGGCGATACCTTGCATTTTAATACCCGGCCTATTGCTCATGAAGACTTTGTTGTACCTATTCCACCGCATCACAGCTTAACAACTTATTTCCGCGTTCATACCAGCAGTGCTATGAACATGCCGGTTAAAATTTGGCCAACCAATGCATTTCATGCGTCACAAGCGCTAGTGCAACTGGGCTTTGGTATATATTTTGGCGTGTTAATTTGTATGGTGCTGTATAACTTATTTGGTTTTGCAGTTATTCGTGAATCGAGTGTGTTTAGTTATTCTATTTACGTGATATTTGTTGGCCTGATGGCAGCGGGTTTAACTGGAGTTGGCTTCCGTTATATTTGGCCAGGCAATATTTGGCTGCAAGATCATGCGTTAGTGCTATTTGGTTGCCTAAGTTTTGGCTTTGCCGCTTTATTTATAGCGCAATTATTAAAAATAAAGCAACACAGTGCGCTGTTTGCTCGTGGCCTGTGGGTTATGGGCGGGCTTGCATTTATTATTGCCATAATTAGTGTGTTTTTAGAGTACAAAGTGGCAATTAAGCTATTGCTTATATTTGCTATTTTCAGTTGTTCATTTTTAGTGATTTTAGCTATAAGCATGTGGCGTAAAGGGTCTGTTTATGCCCGAATTTTTGCCGTCGCTTGGGCTGCCTTTATCGGGGCTATATTCTTGAACTCGCTCGCTTACCTTGGCGTGATCGACCCACATTTTATGCAGCGATATGCGATAATGATAGGCTCGGGCATTGAGGTACTGCTGCTGTCGTGGGTGTTAACCTTACGTTATTCTGACGAACGGTTACAAAAACTGGTGGCCCAAGAAGAAGCATTGCGTAGGTCGGCCGAAGCGCAAGAAGCCCAGCGCCAATTAAACGAAGAGCTAGAGCAGCGGGTAGACGAGCGCACTTTTGAACTTGAAATGGCGCTGCGTGAGTTGCAAGAAGTAAACAATGAGTTAGAACGTAAAAATAGCGAAGACGGTTTAACCGGCTTGTTTAACCGACGCCATTTCGACCACCAGCTAACTGTTGAATTTCGTCGGGCTTGGCGAAATAAACAGCCAGTGGCCTTAATTATGCTCGATATAGACTATTTCAAACCTATTAACGACACGCACGGCCACATGATAGGCGACCAAATTTTGGTTGCCTTAGCCGAACGTTTAAAACAAACCGTAAGGCGGCCAAGCGACGGTATATTTCGCTACGGTGGTGAAGAATTTGCTTTGCTACTTGGCAATACGAATGAGCATGAAGCAAGCCAAGTGGCAAGTATGATAAGCAGGGCTATTAGTGAAACACCATTTATTACCGACGCAGGGCCACTTTCTATTACTGTGAGTATCGGCGTAAGTATTGCCGAACATAACTTGTTTGAAGTGCCAGAGCAGCTATTGAAAGCCGCCGATGACGCCCTATATGCAGCGAAAGAGCGTGGCCGCAATCAGTTTGTTATTGCCCAACACTTTATTGAACCAGCTACGCCCGATAACGACTAAGTCGGCCGTAATATTTAACTATAGGACACAATAATGACCTTTCCTTATGCAGGGTTTCCGTACCGCCGTATGCGCAGAATGCGCCGGCATTCTTTTAGCCGCCAGCTAATGGCGGAACACACACTGACCGCCGCTGATTTAATTTACCCAGTATTTGTTTTACCGGGCAGCGGCCAGCGTGAAGCTGTGCCTTCTATGCCAGGGGTAGAACGGTTGTCTATCGACCTTCTAGTTGAACTGGCCAAAGAAGTTCATAGCCTGGGTATTCCTGTGTTGGCACTCTTTCCAGTTACTCCGCAAGCGGCCAAAAGTGAATTGGCTGAAGAAGCGTGGAACCCAGAAGGACTAGTACCGCAAGCTGTTAAAGCATTAAAAGCAGCAGTGCCAGAGCTTGGTATTATGACGGACGTGGCTCTCGACCCTTACACTATTCATGGCCAAGACGGAATTCTTGACGAAACGGGCTACGTGTTAAACGACGTAACAACAGAAGCCTTGGTTAAACAAGCCCTTTGCCATGCGGTAGCCGGTGTGGATATTGTTGCCCCTTCAGATATGATGGACGGGCGCATTGGTGCAATTCGTGAAGCCTTGGAAGAAATAGCTTACGTTGACGTACAAATTATGGCTTATTCAGCGAAATATGCTTCGGCGTTTTATGGTCCCTTCCGCGACGCGGTGGGTTCTGCAGGTAACTTAAAAGGTGCCGATAAAAAAACCTACCAAATGGATCCAGCCAATAGCGACGAAGCTTTGCATGAAGTTGCCCTTGATCTTGAAGAAGGTGCCGATATGGTTATGGTAAAGCCAGGTATGCCGTATTTAGACGTAGTGCGCCGAGTAAAAGACGAGTTTAAAGTACCAACCTTCGCCTACCAAGTAAGTGGCGAATACGCCATGTTAATGGCGGCAGTAGAAAATGGTTGGTTAAGTGAAGACGCCATTGAAGAAGCTTTACTTGGTTTTAAACGAGCAGGTGCCGACGGTATTCTTACGTATTTTGCCGTATGGATGGCAAAGCGTTTACAACAACGTAACGCTAAATAAACTTATTCAAGACTTACATTCTCACGTAACTGAAGGCCGCCGAAGCTCTGCTGAAAGCGGCTTTCTTCGTTGAGCAGATCGGCTAAATAAGGATTTGTAGCTAGGAAATTGGCAGGCAAATGTAAAATAAGCATATTGGTGTTGTTGTTATCAAAACTAAGGCTGCAGTTTGGCATGGCGTCGTTGCGGCGGCGTTGGCAGCAAATAATGCTTAACCTTAAAATGCGACTTAAAAGTGCCATTGGGGCAGTATCGGGTAGTTTTTTTGGTAGGTTATCGTCATCGATAATGCCGGTAACAGCTTCTAATAGCGACAATAAAGAAGATCTTTGTCGTAATGTGAAGCCAGGCAAGTCGGTGTGCTTTAATAAGTAACGGCTGTGCTTACCAGCGTGTTTGTAGCTTAGACTTTGGCCTATTTCATGCAAAAAAGCGACTGCTCTCGATAAGGCCTTTGACGACTTAGGAAGGGCTTCTGCCATGCCCACACCGCTACTAAGCTGAGTATAAAGCTTTATAACCCGTTCTGTTTGGGTTACGTCGGTTTGATAATGTTCAGCTAAACTTTTTAAGGTTCTTAGTTGTACGTCGTTATGCTGTAAAGACGTAAGCATGCTGTAAATAAGGCCTTCACGTAAGGCTGCCTCAGTGGCTTCTACATATTTTAAATTCAACTGCCGAAATAAGGCGATTAAAATACACAAGCCGGGTAGCAACACTAAGGCCCGGTCGGCTTTTAAACCTTCGATGCTTATATGGTTTAAATTTTCAAAGAGTAATATTTCGTCGAGTAAGCTTTCTAGCCAAGGCAAACGAAAACGTTGGCTTAATTGACGTTGCAAAGCGATGTCTTGTAATGCTTTAAAAGTACCCGAAGCGCCGACTACGCGGGTTTTCTGTGACCGAACAAACAAAGCTTGGTGGGGGGCAATCAGCTGCTCAGCATCACCAATAGCACGCTCGACATTTTGTTTGGTAATAACCCCTTGTGGGAAATAAGCTGTTTTCCAAGTAACGCAGCCCATGTCTAAGCTAAGCGTATGGTGCGACTGGAAACCACTACCAATAGCAATTTCAGTACTAGCGCCACCAATGTCGCACACCATTAATTGTGACCGGGCTGCCGAAGTATGGGCTACCCCTTGGTAAATAGTTTCGGCTTCATCTTCACCGGAAATAATTTGGATAGGGTGACCAAGGGTGTCTTGCATACGAGCAAGAAAAGGGTCTTGGGGATTAATTTTACGTAGTGTGGCAGTGCCAACGGCACGAATGTTTTCTGGAGCAATATCGCTAACCCGATCGGAGAATATAGCTAAGCAGTCAAGAGCTCGTTGGTGAACGTTGGGGTTTAAAGTACCGTCGCTGCGTATACCTTCAGCTAGCCTTATACGGCGCTTGATTTTAGCAATAATTCGAACTGAGCCAGCTACAACTCGAACGATAAGCATGTGAAAGCTATTGGAGCCAAGATCGATCGCTACATAATACTGGTTAGATCGCATTGGCTCCGAGCCTCTTCTTAATTACGCTTATGCTGCCTTGGACCGCTAGAGCGACGCTGAAAGCTTTGACCACTTTGCATTCGGCGCTTGTGCGGAATATGTGGCTTTTTCACGTCGTTTAGTAGGGCTTCAGCGTTGTATTTACTAACCGGAATTGCGTGACCAATATAGTCTTCAATACCAGGTAAGTTATAGACATATTCTTCGCAGGCTAAGCTTATAGACTTACCGCTTGCACCGGCACGGCCTGTACGACCAATACGGTGTACGTAGTCTTCGGAATCGTCGGGTAAGTCGTAGTTATACACATGGCTTACGGCGGGAATGTGCAACCCACGGGCGGCTACGTCGGTAGCTACTAAAATATCAATTTTGCCTTGGGTGAAGTCGTCGAGAATTTTCAAGCGCTTACGCTGTGGTACGTCGCCAGTAAGCAAGCCGACGCGGTGTTTATCGGCAGCTAGCCAATGGTATACCTCGGTACAGGCATGTTTTGTATTACAAAACACAATAGCTTTATCGGGCCAATCTTCTTCGATTAGCGTCAGTAAAAGCTTAATTTTGTCAGGCTTGCTTGGGTAAAAAAGCTCTTCTTCTATGCTTGCGCCAGTCATTTGTTCTGGCTCTATTTCAATCGCAGTGGGGTCGTTCATTTGCTCGTAAGCAAGTTCACGTACACGGAAAGACAATGTTGCTGAAAACAAGAGATTCAAACGGTCTTCGGCAGCAGGCATTTTACGCAACATATAGCGTACGTCGTCGATAAAGCCAAGGTCGTACATGCGGTCTGCTTCGTCGAGCACCACCACATCAATATTATCGAGTTGAAACACGCCTTGCTTATAATAGTCAATAAGGCGCCCACAGGTGCCCACAACAAGGTCAACGCCTTCTTGCAGTTCAGCGCGCTGGGCTTCATAGCCTTCGCCACCATAAACCACAACCGACTTAAGGCCACAGCTTTTAGCAATTGTTACTGCGTCGTTATGTATTTGCACGGCAAGTTCACGGGTAGGAGCCATAACCAGCGCACGTGGCTGTGTTGAACCTTCAATACGTTTGGGGTGAGTCATAAGGTGATTGAAAAGCGCAACAAGGAAAGCAATGGTTTTGCCCGTACCCGTTTGCGCCTGCCCTGCTACATCTTTGCCTTGTAACGCAACAGGAAGGCTCATCGCCTGAATAGGCGTGCACTGTGTGTAGCCGAGTTTATTCAAAGCATCCAACACATGTGGATGTAAACCGAGCTCGGCAAACTTAGTTTCTGTTAAGTGTTTATCTGTCATAGGTAAATCATATCAGGTTTGCTCTTGCATTAGAAAACAGAAATGCTTCTAATATAGCTAGTTGAGTATCATAAAGTGATATCATACCTGTGTAGCTAATTTATGCACAAGCAACGAATGCAATTAAGCGGAGATGTAACATGAGTGACAATATTGTTCAGCTGAGTGACGACAGCTTTGAAACCGAAGTAATCAATGCTGATCAACCCATATTAGTCGATTTTTGGGCTGAGTGGTGTGGTCCGTGCAAAATGATTGCACCTATCCTTGACGAAGTGGCTGCAGAGTTTGCCGGCAAATTAAAAATTGGCAAGCTAAACGTAGACCATAACAACCTAACGCCACCGAAATACAATATTCGCGGAATTCCAACGCTGCTAATGTTTAAAAATGGTGAGGTGGTAGGAACAAAGGTAGGCGCCTTATCTAAAACCCAGCTGGCTGAATTTATCAAAGAGCATATTTAAACCCGTTACCTTACTAGGGTTATAAAATCACACCGCAGCACCTAACTGCGGTGTTTTTTCATTGAAAGTGGTGAAAAACTGGACGCACCGCCAAATAGATGTTAATTTTAAGATTGTCAGCACTTCTCTGGCTTCTATAAACTTTCCCTGAAGCCATCTGAACAATAGATAATTCCGAATACAAACCGCCCTTGGGGCTATCGTACTAAACGAAACCCTGGGTATTTTATTAAAAACTACACAAGAACCCCTTAAATAACCAGCCTACCGCTTATGAATCTAACTGAACTGAAAAATAAATCTGTCAACGACCTCGTCGAACTTGCCGCAAGCATGGGGCAAGACAACATGGCCCGTCTGCGTAAGCAAGACATTATATTCGCTATTTTAAAAGCGCACGCGAAAAGCGGTGAAGACATTTTTGGCGACGGTGTGCTAGAAATTCTTCAGGACGGCTTTGGCTTCTTACGCTCTAGCGATTCTTCTTACCTTGCTGGGCCAGACGATATTTATGTCTCGCCAAGCCAAATACGACGCTTCAATTTGCGCACCGGCGACACGGTCGCAGGGAAAATTAGACCACCAAAAGACGGTGAACGTTATTTTGCCCTCCTCAAAATTAGCGAAGTAAACTACGACAAACCAGAAAACTCCCGTAATAAAATCCTCTTTGAAAACCTAACACCACTGCACGCCAACGAGCGTATGGTTATGGAACGTGGCAATGGTTCAACGGAAGACATTACAGCACGTATTCTTGATTTGGCCTCACCCATTGGTAAAGGCCAGCGTGGCTTAATAGTAGCGCCACCAAAAGCAGGTAAAACGCTTTTGCTACAGAATATTGCTCAGTCAATTGCGGCTAACCACCCCGACTGTAACTTAATGGTGTTGCTAATAGACGAGCGACCAGAAGAAGTAACGGAAATGCAACGCTTAGTGAAAGGTGAAGTCATTGCTTCAACCTTCGACGAGCCTGCTAGCCGTCACGTGCAAGTGGCAGAAATGGTGATTGAAAAAGCCAAGCGTTTAGTTGAGCACAAAAAAGACGTGGTTATTTTGCTCGACTCTATTACCCGTTTGGCACGTGCTTATAACACGGTTATTCCAAGCTCAGGTAAAGTACTTACCGGTGGTGTCGACGCCAACGCGTTGCACAAACCGAAGCGTTTCTTTGGTGCAGCTCGTAACGTGGAAGAAGGTGGTAGTTTAACCATTATCGCTACGGCGTTAATCGACACGGGTTCGAAAATGGACGAAGTTATTTACGAAGAGTTTAAGGGTACCGGTAACATGGAACTTCACCTAAACCGTAAAATTGCTGAGAAGCGCGTTTTCCCAGCCATCGACTTCAACCGTTCAGGTACACGTCGCGAAGAATTGCTTACCACTCAAGACGAATTACAGAAAATGTGGATATTGCGTAAAATTGTTCATCCTATGGGTGAAATTGAAGCAATGGAGTTTGTTATCGACAAATTACAGATGACAAAAACTAACGACGAGTTCTTTGAGTCGATGAAGCGTTAGAAGTAATTTGTGGATCAGTTATAATGCCGCCTCTACACACTAGTGGCGGCATTTTTTATGAAGTACCGAGATTTACGCGATTTTATTGCCTTGCTTGAACAGCGCGGTGAACTGAAGCGAATTCAGCACGAAATCGATCCTTACTTAGAAATGACAGAAATTGCCGACCGGACCCTTAAAGCCGGCGGGCCTGCGTTGCTGTTTGAAAACCCAAAAGGCCATTCTGTTCCCGTATTAGCCAACTTGTTTGGCACCCCCGAACGAGTAGCTTTGGGTATGGGCCAAACCGACGTTGCCGCTTTGCGCGAAGTGGGTAAATTACTAGCCTACTTAAAAGAGCCAGAGCCCCCTAGCGGCATTAAAGACGCCTTTAGTAAATTACCACTGCTGAAAAAAATACTCAGTATGTCGCCTAAAGTATTAAAAAAAGGGCCATGCCAAGAAGTGGTTATTGAGGGCGACGATGTGGACCTATATAAAATACCTATTCAAACTTGCTGGCCAGGCGATGTGGCGCCCTTACTTACTTGGGGTTTAACCATTACCCGCGGACCGCTTAAAAAGCGCCAAAACTTAGGAATTTATCGGCAGCAGCTGCTAGGCAAAAACAAGCTAATTATGCGCTGGCTGAGCCACCGTGGTGGTGCGCTAGATTTTCGTGAGTTCTGTAAACAACACCCGGGACAAAAATTTCCCATTGCGGTGGCACTAGGCGCAGACCCAGCCACTATTTTAGGTGCGGTTACACCGGTACCAGATACCCTTTCTGAATATGCCTTTGCCGGTTTACTTCGTGACAGTAAAACCGAAGTGGTGAAGTGTTTAAGTAATGACTTACAAGTACCTGCCTATGCGGAATATGTGTTGGAAGGTTACCTCGACCCTGAAGAAACGGCGGAAGAAGGGCCGTACGGCGATCATACCGGTTATTATAATGAAGTGGACACCTTTCCGGTGTTTACTGTAACTAAAATAACCCACCGGAAAAGCCCAATTTATCACAGTACTTATACGGGCCGGCCGCCAGACGAGCCAGCCATATTGGGCGTAGCACTGAATGAAGTGTTTGTACCAATATTACAAAAGCAGTTTCCTGAAATAGTCGACTTTTATTTGCCGCCTGAAGGGTGCTCGTATCGTATGGCAGTGGTTACTATTAAGAAAAGTTACCCTGGCCATGCCAAGCGTGTGATGATGGGAGTTTGGTCGTATTTACGGCAGTTTATGTACACTAAGTTTATTATTGTATGCGACGATGACGTAAATGCCCGCGACTGGAAAGACGTAATTTGGGCCATGACGACACGTATGGACCCAGTGCGAGATACTACTTTTGTTGAAAATACCCCAATTGATTATCTTGATTTTGCTTCGCCAGTTTCAGGTTTGGGCTCGAAAATGGGTATGGATGCAACCAATAAATGGCCAGGTGAAACCGAGCGGGAATGGGGTGTTCCCATTGTGATGGATGAAAACGTGGTGCAACGCGTCGACGATATTTGGCAGGAATTAGGAATTTTTAATGAGTAATCCGACATTAACATGTCAGGTCAGTTTAATTGAGCCACTGACACCTTTTGTTTTTAAGGTTCAACTAACGCCTCCTGAGCCAGTTAATTTTGTGGCTGGTCAATATATTACGGTGGTGATGGATAAGGACGACTTTCGTGCTTTTTCAATTGCCTCTACGCCGTCGCAAGGGCATGTTATTGAACTGCATATTGGTGCGACACCAGAAAACCCCTATGCTTGGGAAGTTATGCAACGCTTGCAAGCCGAAGGCGAAATTACTATTACAGTTCCCGCTGGAACGGCGGGCTTACGAGAAAGTGAGCGGCCACTTATTGTTTTGGCTGGAGGTACTGGTTTTTCTTATGCTTGGTCCATTGCGGCAGCACAGCTAGAAACCCAATCGCAACGAAATGTGTTGTTTTACTGGGGTGGCAAAACTTTAGCCGACTTATATAAACACGAAAAATTACTCGCTTTAGAACAATCAGATTCACGTTTTCATTATTTTCCGGTGTTAGAAAAAACCCCAGAAAATTGGCAAGGCCACCAGGGCTTGGTGCATTTAGCCGTATTGGCCGACCATGACAATTTATCGGGGTTTGATGTGTATGTGGCTGGCCGTTTTGAAATGGTGCGAGTAGTGCGAGATGACTTTTTTAAACATAAACTGCCGGAACAGCAATTGTTTGGCGACGCATTAAGCTATCTAGAGTAGTAAGTTAACATAGCGTATTAAGCTAAACTTGGCAGACACGCGGCGATTTAGGTATACTCCGCCGCGACGTTTCCATGAAGTGTCATTACCAAAGGGGTGCCGAAAGGCTGAGATGCAGTATTGCGAACTCTTTGAACCTGATCCGGTTAATACTGGCGTAGGGATTGGTAATTTAGATAAACCAATACGACGGATAACCGGATCTCATCTTTTTTCTCGGCATTTAAAAAGAAGAGATCCAAATGAAAAAATTAACTTCGAATAAAACCTTCACAAAAAAAATTCCAGTTGCGCTATTTGTTGCCACTAGCCTTTCTGTAGGCTTCATTAGCACGGTTGCCTTTACCGCTACGGCAGCCGAAGACGAGCAAGCAACAGCTATTGAACGCATAGTTATTACTGGCAACTTTCGCCCGCAGGGCATTGAAGACGTGCCTGCTAGTGTTAGCGTACTTAGCAGCAACGACATTCAACAGCGGAACGCTGAACACCTAGAGCATGCATTAGCCATGGCACCAAACGTGAATTTAGCCTCGGGTGCTTCCCGTGCCAGCTTTATTCAAATTCGTGGCGTAGGCGAGCGCAGCCAGTTTGTTGACCCTATTAATCCTTCGGTAGGTTTAGTTATCGACGGCATCAATTATAGCTCGCTAGGCACTGCCGGCACCTTGTTCGATATTGGCCAAGTGGAAGTGTTCCGCGGCCCACAAACTACCCGTTTCGGTGCCGACGGCATGGCAGGTATGATTTATTTAGGTAGTACACCAATTAGCGACTACAGAGATGGCTTAGCCGAGCTAACCCTAGCTAACTATAATAGCTATGCTGGCGGTGTGGCCGCTACGCATCGGTTTAATGAAGCATTTTCAGCACGGCTAAGCGTGTACCAGCATGTAAGCGACGGCTTTATGGAGAACGTTTTTCTAAATCGCAAAGACACACAAAACCAAGACGAACTTACTTTGCGTTTGAATAGCCATTGGCGCGTTAGTGATCACTGGGATGCGTTTTTAACTTACCATCGCTTCGATATTGATAACGGTTACGATGCATGGTCGTTGGATCAAGATCGCACCACCTTGTCTGACACGCCAGGCCGAGACACCCTCGACAGCCATGCGGGGCGTGTGAAGTTAGTGTACAGCGGCGCCGAAGCATATACGGCCGAGCTAAGTGTATCGATGCTAACGGCAGACTCTATTTATGAATATGATGAAGACTGGGCTTACGAAGGCATTCGCCCGGGTTGGGAATATAACTCCTTCGACCAATACCTACGGGCTCGGGATCAATGGGAAGTTGAAACCCGCTTGTTATCGGCTACACCAATTAACCTATTTGGCAACGATACGGACTGGATTGTTGGCGTTTACTGGCAGCAGCGTGAGCAAGATTTAGAGCGTAACTATGGTTCTAAAAACGGCCCGTTTACCAGTAGCTACGACACCCGCAACCAAGCCATTTACGGCGAGCTTGGCCAGCACCTTAGCCAACGTTTGAAAGCTTCCTTAGGGCTTCGCTACGAACGCTACAGCAACACTTACAGTGATAGCCGTAGTATTAATGCAACGCCTGAGAAAGCAGCTTGGGGTGGCCGAGCCAGTTTAGAATACGCGCTAGCAACTACAGGCTCGATATTTACCAGTGTGGCCCACGGTTTTAAAGCCGGTGGGGTAAACGGTGAAGCCTTAGGCCGTGTTGAAGAGAAAAAACTTGAGCAGTTCCGTGACTTTTTAGAATCAAAAGCGGTATTTGCTCCAGAACTGCTCACTACCTTTGAAGTAGGTTACCGTGCTTTTATACCAGCACAAAGCTTACGTTTTGAGGCCACTGCCTTTTACAGTTGGCGTGACGACATGCAAGTAAGCGCTTACGTGGAACAAGCAGGAGTGTTTGTGTCTTATTTAGATAATGCTTCTGCAGGGCGTAACTGGGGGCTAGAAGCGACACTCGACTATATGCCAACCGACCAATTACGTTGGTTCGCTAGTTTAGGTTGGTTAGGTTCAGAATATCGGCATTTAATGTTGCAAGACGGCACTAACTTAACTGGCCGGGAACAAGCCCATGCGCCCAATTACCAAGTGCATACTGGGGTTGAATGGCAGTTCAATGACGCCTTAAACCTACGTGTAGAAGTAGAGGCAAAAGATAGTTTTTTCTTTTCTAATAGCCACGACCAACGGGCAAAAGCGCAGCAACTAGTGCATTTGCGTTTAAACTACAACTGGCAAAATTGGCAGTTTAGCGTGTTTGCCCGTAATCTATTCGACCAAGATTACGCAACGCGAGGCTTTTATTTTGGTAACGATCCGCGCGACGAATATACAGCGAAAAACTATGTACAGTATGGCGAGCCTAGTCGTGTTGGTGTAACTGCACGGCTACGCTTCTAGGAGCCAAAAGTTTGGATATGTTTCTAAGTATTGAAACGGTCGCTGTTGTCCTTGGTGTGCTTTATGTAGTGCTTGCCATACGCCAAAACCCATGGTGTTGGCCGGCGTCGGCATTAGGTGCGGCTATTTATATGGTACTGTTTTTTGAAGGGCGGCTCCTTATGGAGTCGCTGCTTCAATTGTTCTATATATTTATGGCAGGCTATGGTTTGTGGGTTTGGCGTTATGGCGGGCAGAGCGCCACACCATTAAATATTACTCAGCGGTCGCTTAGGTGGCATGGGAAAATATTAATTTTTATTTTACTCGCCACAGCAGCGACTAGTTTATTTTTACAGCGCTACACCAGTGCTGACGCAGTAGTAATAGACAGCTTAACTACCATTGCCAGCTTAGTAACAACATGGATGGTTACTCGTAAAATTGCAGAGAATTGGCTTTATTGGGTTGTGATTAACGCCATATACGTTTATCTTTTTGTCAGCAAAGGATTTTACCTTACGGCGCTGCTGTATACGCTATTCTTAGGTATGGCAATTTACGGGTATATGTCTTGGAAAAATCAATCGACTCATACAGAAGGTGGATAACCTCATGCAAGGATTTCCCTGGTGGAGCCTAGAGCACTTACCAGTAAGCGGTAGCTGGAAGGTAGAAGATGTTGGCGCACACTTATCAAACCGAACTTGGCTGATAACCAATAAAAAAAATGGTGAACAAGGCGCTGCTACGAAGGCGCAGTACTTAGTGAAGCAGTTTCGCCATGGACAAGAATTTGGCCGCGACAGCCAACGAATGCTGGCTATAGACAATTATGTAGCAGAACAAGGCATGGGACCACGCATTGCATTTGTTAATGAAGAAAAGGGGGTCGTAATTTATGAGCATTTAACTAACCCTTTACAGCTTAGTATTGATGACAATGAAGAGCGCATTCAGCAAATGGCCCAAACGATTGCCCGAATTCATCAATTATCTCCGGCGCTAGAAAAAGTAACCCTGCGCTCGAAGCTGGAGCGATATTGCAACGCACTAGCCACTTACAAGCCAAACGATGCAGCTCGTATGCGTGAAGATATAGAGTCATACCAAGCACTTTTTGCAAAATGTGAGGAAGAACCACAACTGTTTTGTCACAATGACATGTCTATGGATCATGTTTTTGTTACACCTGAAATAAAAGTGATTGATTGGGAATATGCAGGCTATAACCACCCAGCTATGGACATAGCTATGGCGGTGGTAATGAACGATTTTCATGATGACGAAATAGACTGCTTTCTGAATGAATATAATTCACATTCGAGCTACAAACTTAACCGAGATGACTTGCCCGACTGGCTACGAATAGTGGCTTTGGTGAATCGTATATGGTTTAAAGTGCAAGAAGCTATTACAGCAGCCGCTACTGCGGCCGAAGAGGCTGACGAAAGTGAGGAAGTTGAAGAAAAGGTGATGAACTCTTAGTTCAACACCTTTTTTAATGAGGCTTTAGCCTAGTATGGACAGCACCAGCTCATTTTGTGCAGTTGCTTGACCTTGCATGGCTACAGCAGAGTTTTGCAATATTTGATTCCGAATACTGCTTGCTGTGCCCATGGCATAATCAAGATCTTGCATGCGCGAGCGGGATGCTTGGGTGTGAACGTCGGTTTGCGACAAGTTACGTGCGGTTGCAGAAAAGGCGTTTTGTTGAGCACCAAATTCAGCCCGTTGGGCCGCAATAGTTTCGCTTACTTGGTCTAGCTCGTTAAGAAAGTTATCGCGGGCATCGGGGTCGGTTAAGTTAACATTATCTAGCACACTTAAACCTTGTTGACGCACATCGCGTAGCTGCACACTCATAGTGTCGCCAGCGCCGCTGCCTACCTGAAAATTACGAGTTTCGTCTTTGGTTAGTAAAGACTGCCCAGCAAATTCAGTACGTTCAAGGGTTTGCCCAATATTAGCGCGCAGTTGTTCCACTTCGCCTTGTAAAGCTTGGCGATCACTGTCTGTTAATGCGCCATTGCCTGCTTGCACAGTAAGTTCACGAATGCGGCTTAGGTCGTCACTCACGTTTGCTAAGCCCCCCTCAGCAACACCGAGCATAGAAATGCCGTCGTAGGCATTACCTAATGAGCGTTGATATGCTTGGCTTTCTGCTGTTAAACGTTCAATTGTTTGCGAGGCTGCAGCATCGTCGGCGGCTGTTTCTACCCGTTTGCCAGAAGCCAATTTACGCAAGTTGTCGGTTTGTTCTTGCTGTATTTGTTGCAGCAAGCTTTGTGGTTTACTTGTGTTATCTATACGCATTCAATCACCCCCTACAGTGTTAATTGCTTTAATTAAGTATACGCCTAAATATTAAATATGTTCAAACTTTAGCCGTATAACTTATTTGGCATAAACTACAGCTGTTCTACACGGCCGTCGCGAATATGTTTCTCGCCCCGGGCCTTGGCTAGCTGTACTTGGCGCTCGCGCTCAGCAAAACGCTCTTTTTGCGTGGCTGTGGTTTTATCAAAGCAATGAGGGCAACTAACACCTTTCACATAATGCTCAGAGGCTTTTTCTTCTTCAGTAATAGGCATGCGGCAGGCGTAGCATTGGTCGTACGAGCCTTGTTCAAGACCATGCTTAACAGTAACGCGTTGGTCAAACACAAAACATTCGCCGCGCCACAAACTTTCTTCTTCTGGCACCTCTTCTAGGTATTTAAGAATACCGCCTTCTAAATGATAAACCTCGTCAAAACCAAGGCCTTTCAAATAAGCCGTAGACTTTTCACAACGAATACCGCCGGTACAAAACATAGCTACTTTTTTATGTTTTTTCGTATCTAGGTGTTGCTCTACATATTCTGGAAACTCACGAAAAGAAACGGTTTTAGGATCAACAGCACCTTCAAATGTACCTACCGCCACTTCGTAGTCGTTGCGAGTGTCAATTAATAATACTTCAGGGTCTTGAATAAGCTGATTCCATTCTTGTGCTGGAACATAGGTGCCAACAATGTTTTTTGGATCTACCCAGTCTACCCCTAAGGTAACAATTTCTTTTTTAAGTTTTACTTTCGTGCGATAAAACGCCTGTGTGTCGCTGATAGACTCTTTATGCTCGAGGGTAGCGAAGCGAGGATCGCTCTTTAAGTGGTTTAATACAGCGGTTACGCCTTCATGGCTACCACAAATAGTGCCATTTATGCCTTCGCGAGCTAACAGTAGCGTGCCTTTCACCTGGTGCTTAATCATAGTGTCGTACAGCGGCTGCTTTAATTTTTCATAGTTGTTCAGCTCGACAAATTTGTAGAGTGCTGCGCAAATATATTGCATGTTGCATTACCTTTTCTGCTGCCTGAAGCGTAAATTCAGTGCGGTTAAAATCGGTGGCAGTATATCGAATAATAGGGTTAGAAACAAAAAAGCCAGAGCATTAACTCTGGCTTGTTCGGTTGAATGCATGCTGCGTTCGAAGCATATTTAACCTAGGTATGCGGTAAGCATCCAAGCGGTTTTTTCTTGTTCTGAAATATAGTCACTCATAAGCGCTACAGTACCTTCGTCGCCAGCTTCAGCGGCTGCTTCGAGCAGGTCGCGTTGAAGTTGAATAAGAATTTGATAACCATTAAGTAGTTCAGTAACACATTCGCGACCGTTAGTGACGTTCGCTACTTCTTTAATTTGGCTGTTTTCCAGATACTTGCTGTAGGTGTGCTGTGGCTTTTGGCCTAAGGTTTGCACGCGCTCAGCTATTTCGTCTACTTTTACTAACAAGTCGTTATAGGTTTCTTCAAACTTATCGTGGAGTTCAAAGAAGCTTTCACCGCGTATATTCCAATGGAAGCCACGCACATTCATATACAAAATTTGGTAGTTAGCTAATAACGTATTCAATTTAGCGGCTAAAGTTTCTGCACTTGCTGTGTCGAGACCGATGACGTTTAATTGCTTCATATTGTCCTCTCTTATTGCTGTTGATTACGTATAAATAATAACAGATTAGGTGTTAGTATCCAGCGATTGAAACCAATCACATTAATCGATTTTGTCGTTCAAAAGTAATAGTTTACTGTCTATTTCAATAATAACTGGGTCGTGATCAGAACTACGATATGGCGTTGGAGCATACCAGTTGTGTTGTTGCTGTGGGGTTTTATGGCTCATGCCGTACTCGAAAGCCACTGGCTCGTCGGCATTAATATGCCAAAAATCAATGCCTGTTACGGCATCTATAATTGAACTATGGGCAAGAATATGATCCAAACTACCCATTTCGCCACGAAATACATAGCTATAACCTTCTGGTGCTAAGCGGTTGGCAATATTTCTATAGCCATGTTGACGCAACTCCATTAACGGGTCTTCCATGGCATAGGCATTAAAGTCGCCTAGCACAATATAGTTACGATGTTCACGCCCAGTTGGAAACGTGCGAAGCCAGCGTGCAAGGGCGGTAGCTGACTCAGTGCGAAGCTGGTTCCAACAGCCTTGGCCGTCGTTGCGGTTACGGTTTGGATTGTTTATGTCGCTAGGGCAACTTCCTTTCGACTTAAAATGGTTCGCTACTACGGTGAATTCAGCACCAGAGCTAAGGCTACGGAAGCTTTGTGCTAGCGGGGGGCGGCTGCCGGTGTCGAAAGGAGCTAAGGTGGTAAAGGCCGCTTGGCCGGCTTCAGCTACTTTGTCGGCGCGATAAATAATAGCTTGGGTAATCACGTCGCTGCCCACCTTGTCGGCAGCTACATGTACATAGTTGTAGCGGGCACCAGCGGGCGCTGCTGCTTGTAAACCACGGGTAAGGTCAGCAATAGCACTGTCGTTAGCAAAACCGTTATTGGCCATTTCCATCAGCGCAAATACGTCGGCATTTATAGCTGTCATGGCGCTAATAATGCGAGCACGTTGGCGCTCAAATTCTTCGGCGGTGGTAGCGCCACGTGGAGTTGGAAAGCCATCTTTCCCATTAAAATAGTTAAGCACGTTAAAGGCCGCTACTTTTAAGTCGCCGGTTCCTGGCAATGAAACAGCATGGGGGCGTGGGTTGGTGGCTTCGAAGTGCGGCGTATGTACAGGATGAATATGATACGCATCGCCAACTTTCACTAACACTCCTTCAATGTTTTTTACTAAGTCGCCAGAACGTATCGGGTTATTTATATGTAACCCCGGAGCTGGGTATGGCACTAGTGCGGGATTTTGTAGTTCAGAGCCATCGTCGAGCACAATGCTGCGCAAAAAATTATGACTGGAATGATCCCGTGCACTTGGCCCTGGCATAGTAATTTGGGTTGGTACCCACAACCGTTCTGTGGCCAAATCGAGCGTGCCGTAACGAGCCAGTTGGTAATGGCCAACGACGGTCATAGGGTGCGTAATGCGTACCCGCTGGTGCAATAAACGGTCGAGCTGCGCTACATATTCAATGGGTAGTTGTAACGACTCGGTAATAACCGGTTGATTTTGAGCACAACGGGTTAGGGCGGTGATATTTGCTAGTGCCAGAGCCCCGCCATATTGGTCTGGTTCGCCTTGTATGCGTACACGGTCGCCTACCTGTACTGCGGGACCAAAACTATCGTTACGTACAAACAAGGCTGGTTGTGGCTCATTTACGTTCGTATTACGCTGGCTGCGTGGGCTAGGGGCGTGAATAAAGAAGCCCCGCAATTTGTTTTCGCCTTGGAAGCTGGCGCTAACAACACCTTCTACAATAACCGTATTGTCTTCGGACAGCGTTAGTACAGGCTCAATGCGGTCTATGGCGACCGACTCGGCACCACAGTGCTCAGCTATTGGTATAACAACTGGTTCAACAGGTGTTGGCGTGCAGGCACTAATCAGTAGTAATACTAAGAAAGACGTTAACACACGGTAAAAGCTAAGCATATAAAGGCCTTTGTACGGTTATGTGAGTCGGCAACTATAGTATAAAACTAAGGCGCCTGCTCACTGTTTTGTATCGAGTCGGTTAAAGGATACGGTGCATGGGTTGCTTTTATTCGTTCATCTGGGTAACAACCCAAAACCTTCACAAAGCGTGTCATAGCGGCAAGCTCCTTTTCTGCAGCTTGCCATTCAGTGGTACTGGTATTCACCATTAGGTCGACATAAAACAGTTCTTCCCATGGATTGCCAGGCATAGGCCGCGATTCTAGCTTAGTCATGCTAATGCCATGAGCGCGTAACACCATAAGTGCGTCCACTAGCGAGCCAGCCTGGTTATGAGTCGCCATAATTAAGCTGGTTTTTGCCGGCAGCTGGGCAGGTACTCGCAGTGGGTCGCGGCTGACAACAATAAAGCGAGTATGGTTTTCTTTTTGGTTGGCCATATTGTGGGCAAGGGCTAATAGTTCGTATAAAGCGCCACCACTTTGCGGCCCAATGGCAGCGGAGTGCTTATCGTTGTCGTCGGCAATTTTACGCATAGCATGAGCCGAAGACGCAGCAGGTATAAGTTGAACCCCAGTTAAACGACTTAAAAAACCAGAGCACTGGGTAAGCGCTTGGGGGTGCGCATAAATAACTTGAATGTCGTCAAGCACGGTACCTGGTTTAACTAATAAGTGATGATCTACAGATAAATAGGATTCGCCGATAATATTTAAGTGGGTATGACGCAATAAGTCGTACACATCGTTGATTGAGCCCGACGAGGTGTTTTCTATGGGCAACACGCCTAAGGTGGTGCGACCGTCTTCAACAGCGGCAATTACTTCTTGAAAGGTGTCGCATGAATGGCCCTGCAAACCGCAGTTACGGCGGTTGGCATAACTTTGGGCCGTTAAGTGAGAATAGGAGCCCGGCATACCTAAGTGTGCGATGGCTAAGTTACCTTGGTCGTCGCCCTGTTGTAGCCAAGCATGCTGCGTGAGTACCGAGTCTTCAATAATAATGTGGTACAGGCGAGTAAGGTAGCCTGGGTCAAGACCAATATTTTGGCCCATATCCATAAGCCGCATTAACAATTCGGCTTCACGGCCCGTGTCGCGAACATTACCGCCGCGCTTGGCCTTGTCTTTGGCCACATCTAGTGCAAGTGCTCGGCGTTTGGCCAAACACTGCAGTAGTTGTTGGTCTAATGTTTCAATTTGTTTACGTAAGGAAGCTAGATCCACAGAGTCCTCTGAGTGTTTACCGCTAGTGCGCTAAGAATGCCTCGACAAGATTTTGATCGCAAGCATATTGCAAGTGAATCAAGGGCAGGCTAGGTTGTTTACAAGGTTTTACAGGTAAGGTGAACAAAATGCAGAGTTGGAAACATGTAGTGGTTGTTTTATTCGGGGTGGTAAGCCTAGCGGCTTGTACGGAGTCTACAGATCAGTCTGCTAGTAAGCCAAGTTATGACTTAACCGAACCTCATGTACAGTTTTTTCATGCCTTGCGCCAATTGTGTGGCAACGCTTATTCCGGCCAGCGTATTGTGGCACGAAATGATGAGCGGGAAATGCTTAGTGGCAATGAAAAGCTGGTTGTGCATTTCCGCGAATGTAGCGACGCACAATTGCTGGTGCCTTTTCATATAGAGCAGCCGGAAGAAAATAGCTGGGATCGCTCCCGCACTTGGGTGTACACACTTTTTAGCGATCATTTAAGTTTGTCCCATGACCATCGGCTAGAATCGGGAGAGCATGATCCTAACACCGGTTATGGTGGGCTTACGGTGGCGCCGGGCAGCGCTAAACAGCAACTGTTTATTTTTACCGAGCGCACCGGTGAAAAAGGGGAAATACTGGGCTGGCGCGTTGAAATTGTACCGGGCAAACGTTATAGCTACGGCACTATGGCAGACGGCCACTGGACTTGGCGAGTTGACTTCGACTTAAGCCAAAAAATTGCTCCGCCACCGGCTCCGTGGGGGCATGAATAAGAGCTGTAACAGCGGAAAAAAACTTTAAGTGTTTATAAATTCCCGAAAATTGGTGATAATGCCGCGTTATTGTGCTGAATTAAAACTGTGGTAGAAGGGTTCTAGTGGGAAATACAACCGTAATTGCTATTGCTGGGCCGTCGGCTTCGGGAAAAAGTTTGTTTGCGTCAACAGTCTACCAAGAGCTGGTGGCTGAATTGGGTGGTGAGCGTATTTCGGTTCTATCTGAAGACGCGTACTATCGCGACCAAAGCCATTTGGCTCTAGACCAACGTATTCTAACAAATTACGACCACCCAAGTGCATTTGAACATGAATTGCTGGTGCAACACCTAAAGCAGCTGCGGGCTGGTGAAACAATTCACATGCCCCAGTATAGTTATCGCGAGCATACTCGCTTAGAGGAAACCATCGAGGTAACCCCTGCTCGCGTTATATTAGTAGAAGGAATTTTGCTATTGAACGACGCCGCCTTGCGTGAACAGTTCGATATTTCAGTATTTATGGACACACCGCTAGACATTTGTTTATTGCGTCGTATTAATCGAGACATTGAAGAGCGTGGTCGTAGCTTAAGTTCAATTACTGATCAATACGAAAACTACGTTCGTCCCGCATTTTTCAATTTCATTGCGCCATCGAAAAATTATGCAGATCTTGTAGTAACGCGTGGTGGCCAAAATGAAATTGCCATCGATATTATTAAAACCAAAATTCGTCAGTTGCTTGCTGAATAAGCGTTGAAGATAAACATTAGGAATCAATTATGATTGGCCTCTTAGGTATGTTGTTTTTATTAGCTGTTGCGTTTGGGTTTTCTAGCAACCGCTCGAAAATAAACTTGCGTACCGTAGGTGGTGCATTCGCTTTACAGCTTGGTTTAGCTGCGTTTGTGCTGTACTTGCCATTTGGCCAAGACGTGCTTGCAAGTATGTCGAATGGGGTGGCCTCGGTCATTGGCTTTGCTAATGCAGGATTTGAGTTTTTATTTGGTGACATTGGAGCTTATTCGCAGGGCTTTATTTTTGCCATTCACGTGCTTGGCGTTATTATTTTCTTCTCGTCGCTCATTTCTGTTTTGTATCATATTGGGGTAATGGCGTGGGTCATTAAAATTATTGGCGGCGGCTTACAGAAGTTACTTGGTACTAGTAAACCAGAGTCAATGTCGGCAGCAGCCAATATATTCGTAGGGCAAACCGAAGCACCGCTCATTGTTCGCCCCTTTATTCCAACCATGACTCGTTCAGAACTGTTTGCCGTTATGGTGGGTGGTTTAAGCTCGGTGTCTGGTTCGGTGCTGGCCGGCTATGCTGGTATTGGTATTGAACTAAAATACTTATTAGCTGCCTGTTTTATGGCGGCACCGGGCGCATTGCTCATGGCAAAAATTATGATGCCAGAAGTAGACGAACCAGTAACAAACTTAGGCCATGTACCTACCGAAGAGCGTCGTGCTAACGTTATTGATGCCGCAGCATCAGGGGCCTCTAGTGGCTTAGAGCTGGCGTTAAACGTTGGTGCTATGTTGCTTGCCTTTGTTTCGTTAATTGCCTTAGTGAACGGTGTTTTGGGCTGGGCCGGTGGTTTTTTTGATTACGGCGACCTTACCTTGCAAGCTATTTTTGGCTTTATTTTCAAACCGTTAGCCTGGCTGTTGGGTGTGCCATGGGAAGACGCTCAATACGCCGGTAGTTTTATTGGCCAAAAGTTAGCAATTAATGAGTTTGTTGCCTACCTAGACTTTGTGAAATATATCACCACTGAGAATGCCATGGGTGTTGTAGAAGTGGGTGCCAATGTTCACATTCATGAAATAAGCCCGCGTGGGCAGGTTATAATTACGTTCATGTTATGTGGTTTTGCAAATATTTCGTCAATTGCAATTTTACTTGGTGGTCTTGGTGGCATGGCGCCCAGCCGCCGTAAAGACATTGCTCAGTTAGGCGTGAAAGCCTTGCTGGCAGCAACCTTAGCTAACTTTATGAGTGCGGCTATTGCAGGCCTGTTTTTTACCTTAGCTGGTTAAAACCGAACGCTGTTATCGAATTTATGCACTGGACGCCTGACCATAACTGAACCAAAATGCCTTATAGAAAACCCTCTATAAGACTTTTTGTTGCTCTGGAGAAAAGAAATGAAACAAATATCGGTGATATTTACGTTTATAGCTGTGCTATTCGTATGCTCTACACCGTTACCTGTCAATGCCAGCGAAGTGCAGAACCCATACGTAATGCTAGAAGAAGTAGCCGACCGTATGATCGCTAGAATTAGTAATGAGCGCAGTAAAATTCAAGCAAATCCGAATTATTTGCGCACTATTATGACAGAAGAACTATTACCCCATTCTGACTATGAGTTTGCGGCGCGTATGGTGTTAGGCCGTAATTGGCAGCGTTTAGACGACACTCAAAAAGACGCTTTTGTAGCAGCCTTCCGCGATTACTTGGTAACTACTTATGCACGGGTTTTTACTCAGTACGATGAAACCAAACACTCTTTAGAATTTGGCCGCGAAGAGCCTTATGCAAATGAACGCCGTGTGGTGGTTCGAGGGCAGCTGATAGAAGCTGGTGGTAGGCCACCTATTCGTCTTGATTTCCATTTGCAACGTAGAACTCCCACGTCGCCGTGGTTAGCGTTCGACTTAGTGGCTGAAGGTATTAGTATGCTGAATGCCCAACAGTCGGAAATGCAGGCGTCGTTACGCCAGCGTGGAATCGACGGCACTATTCAGCTATTAAGAGAACGAGCAGCGGTAGAAATAGACTTGAATGAAAAAATAGAGCTAGACAACTTTAAAGGCTAATTGAAGGCAGAGTGAGTGGCATTGTGTGGCGACTTGGTGCTTTAATGTTCTAGTCGCCATACCACATGGCAAATTCTACCCCGAACATCCAGCGGCGTTGGCGATCCTCAATGCGCTCTTCGCGAGGCCAGTGTAAACCGCCCCAAACCTCTAAGAATAGCCATTCACGAAACCATTCACGACGATGAATAAAGCGAATACCCACGTCGTGCACACCCACGTCGTGGTCGGTTTCACCGCGAACAAATAATTCTGTAGCGATGGCTTTTTCTTCTGCATACAAATGATAAAGAGCGGCCTTATGGTGCCAACGCACACCTTCGGTGCGCTCAGCGTAAGTATTATCTAAGCTAATACGGGCTAGCCATGTTTCAAGCATGCTTGCTTCCCAGTCAACCCGTTCGTTAATACCGAAGCCGTCGCTGTCGCGCCAAAAAAGGGTTGAACGAACACGCAGCTGCGACATTTCGTTAATACGCCGCTGCCACATATGGCGACCTTGAACGTATAGGTCGGCCTTTAAGCCGCCGCGAATGCCCGCGCTAAAGTATAAGCGGTCGGTTTCACCATGGTTTGGGTTAAAGCCAAGCCCGATGATCCATTCTTCATCGTCTTTTGTAGATTGAATAACCGAGGAACGGTACGAGCTTTGTTTATCGTTTACGATATCGTCGAAGTTACCCCGGCCGATAATGGCTGAAAACTTTTGTTTAGCTTGGGGCAGGCGAAACTGGGCGCGGAAGCTCGAGTCTACTTTCCAGCCTTCGTAGGCGCTCCAACGTGGCCCTACAATAAGGCGACCTTGAATGTCATAGTCGTCGGTAGAGGTACTGTCGTCACCGAAAAAGCGATCAAACCAACGGGCGGTTTTGTCGACAGTGCCTTCAACACCGTCTTGAAAGTCGTCTATCCATGCTTTTTCTTCTTGTTCGGTGGGTTCTTTTTGTTTTTGTTTGCCAGTGTCTGTAAGTGCTTGAGCGATTGATGAAAAACAAGCAAGTATGATAAGGGCACAATAAAGAAGGTTTTTGTTTAGCATTATGTGCCGTCTCCCTTGTACTAAGCCCAACACCAAGGTAAGTATTGTCAGTTAAATGTTAAATGAATACCTATAACATTGCCGTAAAGGATGCGTAAATACCAGTTTTAAACTGTATTTGCAGGCGCGCTGTTTGAGTGCGATCATAGTGGCATAATGCTAATCATAGGAATTGTAGTATGACTGTAAGACATTTTGATTATTTAAGTATTGGTGCCGGTAGTGGCGGCATTGCCTCGGCCAACCGTGCCGCCATGCGTGGTGCTAAAGCAGCGGTTATTGAAGCTAAAACCGTTGGCGGTACCTGCGTAAACGTAGGTTGCGTACCGAAAAAAGTAATGTGGTACGGGGCTCATGTGGCTGAAGCCATAAAGTATTCTGAAGCCTACGGTTTCGATTTAAAGCAAGCTGGTTTCGACTGGGGCCGTTTAGTTAAAAACCGTGAAGCTTACATAGAGCGCATACATGGAGGCTACCACCGCGGTTTTGAAAGCAATGGTGTAACCTTTATTGAAGGTTTTGCCAAGTTTGTTGGCCCGAATGAAGTTGAAGTAAACGGCGAGCGCATTACCGCCGACCATATTACTATTGCCGTTGGTGGCCGCGCCACCATTCCAAACGTACCTGGGGCAGAGCACGGAATTGATTCGGACGGTTTCTTTGCTCTTTCCGAGCAGCCTAAAAAAGCAGTTGTAGTAGGCGCTGGTTATATTGCCGTAGAGCTTGCTCAAGTTATGGGTGCCTTAGGCACCGACTCACATTTACTGGTGCGCCACGACCGGCCACTGCGTTATTTTGAGCCGGTTATTATTGAGCAGTTATTAGAGCGCATGAAACAAGACGGCACCGTACAGCTACACACCCAGTCGGAAGTAGCAAAAGTTGAAAAGCGAGCCGACGGTAACCTGCATGTGCATACGGTAAGCGGTGAAATTATCGAAGGCGTGGACTGCTTAGTGTGGGCCATTGGTCGCGAGCCAGCCACCGACACCATTAACTTGGAAGCAGCTGGCGTAGAGGCTGACGAGTGGGGCTATATTCGCACGGATAAATACCAGAACACTAACGTGAAGGGTATTTATGCTGTGGGTGATATTACAGGCGAAGCAGAGTTAACACCTGTGGCCATTAAAGCAGGTCGCCAATTAGCCGAGCGCTTATTTAATAAAGACCTACCCGACGCGCACATGGACTACAGCCTTATTCCAACTATCGTATTTAGCCACCCACCTATTGGCACTATTGGCTTAACCGAACAAGAAGCCAAAGAACGCTATGGTGAAGCTGAAGTGAAAGTATATAACTCAAGCTTCGCCGCTATGTACAACGCCATTACCCCGCACCGTGCACTTAGTACCTTTAAATTGGTGTGTGTAGGCAGCGATGAGAAAGTGGTGGGCATGCATGGCATTGGTGAAGGTATGGACGAAGTACTACAAGGTTTTGCCGTAGCCATTAAAATGGGCGCCACCAAAGCCGACTTCGACGAAACTGTGGCATTACACCCAACTAGCGCAGAAGAATTTGTAACCATGCGTTAATTGGTTTTAATTAAGTTTTGAATAGAAGCCCGCTGCCATTTGGTAGCGGGCTTTTTTGTGCTTGTGTTTAATATCAGGTGGTTAATGAGCCACTGGCTCAAGCTGAATGGAAAAAATTATCGTCCTTACAGCGTGTAAATCCAGAACAGTACGACCCATCTATGGTGAATGATTTACCCGAACCAGCGCAACGATTCTTCAACTTTGCCATTGCGCCAGGAACACCGTTATATACAGTTGCAGAAATTGATATGGAAGGACAGTTCAGTCTTGGTTCTCAAGAAAAGCCTAACTACCATCTATGCAAGCACACCAGATTCTTGCAGTACCGCATGGTTTTGTCTGGAGCCTGAACTTACCTGGTATTATCTCGGTATCTGGTTCCGGTGCTGGACGGTGGACACGATTCCGTATAATGGGTTTTATGCCCGTGGCACGGACGGTATGTAGCTGAAGCAGTGTTTTGGACACCCGCCGCAATATTACCTGGGACAGGTGTAACCTGGGAAGGAATTAATGAAAACACTGCACGTGTAACAGTCACCCACGGAGTGCTTTCACAGGCAGTCGATGTAACAGTGAATACCGATGGGCAGCCGGTTGAGGTTTCTTTTATGCGTTGGAGCAATGCCAACTCGGAAAAATTATTTCAGTTACAGCCGTTCGGTGGTGTGCTCTCGGACTTCCGTGTTGTACAGGGTTTCAAATTACCATTTAGAGTTGAAGCTGGAAATATGTTTGGCACAAAAGAGTATTTTCCATTCTATAAGGTTGAAGTTAAAGAGATTCGCTTTACCCTAGGGTAAACAAAAAATAAGCTTATAAATTCAGTGAGATAGTTATGGTTTTAAACTCATCAGGCACAGTCAGACGTCAGATCCCCATCATCTCTCTGGTGGTATTTCTGTTAATTGCTTTTGGGTTGGCCGACGTAAATAGGAGTGCATATGAATCTAGAGAAACTAACGATATCGAAAAGAAGCACTTATACGGTGTTAGTTATAACGGGCATTGTTTTACTTATCCCTTTAACAGCTATGTTTTTTAGTAATGAAGTGAACTGGGGCTTCGGTGACTTTGCCGTGGCTGGCGGGTTACTTTTTTTCTTTGGTTATGTGTATCAAGTACTCACTCAAGGTTCTGAGCATATTATTAAAAACATTATCATTGGCTTGGTTGTTATTGCGGGGCTAGCTTTTATTTGGGTGAAGCTTATTTAAGTAAGAGGCTGAACCAGTGCTAGTAATTTCAAGGCTCCTGTGGAAAGCTGAACAAGACATAGTATTTTTACAACACGGAGCGTATGCATGAACCCGATAGTGGCAAATAACAAACCTATTAAAGTTGAACTCAACGAAGCTGAAGAATACTACTTTTGTACCTGTGGTCGTTCTAAAAACCAGCCCTTTTGCGACGGCTCCCATGTAGGAACCGAATTTAAACCGCAGTCATTTGTTGCAGAAAAGTCTGGTGATGCCTATTTATGTCAGTGCAAACACTCGGCAAACCTACCCTTTTGTGACGGCACCCATAAGAAATTTGATGCCAGCATGGTAGGAAAAGAAGGTCCTGGAATTGAAGTTGGTGCGGATGAAATGCCAGCTGCTATTGCCACAGTAGAAGAGCCCACGGTGGAGTTTATTCATCAACTAGCCAGAGATGGGTTAACGAAAATGGGTCACCACGGGCCAATGGTTGCTATGGGCGTGCCGCGCCATTTACTGCCCCATTGGGACGATATTCAAGTAATGACCTCACAAATGGCCACCCAGCCGTTGCTGGAAGACGTGGCCGTAAGCACTGAGCTAGTGATTGGGCCACGCGCTAAGAAACCACTAAAGTTAAATATTCCGCTGTTTGTTTCTGACATGAGTTTTGGAGCACTTTCTGAAGAAGCAAAACTGGCACTGGCCAAAGGTGCTGAACTTGCCGGCACTGGTATTTGTTCAGGCGAAGGCGGCATGTTACCCGAAGAGCAACAAGCGAATTCACGCTATTTTTATGAGCTAGCAAGTGCTCAATTTGGTTACGACGAAGCCAAGCTAAAAAACGTACAGGCCTTTCATTTCAAAGGTGGGCAGGGTGCTAAAACGGGTACCGGTGGCCACTTACCGGGTAACAAAAACGTTGGTAAAATTTCCCAAGTGCGGGGTATTCCTGAAGGCGAACCTGCTGTTTCACCACCTACCTTTTCAAACTTACATACGGCGGAAGACTTTAAAAAGTTTGCTGATCGGGTGCGTGAAGTTACCGGCGGTATTCCTATCGGTTTTAAATTAAGCGCAAACCATATTGAAGAAGACATTCAATTTGCGCTAGATGCCAGTGCCGACTACATCATTTTAGACGGCCGTGGTGGTGGTACGGGCGCGGCACCGAAAATATTCCGTGACCATATTAGTGTGCCCACCATACCTGCCTTAGCACGGGCTCGGCGCTATCTCGATAAGCAAGGCGTAAGTGGCGACGTAACCCTTATTATTACCGGCGGTTTGCGCACACCCATGGACTTTGTGAAAGCCTTAGCACTAGGTGCCGACGGTGTTGCAATTGCCAACAGTGCGATGCAATCAATAGGCTGTGTTGCGGCGCGAATTTGTAATACTAATAACTGCCCAGCCGGCATTGCCACGCAAAAAGCAGATTTACGCCAGCGGCTCAATGTTGAAAAATCAGCTACGCAATTGAAGAACTTTTTCGAAGCTTCGGTCGAACTGATGCAGGTAATGGCAAGGGCATGTGGGCATGATTCATTAAGTGCATTTAATAAGAACGATTTAGCTACCTGGCAGCGAGAAATGGCGTTATTATCAGGCATTAAATTTTCAGGCTTTATGGACCCATAATGGAACCAGAATAAAGCCTAAACAAAATAAATTAAGGAAACTTCGCATGCGGCACATACTTATTATTGGCTTGCTTATTTCATTAGTTGGATGTTCAGCAGCATTGGTGCCATATACAAGTGATCCAAAGCAAATGATAGCTAATGCGTATTGGCTTTTTGATGATCAGGTAAGGCCTTTACCCGCGGAACGAATGATTCTAGAAGCAATCGATATTTATAAAGAAGGTGAAGACCAAGCTGGGCTTGCTCAAGCCTATATTGCTTATGGTGTGTTTCTGAGATCATATGCGGTAGGCAAATATAGCAAACACTACTCAGAACACGGTTTTTTGCAGCCTAATATAACTTTTGAAGATCGCTATAACAGCTCGATAGAGTACTTGGATAAGGCGGGGGCTATTTACCAGAATCAGCACCAATATGACCTACTCACCAACGTATACTTACATATGGGCTTTACCTACTGGGCAAGCCAAAGAATAACTGAAGCTTGTAGTATGTTTGTCATAAGCTTAGAAAAGCATAAGAAATTTACCGCAGAGCACCCAGATGTTGTCGTTTATTTAGGAGGTTATGGAACGTATCAAGAGTATCTAAGCAGTCGTACGAAAGAGATAAACTGTGAAATTTAATCGCTGCGGTTTAAGTGCACGGATATGTTAAAATAAGTTTTCCCAGTAATCCTGTTGATTGCTGGGCATACCTAAGACTAGGGATTATGCTTTGACCAACAATGACATTTTACGCCGTATTCGTTATACCTTCGATTTTAAAGACAGCACCATGGTGGAGATTTTCGCTTTGGCTGAAGTTGAAATGAACCAAGAGCAAGTAGTGGCTTGGCTTCGAAAGGATGACGATGAAAGCTTTGTCGAACTAACTGACACTGAGCTCGCGGTATTTTTAAATGGCTTTATTAATTATAAGCGCGGTAAACGTGAAGGCGCGCAACCGGCTCCTGAACAACGGTTAACCCATAATATTGTGTTTCAAAAGCTACGCATAGCCCTCAATTTAAAAGCAGAAGACATTCTAGATATTTTCAAGCTGGTTGATTTCCGTATTAGCAGCCATGAACTTAGTGCTTTTTTCCGCAAGCCAGGGCATAAAAACTACCGCGAGTGCAAAGACCAAATTTTGCGCAACTTCCTGAAAGGTGTGCAACAGCAAGTCCGGCCAAGTGATACGGGCCAGGGTTAAGCTGCTAGCCCAAAATTAAATATCTACCTTCCGCCGTAATGACTTGGTTCTGCCCCGCTGCGTTTTCTGATCGGTGCGCCTGCGCCGAGCGCTGCGGCTAGGCTTCGTAGGCGTGCGCGGCTTGTTCACATGCGTAGCTGCTACTATGAATTGCTGTAAGCGCTCAAAGGCATCTAATCTATTTTGCTCTTGAGTGCGAAAGCTTTGTGCTTTAATAATCAGCACACCGTCTTTATTAATTCGCCTGTCTTTGCTTTCCAGTAATAGCTGTTTTTGCAAGTCGCTAAGACTCGAGGCGTTAATGTCAAACCGCAGGTGAATAGCTGACGAAACTTTATTCACGTTTTGCCCGCCCGAACCCTGCGAGCGTATGGCGCTTATTTCTACCTCGTGGTCTTCAAGGCTGATAGTATCACTTATAAAAATCATGGCTCTGTTATGTTTTAGTCTAAATGGGCTACCCATCATAGACCATTCTAAATCAGACCGTTAGTTTGTAGCCTGACGTTTAGACTGCTGAATTATGGAACAACGAATTGAATATATTTAAATCGTTTCGCCATTGGCGAGAAAACAGACGAATTAATAAAATGGGCTTCACCACCGAGCAATGGGAACGTGCTATTGCCGACTGGCCAGTAATGCTGCGTTACCAAGCTGCTGAACGTGAAAAATTGCGTAGCATGGCGTTTCGCTTTATTGCGCGAAAAAACTTTGCTGGTGGTAGCGGTTTTCAGTTCACCGACGCCATGCTGTTAAAAATAGCCACCATGGCCTGCGTGCCTATTTTGCATCTTGGCCTGCATTGGTACGACCGCTGGCAAACGGTAATTATTTATGAAGGTGGCTTTGTACCTAACCGGCCGTATCGAACCAACGATGGTATTGTGCATTCGGAAAGCCCACATTTAAGTGGTGAAGCCTGGTACCGAGGACCGGTTATTTTGTCGTGGCAAGCGGTCACTGAAAGTGGGCCTCATGCCTATAACGGCAAAGCCAGCAATGTAGTTATTCATGAATTAGCCCATAAGCTTGATATGTTGCGCGATGGTGCGAACGGGGCACCACCTATGCACCCAGATATGCAGCCAGGAGAATGGCACGCTATTTTCACTAAGGCTTGGAACCGCTTGCAACACGACTTTGAAAGTTATCGTGAACTGCCAATTAATGACTATGGCCTTACCAGCCCCGCCGAGTTCTTTGCCGTGTGCAGCGAAACCTTTTTTGAGTCGCCGAAATATATGCAAGAACACATGCCAGCAGTGTATCGGCTGCTTTGTCAGTTCTATCGGCAGCATCCAGCGAGTGCAACTGCTACTATTAAGGAACACTGAATACTAAAGCAAGCGTAGTAGGAGACACACCATGAGTAATAACGTCGACACTAACCTTCGCCCAGCTTATGACCAAGTCATTCAAGATATTGCTGATTATGTATTAAATTTTAAAATGAGTGAGGGCGTTGCGCAAGACACGGCCCGCTACTGTTTAATCGATTCCTTAGGTTGTGGTTTACTTGCCTTACGTTTTCCCGAATGCACTAAATTACTTGGCCCTGTTGTACCAGGCACGGTGGTACCCAATGGTGCGCGTGTGCCGGGCACTTCCTTTACGCTCGACCCAATAACAGCGGCCTGGGACATTGGCTGTACCATCAAACCAACAGTGCCAAAAAATAATAATGCTGTGCAACGATCAAACCATGTTAGCGGCCACTCCGGTGAATCGCTTTATGGACTTGTTTGTTAGCGCATATAATGGAGGTTAATATGACAATGAAAAACGAACGAGGCATAGCTAATTTCTCAGCCTTGAAAACGTCGATAGCCAATGGTGAAGAGCAGTCGGTGAAGGAATTGCTCGGTAATAAACCGTTGCTTGATATTGAAAAAAGCTACCTTATCGACTTAGCAAAACTAAATAATAACAACGCAATTATAAAGTTACTGGAAGCAATGCCAGTAAAAAAATAGCTATAGAGTTACAGGGTAATTAACGCAGGTTTAACTAGAAAAAAGAGATGAGCATGAAATCTATTAGTGTGTTCGAAATTATTAAAGTAGGTATTGGTCCGTCGAGCTCGCATACCATGGGGCCATGGAACGCGGCAGAAATGTTTTTGGACCTTATTCGTAAACAACACAACTTAACAGACGTAAAAGAAGTGTTTGTTGAGTTTTTTGGGTCGCTGGCAAAAACAGGTATTGGCCATGGTACCGACATTGCCGGCATGTTGGGCCTTTCTGGTGAAGATTTTGAAGTTATTGATACCACAAAAATAAACTCTAAAGTTGCAGCAATTAAGTCAGCCCTGTCGTTAAAATTGGGTGGCGAAGTTGATATTCCCTTTGTGTATGGCCATCACCTTATTTTGAACATGGCTAAAAACCTAGACTTCCACCCTAATGGCATGATTTTTAAAGCGGTGTTTAACGACGGCACGGAGCTAGAGCAAGACTATTACTCCATTGGCGGTGGCTTTGTGACCACCAAAGAGGAAACTTCCGTAGATGAAGTAGCCACAACTACAAAGTACCCGTGTCATTCGGGTGAAGATGTTGAAAAGTATTGTAAGCAGTTAGGTTTATCGTTTTCTGACTTAATTTATGTGAACGAAGAAGCTTGGCGAACACGCGAACAAACCGAAGCGCAGGCCTTAAGCATTTGGGAAAATATTAAAGACTGTGTTTATAAAGGCATTAGCCAAGAAGGTATTTTACCTGGTGGTTTAAGAGTGGTTCGCCGGGCCGCGGCATTAAACCGTAAACTGTTGGGCGGCAAAATTTACCCTAATCGTGACGAATGGTTCGAGGCGGTCGTTAAAACCGAAGCAAGTTTTGACAACATCAACAAGTGGATTTCGTGCTTTGCTTTAGCCGTAAATGAAGAAAATGCTAGCTTTGGCCGAATTATTACCGCACCTACTAATGGTGCCAGCGGCATTATTCCCGCGGTATTAATGTATTCACAAACCTTTACTCAGTTTACGGGTAACGAAAATATTATTCGCTTCTTATTAGTGGCGGGTGAAATTGGCACTTTATTCAAAAAGAACGCGACTATTTCGGCTGCAATGGGCGGCTGCCAAGCTGAAACAGGTGTGTCGTCGGCTATGGCGGCGGCGGGTTTAACTGAAATTATGGGTGGCTCAACGGGGCAAGTGCTTATGGCCGCTGAAATAGCCATGGAGCACCACTTAGGCCTTACCTGCGACCCAGTTGGCGGGTTAGTGCAAATACCTTGTATTGAACGCAACTCAATGGGTGCCATTAAAGCCATTACCGCTGCCAACATTGCTATTGAAAGCGACCCAGCCAATGCTCGAGTAACTTTAGACGAAGTAATTCAAACCATGTGGGAAACTGCGCAAAGCATGAATGAACGCTTTAAAGAAACCTCGGAAGGTGGCTTGGCCATTGCGGTGAATATTGCCGAGTGCTAATAATTTTAGGGAAGCTTTTAAAATGTGGAACGAACGCTATAGTGAACAAGACTTCGTTTATGGTACAGTACCGAATGACTTTTTGAAGTCGGCATACTCGCATATACCTAAAGGTGGGCAAGTTCTATGTTTGGCTGAAGGTGAAGGTCGTAATGCGGTGTTTTTAGCCAAGCAAGGCTATGTTGTTACGGCAGTTGATCAGTCGTCGATTGGCTTAGGCAAGGCGCAAAAGCTTGCCGGTGAACATGGTGTGGAAATATCAACAATTGTTACCGACCTAGCTAACTATAATTTAGGTACCGAGCAGTGGGACGGCATAGTGTCAATTTCTGCTCACCTGCCGCCTGAACTGCGTAAAAGTGTTCATGCTCAAGCGGTAAAGGCTTTAACTAAAGGGGGTGTGTTTATTTTAGAAGCCTACACCGAACGACATATAAAGCTTGCAGGAATTGGCGGTCCGCCAGCTTCGAAAAAAGAGATGTTTATGTCGCTTGAGGCATTAAAGGTTGAGCTTAAAGGGCTTGATTTTATTGTTGGTGCTGAAATTGAGCGCCATATATCTGAAGGTAAGCTGCATCAAGGTGAAAGTGCCGTGGTGCAAGTTATTGCCGAGAAACAATAGGAATAAATAATGAAACTATTACAAGTAGACTTTGCTTTTAACGGCCCTTTTGGTGCGGAAATGGCAGCAGCGTTAACCGACCTTGCAGCTTCGATTACCCAAGAGCCAGGCTTTATTTGGAAAATTTGGACCGAGAATGAAAGCGCACAAGAAGCGGGCGGCATCTATTTATTTGAAAGCGAAGCAACCGCCAAAGCTTATTTAGCCATGCACTCGGCACGCTTGAAAAATCTAGGTGTAACAGAAGTAAATGGTAAGGTTTTTGATGTGAATACGCCCTTGTCTCAAATCACCAAGGGGCCGTTGCGCTAGCGGTTGTGAAAGCAATATGTACAACCGGCCGCTTGGTAATCCGGTGCTTCAACCTGAGTGACACTGACTTTATTATTCGGCTATTAAACGAAGAGTCGTTTATTCGTTGCATTGGCGATAAGAAAGTACGCACACAGGAAGACGCCCTAAACTACCTTACCAAGGGGCCGCTAGCCAGCTATGAGGCCCATGGCTTTGGGTTGAATATGGTGCAGCTAAAAAAGCTTGGTTTTAGTTTAACAGCAACCATAGAGCTTTATGGCTCGGTAAATTATTTATATGAGTACGGGGCCTTAGTTCCGTACATAACAAGCAGCAGTACTAATGGCTGACAACCCGAGGGTGTGTCAGCCAGCATGAAAGCTCTGTAAGCTTACTTGATAAGAGAGTTGCTTGGACTTTTCTTAGCTGCCTTGGCAGCTTTTTTCTCTTTTGCAGTTAAAAGAGGCTTCTTCTTGGTGTCTTTTCTGCGGTCATTGCTTTTACTCATGGTGTTATCCTCTTAACCTAAAGCCGAATTGAGTCAGCTCAATGGCCGTGGTTAAACTTCAGTATGGCCTTACAGGCGAGCAATAGATAGGAATAGCGTACATTGTTAATAAGTGGCTTGAAATTATAACAGGCGCGTTAAAACCACAAACAGAAGGAAAAGATATGCTTACTGAGTTGTTGGGTAAAAAAGTTAAAGTATTCCTTAATTGTACGCAGTGGAACGAATACGCTGTATCGGGTACTGCGATTAAAATAGATGGCAATTGGCTTTATTTAAAAACTAAAAAAGCGACAGAAATAATTTCAATGCCGGAAATCAAAAGGGTGACGGTGTTTGATTGAAAAACTAAGCAAAAGGATTCGCTATGATGGTTAGCCAGCAAAAACTAAATGAAGCGGTGCAAGAAAATATAATTACGCCCGAGCAAGCTAAATTACTGGCCGAATTTTTACAGATACAAGCGCAACACGTACCCAGGCTTAGCTTTATTCATGTGCTTTATTATTTAGGTGGGTGTATTGCCATTGCGGCCATGACTCTTTTTATGGGCTTAGGCTGGGAGTCGTTTGGCGGTGCAGCTATTGTTTTAATGGCGGCTTTATACGCAGTGGTTGGCTTGAGGGTGACGCAGTTTTTAGCGGTAAAAGAACTCCACATTCCAGCAGGAATTTGCGCCACTTTTGTAGTGTGTTTAACTCCATTAGCCATTTTTGGTGGTATGCAATGGTTCGGTGTTTGGCCTGCGCAAATTGAAAACGCTAACGGTAGCTGGCATATACTGGCGCTGGCAGCAGGTACTTTAACAAGTGGTGCGGTGGTGATTCGGAAGTACAGTTACTCGTTTGTGGGGCTTCCTATTGTCGTGGCGTTTTGGGTTTTAATAATGAATGCCATAGAGCTTGCTCTTGGGCATTTGCCAGTGGCCTTTGTTTATTCACCTGAAATAACAGTACCGTTGGTTGCTTATATTATCTTAGGCAATGCTGGATTTGGGCTAATCGGCGGTTATCTCTACTGGAAATATGGTTTAGAGTGCGCTATCGGTGCGCACATGATGGCTCATGTAACAATGATTTTAGCTGCAAACTTTATCTACAAAGGATTCTAATGACCCAATTGCTCTCTGTAAGTAACACCCTATTGTCGATGCGTGGGCGAATGCCAATTACAGACGAAAGGGGCAAACTAATATGGCAGAAAACAAAACTAAGCCAACAGCGGTACCGGTAGAGAGCTTTATTGCTAGCATCGAGAACGCTCGTCGTAAAGCAGATACGTTACTAGCGCTTAAACTCTATCAAGACATAACTGGATTACCGGCGGTAATGTGGGGGCCTTCGATTATAGGTTTTGGTGCCTATGATTATGAATACAAAAGTGGCCGCAAGGGCACAGCACCCGCCGCAGGTTTTTCACCCGGTAAAACGCATATGACATTTTATGTAGGCGACAATTTTGACGGCGCAGCTGAACTTTACGCTAGGCTAGGTAAGCATAAGAGATCGGTTGCATGCCTTTATATTAATAAATTAGGCGATATTGATTTACAGGTTTTAAGCGAAATTATTACCCGCGACTATACAAAAACAATAACGAATCAGAATTGAAATAAGCGTGCTAATGCGGGCGCAGAGCAAGCGCCTTATTTATGGTGGTTTCGTAAAGCTGTTGGAAGTGTAATTGAGTTAACAAGTAATAATAGAGGTAGTGATTATGGCTGGTGGTTGGGCTCGAGATGGGGCCGTTCAAGACCAAATAGACGCCAGTGTTGAAGACGCTGTGCTAGAAGCCCGTAGCAATATTCAAACTGGGGAAAGCGCCGAGTTTTGTGAAGAATGTGGTGAAGCTATTCCTGAAGCAAGGCGTTTGGCAATTGCAGGTGTACAGTTTTGTATTGCTTGCCAGTCGAAGCTGGAGGCAACAGAAGTGAGCCGAGGTGGCATTAACCGCCGTGGTAGTAAAGACAGCCAGCTAAGATAAACGTACTATGCACTCACCTATTTTAGACCAAGAGACAGTACATGAAAAATGTAGAGCCCACATCGGCGCAACCTAAAAACCCATTACACAACATAACGCTGGAAACCGTGGTAACAAAGTTAGCGAAACACTACGGTTGGGAAGCGCTTGGTAAGAAAATAAATATTAAATGCTTTCAAAGTGACCCTTCAGTGAAGTCGTCGTTGAAATTCCTGCGTAAAACGCAATGGGCGCGCGATAAAGTTGAAAGTTTGTATGTGGCCACTTTTAAAAGTGACGCCTAGCCGCAGTTTGGGCGGCTAGGCTGATACGTTAAATAGACCAACGCAGGCCGAACATAACAACGGTAGGGTCGATTGTTACCTTCACTTGTTGCACGCTATTGCCATTTACTCGCACTTGGGCATCGGTGTCTAATTGCATTTTACTCACCATAAAGTGGAAGCCTAAGCTGTCAGAAATGGCATAGTTGAAACCAGCTTGTGCGGCTAAGCCCCATGAATCTTTAAGTTTTATTGAAACTTTATCAGCCCCAGTTGTTGTCAAACTTATAGTCAAAGGTTAAACCAAGCTGAGTATTACTGTTTACCCCAACGGCAGTACTATTGGCAGGAAGGCCGGCAACTTGTTCGATTACATTTAAAGAGCCGCTACTGTCACTTGGCATCACTGTAATGGCGCCGACATTTACAGCAAAGTTAGCGAGAGCAGGAGCAGAAGCAAGGCCTAAACCAACAATGATACCGAGATTAACGAGTGACTTTTTCAGAGGTGTTCTCCGATTAGAAAATATGTGGGTATTTTGCAGGAGAAATGGGGTAGGTTTTTGTATTAGATCAAGTAACAGACGGGGAATTGCCAGCTTCCAAGCAAAGCTTGTTATAGATCAAGGAAGCAAGCATGTTGATTAACGTGCGTCGAGGGTAAACGACAAAATTCGAGATAAGTGGCTGTAAGGAAGCCCTGTTTCTTCATGCCATTGATTAAATACGGCTTGGGCTTGGTCGAGGCCCTTTTTGCTGGTTGGGCTGGCGTCCATAAGGTTATGGTTCGTTAATGCAGTAACCACATCGAAAGAAAGAATAAAGCCGTCCCAGCCTTGCATACGCAAGAAATACTGCGACGTTGCACCTCCTAGGCGTTCACCATTCTTTTTCAACCAAAGTAATAACCCTACCTGATCATTTGACGGCCAATCGGCTAAAAATTTGCCAAAACTGCCGTGGCTTTCGCTAGCTTCAACAATCATGCGGGCGTTACGGGGTACAGTGCTTATTTTCTGCATATTGCGCACCACGCGCGCATCACTCGCTAAAGCTTCTAGGCGCTCCGGTGGGGCTTGTTGCCAATATCTAGGTATAAAACCACTGAAGGCTTCTTCAAAGCCTGTCCACTTATTGTCAATAATGCGCCACACAAAGCCGGCGCGGAATACACAGCGGGTTAAGTCTGACAAATAGCGGTCGTCGGCACGCGACTTCAGTTCGCTGGCGCTAGCTACGTGGGGTAAGTGGTCGGCAATAGCCGAGTCGCCACCTTTACGCTCTCTTGCCCGTTGATAAAAGTCTGAAAACTGAATCATAGTAGCTACCTTACTGTGCTTGAAAACCGCTTGTCATTGCTTTCGCCCGTTCGTCATATAGTTTACACAAGGGACTGTTAGTTATCTAAACTGAATACAAATTAAGATAGCTAAGTATAACTTCATTACCACCAATGTAATTTTTTCATAAAAGGAAACTAATTATGAGTATTTACAAGAGCACCATTGCGACACTTGCACTTGTAAGTAGCCTGCTACTTACACCGATAGGAGAAGTGCTAGCCAACAACGACTTAGACGGTGTTTGGCGGGGCGAGCTAGAAATACAAAGCGGTATTAGTTTAACCATAGGCTTAACCATTCAAAATGGTGAGCTGACGTTAGATAGCCCAAACCAAGGCATGTTTGGTAAGGTGCCGACAGAATACGAAGTTACTGCTGATAGCGTCACTTTTACAGACACTGACTTGTCGGCCACTTTTACTGCGATGGTGAAAAATGGTGCGCTAGACGGTACCTTTACCCAAGGTAAGGCAAGGCCTTTGGTATTGAGAAAATTGACTGAAAACGATTTAGCCCGCATGGCTTTTGAAGGCACTTATACGGGCGACTTATTGATTAATCGCCGCAATTCATTACCCTTACGCTTGAATATTGCCGTACTTCAGGGGGGCTTTTTGGCTACTTTAGACAGCCCTGCGCAAGAGTCTTATGGTATTCCAATTAGCGAAGTAAGCGTTACTGCTGAAGCTCTTAGTTTTAGTTCGCCAATGATAGGAGCAACATTCTCGGGTGAAGTTTCAGCTGAGAGCGAAGGCGGCTACGGGGGACAGTTTATTCAAGGTCAGGCACGCCCACTTACATTAAAAAAACTACAGCAAGGGGAGGCACCGAAGGAGTCCCCAAAGCCTAAGCTGGGGGATAACGGTGGTGCCGCTGCTGTTATTACCCCAGCGGGTGTAGAAACAACCTACTTTAAGGGCCAAAACAATCAAACCCAGTATGAAATAGGCTCGGTGAGTAAAACCTTTGTTGCTTACTTACTCGCCAAACAAGTCGTGGCAGGCAAAGTGGCGCTTAATGAAGCTGCCAACAATGTTTGGTCGGCCGTACCGAGCGGCATTACTTTTGCCCAGCTGGCAACCCACCATAGTGGGTTACCACGCTTGCCCGACGGCATGCTTGAGCAAGCAGACCCCCACGACCCTTATGTGCATTATGACACTGAAGACCTGCAGCAAACCCTTGAGACCGTGGTAGTGGGCCCACCTGATTATGAATATTCAAATTTAGGTTACGGCCTGCTAGGTGAACTGCTTGGTAAAGTAAATAATCAATCGTTTACTGCGGCGATAGAAGAGTCAATTTTAGTACCTTTTGAAATGGCGCACAGCTATGTGGCCTTACCAAATACGGAGCGAGGCTTAACTATTGGCCATGACATTCTAGGGGAGCCTAATTCACGTTGGCATTTTCAAGCGTTAGCTGGCGCTGGAGCAATAGTTTCAACCCTTGATGATATGGTGCGCTACACCCAAGCGATAGTGGCATTAAACAAAGACAATGATGCCGCGGTGCAACTTATGTTAACGCCAATACAAGACATTGGTGGCAAAACCCAGCAAGTCTTGGCATGGATTATAAGTGAAGATCAGCAAGGTAAGAAGTTTGCTTGGCATAATGGCCAAACAGCAGGTTTCACCAGCTTTGTGGGCTTCTACTTAGACGGTTCTCGAGCTGTAGTTGCGCTAAATAGTCAGTCGGTAAGCGTGAACCAAGAAGCTTTAGCGTTATTAGCAGGCGCTTCGCTTAGCAGCTTAACAGGGGCTGAATAACAACCATGGATAAACGCTACTACCTTCTCTATCAATTACTGGGCTGGCTACTTGTTTGGTCATTATTGATAGTAATTATTTACTTACGCCCATTTTTCGACTGGACTGAAGTAGTGTTTGCAAGCGTTTTAGTAGGTTCGGCAGGGGTGTTTTCTCATATCGCACGCAAGCTTTTTAGCAAAGGCGCGCAGAGCCATAGTGTGGCTTTGCAGTTTTTGTATTTTGCTTTCATGTCGCTGGTTGGCGCTTTGGTGGCAAGTGGTATGTTAGTGCTGGTGTTTTATGTATTTGCTCAAGGGGGCGTAATAGATCCAGTTCCGCCAGGCAAGTGGGGTTTTATAATACGGCATATTACTGTGGGGAACTCCTTTAACATGTTCGGGGCGTTGTTACTGTGGAGCGCGTTTTATATCACCATTATAAAAGTTCGCCAATTACGAGATACCAGTGAAGCGCTAGCGTCGAGCCAGCTAGAAGCTTTATCGCAACAACTGAACCCGCACTTTTTATTTAATATGTTGAATAACATTCGTGCACTGATATTAGAAGATCCAGCGCGCGCACGAGAAGCATTGGCCCGTTTAGCCGATATGTTGCGGTACTCGTTGCAACAAGGGAACCATTCGCAGCAGCATGCAAAGGTAACCTTGGCTGAGGAACTTTTAATCGCTGAAGAGTACGTGGCCTTGTGCAAAATTCAATTCGAGCAGCGGCTTAGTTATCATGTGGAAGTGACAGAAGAAGCGAAAGCTGCATTGGTGCCACGGTTGTTAATACAGCTTTGTATTGAAAATGCCATTAAACATGGTATTGGGCTGTTACGTGAAGGCGGCACCATACAGTTAACAGCCGAAATAAAAGCAGGCCGGTTACATATTAGCTTAACCAACCCGTGTCCATTAATAGAAAAGGTTAACGTGCAAGAGCAGAGCACAGGAATAGGATTAAGAAATATTCGTGACCGACTTAAGTTACTGTACGGTGACAAGTCAGCACAATTGGATTTTAGTAAAGCGAAACAAATAGACTTCGGGCAAGCAACGATTACCCTAGTGTTACCATTTGAGATGGAACAAGAATAATGATTCGAGTGGCAATTGTGGATGACAGCCGCCTAGCACGGCTGGAGTTAAAAGAGCAGTTACAAAGCCAAACCCAGTTTGAAGTGGTGGGTGAAGCGGCAAGTGTTGAAGAAGCGGTACAACTATTAGAAAGTGTCGCAATTGATTTACTGTTGCTTGATATAGACCTGCCCGACGGCGACGGCTTCGATGTGCTAACCCAAGCAGACTCTGTACCCCAGGTTATTTTTGTTACCGCGTTTGATGAATTTGCTATTAAGTCGTTTGAATTTAATGCGCTAGACTATTTATTAAAACCGGTGCGTAGCGAGCGTTTACAACAAGCACTAGAAAAAGTGGTGCCCCATAGTGCTGTACCAGACAAACTAAAGGCGGATCAACGAATTTTTATCAAAGACGGCGAGCAATGCTTTTTTGTGAACTTAAGCGATGTTTACGCCTTTGAGGCTATGGGAAACTACACGCGGGTGCATTTAGCCAAAGACATTCCAGCCATTTACCGGCCACTAAGTGCCGTAGCGGAACGTTTGGAGCAGCAATTTTTTCGCGCCAGTCGCAGCTGGATCGTCAATACGGACTACATAGACAGTATTGACGCTGCCTTAAGCGGCGGTTTTGAAGTAAAGCTTAGAAACAAGTTGAAAATTAACATTTCCAAGCGCCAAGCCAGCGAGTTTAGGCGTTTATGGTCACTGTAACTACTCATTTAAAGGTTCAGTAGTAAAAAGCCTATGCCAATACGCGTTTGTCGATGATTGTAGTCAAGCAAAGTTTCGCCGTAGCCACTAAATATTTGTAGCTGAATACGCACACCTTCAGGCTGTCTTTTGGTAAGTGGGTAAGTAACGTCGAGCTGCCAGCTACCTCGTTCCATTGAAAAATATTGCCCAGATCGTTCTAAGCTAATACTTGTTCGGCCTACAAGGCTAGTTAGCCGAGTTTCCAAATTACCTTTAAAATATATTAGGTCGGGGTTGTCGTCTTTTTCGAGGGGCTCATTGACCCTATTTTTATAGGTGCTTTCCAATAACAATGGGCCTAGACTCATGGCGGCACTCACATGCCAGTAATTCCAGCTGCGAGATTCAGGCTTACTTTGGCCGTTTGAATGGTGAGCTAAACCCACCCGAACCATTTCAATACCTAATTCACCAGGGATAAGGTCGTATTTTTGGCTGACGGGTATAACATAAAATATATCTGGGTTATGGTCGGTACTGCGGAAAGGGCGCGATAAGTCGTTATTCCATGCTTGCCACAAGGATGTTTGCGTGTAAGAAACCCATAAATCGGCATTTGGTAGTAGAAAATTTTCTAAAACCTTGGTGCGGAATGAAAATTGTAGTTTAACCTCCTCGTTTTTATATTGGGTTTGCTCTTCAACAGGCCCACGCGTTGGACTATGGGGTTGCATATTAATATTATTACTATAGTTATAGAGTAGTACGTAATTCGAACGATAAGTGCGCAGGGTGTATAAACCACGTTTGTCGTCTTCATTTAGCTCCCAAAACTGATTAAGAAGGGCGCTTGGTGGGTTTAGTGCTGGGCTTTCCGAGTCGTTAGTCTCAGCTTCAGAGGCTAGCGCTGCAGGGGCGCTGTGGCTAGTTAATAGCATTAAAAAGACCAGTGTAAATAAAGTGTAGCGTGGCACGAGTCGCTCCTTTTTGTATTTATATTCAGAAACCTGACCAAGAATAGTGTAACAGCCCACATGGAAAACATTGCTGTTTTTTTATCTTACCTAGTGTGCTTTACTTAACGTCAACAACTAAGCTTATTAGCAGAATTAACGCAAGGGTTTTCCTTAGTGCAACACAGTGATAAAGAAAAGTTATTTTGGCTCGAAGCTATTATCAGCGGCGCGCAATTGGGCACCTGGATTTGGAATGTGCAAACCGATGAAACGCGGATGAAGCACAAAGATGGCCATTGGATGTGGGTGCGTGATAGTGCCAAGGTTGTTACTTATACAGACGCTGGCCAACCAGAGTGGATAGCGGCTACCCATATTGATATTACCGAAGAGAAAAACGCGCAACAAAACATAGCGCGCCTATCAAAAATTTCGCAAACCATGCCAGGTATGATCTATGAGTATCGTTTGTGTGCCAACGGACAAAGCTCTTTCCCATTTTGTAGCGATGGCGTAACAGGCATTTATGGGCTGACCCCAGAACAGGTGGCTGACGACGCCAGTGTTGTATTTGATTTAATTCATCCGAACGACTTGGACAGTTTAAAGTCGTCAATTATTGATTCTGCTGAAACCTTCGACGAATGGTTTGTGGAGTATCGGATAGTAGTGAATGGAGAAGAAAAGTGGGTAACGGAGCATTCTATTCCAGAGCGAAACAGTGACGGAAGTACCTCGTGGTTTGGGCAACTGATTGACACCACAGAAGAAAAAAAACAGGCTCAAGCTTGAGCGTTATCAAGCCGACTTAGAGCGGGCGCAGCGTATTGGTCAGCTTGGTTATTGGCAGGCTAATTTGATCACTGGCGAATTGTTTTGGTCGGACATGATTTATGAGATATTTGGTGTGCACAAGCGTGAATTTGAGCCTTCAATTGAGGCCTTTAACAGCGTTGTACACCCTGACGATTTAGCCTAGTACATGCAAGTGAAGAGCAAGCAAAAATTACAGGCGTGCATGACGTGGTGCATCGGATTGTTCGACCCAATGGAGAAATACGGTGGGTGCATGAGTTAGCCGACTTTAATGACAACGACAAAAATACCATGCTAGTAGGCACAGTAAGGGATATAACCCAGCAAAAAATATATGAATTAGACCTTGAACGGTTAAGTTTAACCGATGAACTAACGGGGGCTTATAATCGCCGTTATTGTTATAACCGTTTAGACCAATTACTGGGTTCTGCTGTGAAAAGGGGGTTCCAGTGGCTTTGGCCGTGCTTGATATCGATTTTTTCAAAAAAGGTTAATGATACGTACGGCCATGACATTGGTGACTCGGTGCTTAAGCAGTTTGCCAACCAAGTAAAGAAATTAAGCCGTAGTACAGATGTTTTTGCCCGTTATGGTGGTGAAGAGTTTGTGCTAATTATGGAGAACTGTGACTTAATTGGCGCGTATAGGCGGGTTGAGCGTATACGGCAAGCTATAGAAGAGTTTAAAATGTTGACTACAGCAGGAGAGCTTACGGTTACTGTAACAGCTGGAGTGGCAAAAATTAATGCACAAGACAGCAGCGTGGAAGATGTATTTAAAAGAGCAGATCAAGCCTTATATTTAGGTAAGAAGCAAGGTCGCAACCAAGTGGTTTTAGCGGAACAAAGCAACTGAAAAGAGACCCACAGTTATGGCAAGCATAGACCATACGGCGTATGAAAAAGACCACCAAGTAAGCTTAATCAAGTCAATTCTGCTGGTTGTAATTGGCTTTTCGCTCTTTGCAGGTTTAACCAACTTTGCTTTTTTTGATTCGTATCTGCTTGGCTCGTTAAATGTTGTAAGTGTTATTCTTTCGTTGTTGGTGGCATTTTATTATCACCGTAGTGCTAATGTTAAGGTAACGTCTTGGTTACTATGCGGCATTGTAGTTTTTAATATGCTCTCTCTTATAGGTATTACTAAGGGCTCTTCTTACACATTAATATGGATGACAATACTGCCGCCTATTTGCTTTTTTTTACTGGGTCGTAAGGGTGGTAGTTGGGCTGTAGGGCTTAGTTTTGGAATTGTAGCTGGCTATGTTTTTTATATGCGCACAGAAAAAATAACTAGCTCGTTCACTAATGGTGCATTTCTTAATATATTTTGTGCATTTGTAGTGTTGTGGTTGCTTTTTAGGCACTACGAAGAGTCGCGGGAAAATGCTTATTCAGCGTTGGAACGCTTATCAATTACCGACAAGTTAACAGGTTTGAATAATCGCAGTAGGTTAGACGAAATACTAACGGAGCAGTTGGGTATAGCGAACCGTATGAAGCAGCCCATGGTAGTGGTGCTAGCAGACTGTGACCATTTTAAAGTGGTTAACGATAAGTATGGCCACTTATACGGCGACTATGTGCTGAAAACCCTCGCCGAAATACTCGTTTCACATGTTCGAGAAGGCGACTTTGTCGGCCGCTGGGGCGGAGAAGAATTTTTAATTGTTTGCCCCGACACCACCATAAAGGAAGCAGAAATATTAATTGAGCGACTACGAGAAAAAATAGCGTCATTTCCGCTACGGCTGAAACGGAATGTAACCATGACGTTTGGAATAGCAGGAAAAAAAGAAAATGACGATATGACCAACATAGTAAACCGTGCGGATAAAGCTTTATACCAAGGAAAAAAGGCAGGCCGTAACACAGTAAAAGTGTATGAATAAAGCGTGAAAGAATAATTATTAGCCTTATTAAATATTTTTTTGTTCTGTATCATACTCAAACAGGCAAAAGTGGTTATATTACATACTACCTTTGATTAGTTAACAGCATGTAATGAGGGAAGGATTTTGAATCAACAATGGTCGTGGTTTAACCGTTTAAATATTGGTACCAAGCTGGTTTCCAGTTTTGGAGTGCTTGTTGCGTTAATGGTTATGGTGACATTGCTTATTCACTCAGGCTTAGCCAGTGTGAATAAGTCGTCGGCTGATGCTCGCGAACAACTAAATACATCAATGCTGCAAGTTGAACGCGAGGTAGACCATGTTGTTTGGGCCAATCGGCTGGCAAACAGCTTGCTACTAGACTCGCCATTTGAAGAGCAGCTTGATCCTACTCAGTGCGCCTTCGGCCGTTGGTATAACGCCTTTCGTAACTCAGACGTATATAAGCAAAGCTCGCCGGCACTTAAGCAGGCTTTCGACGCGTTGAATCAGCCTCATATTGACTTGCATGCAACGGCTACAGACATTACCACAGCAAGAAGTGCAGCAGAAAAGCATCGCATTTACGAACAAAAAACCTTAGGTAATTTGGGTGAAATGCGCGTGGGTATAGACCGCGTACGGCGCATTTTAAATGACGAAAGCAATGCTCAAGTAGAGCAAGCCGCACAGGCATCGTCGCGGGCGTTATTCATTATTTGGTTAACCATGCTGGTGTCTATTGTTGCAGCTATTGTAATGGCATTTATTTTACGCTCGAATATTTCAAGCCCAATGCAGCGCTTGCAAGCGCGCGCAGAAGATATTGCAAATGGCGACTTGCGTGGAAAGGCTTTGCCGGTAACCAGCGGTGATGAAATTGGCTTAGCAACACGTTCTTTTAATAGCATGCAAAAACGTTTGCACGAATTAGTGACTACATTAAATGTGAACGCCACCCAGCTTGCTAAAAGCGCTACCCACTCTTCTGAAGTAGCTGCCCGTGCCGACTCGGCGCTAAACATTCAAGCGAATGAAATTGAGCAGTTGGCAACAGCGATGAATGAAATGTCGGCAACTATTTCTGAGGTGGCTCAGCATGCTCAAATGACATCGGAAGCTTCAGAAAACTCACGTAAAAACACTGACCATGGCCAGCAAGTGGTGCAAGAAGTGATTAGCGCTATTAATGCGCTGGCTAAAGAAGTGAGCTTCGCAAGTGACAAAATTACCATGTTAAAAGACGAAAGTATTAGCATAGGTGGCATTTTAGATACCATTGAAAGCATTGCCGAGCAAACCAACTTACTTGCCCTGAACGCTGCCATTGAAGCGGCCCGTGCCGGTGAGCAAGGACGTGGCTTTGCAGTGGTCGCCGACGAAGTTCGAACTTTAGCGGCACGAACTGCAGCGGCAACCACAGAAATACAAACCATGATAAACCGTTTGCAAGCTACGGCCGAAGAGTCGGTACACACCATGAATGCGGGTGTTTCTCTGGCTAGCGATGGGGTAGAAAAAGCCGATGCAGCAGAAAAATCGTTACTAGAAATACGCCAGTCGGTACTTTCTATTACTGATATGACACACCAAATTGCTAGTGCAACAGAAGAGCAAGCGGCCGTAGTTCAAGAAATGGACCGTAATTTGTCTAAGGTAAATGAGTTAACGGAAGACACTCGAGACGGTTCACGTGAAGCAGATCAAGTGTCTGCCTTAGTAGATGAGCAAGCAAAAGAACTATTGAAGCTAGCTGGCCAGTTTAATGTTTAAATAGCATTACTTTCGACGAGCAAGGATGCGGTCGAGAGTATCTGCAAATGCTTTGCGGTCGCGCTGCCCCAAAGGAGCGGGGCCAGCATGGTGAACGCCAGAACTTCGCATGGTGTCCATAAAGTCTCGCATGTTTAATCGCTCGCGAATATTTTCTGGGGTGAATAACTCTCCTCGGGGGCTTAGTACTAAAGCCCCTTTTTCAATTGCCTCCGCAGCCAGCGGAATGTCTGCTGAAATAATTAAATCACCCACTTTGCAACGCCGCACTATTTCGTCGTCGGCCACATCGAAGCCGTCGGCTACCCGAACGCTTTGTATATAAATTGAAGGGGGGTGGTTTACAAGCCGATTAGCAATAAGAATAAGTTTAATTTGCTGGCGCTGGGCAACGCGAAATAAAATATCGCGAATAACGGCAGGGCAAGCATCGGCGTCGACATAAATATTCATTGTTGTCATTTAATGGCCGTTATCCAGCAGAGTGAGGCGCAAAGATTGCTTAAAACGCTAAGCGTACGCCGAAGCCGAACTCGTTTTTAATATCGTTCGTGTTTACGCGGTAACCTGCTTCAACAGAAAACTTGTTATTGAAATCATAACGAACGGAAGTATGTACAGAGAAGAAACCGTTGACAGCAGAGTCGTAGCTAGCTTTAACGTTGAATGGAATACCCATAATACTTGAATGGTAACCAACGCCAGCAATTGCTCCTGTAGCGCTACTAAATCCGCTGTCGTAGTGGCTTGCGCCCGCTATGGCAAAAAAATTATCGTGGAGTGCATACTCTGCTGTGGCACGTACAACAAAATCGAGGGCGTCGAGGTACTGACCATGAATAGATAACTTGTCGTTCAATGTCGTGCCGGCAGTTAAAGATAAGTCGCTATTATAAAAATCATATAAAGACAGACCTAAATAAGAGCCAGCGGTTGCTGAGCCGGATACTGCAAGTGCTGAAGTTACAGCGGCAGCAAGAACTAGTTTTCTCATAATAAGAACCTTTGTTGGTTTATGTACTTAGCCAGCTAAACCACTGGCAGCACATTAAAAGTATTGGTGTTATCGCCATTATATTAAGCGAAGCATTGTTGCTACACTGTAACCATAATGCAACGTTAGTCTGTCGCTTTTACACAAAATTTGATACAAGTTACTAAAATAAGAACATAAGGTACAGTTGATGTGCACTTTTAAGCTTTGGCAAAAGTTAATTCCCATTCTATTGTTCATTATTTCCACGAATGCTTATGCAGTTTCAGCCAGCGATGTAAGCCTTCATGAAAATGCCGACATTGAAGCACAATTAGATCAATATTTGCTGCGCTTTTCTCGCGGTGAGTCAAAGCTTTCAGAACTAGAACAGATTGTCTCACAAGTTACTCCTAATACTCCCATACTTACCCAAACACGGGCTCGTGGTTATTATATTTTAACGTCTATTAATCCGGAAAACCTTGATGAAAGCTGGCGCTTAGCAATGGAAATATTAAAAGTAGCAGAAGCCAGCGGCGTGATTGACGCTATAGTAGATGCTCGAACGGTGTTGGTAAGCTTGCATTACTATGGAGGAAACACTGAAGATGCGCTGGTTGAGCTGGAGCAAATGCAGCGCTATTTAGACCATGTGGCTTCGCCACGAGTGCGTTACTTTGCTCACAATTTAGCAGGCCGGCTATTGCGTTCGGTAGGAGATTTTGAAAAAGCCTTGGCTCATTTTTTATTAGCCGCAAATGCTGTGCGAGAAACGGATGATGTACTTACCCTGCGTAGAAGGTTGTTTATTACGGAAGGTATAGCTCGAGTGCAAGCAAGTTTGCGGCATTATGATGTAGCCCTTAACTATGCTAACCAGCTTATTGATACGGCCGAAGCAGAAGGTTTAGAAAATGAACTGGCACGCTTGTATTTGTTTAGAGGCTACCTTGAAAGCATGCTAGATCAACGTGAAAACTCAATTCATAGCCATGAATTAGCCATTACATGGGGCCGCCAGTTTGGGGCCGATGAAGTTGTTTTACTAAGCATGAACAATATTGGCTCGTCGCTGATGGAAGTTGAGCGCTACGAAGAAGCGCAGAGTATTTTACAAGAAGCGCTGCTGGAAGCACAGCGGCAAAACGATGAACGCACCATTCACTTGCTTAACTTCAATTTAAGCTATATCGACGTTATGTTAGGTAATGTGGGTCAAGGCATTGCAGGGATAGAGGATGCAGCTAAGTTAATACGAGCTGACGTGGCCGATGCAGAATATGTAGACGTATTAAAGTACCTTGCCGACGCCTATACCAAAGCGGGCATGTTGGAGCGCACTATTGAGGTGCTAAAAGAGCAGCGTGCCATGCAACAAGCATTGGCAGTAAAAGAGCGAGATAAAGCCCTAGCCGAACTTCAAACGCGTTATCGAGCAAATGAACAAGCAGCAGAAATAGAACTACTAGAGCAGCGTAACCAAGTGCAAGAAGGCGACTTGGTAAATGCTCGGTTACAACAGCGCATTTTTATTCTTCTTAGTATAGTTATTGTGCTGGCATCTATTTTATTGTTCTTAGCTTGGCGTACAGCACGGCAGGCAAACTTGCGTTTAAAGTCAGTGAATTTAGAGCTTGAGTATCAGTCGACGCATGATCCGTTAACGGGGCTATTAAACCGCCGCTCATTTCAAGCCGCAATGAATAACCATCAGCGCCAATCAGACGCTCGTATTGAAGGTCGCCACCCCGATGCACTGTTATTGTTGGATATTGATTACTTTAAGAAAATAAACGACCGCAGCGGCCATGCAGCAGGCGACAAAGTACTTGTTGAAATAGCCAGAAGACTTAATAAAGTGACTCGCAATACCGACATGGTGGTGCGCTGGGGCGGTGAAGAATTCCTGATTTATTTACGAGAAATGGATCCTGGCCATTTAGCAGAATTTACCGAGCGGGCGTTACATATACTTGGTAGCACGCCAGTGAAGTGCGGCCATCGCGACTTAGTTGTAACGGCCACCGCAGGGTTTATTACTTTGCCTTTCAGTGGTTTAAACGAAGAAGAGCTGGGGTGGGAGCGTTGTTTACAAATTGCAGATATGGCGCTTTACATTGGTAAAGTACAAGGGCGTAACCAAGGCTTGGGCGTTATGGAGTTAATGGTAGACTTCGAGCAAGCTCAGGAAGCGCTTGAGAACGATTTAACCGGAGCGATTGAAAAAGGCTGGGTCCGGGTTGTTCACATAGCCGGACCCAACGTTTAGTTTGCGTTGCTTTTGTTTACGCCATTACTCGGCGTTTACAGGAAGTGTTTCATAAAAGAACTGGGCTTTTAAAGTGCGAAAGTGCAGCGTGGTTCCTTCGCCTTCGGTAATACCATGGCTTCTATTCGGGTAGGCCATAAAGCGGAACTGCTTTTGGTGGCGTATAAGTTCGTCTTGTAGCCGTTCTGTACCTTGATAATGCACGTTGTCGTCGCCTGTGCCGTGTATAAGTAATAGCTCGCCCACTAAGTTTTTAGCGTGGCTGATGGCCGAGGTTTCTGCATAACCTGCGGCGGCTTCAGGTAATAAACCTGAATAACGCTCTTGGTAAATAGTGTCATATAGCCGCAGATCAGGTACTGGTGCCGAGGCTATGCCCACATGGAAAAGTTCAGGGTAACGAAATAAGGCGTTCAAGGTTTGTGAGCCACCGCCACTATGGCCCCAAATACCTACCCGATTTCCGTCTAACCACTGCCAACGTGCCAACATACCTTTTAATGCATCGGCTTGATCGCGCACCGTAACAATACCCAGCTTTTTATAAATAGAGTGGCGCCAAGCTTGGCCTCGCGGCGAGCGAGTTCCGCGATTATCAACAGAAGCTACCACATAGCCTAATTGTGTCATGTATTCATGCCATAACCATAAATGCCCTAGCCAGCTGTCGGACACGGTTTGCCCCCAAGGTTCGCCGTATACGAACATGATCAACGGGTATTTTTTATTTGGGTCGAAATTGGCTGGCTTCATGATGTAACCGTCGAGCATTAATCCGTCTTGAGCACTTACTTGGAAAAACTCGGTGGTGTTCGTTACTCTTTCTGCCAAGCGCTCAGCTAACCGAGTATTAAGCTCAATGTCTTGAATAACCTTGTGATCAGGCAGGCGCACCATGCGGGTTTGATTAGGTACGCCTACACGCGAAAAAGTATGAATTGCAAAGCGACCGTCTTTGGCTATTTTATAACTGTTGGTGCCTTCCCAGTTGCTAGGTGTTAAGCGTTCTGGAGCAGATTGGCCATTTAAGTTAACGCGGTATAAATAGCGCTGTAAGGGCGTGTCGGGCGAGGCAATGTAATAAGCATAGCCTTGGCCTTGTTCGTTAGCGACAATTTCAAGCAATTGCACCACATCGTGGTTGCCAGTAGTTAGTGCGGTTAACTTGCCGTTTTCAATATCGGCGTCGTAACGGTATAGGTGGCGATAGCCACTACGTTCACTTTGCCAGGTAAAGCTTTTGCCGTTGCGGAAAAAGCGCACGTCGTCGACTTGTTCAACCCAAGCGTTACTTTGCTCAGTAATTACTTGCTTAGTGTTACCTGTTGTTCGGTCGGCAATGAGCACATTTAATTTATTCTGTGCACGATTCATGTGCTGAATCATTAAGCTGTCGTTATTTCCAGCCCACTCCATGCGAACCACGTAATGTTGGCGTGGATCGCCGCTCAGCTTCATCCATTGTGTGTCACCGCCAGTGGCAGGTATAACGCCCACGCGCAAAGCCGAGTTGGTTTGGCCCACTTTCGGGTAGGGAAAAGTAGTTAGCGTGGGGTAAAGCTCCGACACGTTGTCGATCATGGTGAACACAGGAACGTCGGTGGTGTCGACCTGCCAATACGCAATGTGCTGTCCATTTGGCGACCAGCGGAAACCGTCTTGTAGGCCAAATTCTTCTTCGTTCACCCAATCGAAAGTACCATTTATAGTATGTTCGCCACCGTCGAAGGTTAATTGTGTAATGGCCTTGGTAGCTAGGTGTTGAACGTACAAATTATTGCCTTGCACATAGGCAACATGCTGGCCTTGGGGATCAAACTTGGCAAACTGCAGGCTTGACACCGGCGCATTGCCACCTAGCTTAACGAGGTTGTTGGTACTACGGTCGAGCACCCAATAGTCGCCTAGGGTGTGGGTACGCCAAGAGCGTACGGTATTGGTGAAAATAAGCACTTTGCTGCCATCGTTTGACCACTGGTAGTCTGCAACTGTAAGCGCCTTGTTGCTGCCCTTAGGCGTAAGTTGACGCACTGATACCAGCACGTCGCGCTGGCCTGTTTCAGGGTGGTAACGCACAATGGCCTGGCCTGCTTCTTGAGTACTACTAGGTTCAACGGACTTGGGCTTTTCTAATGTGGTGTAACCAGAGCCATCGTCGAGCCAGCGTGTAGCAGGTACAGCGGCAGGTTTGAAATACGAGTCTTGATAAAGCTCAGCCAAGGAAAATGTAGTGTCGTTAGGCAAAGTGGTTGAATTGCGCTGTTGGTGTTTGTGGTTCGTAGTTTGACAGCCAAGCAGTGTCATTGAAACTGCCACAGCTAACAATAAAGAGTAGCGAAAAGTCATGTGGTTTCTCATTGTTATTGATGTGTACATATTCTATCAGCCTTTTACTTTTCCGACAGGCTTTCAAGCGCACACTTGAAAAACAAGGCATGTAGCCTCATTTATGATTAATCACTTACTAAAAACGGGCAGTATATGAACCTCAAGCACAATCCATTACTGGTAGACACGGACCTACCTGCGTTTTCCCGCATTAAACCAGAGCATGTGCGCCCTGCTATTGAATATATTCTGCAGCAATGCCGTGACACAGTTGAAGCCACGGCGCAAATAACAGAGCACAGCTGGGACACATTAATTACACCCTTAGAGCAAGCCGACGATAAACTTAGCAAAGCGTGGTCGCCGGTGTCGCACATGAATGCGGTAATTAGCACAGAGGAATTGCGCGAAGCCCACGATAGCTGCTTACCTTTATTGTCAGACTACGGTACTTTTGTGGGCCAGCATGAAGGCCTATATCGGGCGTATAAAAACTATGCCGACAGTGCCGAGTTTCAAACACTGACGGCAGCCCAGCAACGTGTTATCACGGAAGCCATTAAAGACTTTCGTTTGTCGGGTGTGGCTTTAGACAAAGAAAAAAAGCAGCGCTATGGCACAATTCAGTCGCGGTTGTCTGACTTAAGCTCCTTGTTTAGTAATAATTTACTTGATGCAACCCATGCTTGGTTTTGCCATATAACCGACCAGCAACGCTTAGCTGGCTTGCCTGAAAGCGCTCAAGTAGCTGCAGCTGCTGAAGCTCAAGAGCGCAAGCTAGAAGGTTGGGTGTTTACCCTAGACATTCCGAGCTACTTACCCGTAATGATGTATGCCGATGACCGAGCGCTGCGCGAAGAAATGTATCGGGCTTTTGTTACCCGGGCTTCCGAGCTTGGGCCGAATGCGGGCGAATATGACAATACGGCAGCCATTGAAGAAACCATGGCACTTCGCCAGGAATTGGCGGAGCTATTAGGGTTTGCCAACTACGCCGAGCTGTCACTTGAATCTAAAATGGCCGAGTCGCCCGCACAAGTGGTGGGCTTTTTAGAAGACTTAGCAAAGCGTTCATTGCCGCAGGCACAACAAGAATTAGCCGAGGTGAAAGCTTTTGCTGCCGCTTTAGGCGAGCAGGGAATAAGTAAGGATGACATAGCCGCATGGGACTTGGCTTACTATTCAGAGCAGCTAAAGCAGCAATCCTATGAAGTGTCAGACGAGTTGTTACGGCCTTATTTTCCTGAACACCATGTAGTGTCGGGGTTGTTCACCGTAACAGGAAAGCTATTTGGCGTCAGCTTTGCCGAGCGTAGCGACGTTGATACCTGGCATGAGCAGGTACGTTACTTCGACGTGCTGGATGCGGATAAACAAGTTGTCGCAGGTTTCTATTTAGACTTATTCGCCCGGGCAAAAAAGCGTGGGGGTGCCTGGATGGCTGATCACGCGGTGCGCCGCCGTACTCCGTTAGGCATACAAAAACCAATTGCCTACTTAACTTGTAACTTTAATCGCCCTCAAGGTGACACCCCAGCGTTATTTACCCACGACGAGGTGGTTACGTTGTTCCATGAGTTTGGCCATGGCTTACACCACATGCTGACCAAAGTAGACATTGCGGCTATTTCAGGAATAAACGGAGTGCCATGGGACGCGGTGGAGTTACCTAGCCAGTTTTTAGAGAACTGGTGCTGGGAAAAAGAAGCATTAGCCTTTATTTCTAAACATTACCAAAGTGGCGAAACGCTGCCAGAAGACTTATTGCAAAAAATGTTGGCGGCGAAAAACTTTCAGTCGGCTATGCAAATGGTGCGGCAGTTGGAGTTCTCTTTATTTGATATGGCCATTCATATGAACCCAGCGGCAAGTGAACCAGGTGCAGTGCAAGCCATATTAAACAGTGTGCGTGAGCGTTCTGCGGTAGTGAAACCACCAGAATTCAATCGTTTCCAGCATAGTTTTGGGCACATTTTTGCCGGTGGTTATGCGGCAGGGTATTACAGCTATAAATGGGCCGAGGTACTTTCTGCCGACGCGTTTGCGCGCTTTGAAGAAGAAGGCATATTTAATGCGAATACAGGACGTGACTTTCAGCAGGCAATTTTAGAGGCGGGTGGCAGCGACGAGATTATGAATTTGTTTCGTAAATTTCGTGGTCGCGAGCCCGATATTAGTGCCCTGTTGCGCCATTCGGGTATAGGCATCAGGGCTTAATGGATTAAATGTTACAAGTCGGAGCTTATACTCCGGCTTTCATAACCACAGTTACAATGCCCACCATAATTAAAACAAATAGCAAAATAAAACTAATGCCAGCAAGAATAAAAGGTAATGGGCTACTGTGGCTAAAGTCGCGCTGCCTATTGCGTTGCGACTGAACGCCAAACATACCTGCAGCAATACTGCTAACAACTTGCAACAAATTAGGCTTCTGGTTTTTGGGGTTAGGCTTAGTCATAGCTAAAGGACAAAAAAGAACTTTTGTCGCTCTTAGTCGTTTTCTTGGCGGTATCTTTTACTTTATCGCCAAACATAAGTTCAACTAAGTCGAGGAAATGAAACTGAGTAGAGCGGCTACTACCTTGTAACCAAGCCCGCCATGTTACTGGGGTATCAATGTTACTAGCACCGCATAGGGTGTGTTGCACTCCATTGAATACGTCGGTACAGTTTTTTTGGTTTGGGGCAGCAAGTATAAAGGTGCCAGTGAGAGTAGCTAGCGCAGTAACACTTGCAATAATAAACTTTCGCATTAAACACCCGTGAGCATAAATAAAACAAATTTGGTTAAGAAATATACCACTGGTGTAGCAAAGATACTAGCCATTTACGAATGAATAGGTGAAGGAAAGTGATGGTATTGGTAGACTGTACACAACTTCAATTGTGACATTAAACCTGAGGCAGTAATCATGTCCGACTTTTTAATTGCACCGTCTATTTTGTCTGCTGACTTTGCTCGTTTAGGTGAAGACGTAGAAAGAGTAATTTCAGCCGGTGCCGACGTGGTGCACTTCGATGTAATGGACAACCACTTTGTGCCCAACTTAACTTTTGGGCCAATGATGTGTAAGGCATTACGCGATTATGGCATAACCGCACCTATTGATGTTCATTTAATGGTGTCGCCGGTTGATTCGTTAATACCTGCCTTTGCGGAAGCGGGGGCAACCATGATTACGTTCCACCCGGAAGCATCGGTGCATATTGACCGTACTTTACAATTGATTAAAGATTCTGGTTGCCAGGCGGGGTTGGTATTAAATCCTGCAACACCACTACATTACTTAGATTATGTAATGGATAAAGTAGATATTATTTTACTTATGTCGGTTAATCCTGGTTTTGGTGGCCAGTCGTTTATTCCCTCCACGTTAGAAAAATTACGTGCTGTGCGTAAACGTATCAATGACAGCGGCCGTGCTATTCGCCTTGAAGTAGACGGTGGAGTGAAAGTAGATAATATTGGTGCTATAGCAGCTGCGGGCGCAGATATGTTTGTGGCGGGTAGCGCCATTTTCAACGCGCCAGATTACGCCCAAGTCATTACCGCAATGCGAGCTGAAATAGCCAAAGCAGTAAGAGAGTAACAGCTTTACACTAAGAAAGTGGTTCACTTAAATTTTATAACTTTAACAATGGAAGATAAAACAGCATGAACAAACCTGTCGTATTAAGTGGCTGTCAGCCGTCGGGTCAGTTAACCATTGGTAACTATATGGGGGCCTTACGCCAGTGGGTTGGTATGCAAGACGATCATGACTGTTACTTTATGTTGGTAGATTTACATACTATTACGGTACGCCAAGAACCGAAAGTATTGCAGAATGCTACGCTAGACGGTCTTGCTTTATATATGGCCTGTGGGCTTGATGCTGAGCGCAGTACGTTATTTTTGCAGTCGCATGTGCCGGCCCATTCACAGTTAGCGTGGGTACTAAGTTGCTATACCCAAATGGGCGAACTTAACCGTATGACTCAGTTTAAAGACAAGTCGTTGCGCCATGAGTCGAATATTAATGCGGGCCTGTTCACTTACCCAGTATTAATGGCAGCAGATATTTTGGTGTATGGTGCGAACCAAGTACCCGTGGGCGATGACCAAAAACAGCACTTAGAATTAAGCCGCGATGTGGCTACCCGTTTCAACAATATTTATGGCGATATTTTTGTGGTGCCCGAACCTTATATTCCACAACATGGCGCGCGTATTATGAGCCTGCAAGATCCAACTAAAAAAATGTCAAAGTCGGACGAGAACCCGAACAACTATATTGGCTTGCTGGAAGACCCTAAACAGGTAGCAAAGAAAATAAAGCGTGCAGTAACCGACTCAGACGAGCAAGCACGTATTTACTTTGACCCACAGGAAAAAGCAGGGGTGTCGAACTTACTCACTTTGCTTTCAGGTGCTACGGGCCGTTCAATTGACGACCTAGTGCCTGACTATGAAGGGAAAATGTATGGTCATTTAAAAGGCGACGTAGCCGATGCCGTAGTTGCCTTTTTAGAGCCGCTGCAGGAAAAATATCATACCTTACGCGAAGATCGAGCACAGCTTGATAGTATTTTGCGGCTGGGGGCAGAAAAGGCTAGCGTGCGTGCTGAACAAACGCTGAAACAAGTATATGACGCAGTAGGTTTCGTGCCGCTGACTCGGTAGCATAAGCGACTAAAATTTTGAATTAACACAGGGACCATTTAGGTCCCTGTGTTGTTTGCACTGCTAGTGCAAGAGGCGCTTTAAATTGTAACTAAATATCACGGGTGCGATTAAAAACAATCCATTGTAGGTGTTAAGAGTTACTATTTTATTATTATTGTTATAGCTGCCTTTTCATTGCTGATCTGTAGCGAATTTGTTGGTTGGTAGAACCACTAAGCTTCCGATATGCTACTAAAATAAAACACATCGCCTAATTAGGATCGCACTGCATGAAACGTCCAATATTGTTGCCCAGCAAGCCTTTGTTGCTAGTCTCTTCTATCGCTCTTATTTTGCTGTCGGCAAGCCCAATGGTTGCAGCTGATCTTGTCACCAAGCCAAGAATTCAAGCCAACCTAACCGATATAGTTTCAATGAAAGGTCAGCCCAAGCACCGATTAGAAGTAGCCGAGCCTAGCTACTATATTGTCGAGCTAGAAGAGCCTGCGTTGGCTGCCTATGCAGGCACTATGCCGGGCTTAGCCGCAACGCAGCTAACAGAGCCGGCCAATGAGCGTTTAAACGTACATTCAATTGCCGCGCGGGAATATGGTGCTTTCTTAAATAGTCGGCAACAAAGCTTTGCTCAAGCTATGCAACGTCGCTTGCCAAGCGCTGAAATTGCTCAGCAATATACCACCGCTATTAATGCTGTAGCAGTGCGTACTTATGATCAAAATGCCATGGCCACATTGCGGTCTTTACCTGGCGTAAAGCGAGTGTATAAAAATGAAATGCGCCATGCCCAAATGGATACATCGATTGCCGCAATTTCAGCAACGCCCGTTTGGGATTTAGCCGGTGGACGAGATCGTGCCGGTGAAGGCATTCGTATTGCGGTAATTGACTCGGGAATTCGCCCAGCAAACCCTATGTTTAGTGGGCAAGGTATGGCGGCACCAACAACACGACCAGCAGACGACTATTGTGCGCTTACCGACATGTCATTTTGCAATAACAAGGTAATAGTGGCTCGATACAGTCAGCCTACCTTTACTATTAATTCGGCAGAGCACTTAAGCCCTTTAGACTATAGTGGCCATGGTTCCCATGTGGCGGGCACTGCTGCGGGAGCCTATGTAACTGCGCCGTACCAAGGCAATGACATTGCTATTTCTGGCGTTGCACCAGGGGCATATTTAATGGTGTATAAAGCATTGTTTGCTACACCAACCGAGCCGGGTTCTGGTAGTGACGTGATGCTACTGGAAGCTTTAGAACATGCAGTGCGTGACGGCGCCGACGTAATAAATAACTCGTGGGGTGGTGGCCCAGGTGTTGACGGTACCGATAGTGTGTATAACTCGGTGTTTGCCAATATTGAAAGCGCAGGAGTGCTATTAGTAACAGCGGCTGGAAACGATGGTCCAGCAGAGCAAACTATAGGCTGCCCAGGTTGTGTTGAACCGGGCATTACGGTTGCTGCAGGCGACATGGGGCGTGTTTTTGAGAATTTGGTTCAATATGGAAACAAAAGCTGGCTGGCTGTTCCTGGTGCTGGTGCGTTTAGTATTGCCACCGATTTAACGGCGAAGCTTACCTTAGCTAACCAAGTTGACGCGACAAATTCTTTAGCTTGCAGGCCCTTTGCAGAAAATAGTTTAGACGCCACAATTGTATTGGTAGACCGAGGCGAATGTACCTTTGTAGAAAAGGCGACGAATGCTCAGAATGCGGGCGCTGTAGGCCTTATTGTCGCAAATAACGAGCCAGGTACTATTAATATGGCGCTTGACGGCGTTACCCTACCTTCGGTTGCCATTAGCCAAACCGATGGGGCAGCTTTGCGCGCTAACTATATTGAAAATGCGCCTATTACCATAACCAAAGCCATAGCAAAAATTAACCCAGCGGCTAAAAATAGAATGGCGTCTTTTAGTTCGCGTGGGCCAAATGGCAACAGTACTTTCTTAAAGCCTGAAATTACTGCACCAGGGGTGGCTATATTGTCAGCAACGTCACCTGATCAAAGCGGAACTGACTTTGCTTTAAATAATGGTACAAGCATGGCCACTCCACAAGTTGCTGGGGCGGCAGCGTTGCTTAAACAGCTACGGCCAGAGCTTAATGCGTTGCAGTTGAAGTCTATTTTAATGGGCACGGCAGAAACTAGACGTATGTTAGGAACTGGCAGCACCGAGTATGCAACGGCATTTGCACAGGGGGCGGGCTTCTTGAATGTTGCTGCTGCAGCACAAGCAACTTTTGCCCTGAATAAACCTTCAGTAATGTTAAACGGGTGCTTAGGTAACTGCACATTTACTCGTACAATTGCAAACTTAACGAACCAGTCTTTGTATTTGGAACTTGATGTTTTAGTAGGATCTTCTCTTTTAAACACTCGCATTACTATCAATTCAGGTGCCACTTCAGCGCCAGTGACTACCTTAGAGTCGCCGGTTCAGCACGACGTTCATATACCAGCAGGTGGTAGCGCTACCTTCACTGTTGAAATTGATAGTCACTTTGCCAAAGAAGGCTGGTTGTTCCCAACTTTAATTATTAGCGACACTAATGGAAACAGTCAGGAATACCCTATTGCATTGTCTAATGAGCGTGCCGACGACGCCCGCGTACTTGCCAGTGAAGTAACTTCTGGCGAACCCTCTTGGGGAGAAAAAGTTACAGTAGCCACATTATTCAGCGGTTCGAAAGATGGCGTGGAAAACAAATTAACGGTTCACTTTCCTGAAAACTTATCCATAACGAATGTAACCGCCAATACGACAAACGCTACCGGTTCATTGGTGGCAAACAACACATTTGCCACTTGGACAGGGCGATTTGGTGCAGTGTCAGACAACAGTGTTATTCGGCAAATTCCAACGTTGGGTATGTCTTTACTTGATATGCCTGCAAATATGTTACTTGGCAGTGTGCAGTCGATTGGTTGCACTGAAGAAATATGTGACGAAATGGTTATTCCAATTACTGGGCTTGGTGATTTAGGCGGCTTACCTTATAACGGAGACGTTTATGACACGGTCACTGTTTGGGAAAACGGAATTATAGCGCCGGGCGATCAAACTGCAGTAAGTGCCACCTACTATAATTTAAGCATGCCAAATAGTGAGCGGCCGAATAATGTAATTGCCCCATTGTGGAGCGACTTTACGATCGGTGGTGACGTTGGCGGAGAAATTTATTTTGCTGCCATAACCTACGACGGTGATGAATATATAGTTATTGAATGGCACAACGCTAAACTGTGGAGTGAATCGATTTCTGCGAGTGATCCTGGTTATACCTTTGCAGTTTGGATGCGTTTTGGCGCTGGAGTTGAGCCTCGTGTGTTATTTAACTACATTGATATACCAAGCATGCCAGCTATTGCGACCATAGGAATTGAAGATATTTACGGTACGAGTGGTGTGCAGCGTTACTTTGACGGCGACGGCATTGGCGTAAGTACGGGGACCGCACTAGAAGCAATTATGGACGCTAGCGTTAGTCAAGTGGTGCTAAACTACGAAATTGCTTTAAATGAAGGACATAACTTTACGGCAACAACGGAATGGAATACCGCGGTTTCAGTAGACGTACTAGGGCAGTTACCTGCAGCGTTACAAGAAGCTTTTGGCACAGCTGTTGGAACCACAAGTAACGGCACCTTTGAGGCCTTTACCCCTATTCGCATTCAGCCTACTGGGGCGCGTAAGCTTGAAATAACTAGTAGTACCAATAATGGTAAAGTTGATGTGATAGGCGCTAAAAGTATTCGCTTTACACCAGATGTGAAGTTTACTGGAACAGAAGTTGTAAGATACCGTCTAGTAGACGAAGCTAACAATAAAACCCAAGAGTATACGGTTAGCTTTACGGTTGAAGCAAAGCCTGAAGGTAGTAAAAAATGGTATGAAGGTGGTTTAGGCGTTATATTTGGAATGGGTGTTATGGCACTAGGTTTTGTGCGCTTAAGCAAGCGGAGCAAACTGCAGAGCATGTAATAGCCTTGCCAATTTAAGCAAAGCCTGGTGTCGCGAATTGAAGTGGCCCAGGCTTTTTGCTGTTGGCTGACAAATATTATCTTGTATATGAGTTTAGCTGTATGGTGCACTTGCTGCGATGTTTTGACGAATAACTGGCCGAGGCTTTTGCAAGAATAAAGCCTTGCTATACCGCTAGCGAATAATGAATAATATGCACGACCAGTTTAAGAGGATACGTTTTGAACTATCAGCAATTCCAAGCCTTATGCGATAGTACGACGCAAGGACAGCTCACGCTGCTAGATCGGCGATTCAACAGTTTGCTTATTAGTTTAAGCTTTGCTCGAAAGCTAAATGCAAATAGTGTGGCGCTTGAAGCAGAAGAGGTTGTAAGTCAGCGGGCGTTGCTTGAAGTAGAGCGGCGCCGACAAGATGAGCGAGATCGCGCTTTAGCATCGCAACGCTATCAGCAAAAAGCAGCCAGTGCAGAGTTGCATGAGCGAATTTTTAATTTAATTCGTGACTCAATCGCGCAGCCAGAGCAATTGCGTGCTCGAGTACTCGACATTTCTGATGATGCCATTAACTTAATTGACAATTTATATACCCGCGCCGTTTCTATACGCAAGCTAGAAGAATACACGCCGAACTTACCGTGGCTTGAAGAAGATTTAATACGAGCAGTAAACTTACCACCTTTCGCCGATTCTAAAGACACTAAGCGGGTAAAAGTAACCTCGGTACGCAATGCTATGGGCTTTATTGGCTCAGAAGACTTAGGTATTTTAGTGCCCGCATATACCATGCAATACTTATTGCCGAATTCTATTGAACCATTTAATTTATTAAGCCAAAAAATTTGGGAACATGCTTTGGGTACGGCTAATACTGCACAAGTGCTTGCCGAGCTCGATGGCGACATGAATCCGAGCATGGCATTTATAATGGGCATGTTTCATGGCCTTGGGAAGGGGGCGCTGGCACGCTTGTACACCCAATGTTTCGATGATATTAAACGCAACTTATTGCAAGAATTACGGCAAGCAGGTCGTTCGGTTAGTTATAATGCTCTGTTGCAACTAGGGCCGTCTGAACTTTACTTGCGCAACTTTATGCTGCATTTTTCACATCAATATACAGCCAAATTATTTGCCAGCATGAACTTTCGCTTTATTCCATTTCAAGCTGTTTATGAAGACTTTGCTAAAGCGAAAAACGTTAACGAATTGAATGGGCTGGCCCGTAATTTGTACCAAGCACAACGCTATTCGCAATTTAGAATGATGTATAGTGCTAACTTTGCAACAGCCGAAGACGGCAAAACCTTGTGCAAAGATGCCGGCTTGCAGTTGCCCGCTTTAGACGTGTTACGCGGAGTAAACTTAAAGCGTTTACGTTTAAGACGTGGTGCAGCCGCTGACCCTAACCGCTAGCGCATAATTATGCGCTAACGGTGCAAATCTAAATTACTTTAAAACCCCTTTCGTTTCAACGGCTTACCTAGCAGACATTTGTTAATGTTCATGCGATAATGCACTCCTCATTCTAATTAGCTCGGCTACAAGCGGGGCTTATTCTTTTAACTTTGGGGAATTCAAATATGTCAGACGTAATGCCGGTTACACGTGCGCTCTTTAATGACGTGATGGTGCCAAATTATAACCCTGCTGCAATTATTCCAGTTCGTGGTGAAGGTTCACGTGTGTGGGACCAAGAAGGCCGCGAATATGTTGATTTTGCCGGTGGTATTGCAGTGAATTGTTTAGGCCATTGCCACCCTGCAATGGTTAAGGCGCTTACTGAACAAGCAAACAAGCTTTGGCATTTAAGTAACGTAATGACTAATGAGCCAGCGTTGCGTTTAGCAAAAAAATTAACCGACGCCACCTTTGCTGAGCGCGTTTACTTTGCTAACTCGGGTGCTGAAGCCAACGAAGCCGCTTTGAAATTAGCACGCCGGTGGGCGCTCGACAAATTCGGGGAAAGTAAAAACCAAATTATAGCTTTTTATAAAGGCTTCCATGGCCGAACTTTCTTTACGGTAACTGTAGGTGGGCAAGCGGCCTATTCAGACGGTTTTGGTCCTAAGCCGGGTGCCATTGAGCACGTGGTTTATAACGACTTAGCGTCGCTTGAAGCCGTTATTTCTGATAGCACTTGTGCGGTAATGATAGAGCCCTTACAGGGAGAAGGCGGCGTAGTGCCAGCCGATCGTGAGTTTTTAGCGGGTGTGCGTGCCTTATGTGATAAACACAACGCGCTGCTTATTTTCGACGAAGTACAAACAGGGTTTGGCCGTACTGGTAGTTTATATGCCTATGAACAGTGCGGTGTTACTCCCGACATACTGGCGACGGCAAAAGCGCTAGGTGGTGGCTTCCCTATTGGTGCCATGCTAACGACAGCTGCCATTGCTGAGCATTTAAAAGTGGGTACCCATGGCAGCACTTATGGTGGTAACCCACTGGCTTGTGCGGTTTCTGAAGCAGTGTTCGATGTAGTAAATACACCTGAAGTTTTAGCTGGCGTAAAACATAGAGAGCAATTGTTTAAGCAAGCACTTGCAGCCATTAATGAAAAATATAATGTATTTGAAGAAGTGCGAGGCCAAGGCTTACTGCTTGGTGCTGCACTAACAGAGGCATATAAAGGCAAAGCGCGCGACTTCTTAGTGGCCGCCGCTGAAGAAGGCTTAATGGTACTGGTGGCTGGCACAGAGGTGGTTCGCTTTACTCCTTCATTAATAATTTCAGAAAGCGATATTACTGAAGGCATGGCTCGCTTTGAAAAAGCCGTTGCCAAAGTAGTAAGCGCGCAGCAGGCCTCATAATGATTGTTGTTCGCCCTATTCGGGCAAGCGATTACGAAGCCCTTTATCAATGTGCGGTGGAGTCGGGTTTCGGCTTCACCTCGCTGCCGGTGGATGAAGAACTATTACGCCGCCGTATTGATAAGGCTGAAAGGTCTTTTGCTTTAGAGCATTTAACGGCTCCGGGTGAAGAGGGCTATTTGTTTGTTATGGAAAACTTAAACACCCAGGAAGTGCTGGGTGTGAGTGCCATAGAAGCTGGAGTAGGACTTTCAGATGCTTTTTGGCATTACCGTTTAGGCAAAGAAGCACATCATTCTGCTCAACACAGCGTTCATCGGGTGCTAGACACATTAACTCTTTGTAACGATTACACCGGTTATAGCGAGCTATGTACGCTATTTTTACGTGAGCCCTTCCGAGAAAACCGCAATGGTCGTGTGCTGTCTAAATTTCGAATGTTATTTTTAGCTCAATTCCGTGAGCGTTTTGCTAAAAACATTATTGCAGAAATGCGTGGTGTGTCAGACGCTGACGGCAACTCGCCATTTTGGGGTTGGTTGCAAAAGCACTTCTTTGGCATGGAATTTTGTAAAGTTGACTACTTAACCGGCATTGGCGACAAAACCTTTATTTCCGAGCTCATGCCGCGGCACCCTATTTATTTAAGTTTGCTTGATGAAGCAGCCCAAAAAGTAGTGGGTGTGGTGCATGAAAATACAGTGCCAGCGTTAAATTTACTTAAGTCAGAAGGCTTTTCATTTCGTGGTTATGTAGATATTTTTGATGCCGGCCCTACGATAGAAGGCCGTGTGAAGTACCTGAAAACGGTGCGCGCAAGCCGTTTGCGTACAGTAAAAATAGGCCGCGTAAGCCCCTCGGAAACGGTGTTGGCATGTAACCTTGAATTACAAAACTTTCGCGCGCTACAGGCCGAAGTTGATCTGAATGACGAGCAAGTAATGATTACACCTGAAGTTGCCGACGCTTTGCTGGTGTCGAATGGCGACAAAATTCGGGTTGCACCATTTTAAGGAGTGAAAAAGATGTCAGTAGAACAAACACATTATATTAATGGACAATGGGTTGCCGGTTTAGGTAACGAGTTTACGTCTGTTGATCCCGCTCGTAATGAAGTGATTTGGACAGGGAAAGCAGCCACAGCAGAGCAAGTCGACGCTGCTATGAAAGCTGCACGGCAAGCATTTGTGTCATGGTCTCAAAAAACTGTTGCTGACCGGCTGGTTATTATTCGCAAATTTGCCGAGTTACTGGGCGAGCGCAAACAGCAATTTGCCGAGCTTATAGCGCAAGAAACGGGTAAACCTATGTGGGAAACACTAGGTGAAGTAGGCGCTATGATGGGCAAAATAGAAATTTCTGCCCGCGCCTATGAAGAGCGCACCGGGGTAGTGGAAAATGAAATGCCTGGTGCCCAAGCGTTTATCCGCCATAAACCCCATGGTGTAGTGGCGGTATTTGGACCTTATAACTTTCCAGGTCACTTGCCGAATGGGCACATTGTACCTGCGCTTTTGGCAGGCAACACGGCAGTGTTTAAGCCAAGTGAGCTAACGCCCAAAGTAGCTGCAATGACCCTTCAAGCATGGCACGATGCAGGCTTGCCTGCGGGCGTGCTTAACTTAGTACAGGGCATGGTTGAAACGGGTAAGGCAATAACAGCACATGCTGAAATGGATGGCTTGTTCTTTACCGGTTCGTCTACCACGGGAAAATTATTACATGGTCAGTTTGCTGGCCGCCCAGATAAAATTTTAGCGCTCGAAATGGGTGGTAATAACGCCCTTATTGTTCGAGATGTTGCTGACATAGACGCGGCCGTACATAACATTATTCAATCGGCCTTTGTCACTAGTGGCCAACGCTGCACCTGTGCTCGCCGCTTGTTTATTCAAACGGGCGAACCAGGTGACCGTATTTTGGCTCGCCTTATTGAAGTAACTAAAAATATAGTGGTAGGCGACTATGCAGCCGAGCCACAACCCTTTATGGGCGCTATGATTTCCGCTAAAGCTGCCGCAGGAATGGTGGCCGCACAGCAAATGCTAATTGAGTTAGGCGCTACACCACTCATTAAAATGGTGCAAATTGATAGTGCTAAAGGCCTAGTTACACCTGGTATTCTTGATATAACCACCGTTGACAATATGCCAGATGAAGAGCATTTTGGACCACTGCTAAAAGTAGTTCGCTACAGCGACTTTGATGATGCCATTAACCAAGCGAACACCACTCGCTTTGGTTTATCAGCAGGCTTACTTGCCGACAGCCGTGCCGACTGGGACTATTTCTTTGCCCGTATTCGAGCCGGTATTGTGAATTGGAATAAGCCAATTACTGGCGCTAGTAGTGCGGCACCTTTTGGTGGTATTGGCGACAGCGGTAACCATCGTCCAAGTGCATACTATGCGGCAGACTACTGCGCTTACCCGGTAGCGTCTGTTGAAGCTGAACATTCAGAATTACCAAGCCAGTTAAATCCAGGTTTGAACTTTTAAAGTATCGTAGGCAAGAAGCAGGCTGTATTAACTCAAAATAAGGGGTCGCGATGATTTTAGAAACTGATGGCTATGTTGAGCTGATTCAGTATTTGACCGAGCACTTAAGCATTTTTACTGAGCCTGCGCCTACGGCAGAGCAGGCTGAAGAAACAGTACGTGAATGTTTTGAAGCGCAGCTAGCTAATAGTATTATTTTGGTTAACCAGCAGCATGAAATAGACACTGCCACGCGGCTAGAAATAGTGCGCGAGGCTGATGGCATATTATATGACCTAGAAGAAGTGCTCGCTTCGGTGCTCGACACCAGGCCAGGCCAGCAACAACAAGCATTTATTAAAGAGTTTGTTGGTTTGGTTAAAAACCTTTTTGATTGTGAGTTAAGTAAACAAGGGCTTTAAAATAATGGAAGCACGTGTTCAGTGGTTAAGTGACCTAACCTTTGTTGCCACCAGTGGCAGCGGTCATCAAGTAGTGATGGATGGAAATAGTGGCAAGCTTGCGGCTAGCCCTATGGAAATGGTGTTAATGGCGGCAGGTAGCTGTGCGTCGGTTGACGTAGTTAGCATTTTGCAAAAGGCCCGCCAAAATGTTCGGGCCTGTGAAGTGCAGCTTACGGCAGAGCGGGCAGATACCACACCCGCAGTATTTACTAAAATGAACCTTCACTTTGTTGTTACAGGTGAAAATGTTAGTGAAACCCATGTAGAGCGGGCAGTAAGTTTATCGGCCGATAAGTATTGCTCGGTGTCTATTATGTTAGGCCACAGCGTTGAAGTAACCCACAGCTTTGAAGTAGTTTCTAGCTAAGGCTACAGTTGGTTTGGTTAAGGCTAACGCCGCTCTATTAAGTCTTTAATGAGTGGCGTTAGAATAAGCTCCATCGCTAGCCCCATTTTACCGCCTGGTACCACCAAGGTATTGATACGCGACATAAAAGAGCCGTCGATCATTTGTAAGTAATAAGGAAAGTCGACACCCTGTACACCACGAAAGCGTATGACCACAAAACTCTCGTCCATAGAAGGAATGTCTTTGGCGCTAAAGGGATTAGAGGTGTCTACCGTTGGTACCCGCTGAAAGTTAATATGGGTGCGGCTAAACTGCGGCACTATATGGTGAATATAGTCTTCCATGCTGCGAACAATGCTTTGGGTAACCGCTTCGCGTGAATGGCCTCGTTCCGAAGTGTCGCGTAATAGTTTTTGAATCCACTCCAAGTTAACAATGGGCACCATGCCAATAAGTAAATCAACGTGTTTGCCCACATCGTAGTCTTCGCCTGCAACCCCACCATGTAACCCTTCATAAAAAAGCAAGTCGGTATTCTCCGGGATTTTTTCCCAAGGGGTAAAGGTGCCGGGCATTTGGTTATAGGGAACGGCATCGTCGAAACTATGTAGGTAACGCCTGGTTTTACCGTAACCGGCTTCGCCATACTCACGAAAAAGCTGCTCGAGCGACTCAAAGTCGTTCGCTTCTGGGCCAAAGTAGCTAATGTGTTTTCCTTTGGCTTGTGCCTTCCGAATAGCAACGTCCATTTCTGGCCGTGAATAGCGATGAAAACTGTCACCTTCAATAAATGCAGCGTTTACTTGCAGGTGCCGAAAAATATGGCGTACGGCCTGGCTGGTGGTTGTGGTACCCGAGCCAGATGAACCTGTAACGGCAATAATGGGGTGCTTGACTGACATATAATCCCTTTTTTATTATTTTGGGCAATTTTTAGTAGTGCGGTGGACGTTCATCGGCAGGGTTAAACGGCTCGCCTGGGTCTGAGTTGTCTAACGGGGCTACTTTTTCTGCTAGCAAACGCAAATAGCGTTGCATAGTTTGTAGTTCGATATTTTGTTCGCGTACTAATTGCTCCAGTGCATCTATGGTGTCGTCTTGAAACGCTAGCTTTGTTTCTAAGTCGTCGAGTCGTGTAGTCAGTTCGGTTAAGTTAAGTTTCATGTTTGTCCAAGTTCGCGGCACTACTGTTGAGGGCCATGGCAGGCCGCGGGTAATTGCCATAATTCACCAAAGCCAGCGCTAGTTTCAATAGCAATGGTTTGTGCGTTAGTGAAGCCTAAGGCAATAATAGCAGCACGAGGCGGGTGTTCACCAGCCCGGCCATTAACCCGCCATGTGCAGGCCCGATGCCCATTTTTTACCGACCATAGCTCTATTAGGCGCGATGGTGTACCTGTTAGCAACCATTTTCCGTCGGTGGAAAAAACGGCACTGCTGAACACCTTTTGCTGTGCTTTAATCGATAAGGTAGTAACCATCTCGCCGGTAACTAAATTATGAATATAAGCTTGGGTAGCCGATGACACTAACCCATATCGGCCAAAAGAGTCTATTGCTAGCTGGGTGATACGCCCTTCAATGGGAAAGCTATGGGTAATTTGAACAGGCTCTGTGCGCCATAAAATAGCTTGATGGTCGTTACCTCCGCTAAATACATATTGGCCGTTGGCAGAAATTTCCACTTGCGTAACTTTGTCGCTATGGGCTTGAAATTCAATTCTGCGACCCGTGTTAGGTTCAAAGAAAATTACGGTGCCGTCGTTTCGTGCTAGCACAATGTGTTGGCCATTATTTGATACTGCAACGTCTAGAATAAAACTTTCGTCGTTGCGCCATGCGCCCAATACCTCACCACTTTGGGTATCCCAAAGCACCAGAGTCATTCTGCTAGCAGCTAATACAACATTACTATCGTCAGAAAACTTTAAGGCTACAATTTGGCTTATGCCGCCGTCTTCTTGTTGCCAGTTATGCAACAATTCACCGGTTAAAGTGTCGAACAAGCGCAAACCTTCTTCTGTGGTAGATACCACACTGTACTGGCCATTAGTACTAACAGCTGCGGCTTGTACCCGAGAAGAAGTACGCTCGTTGCGCTCGATTAACTCGGCGGCTGGTGAGCAAGCCAACAGTGTTACGCTTAATAGAGCAATTTTTAAGGTACGGAGCATGAATCTCATTAGTCATCCTTGGTATTTGTGTTTATTATAGTGCTAATAAGCGTTCGTTGCTGGCATCAAAACAGAGCGGAACCTAAAGTTATACTAATATAATCGGAGATTTACATGAAAATTGTGGCAAAAACAGCGTTAGCTTCAGTTGTAGCCCTTGCATTAGCAGGGTGCGGCGGAGCCGAGGTAAAAACGCAGGTTGACTTAGAAACAGACTCGCACCGTCATGCTTATGCATTAGGTACTGTTTTAGGTGACGAAGTAAAGTCGAACTTAGAGCATTTAGCTTCAACGGGTATTACCTTGGACAATCAAGTTGTTCTTGCTGCATTAGCCGATGCCCTTAATGGTGAAACTCAGCTTTCCGAAGACCAAGTACAAGAAGCTGTAATGGAACTAGTAGAATTAAGCACAAGTTTAGCCGAAGCCGAAAGTGCACTGGCGGGCCAGCGTAATCTTGAAGAAGGCCTCGCTTATCAACGGGAAAATGCTGCACGAGAAGGTGTGGTAGTAACCGAAAGTGGCTTACAGTACGAAATATTAGTTGCTGGTGAAGGCGCCAGCCCTGTTGCAGAAGACACCGTAACAGTACATTACGAAGGCAAGCTAATCGACGATACAGTGTTCGATAGCTCTTACGAGCGTGGCGAGCCAATAGCATTTCCTTTAAACCGAGTTATTGTGGGCTGGTCTGAAGGCGTACAACTAATGAATGTGGGCTCAAAATACCGCTTTGTAATTCCTGCCGAGTTGGCCTATGGCGAACAACAGCGTCCTGGTAGTCCAATTCCTCCAAATGCGACACTTATTTTTGAGGTGGAACTGCTGGAAATTGAAGCGGCAGAGTAAGCTGTAAACAATGAAAAGTAAGCTCATCGCATACGCTTTTAAGTAAGTGCGATGGGCTTTTTTTATGGCAAAAGCTGAAGTGAAAAGTATAAAAATGGGTGTGTTATTATGATTTTTCCAGATCGGATGCCTCCAACGGCAACAGCAGTTTGGTGGTTAATAGTGCATGACAATCATTTGGTTGACTTGGCCAGCTCTGAGCAAAGTTTTGAGCCACCCTTTTTACCCGTCGAAGAGATACCTTTTGCCACCTACGCCTATACGGCCGAAATTGGCGAGTACCAAGGAAGCCCGGTATTTTTATTAATTCGAGAGCAGTCAATGAAACTGTTAGCGGGCTGGCAGCAGGTGCCATTACGCCTGTGCTTATTGCGTGCCGATAGCGAGTTGTTTAGTTTAGCTGCCCGTGCTTGCCAAGTGACAGGTTTTTTACAAACCCACAAATATTGTGGTACCTGTGGCGAAGAAGTGGCACAAGATCGCGAAGAATTAGCAGTGGTTTGTGGCCACTGTGGCTTGGTAAGTTATCCACGTATTTCCCCTTGTATTATTGTTGGTATTTACAAAGACGATAAAATATTACTTGCTCAAGGTGTACGGCATCCGGAAGGAATGCACTCGGTGCTGGCGGGCTTTGTTGAAAGTGGTGAGTCGTTAGAGCAATGTTTACGACGAGAAGTATACGAAGAAGCAGGTATTGAAGTAACAGATATTGAATATATAAATAGCCAGCCTTGGCCTTTTCCCCATTCGCTTATGGCCGGCTTTATTGCTCGCTACGCAGGTGGTGAATTAAGGTTAGATCCTACAGAGTTAGTAACAGGAGGTTGGTTTTCGTTCGATAACTTACCACCAACGGCACCGCCCGGATCAATCGCTTGGAATTTGATCGAAGTGGTACGAAAAAAGGTACAGGGTTAATTAACTGACAGGGCGCACCATATTTGGTAGAATTAGCGCTCTAAAATTTGAGGACAAAAGAACCAGATATGACCACAAAACTTAAAAATGATCGTTATTTACGTGCCCTTGCTAAACAACCTGTTGATCGCACACCCATTTGGATGATGCGCCAAGCGGGCCGTTACTTACCAGAATATCGTGAGGTTCGCAAAGAAGCCGGTGATTTTATGGCGTTGTGCCGTAATGCAGAGTTAGCCTGTGAAGTAACCCTGCAACCACTGCGTCGTTTTCCACTCGATGCGGCCATTTTGTTCTCAGACATTCTGACTATTCCAGACGCTATGGGGTTAGGATTGTACTTTGAAGAAGGGGAAGGCCCGCGCTTTAAGCATCCATTACGTGACATGCAAAGTATTGAAGCCCTGCCTATTCCAGATCCAGAAGACGAGCTAGGCTATGTAATGCGTGCAGTGAGTACTATTCGCCGCGAATTAAAAGGCGAAGTGCCATTAATAGGTTTTGCAGGCAGCCCGTGGACGCTGGCCACTTACATGGTGGAAGGTGGTAGTAGCAAAAACTTTTCTGAAGTAAAGAAAATGGCTTTTGCTGAGCCAAAAATGATGCACATGTTGCTCGACAAGCTGGCTCAATCGGTTACTTCGTATTTAAATGCGCAAGTAGCCAATGGTGCACAAGCGTTAATGATTTTTGATACCTGGGGTGGCGTGTTGTCGCCGCGGGCTTACCGCGAATTTTCGCTGCGTTATATGGAACAAATTATTGACGGCTTAACGCGCGAAGCAGACGGCCGGAAAGTACCAGTAACTTTGTTCACAAAAAATGGTGGCCAATGGTTAGAAGCTATGGCTGCTACGGGCTGTGACGCACTTGGTATCGACTGGACCACAGACATGGGCGAAGCAAGAACCCGTGTAGGTGACAAAGTTGCACTACAAGGAAATATGGACCCAAGCATGTTGTATGCAACGCCTGAGCGTATTCGTGAAGAAGTGGAAACCATTTTAAAAAGCTATGGCCAAGGAACCGGTCAGGTCTTTAACTTGGGACACGGCATTCACCCTGGGGTGAAACCAGAAAATGCCGGAGCATTCATTGAAGCGGTAACCGAGCTCAGCCCTAAATACCATGGCTAGTTAACTTTGCGACCAGTTCCGTTTTATTAGCGGTCAATTGTACCGTACCCGCAAGAGGAACGCGGTACAATCGGAAAGTTAATATTTTAACTTATAATAACGACGGGACTGTAAGAAGTATGGCTAAGCGCGCGTTTGTAACCCCTTTAAGTGTGGTAGCAGTTATTTTAGCTGCAATTATTGGCTGGCTCTATTTTTTTGATGGAGACCAAGCCGGTGGCCAGCGTACGATGACTGCACCCACAGTGGTGGTAACAGAAGCGCGCACTATGGAGTTCCGCGACACCATTCAGGGGTTAGGAACTGCTAAAGCAAATCAGTCAGTAAATATTATGGCACGCGTTGCACAAACGGTGCGTGAAATACATTTTACTGATGGCCAAGAAGTAGCAAAAGGCGACTTACTGATCGTTTTAAACGACAGGGAAGAGCGTGCGCGAGCTCAAGAACTTGAGTTTCGTTTGGCTGAGGCCCGCCGCCAACTTGAACGATTACGTGAGCTAGCGCGCGAAAACGCAGCTTCACGCAGCATGATAGACGAACAAGAAGTACGCGTCGAACAAACCTCAGCAGAACTTGCAGTTGCCCGTAGCCGCTTAGACGAAATGCGTATTTTAGCTCCATTTGCGGGTCGGCTTGGTATTCGCCAAGTGAGTATCGGTTCGTTAGTACGGCCCGGCGATGTAATTACCACCCTCGACGCCCTCGACCCTATTTACGTAGACTTCAGTGTACCCGAATTATACTTACCCAGCTTAGAGCCAGGGCAGCGCGTAGCTGCGCGTTCGGCTGCCTACGAAAATCGTGTGTTTGAAGGTCGTATAATGAGCTTAGCCTCGCGGGTTGATCCGGTAACCCGGTCTATTCAAGTACGTGCTCAAATTAACAATGAGTCGCGAGAGTTACGCCCTGGTATGCTTTTAAGTGTAGAGCTAGAGCGCAGCATAGACTTCACCATGATGGTGCCTGAAAGTGCAGTGATACCCATTCGGAACGAACACCATGTTTATCGTATTAGCGACGAAAATCGTGCTGAAATGACAGTAATTACCATTGGTCGACGTTTACCAGGCTGGGTTGAAGTTTTATCCGGACTCAATGAAGGCGATAAGGTGATTATTGAAGGAACGGTTCAGGTTCGAGATGGCTTGCCTGTTAACGTAACGGAGCGCTAAAACAATGTTGTTATCAGATACTTCAGTTAAGCGCCCAGTTTTTGCTACCGTTATAAATATATTACTTATTATTTTTGGGGTAGTTGCTTTTAGTTCTCTGCCTTTACGTGAATACCCTAATATTGAACCGCCAGTGGTTTCAATTAGCACTAGTTATTCTGGGGCTAACGCAGAAATTATTGAAACTCAAATTACGCAGGTAATAGAAGAGCGTATAAGCGGCATTGATGGCATTAAAAGTATTAATTCGTCGAGCCGCGACGGTCGTTCACGTATTACTATCGAATTTGAACAAAGCCGCGACATAGACTCGGCCGCAAACGACGTGCGCGAACGTGTACAGCGAGTGATGCGTAGCTTGCCGCAACAAGTAGACCCACCCGAAGTAACCAAAGCGAACTCCGACGAAGACACCGTAGTTTGGTACAGCTTGCGTAGTGAAAACATGACTACGTTAGAGCTAACTGACTATGCTAACCGCTATATTGTCGACCGTTTGTCGGTAGTAGACGGAGTGGCCAGAGTGAATATTGGTGGTGAACGCCGCTATGCCATGAAAATATGGCTAGATCGCCAAGCTATGGCTGCCCGTGGCATTACTGTCGCCGATATTGAAAATAGGCTAAGAGCTGAAAACGTAGAACTACCCGCAGGGGAAATTGAATCGCGTGATAGGGAGTTTTCGGTGCGGGTAACCCGCAACTACTTAACAGCTACAGATTTTGCTAATTTAAGTATTGTTGCCGGAAGCGATGGCTACTTGGTTCGTTTAGGTGAAGTGGCACGGGTTTCTGTGGAAGCAGAAAACGACCGTTCAGAGTTCCGTGGTAACGGTATTAACATGGTAGGCATTGGTATTATTCGTCAGTCGAATGCTAATACCTTAGATGTGGTTGATAACGTTGCACGGGAAGTTGCCCGAATGCAAAACACTTTACCGGCAAGTATGATGCTGGTGTCTAGTTACGATTCGTCTATATTTATTCGCGACTCCATCAATGAGGTTTATCAAACCTTGTTTATAGCCATGGCCATGGTGGTTTTGGTTATTTATTTCTTCCTAGGTAATATTCGAGTAACGCTGATTCCGGCGTTAACTGTACCTGTTGCGTTACTCTCTTCCTATATTGTTTTAAGTGCTATGGGCTTTTCAATTAACCTGCTGACCCTTTTAGCATTGGTACTTGCTATTGGGCTAGTGGTTGACGACTCCATTGTGGTATTAGAAAACATTTATCGCCGAGTAGAAAATGGCGATCCGCCCTTATTAGCGGCTTACCGTGGAGCCCGAGAAGTTGGCTTTGCTGTAGTGGCAACTACTTTAGTATTAATCGCAGTATTTGTGCCGTTGATTTTCATGGACGGTAACATAGGCTTACTTTTCACTGAGTTTGCTATAGCCCTTGCCGCTGCGGTTGCTTTTTCCAGTATTACCGCACTAACTTTGTCGCCCATGTTGTGTTCTAAAATGTTGAAGAAAAAAGAGCGCAACTCGCGTTTTGGGCAGGCAATTGACAATGCTTTTCAACGCATTGAATCGTCGTACGAACGTATGGTGTATAAGTCTATCAAGTGGCCAATTATTGCATTTGCAGTGGTGGTGCTTTCGGCGGGAGCATCGTACTTATTATTAGGCAAAATAGGTCAAGAATTTGTACCACCTGAAGACCGCGGAAATTTCTTTGTTATGGTGCGTAGTGCTGAAGGGGCAACCTACGAATCAAACCTTCGTAATATGAATAAAATTGAAGAAATATTGCTGCCTTATATTGATGAAGGGAAAGTAGAGCGGCTAATTATTCGAACGCCAGGTTGGGGTAACAGTGCAGGTATCGCCATTGTGGGTGCCGTGCCCTTTAGTGAGCGTGACTGGAGTTCGTTTGAATTACTGAACGAAGTTCGCACGCGCTTACAAGAAGTGCCCGACGTAATAGCTTTTGCCAATATGCGTAGTGGTATTAGTGGTGGCGGGAGTTCGCGGCCGGTGGAGTTTGTATTGCAAGGCAATACTTTCGCTGAATTGGCTCGTTACCGCGACATAGTGATAGAAAAAGCGCAAGAAAACCCTGGTTTAATACAGCTAGATAGCGACTACCGCGAAACAGTGCCGCAATTGCGAATTAAAATAGACCAGAACCGTGCTGCCGACCTTGGTGTTTCGGTAGGCGATATTGGCCGTACCCTTGAAAGCATGTTGGGCAGCCGCAGAGTGACCACTTACCAAGATAATGGTGAAGAGTACAACGTACTGCTTGAAGGGGAACGTTCTGACTTTCGTTCGCCACAAGACATAGATGCTATTTACGTTCGCTCACAAAGCACCCGTGAATTAATTCCCATGTCGAATTTAGTCACGGTAGAAGAAGGTGCCACAGCGTCCACTTTAAACCGCTATAACCGCATGCGCTCAATTACTATTAGTGCCAACTTAGCCGACGGTTACTCGCTTGGCGAAGCCTTAGCATTCTTAGAGAACATAGTGGCCAATGAATTACCAGACGACGTTTCGTACGACTACAAAGGTCAGTCGTTACTATACCAAGAAGGCGGTAGCACCATTGTCTTTATATTCGGGCTTGCCTTGGCAATAACTTTCTTAGTATTAGCTGCCCAGTTTGAAAGCTTTATACACCCTTTTGTTATTATTTTAACGGTGCCGCTGGCTATTTTTGGGGCTTTATTCGGGCTTTACGCCATGGGAATGACCATAAATATTTACAGCCAGATAGGTATTGTAATGTTAATTGGCCTGGCGGCAAAAAACGGTATTTTAATTGTTGAATTTGCTAACCAGTTGCGCGACGCCGGCATGAAGTTTGAAGACGCTTTAGCGCGGGCTTCACGGTTACGCTTGCGGCCCATTGTAATGACAGCTTTTACTACTTTAATGAGCTCTTTGCCGTTAGTATTAGCCAGTGGGCCAGGCGCTGAAAGCCGTATGGTTTTAGGTGTGGTTATCTTTAGTGGTGTGGCCTTTTCAGCCTTCTTAACAATATTTTTGGTACCCGCACTGTATGTTGGCTTAGCTCGCAACACTAGTTCGCCCATGGCGTTAGCGAATGAATTAGCTGAGCTAGAAAAACAATATCCAGATCGCCGGGCTGAAGACGATGCCCTAAAAGAAGCGCTGGCAGTAAAAGATTAATTAGCGCTGCTAGAGAAGCTTAAAAGTGGCGAATAAGGGTATGCTCGCATACGGGTAGCCCAGCCAAAATCGTCTTCGCCAATAGGGGGTGGTTGGTAAATATACCGTCCACCCCTAATTTTTTTAGCCAAGTTATATCTTGCGCCTCATCGACCGTGTAAACAAAAACAGCTAACCCCCGTTGGTGTGCATCATGCACAAAGGCTTGGTCGATTACGTTGATATCAATGTGGGCTGAATAGGCGCCAAGTTGCGTTGCATAAGCGGCATAGTCGAGGTTGTTTGTGGCAGTTAAGGCACCAATGCGAGTTTGTGGTCGGGCCGCCTTAATATCTTTTAACCAGTGGTGATTAAAGGAGGAAATAAGCAGTTGCTGCTCTGTAAAGCCGCATTGCCTAAGGGCATAGTTAAGTAACTCAGATAATTTTTCTTGTTCCACCGGAGCTTTTATTTCTATATTGAGCATGCACCTGCCCGCAATTCGGTGTAACGCTTGTTTAAGCGTAGGCACCTGATGCTGACCAAATACCGCTAGGGTTTGAACTTGTGCCGAACTTAAGTCTTGAAAGCGGCCAGGCTTAGCCGTAAGGCGATCTAAATAACGATCGTGGAAAACATACACTTCGCCGTCTACTTGGCTAATGTCGATCTCTATAGCGTCGGCTTGCGCTTCTAGTGCCTTGTCAAAGGCTGCTAGCGTGTTTTCAGGAGCAACGGCGCTAGCACCTCGGTGGGCAAAAATTAGCATGCCGTTAGCTTTGCCACTCGCCTAATATAGTACCCATGCGGGTAATTTGGCCAGGTTTTACATCGTCGTGCCAGTTTATGGCGTCTTCAGCAAAGGTCATAATTACCGTAGAGCCCAGTTTAAAGCGGCCCATTTCTTCGCCTTTTTTAAGGGTGATAGCCGCCGCACCTTTACTTGGGTACTGCCACTTGTGTACCCGTGGTCCGCGCGGTGGAGTGACAGTTCCAGCCCAAATAGTTTCAATGCTAGCAACAATAGTTGCTCCTACTAAAACCATAGAAAAAGGGCCTCGGTCGGTGTCGAAAATAGCGACCACACGTTCGTTACGGGCAAATAAATTGGGTACATTTTGGGCGGTAAGTGGATTAACCGAGAATAAATCACCAGGAATATATATCATTTCACGTAGCGTACCGTCGCATGGCATGTGTATACGGTGGTAGTCGCGTGGAGCTAAATATATGGTGGCAAAATAACCATCGTCGAACTCTTTGCCTAATGACGTGTCGCCCCCCAGCAGCTCGGTTACGCTGTAGTTGTGTCCTTTTGCCTGCACTATAGTGTCGTCGTCTATTTCGCCTATTTGGCTTACAGTGCCATCGACCGGGTGGGCAAGTTCAAGCCCTTCCGCAAGTATGGGGCGAGCGCCTGCTTTTAATTCACGGGTAAAAAAGTCGTTAAAAGTTTGGTAATCTTTAGGCTTGGGTAAGGCGGCTTCGCTCATGTCAACACTAAAGTTGCGAATGAAAGCACGAATAGCAATTTGGGTGAACCAGCCCGCACGGGCAGCGGCAAAGCGCCCCGTTAAACGTGAAAGTAAATGTTTAGGTAAAATATATTGCGTAGCAATTTTAACACGATCAACAGTAGACACTATGTACCTCAGTTTTTATCTAATGAATCAATAATGCGATGGTAATTCGCAAGCCTGCCTTCGTCTAGCTTTCCTTCTGCTACTGCTTGTTGTAAGGCACAACCAGGGTCGTTGCCATGTTTACAGTCGCGAAATTTGCAGGTGCCAAGAAATGGGTGAAAGTCAATAAACCCAAGAGTAATACGTTCGATCGCTAAGTGCCATAACCCAAATTCCCGAATGCCTGGCGAGTCTATTAATGCTCCTCCCTCGTTAAGTGGATACCAGCGGGCCACCGTTGTGGTGTGCTGGCCAAGACCAGAGCCAGTTGAAATGTCACCTATCACTAAGCTTACCTCAGGCAAAGCTTTGTCGATGAGTGAAGATTTACCCACCCCAGACTGGCCGACTAACACCGACACTTTACCCACAAAGCTGTCGCGTAAATGCTCAATACCTTCACCCGTTACAGCGCTTACCCGAATAACTTTGTAACCCATATCGACATAAACTTGTAGGCGTTGGTTAATATGTTCGGCTTCAGTGGCATCAATAAGGTCGACTTTGTTCATAACAATAATGGCTTGTATGCCAGCGTCTGCACAGGCCACTAAATAACGATCAATAATTTGGTCGGAAAAAGCCGGTTGCGACGAAGAAACAATAAAGATTTGGTCAACGTTCGCGGCTACAGGTTTTAGCCCGTCGTAAATGTCCGGCCGGCACAATTCGCTATCGCGAGGCTCTACTGCTTCAACGACCCCTTGCATTCCTTGTTCTTGAGTGGGGGCTTTACGCCACACCACCCGGTCGCCAGTAACTAGGCTTTTAACTGCTCGGCGAATATTGCACCGATAAGTTATTCCTTGGTTATCTAATATGTCTACGTGTTGGCCAAAGCGGCTTACAACACGGCCAGGTTGAAGTGGCCCGAGCTGATCGTCACTCCATTGGTCGCTTTTCGATTGTTCACTTTTGGCCAAACGCTTGCTTTGGTTAGCGTGCATACGACGCTGCTGACCTTTGGTTAATTTACGCTTTTGCCCCACGCAGTCTCCTTGGCGTTAAACGAGCATTCTTAATGGTTCTATCATACAATAAAGTGCAGTAAAGTGTGATGAAAAGCGCTAGTTGGCGCATATTGAAGAGTTAAGGTAAGGAATTAACATGACCGAACAGAATAGCCGCTTGATTTGGATAGATTTAGAAATGACCGGCTTATCGCCTGAAGAAGATGTAATTATTGAAATTGCTACCATAGTAACCGACGCGCAGTTAAATGAAATTGCCGTAGGGCCAGTGTTTGCTATTAAGCAAAGCGATGAACGCCTAGCAGGTATGGATGATTGGAATACCAAAACCCATACGGATTCAGGCTTAGTGAAGCGCATAAAAGCGGAGGGTGTTGATATTGAAGCGGCTGAAAAAGCAACCATTGAATTTCTCAAGCAACACATTGATGCCAATACGTCGCCTATGTGTGGAAATAGTATTTGCCAAGACAGGCGTTTTTTAGCCCGTTACATGCCGGAACTAGAAGCATACTTCCATTACCGTAATTTAGATGTGAGTACAGTAAAAGAACTCGCCAAACGTTGGAAGCCTAGCATTGTTAATGGTTTTGAAAAGCATAATGCCCACGAGGCTTTGGCTGATATTCGAGAGTCGATTGAAGAGTTAAAGTATTACCGTGCTCATTTTTTCAGCGAACAGTAGAAACTTGTCAAAATGAGCTTGCATTACGTAACGGAATGAGTAAAATGCATTTCGCAGTCAGGGCAGAGCACCCTGGCAATGCGAGTATAGCTCAGCTGGTAGAGCGCGACCTTGCCAAGGTCGAGGTCACGAGTTCGAACCTCGTTACTCGCTCCAAATTCACAACAACGCCACCTTCGGGTGGCGTTGTTGTTTCTGCAATTTACTTCTTGTTGTCTTCGGCTCTTAGTTAGTTCTTTTCTTCAGTAAGATAAGTCATCCATATACAGCACTTATGCGTATACTATTAAATAAAGCGTGTGGCAGGCGCTATTTTCTGCGCGGTGTTAACGCCGCAATACCTATCGGGCGAATTAGCCAAACGTAAACAATCAAATGAGGAGCACACCATGAACTACATATCCGTATTAGGAGCTGTTGTTGCGCTAGGAATGTTCACTGCGCCAGCCGCGCAGGCTGACCCCTTAGAAGCTTGTTCTGGGCCGCTGCAGGGTGAACAGCGTAGTTTGCGTTCAGAGGCAATGAGTAACCTATGTGAGCTTAGCCAAGGGAAGGTAACTTTGGTGGTTAATACGGCAAGCCAATGTGGCTATACGGGCCAATTTGAGGGGCTAGAAATGCTCTATCAAGAATATAAAGACCAAGGCTTTACTATAATTGGCTTTCCTTCCGACAGTTTTCGACAAGAGCATGCGGATGAAGAAGCTGTGGCAGAGGTATGTTTTGCAAATTTTGGGGTGACTTTTCCCATGATGTCTATTTCGGCTGTAACAGGTCGCCGAGCGAACCCTGTGTTCACTCAGCTAGCGCGTGAGCAAGGCCCTCCTGCTTGGAACTTTCACAAGTACCTGGTTGGTCGTAATGGTGAAGTTATTACGTCTTTCCCAAGCGCTGTGGCACCCATGGACGAACGCTTAACAAGCCAAATTAAACAGGCTTTAGCGAACTAGCCAAAAGTAAAATTACCTAAGCTGGGTTAGGCTGTAGCCCTTATGAAGCGTTTTAATTTTGTTGTATTTCAATAAAGAGCTTGACAAGTATTCTATAGGCCTTTATATGGTCATCTGCGTGGCATGAATGCTGCGGTTATTTAATGTTTTTGCCCCAAAGGTGGATGACTATGGCAACAATAAATCGTGAAACATTACTGCGGAAACCCTTTAATGACTTCCGTAATTATCCGTATGGATTCTCTCGCTCTGGCGACTTCTCAATTCGTGAAAGCGACGCGCTATTACACTATGGCTGTCTAATCACTGCGCTTGTAGCCGGTGAGTTAGAGCCGACCACAGATGAAGATAAAGGCTTACTTGCTGTTGCCACAGGGCAAAAAGAACCAGAAACAGTGATTGAAAAAGCATGGGTGAAATACCATAAGCGTATTAATCGCCCGCGAGTAGGCAGCATGTATGGCCGCAGCAAAATAGTTGAAGACGATAACGACTATGACAGCGCCGGTTCAACGGAAGACGACTTAGTAGTAGAAGATTAAATAAAAAGGCCTCGTTAAACGAGGCCTTTTGTTTCGGTGCTGTTATCGTTCACGAGCTATGGCGCGATAGCCAATGTCGTCGCGGTAATAGGCATCAGGCCAGTGTATTTTCTTCACTAAGGCATAAGCATTTGCTTGCGCTTCAGTTACAGTAGCACCTAAGGCGGTAACACAAAGCACACGACCACCATTGGTGTGCAATTGTTCACCCACTTGTTTCGTACCCGCTTGGAATACTTTCGCTTGCTGTTCACTGTGCTGGTTTGCAATAGCCTCAAGGCCTTCAATAGTATCGCCTTTACGAAACTGGTCTGGGTAACCGCCCGCTGCCATAACAACACCAACAGCTGCTTGCTCGGTAAACTCTATGGTTGTGGTGTCTAACTTGCCTGCCAGCGCGGCAAAGCATAATTCAACTAAGTCTGACTTTAAGCGCATCATAATCGGCTGTGTTTCAGGGTCTCCAAAACGGCAGTTATACTCAAGGGTTTTGGCTGTGCCATCGTCGCTAATCATTAAGCCAGCATAGAGAAAGCCAACGTAAGTATTGCCTTCCGCATGCATGCCGTCGACAGTGGGTTGTAAAATATTCTTAACTACCCAGTCACTGATGCTGTCGGTTAGCACTGGCGCTGGAGAATAAGCGCCCATACCGCCAGTATTAGGCCCTTTGTCGCCGTTATCCCGTGCTTTATGGTCTTGGCTAGAAGCAAAGGCAAGAATGTTTTTGCCGTCGACCATGGCAATAAAGCTAGCCTCTTCACCGACTAAAAACTCTTCTATAACAACTCGGCTACCTGCGTCACCAAACTTGTTGCCCGCTAACATGTCTTCAATAGCGGCGTCAGCTTGCGCTAAAGTTTCAGCAATAATGACACCTTTGCCGGCAGCTAGGCCGTCGGCTTTAATAACAATAGGTAAATTACCTTGGCGCACATAAGCTTTGGCAGGTGCAATGTCGGTAAAGTTTTCATACGCCGCGGTTGGAATGTTATGGCGAGCAAAGAAGTCTTTACAGAAAGCTTTCGAGCCTTCTAGTTGTGCGGCACCTTTAGTGGGACCAAAAATGGCTAGGTTGTGTTGTTGAAAGCTATCGACTACTCCCAGTACTAAAGGAACTTCAGGGCCTACAATGGTTAAAGCCACTTGATTCTCTTTGGCAAAATTAACTAAGCCATCAATATCATCAACGGCAATGTTCACATTGCTTACTTTAGCTTCATTTGCAGTACCAGCATTTCCTGGCGCCACATACACTTGGCTAACCTGGGCCGACTGCGCCACTTTCCAAGCCAATGCGTGTTCACGACCACCACTACCAATAATAAGAATGTTCATCGCATATTCCTGTGCTGTTAATGCTTGAAATGGCGCATGCCAGTAAACACCATGGCAATTCCATGCTCGTTTGCTGCTGCAATCACTTCGTCGTCACGAATAGAGCCGCCCGGCTGAATAATAGCAGTGATGCCCGCCGCTGCTGCGGCATCGATGGTATCGCGAAATGGGAAGAAAGCATCAGAGGCCATCACAGAGCCTGCAACTTCGAGGTTTTCGTCGGCCGCTTTAATGGCCGCTATTTTGGCACTATAAACGCGGCTCATTTGACCTGCGCCAACACCAATGGTCATACCGTCATTGGCATAAACAATAGCGTTCGATTTCACAAAGCGCACGACATTCCAGGCAAACATTAGGTCGTTCAGTTGCTGCTCTGTTGGCTGAGCGGTAGAAACAAACTGCAAGTCGGCTCTTGGTACAATTGCGTGGTCGCTGTCTTGAATTAATAAACCACCTTGAACGCGCTTAAAGTCGAGCTGTGCGCTTTGTGCGCCTAACTCTGAAGTCGTTAGCAAGCGCACATTAGGTTTACTCGCCACAATGGCTTGAGCACGCTTGCTAGCTCCAGGGGCAATAATAACTTCAACAAACTGGCGTGAAACTATTGCGTGAGCGGTGGTTTCGTCGAGCGGCTGGTTAAAAGCAATAATACCGCCAAAGGCTGATGTGGGATCCGTTTTATAGGCGCGCTCATAGGCTTCAAGAATGTTGCTGCCAACTGCCACGCCGCATGGGTTGGCGTGCTTCACAATAACGCAGGCCGGCGCAGTAAAGGTTTTTACACACTCAAATGCTGCGTCGGTGTCGGCAATGTTGTTGTAAGAAAGTGCTTTGCCTTGTACTTGAATAGAGGTTGCAACACTAGGGTCTTTGAATTCGGGGTCGATATAAAACGCAGCTTCTTGGTGGCTGTTTTCACCGTAACGAAGATCTTGTTTCTTTTGCACTTGCATATTAAAGGTGCGGGGAAAGCGTACGGGTTGTTCAGGGCTCGCTTGTTCATTAGTGATGTGCGGGCTGCGCTGACCTAGATAATTGGCGATCATACCGTCGTACGCAGCAGTGTGTTCAAAGGCGGCAGTAGCGAGATCTAGGCGAGTGGGGCCAGTTACGCCATCGTGTTCGTTTAATTCATTAAGCACACGGCTATAGTCAGCTGCGTTCACAATAATAGTTACGTCGGCGTGGTTTTTAGCAGCCGCACGAACCATGGTGGGTCCACCAATATCAATATTTTCAATCGCGTCGGCAAAATTACAGTCGGGGTTGGCCACGGTTTTTTTAAACGGATACAAGTTAACGGCGACTAGGTCGATAGGGCCAATATTCTGCTCAGCCATTACGTCTTGGTCTAATTCACGGCGCGCTAGAATGCCACCATGAATTTTAGGATGAAGGGTTTTAACACGACCGTCCATTATTTCTGCTTGGCCTGTGTAGTCAGACACTTCAATGACAGGAATGCTCGCTTCACGAAGTAATTTTGCCGTGCCACCGGTGGAAAGAATTTCCACTTTACGTTGGTGCAGTGCTTGGGCGAACTCAACAATTCCGGTTTTGTCTGAAACACTTAATAAAGCGCGCTGAATAGGGCGAATGTGGCTCATGGTCAGAATACTCGCTGTATAGTAGGTAATTGGCCTAAACTTGGGCCCGAAAGTAGTGTGCTTATGCGGTTCAACATTATACGCAAAACTGGCCTTTAAGCGAAGCCAGAAACGAAGAAAGCGCTACCGAAGTAGCGCTTTCCTTTGTTCTGTAATTCATTCGCTGATGAACCTAATGCTTAGTTCATGCCGTACTTTTTTAATTTCTTCCGCAGAGTGCCGCGGTTAATACCGAGCATAGTGGCGGCACGGGTTTGGTTACCACGTGTGTAAGTCATTACTTCTTCGAGTAATGGGGCTTCAACTTCAGCCAAAACTAATTCATACAACTCTTCTGGATCTTGTCCTTCTAGTTGGCTTAAGAAGCCATTCAAAGCTTGCTTCACAGAATTACGCAAAGGACGTGGGTTTGCGTTTGGAGCTTGAGTCATTAGTGGGTTAACAACAGTTTCACGATTTCCATTAGGGTCAAACATAATAGCGCTCTTTCTCTCTGCTAAATTGACGAAAAAAATTCTAAAGCGACCAACTGCTCTGCTGCCGTTTCAATTGAATTGAAAGCAGCGCGAAAGTTAGTTGGGTCGCCAATACCTTGTACATACCAGCCAATATGCTTCCTGGCTATGCGCACACCGCGGCGTTCGCCATAGAAGCTATGAAGTTGTTGTAAGTGCTGTTGCATTACAGTGGTCACCTCATGTCGACTAGGTGGTGCTAATTTTTTCCCCGTATTCAGATAATGTACGATTTCTCTGAAGATCCATGGGTTTCCTTGCGCTCCGCGACCAATCATGACTGCATCGGCACCAGTGTAAGTAAGCACAAACTTAGCTTGCTCTGGTGTTGTAATATCGCCATTGGCTATCAATGGAATACTAATGGCGCTGCGAATATCACGAATGGTGTCGTATTCAGCATTTCCCTTGTACATACATGCGCGTGTGCGGCCATGTACAGTTAACGCTGCCATTCCTTCTGCTTGAGCGATTTCGGCAATTTGCACACCATTTATATATTCTGGTGCCCAACCTGTCCGAATTTTAAGAGTGACAGGAGCTGCTACAGCTTCTCGCACAGCGCTTAAAATTTCACGCACCAGTGACGGCTCGCGAAGTAAGGCTGATCCTGCCAACTTCTTATTCACTTTCTTTGCGGGACAACCCATATTGATATCGATAATTTGTGCCCCTTCAGCAATATTATGCTGAGCGGCACGCGCCATCATTTCTGGGTCAGACCCCGCAATTTGTACTGAACGAATTCCAGGTTCATTTTCGTGCGCCATGCGGCTACGAGACTTATCCGTATCCCAAACATCGGGATTGCTCGATAACATCTCTGAAACAACTAGGCCTGCCCCAAGCTTTGTGCACAAACGCCGGAAGGGCAAATCTGTTACGCCAGCCATGGGTGCAAGGAGCACATTATTCTGTAATTGGTAATGACCAATCCGCATCGGTTAAAAACTGTTCAGCGAAAGGGGGAGAGAATTCTAGGGAATTTAGCACAAAAATAAAAGGCTAATAAGTGAACAAAAAGCTGTTTTTTTGCCTTTTTTACGCTTGACATTAATTTCCTTGAGGGCCTTCATTGCTCTAACTGTAAGTTAATTGTTAACTCTGCCGCTACACAGGCCCGAAATTAATGTCCACTCCTCCTGGAAGCGTGGCGCTGAAAACTCAATTCTTGGTAGGTAAGCGGCCATGACATCGTTGGCTTGGCGTTGCAAAATTCCAGACATGGCAATTGGACCGTCAGTTTTTAAGTAACCTAGAATTACTTTTGATAACTCAATTAATGGCGCTGCTAAAATATTTGCAATCACCAAATCAGCTTTTATGTTGGGCATTTCATGGGGCAAATACACCTCCAGTTTATCTGCAACGCCATTTATTTTTGCATTTTCACGGGTGGTTCTTAAAGCCTGCTGGTCTATGTCTGTGCCAATACAGCGAGTAGCACCTAATTTAAGTGCTGCAATAGCTAAAATACCCGAGCCGCAACCAAAGTCGACCACCGTTTTACCAGTAAGGTCTTGTTCCGTTAACCACTCTAAACATAAGGCTGTGGTAGCGTGGGTACCGGTGCCAAACGCCATGCCAGGGTCTAGCAGTAAATATGGTTGTTCAGGCTCAGGAGGCTGATGCCATGAAGGTACCACCCAAAACCGGCCGCCAAAGCAAATGGGCTTGAAGTTGTCCATCCACTCTCGTTCCCAGTCTTTGTCTTCTAGCGCATCGGTTTTGTACTGCAGTGGTTTACTGAGAAAAGCAACCTTATGTAAATTATTCAATATTGGGGCTAGGTTTGTTTCAGCAGGGTAAAGGCCAGTAACCAAGGTTTGCGACCAGAGCGGAATTTCACCCGGTGGTGGCTCAAAAATAGGTGCGTCTTTCGCATCACGATAGGTAACAGCTTGCGCCTGATTAGCCATAAGTATGTCGCCGAGTTGACGCGCGTGTTCGTCGTCAGTAGTGAGCGTCAGTTGAATCCAAGCCATAGTGGTTACCTTATTTAGCGATGCAAACTTAAAACAAAAAAGCTCAGGTGTTTTACCTGAGCTTGATTTGAAGAGCAAGGATCTTTCATTTCATTCAAGTGAAATTTAGTTGATGCCTAGCTTCTTTTCTAAATAGTGAATATTGGTGCCGCCTTTTTGGAAGTTTTGGTCGGCCATAATTGACTGGTGCAACGGAATATTGGTTTTAATACCTTCAATAATTAACTCGCCCAACGCTATTTGCATACGGGCAATAGCCACGTCGCGGGTGTCGCCGTGGGTAATGAGCTTACCGATCATAGAGTCGTAGTTAGGTGGTACTCGGTAGTCGGCATAAATATGCGAATCCCAACGTACGCCCATACCGCCTGGTGAATGGAAACGGGTAATAACACCAGGAGAAGGTATAAAAGTTTGTGGGTCTTCAGCATTAATTCGACACTCAATTGAATAGCCACGTACCACAACGTCTTCTTGGCTTATTGATAAGGGCAACCCGGCAGCAATTCGTAACTGCTCTTTCACCAAATCAATGCCAGTTACCATTTCGGTAATCGTATGTTCTACTTGAATGCGGGTGTTCATTTCAATGAAATAGAACTCGCCGTTTTCATATAAAAACTCGAAGGTACCAGCACCACGGTAGCCTATTTCTAAACAAGCTTGGGCGCAACGTTCGCCAATGCTTTTGCGAATTTCAGGTGTAATACCTGGTGCGGGAGCTTCTTCTACCACCTTTTGATGGCGGCGTTGCATGGAACAGTCGCGTTCGCCTAAATGAATAGCATTGCCTTGGCCGTCTGCTAACACTTGTATTTCAATATGGCGTGGGTTTTCAAGGAACTTCTCCATATAAACAATTGGGTTACCAAAAGCAGCGCGAGCTTCGGTTTGGGTGGCAGTAATGGACTTCAACAAGTCGGCTTCCTTACGTACCATGCGCATACCACGGCCACCGCCACCACCCGCTGCTTTAACAATGACGGGGTAACCAATGCGTTTGGCAATAGCTAAATTTTCTGCATCGTTGTCGCCTAACGGACCATCGGAGCCAGGTACACAAGGCACCCCTGCTTTTTTCATGGTGTTAATGGCTGCTACTTTGTCACCCATGGTGCGGATAACGTCTGGCGTTGGACCAATAAAAATAAACCCGGAGTTTTCCACTTGCTCAGCAAAATCAGCATTTTCAGCAAGAAAGCCATAGCCAGGGTGAATAGCTGTTGCATCAGTTACCTCTGCGGCGCTAATAATACGCGGAATATTGAGGTAACTTTCTGTTGCTGATGGTGGGCCAACACAAATAGACTCGTCGGCCAGCAACACGTGTTTTAAACTTCTATCTGCCGTGGAGTGAACCGCAACGGTTTTAATACCGAGCTCTTTACAAGCCCGTAAAATGCGCAAGGCAATTTCACCCCGGTTGGCAATGACTACTTTATCTAACATGATCTTCGCCTTTATTGGGTCGGTTATTCAATGATAAAGAGAGGCTGATCGAACTCAACCGGCGCTTCATTCTCGACCAAGATTCTTTTCACCACACCACTTACTTCAGCTTCAATGTGGTTCATCATTTTCATGGCTTCTACAATACATAGGGTTTCACCTACGTTTACACGTTGGCCAACCGTTACAAATGCTTTCACTCCAGGGGCTGGTGATTCATAGAAAGTTCCAACCATGGGTGACTTAACCACAGTACCAGACATTTCTTCTGCTACAGGTGCAGCGGGAGCTGTTGCAGCGGCCTCGGGTTGAACTTGAGGTTGAAATTGAGGAGCTGCGGCGGGCATTTGCTGTGGTACTTGATACTGTGCCATTGCGGGTACTGAGCCGGCATTAACACGGCAAATACGTACCGCTTCTTCGCCTTCAGTAACTTCTAGTTCAGCAATACCAGACTCTTGAACGAGCTCGATTAATTTTTTAATTTTACGAATATCCATAACCTGTTTAACTCACTTTTCGTCGATAAATATAGGTGTGTAATTATGTAACTAATGCTTTTCGTAATTGCTTAATTTTATTCAGGTATGCGTTTAATTAGTTGGAGTGCGGCAGTTAACGCAAGTTCATAACTTTGTGCGCCAAAGCCGCAAATAACACCTACCGCACAATCAGAAAAATACGACTGACGGCGAAAGGTTTCACGCGCGTGCACGTTCGACAAATGCACCTCAATAAATGGAATAGCAACCCCCAGCAGGGCGTCTCTTATAGCAATGCTGGTATGAGTAAATGCCGCTGGGTTGATTAAAATAAAACTATAACGGCCAGAAGCACTATGAATGGTATTAATAAGATCATGCTCAGCATTAGACTGAAAAAAAGATAATTCGCAGTGAGCTGCTTCGGCCTTGGTGCGAAGTTTATCCTCAATATCGGCCAGCGTTGCAGCTCCATAAATGCTAGGCTCGCGACTGCCGAGTAAATTAAGGTTTGGACCATTAAGTACTAAAATACGTTTTTTGTCGGCCATAATTTCGCTAAGTTGTTAGTACAAACGTAAATACCAAAGTTGCCTTACGGACAACTTTGGTGGATAGAATACACCTGCCATTATAAGAGCATTTTTAAAAATCACAGCAAAATACTGGTCGTATCAGCGACATTCGCCGAAAAAGACGACGTTTTTACTTTTTACGAAGCCAGCGCGCAAGCCAGAAACCCGCAATACTAAAAGCTAATAACACCAACCAAAGTAAATTTGGTGTCGTTTTTGTGGCTGCAAGGTTTACCGCCGTGGTATCTGGCGTGCTAATGGCTGTGGTATCTGTCACACCGGTTCCACTAGATGTACCGGCAGTGCGTCGGAGAAAAATTTGCAGGGTAGAAGGAGGATAACAAAAACCTTCGTCGGCACAGCCTTGAAAGTGAACGGTTAACACTTCGTTACGTGCTGCCGCATTCAAATCAACCATAAGCTCCACATGATGCCGATAAATAACCGTGTCACCAAAGAACTGGTCAGAATAGTTTTCGCCTGCAGGTAGCTGCAATGGCGCGCTTAGTTTTTCTGCAGGCGTGAAGTTAAAGCGATGCTGATACATATAAAAACCGTCGCTGATGTCGAAACTTACCCGAAGCTTAGCGTCTACTTGGCTATAATCGAGCTGAAATACTTGTGCGACAGGGGGAAATTTATTTGGTTGCAACGAGTCAGCAAAAGGGTTCTGCCAGGCTAGGGCGGTGAAGCTACTAAAGGCAATGCATAGAGCAGCAATTGCACCTATTCGTTTTTGTTTAAGCATCATGAGTAACGTTATTCATCCAGTTAAGGTAAGAAGGAAGCCCCTGAGTAATAGGCAGTGCTATAATTTCGGGCGTTTCATAAGGGTGTAATTCTACAATACAAGCTTCTACAGCGGTGTAATTAGCTTGCGAGCACTTTATGATAAGCAAATGCTCCGTGTCTTCGCATACCTTATCGTTCCACATATAAACTGACGTTGCTTGCGGCATAATTTGCACACAGGCAGCTAGCTGTCGAGATACTAATTGGTGTGCAATACGCTGCGCAAGTTCCATTGACGGCACTGTGCTCATAAGCACTAGGCCCTGAGTTGAGCTAAGAAAATCATTTTTTTTTGTCATAAAGCACCCTCAACGCTTGAAACTAGCATAATCATGCCCCATATCTTAACTAGAAACCAAAAAAGGCTCGTTATGTATTTATTTATACTGTTTGTCTTGGTGCCAATTATTGAGATTAGCCTGTTTATACAAGTAGGCGAAGCTATAGGTGGTTTAAGCACTATAGCCCTTATTATTCTAACTGCATTTGTTGGTGCTGCACTAGTGCGCAGCCAGGGCATTCGTACGCTGCAGTCAGCGCAATTGAAAATGGCCCAAGGTTTGCCCCCAGGCAAAGAAATGATGTCGGGATTAATGCTTTTCATTGCCGGCATACTTTTTGTAACCCCTGGTTTTTTTACCGACGGTTTAGCTATTTTATTACTTTTACCCCCGGTACAGCTAGCGGTGGGCACATGGTTCATAAAGCGTTTGCAAGTACGCACAACACATGCAGGCTTTAGGCAAGAGTTTACGCATCGAGAAACAGGCGAAAGTCATGTTTACGAGGCTGAATATGAAGAAAAAAAAGAGCCGCTTGACCAAATCAAGGAACAGCGCCCTGAAGATAGAGAGCGTTAAATTATTTTCTCTACCCCCCTTGGATTCACTCAAGTTGGCCCCATTATATAAACACTAATTTAAACAAGGGTCAGAATGGTTCTGATCTATTTTCCACCATTGACTATGGGAGTATCACAATGAAACTTCGTCCTTTATATGATCGTGTGATTGTTAAGCGTTCAGAAGCAGAAAGCAAATCACCGGGCGGTATTGTGTTGACTGGCTCAGCAGCAGAAAAATCAACCCGTGGTGAGGTTGTAGCCGTGGGCAAAGGTCGTATTCTCGAGAACGGAGAAGTGGCGCCGTTAGACGTAAAAGTTGGCGACACGGTACTGTTTAGTGAAGGTTACGGCGTGAAAACTGAAAAGCTCGACGGCGAAGATGTGCTGATAATGAGCGAGTCAGACATTCTGGCAGTTATTGAATAAGCCGAGCGCTTTTTGAATCTCTTATTCTAAGTAACCGAACCATTTTAAGGAAAGGAAAAAATCATGGCAGCTAAAGAAGTAAAGTTTGGTAATACAGCACGTCAAAAAATGCTGAAAGGTGTAAATACACTAGCCGACGCAGTAAAAGTAACTTTAGGCCCGAAAGGTCGTAACGTTATTTTAGAAAAGTCGTTTGGTGCGCCAGTAATCACCAAAGACGGCGTAAGCGTAGCTAAAGAAATCGAACTTGAAGATAAGTTTGAGAACATGGGCGCGCAAATGGTTAAACAAGTAGCGTCAAAAGCGAACGATGAAGCCGGTGACGGTACAACCACAGCGACAGTATTAGCTCAGTCTATTGTTACTGAAGGCTTAAAAGCGGTAGCTGCGGGCATGAGCCCAATGGACCTAAAACGTGGTATCGACAAAGCAGTTATTGCTGCTGTAGCAGAGTTGAAGAAGATTTCTCAACCATGTGCAGACACCAAAGCTATTGCGCAAGTTGGTACTATTTCAGCAAACTCAGACAGCACCATTGGTGAAATCATTGCTCAAGCAATGGACAAAGTGGGCAAAGAAGGCGTTATTACGGTTGAAGAAGGCCAAGCGCTAGAAGACGAGCTGGAAGTTGTTGAAGGTATGCAGTTTGACCGCGGATACCTTTCACCCTATTTCATTACCAACCAAGAAGCGGGTACGATTGAACTAGACAGCCCACATATTCTTCTGGTTGATAAGAAAATTAGCAACATTCGCGAACTACTACCTGTACTTGAAGGTGTGGCGAAATCTGGTAAGCCATTACTACTCATTGCTGAAGACGTTGAAGGCGAAGCTTTAGCAACGCTAGTAGTAAACAACATGCGCGGTATTGTTAAAGTTGCAGCGGTTAAAGCGCCAGGCTTTGGTGACCGTCGTAAAGCAATGCTGCAAGACATTGCCGTGCTAACTGGCGGTACCGTAATTTCTGAAGAAATTGGTATGGAACTAGAAAAAGCACAGCTTGAAGACCTAGGTAGCGCGAAGCGTGTTGTTATCAATAAAGACAACACTACAATTGTTGACGGTGCCGGCGAACAAACACTTATCGAAGGCCGTGTAACTCAAATTCGTCAGCAAATTGAAGAAACTTCTTCAGACTACGACCGTGAAAAGCTACAAGAGCGTTTAGCTAAGCTTGCCGGTGGTGTTGCGGTTATTAAAGTAGGCGCAGCAACCGAAGTAGAAATGAAAGAGAAGAAAACCCGTGTTGAAGACGCACTACATGCAACCCGTGCAGCAGTTGAAGAAGGTGTTGTACCCGGTGGTGGTGTAGCTTTAGTACGTGCCGCGAGCGCATTAGCAGACTTACGTGGCGACAATGAAGACCAAAATGTAGGTATTAAAGTTGCGCTACGTGCAATGGAAGCTCCTCTTCGTCAAATCGCAGATAACGCTGGCGCCGAGTCTTCAGTAGTAACTAATAAAGTGAAAGAAGGCAAAGGTAACTTCGGTTACAACGCAGGCAACGACACTTATGGCGACATGCTTGAAATGGGCATTTTAGATCCAACTAAAGTAACTCGTTCAGCGTTGCAATTTGCTTCGTCAATTGCTGGTCTAATGATTACCACTGAAGCGATGATTGCTGAAATTCCAAAGGAAGAAAGCATGGGAATGCCAGGTGGCGACATGGGTGGCATGGGCGGCATGATGTAAGCTGCTCGTAGCTGAGCAAACCTTTTTAAATCATTGGTTTACACGGCTGTGTAGACAATCATGTAATACAAAGTTAAGGGATGGAGCTAACGCTTCATCCCTTTTTTGTGTAAGTAATGCCTCCTTGTTAAAAAGGGTAATGGTAGTAGCCGCTACCGAGACTCTCTTTAAAAAGTTGCTTAACCTGCAGCTGCAAGGTGAATTCTTCTGCGCTAATGACCGTTACTAGCAGCTAACGACTTAATATTGACAAACTCTTACAAAGTAAAAAGCATTCTGACGGTAAATCCTCGAAGGTGTATGTATGCTTTCAATGTAGGTTCAAAAAGCTGAGGAATGACGATGAAAATACATGGAATACTATTACTGGTGAGCTTGGTGTCGGCTACTGCATGGGCTGGCACTGCAGAATTAACTTGGCATGAGCCTGAGAATTATCGAGATATTCGAGCAAGCAATGAAATTGAAAGCCGCTTTCATGCTCGTGTATTTAGTGAATTTGAAAAACACTTTAATTTATTGGCTGCAAAACTACCAGAGCAACACACACTAAAAATAACCGTAACAGATGTAGACTTAGCAGGTGAAGTTTTGCCCCAGTCATACCATGCATATCACGGTGGTTTCCAGGCATTACGCGTAATTAAAAGTATGGACTTCCCCCGCATGGAGTTTAGTTATGTGGTGGAAAATGAATTAGGCGAAGTAATTGCGGCGGGTGAAGAGCGCCTTCGGGGCCGCGATTTACCAGGGCAAGGCCGCACATCGCGTAGGGCCAGTTCACAACATGAATTGTTAGATTATGAGCGTGCGATGCTAGACCGTTGGTTTCAATTTAGATTTGAAACTGAACTAAAGTAAAGTACAAAACTGCCGTTACAATGAAAGCGATGTTTTTACCAAAAACATCGTTAGTTTCAGCAGTAAAAGGAGAGCCAATGGAAATTGCATCGGACGGTCCTAAAAACCTTGAGTTGGTTGCACTGCAACTGGCAAAGGGTCAACAGCAAGCGGAAGGCGCTGCAACCCTACAGTTGCTCGAGTCGGCCGCTCAAAGTGGACCAACCCAAAGCTCTACTCCAGGAGCATCGATAGGAAGTATTATTAACACTTCGGTATAAGGTATAGCAAGAAGTGTTGATAGGTGCCTTGCTCGCTTGTGGTGCTGTTTATTAACAGTTGTCGCTGGGGAGCAAGTGTACCACTTTCATTTTGAACAACGAGAGGCGACTGCTATGAAACTTAAAATATTGTTTTTATCTCTATTTATTTTTGCTAATGCAGCGGTAGCTGCTGAAGTTACCGTCGATTGGCACGAACCTAACAATTACACCGACGTAGAATCACCTTATGTAGACCGCGACAATGACTTTCTTAATGTTCGCTTTGGTCGCATTGAAAGGCATTTGGTGGCCTTGGGAAAAATGCACTTTACTGCAGGCGAAACTTTGCAGCTTAAAATTACCGATTACGATATGGCCGGTACTCTTGTGCCGCAAGCTTCAGCAAGCGGGCAGCAGCCCTTAGTGCGCCGAGAGCTGCTAAATGATCAGCCTAAAATGGTTTTGAGCTTTACCTTAACCGACGCGAACGGAAAGGTGCTTAAAGAAGGTGCCGATATTGAAATTGAAGGGCGTGCTATTCGTACCGAAGGGCGGGCACTATTCCCTAAAATTACCCGCCGTGATAAGGAAACCGTAGGTGCAGAATTAGTAATGCTGAACCGTTGGTTTAAAGAAACTTTTATAGACTAATAGTACTACTTAATTAAATATGGCGAGTGGGGTTTTGCTCTGCTCGCCGCCATTTTCACGCACCCACTTGGGCACTAAAAAACCGGGTAGCTCGCGTAATAAACCTTGCATAATCATTTGCCCTTCAGCTTCTGAAACTTCAAAATGAGCAGCTCCTTCGACCCGATCAAGTTGGTGCAAGTAATACGGCAGTACACCTGCAGCAAATAACTTTTCACTTAATTCAGTTAAAACAAATACGGAATCGTTCACTCCTTTTAGTAGCACGCTTTGGTTAAACAGCCAAATGCCATTTTTTTTCAGCACCTGCAGCCGTTGCTGCAAGTCGGCACTAAGCTCGTTGCCGTGATTAATATGCAGCACTAAAATAGTTTGTAAACGGGAGGCAGAAAGCAGTGCCGTAAGCTTGGGCGTAAGCCGTTGAGGTATAACAACGGGTAAGCGAGAGTGAATACGTAACCTAGTAATATGTGCGTGGCTTTCTATTTGCTGAATTAAGGTTGCAAGGTGGTTGTCGTTGGCCATAAGTGGGTCGCCACCACTTAAAATGACCTCGTTTACTTCGGGGTGCTGGGCTAAGTAAGTATTAATATGCTCCAGTTCGCGCTTGCTAACATTATGTTCATGGTACGGAAAGTGCCGCCGGAAACAATAGCGACAGTTCACTGCGCAGCCACCACGTAAAACAATAAGAACTCTACTTTTGTATTTGTGCAGTAAACCGGTGGGGCCCGATAGCTCTTGTTCTTCTAGTGGGTCTTGATTAAAACCCGACACTTGGTCGAACTCGACCTGTAAGGGTATGACCTGACGCAGTAAAGGGTCGTTAGGATTACCAGGCTCTATTAACGCAGCAAAAGGGCGTGGTACACGCATGGGGAATAATTTGCGCGCATTACTTTGTTGTTCAACCCAGGCTGCGTCGAGGTTTAATACCTTGCCGAGCTCTTCGGGGTTGCTATAGCTTTGCGCAAACTCGCGTTGCCAGTCATCAAGAAACGTTAAATTTGCAAAGGCCGACACAGTATTTATTTACCTCAATTTAAGTACATTATTTATTTTACCTGAAATCTTGGCGGGTTTGGTTTATTATTAGCGCGGATTTTTGCCGGTTTTAGACTGAAGAGGACATCATGGCAACTTATAGTACAAATGAGTTTAAAGGTGGTTTGAAAATAATGCTCGACGGTGAGCCATGCTCTATCGTTGAAAACGAAATGGTAAAACCGGGCAAAGGCCAGGCGTTTAACCGCGTAAAGGTTCGAAAACTTATTAGTGGGCGTGTGATTGAAAAAACGTTCAAGTCGGGCGATACAGTAGAAGCTGCCGACGTTAACGAAATTGAAATGGACTATTTGTATAACGACGGTGAATTCTGGCATTTCATGAATAATGAAACTTTCGAACAAATCGCAGCAGATAAAGACGCGGTTGGTGAAAGTATTAAATGGTTAGTTGAACAAGGACCCTCTACCTTAGTGTTGTGGAATGGTAAGCCGATAACGGTTACACCACCGAACTTTGTAGAGCTAGAAATTATTGAAACAGACCCAGGCTTAAGAGGCGACACTGCCGGTACAGGTGGTAAACCTGCAACCTTATCGACAGGCGCTGTTGTTCGCGTACCTCTGTTTGTGCAAACCGGAGAAGTTATTCGTGTTGACACCCGCAGTGGCGAGTATGTTTCACGCGCGCAAAAATAATAAACCATGCTAAATAGTGACTGGCGCCCAACTGCGTCGCGACAGGCAATAATCGCCCGGGCTGATTTGCAACATCAGATCCGGGCTTTTTTTAGAGAGCGCCAAGTACTTGAGGTTGAAACTCCTGTGCTTTGCCGTGCCGGAGTTACTGATGTTCATTTAGTGAATGCAGTGACTAGGTTGCAGGGGCAGGGTCTGGCTAAGAAAACTAACTATTACTTTCAAACGTCTCCAGAATACCCAATGAAGCGTCTGTTAGCAGCAGGTGTAGGCGACTGCTTTCAACTGTGTAAGGTTGTTCGCGATGAAGAATTAAGTGCCCGCCATAATTTCGAGTTCACAATGTTGGAGTGGTACCGATTAGGTTTTGACGACCAACAATTAATGACTGAGCTTGAAGAACTAATGATAGAGCTATTAGGTACATCAGCAGCAAACAGGTTGAGCTATCAACAGGCGTTTCTAAGTGCGCTGAATATAGACCCGCTAGTTGCAACAGCGGCAGAAGTAGCAAATGCAATTCGCGCTAAAGGCATCGATTGCGAGGTAGTGGCCGACGACCTAGACGGGCTACTTAATTTAGCCATGAGCTTAATTGTAGAGCCGCAGCTCGATCCGAACATACCTACCTTTGTATATCACTTTCCGGCTTCGCAGGCAGTTTTAGCCCGCACCAACGAACAAGACGACCGCGTAGCGCATCGATTTGAATTGTTTTACCAGGGGCTGGAGCTTGCTAATGGGTTTTGGGAATTAGCCGACGCATTTGAACAACGACAGCGCTTTGAACGAGACAATCGTCAGCGAGCAGAATTAGGTTTGCCGCAGATAGATATTGACGAGCGCCTTTTGAGTGCATTAGAGTCAGGTTTTCCTGATTGTGCAGGGGTAGCTGTTGGTGTTGACCGCTTATTAATGATTAAGCTTGGCATGAAACACATCGACGAAGTGCTTACTTTCCCAAGTTTACGCGCCTAGTAAAATTTTTATTTGCTTTTGACATGATATGTTATACTATAACAGTTCATTCAAGGAGCTTTCCCCATGCAACATAAATCATTCGACAAAGCAGGCATCTCAATAGCAATAGTTTGCGCTCTGCATTGTCTCCTTTTACCCGTTGTGTTGCCAACACTTGCCCTTATGGGTTTGTCGTTTATGGGCATGTTTTGGGTTGAGCTAGTAGTGCTTTCAACAAGCATGCTTGTTGGTGGCATTGCCGTGGTATTAGGTTTTCGTCACCACTCAAGTCCATTCCCTTTATTGGCACTGATAAGTGGCGGTGCACTTTTCTTTTTGAAACATGAAGTAACCAGCCCCTGGCTGCAAGTGGTAGCCATTGTCGCCGGTGCCTTTATGCTAATTACAGCTCATACGTTAAATTTATACCTGTGCCGTAAACGCAACAAAGTGCCGTGTGAACAAGTGCCTGAGGTTGCTAACAACCCCAAACCTATTATTTCAAGCCAAGTAAACGTTTCTACTTAGTTTCTGTTAGCTTCATACTTTTCTTTACCAAGTACACGCCAGCCTCAGTGTGTTGGGTAAATGGAAATTGATCAAATAAAGCATGGCGTACCACCATGTGTGTTTTGGTGAGCACAGCTAAATTACTCGCGAGCGTATCCGGGTTGCAGGATATGTATATAATATTGTCGAATTGTTGCACCATGGCTAAGGTTTCAGGATCGAGACCAGCCCTAGGTGGATCAACTAATACAGTTTGAAAATCGTAGCTAGCTAACTGCAGTTCATCTACTCTGCGCGACTCGAACTCTCCACGCATGGCAGCGGCTACTTCTTCTGCCGACATACGGGCAATAACAACGTTCTCAATCTGGTTAAGAGTAATATTGGTTTGAGCGGATTGAACCGATATCCGCGAAATTTCGGTTCCTAGTACTTTGTTGAAATTTTGCGCAAGTGGCAAACTGAAATTACCATTGCCACAGTAAAGCTCTAGTAAGTCGCCTTGGCTATTGTCGCTCACAGCGAGTGCCCATTGCAGCATCTTTTCATTCACATGTGCATTAGGTTGCGTAAAGCTATTTTCTATTTGCTCAAATTGAAACGCCTGATTATTTACCGTAAGTGTTTCAATAACACGATCGTTATGAACTAGTAGCTTTTGTTTTCTTGCGCGACCAATTAATTCAATGTGCCCAAAGTGTTGAAGTTCCGCGCGCATTTTTTCTGCCGCAGTTAACCACTGGTCGTCTAGCTGGCGGTGATAAAGCAATGAAATAGTCGCTTGCCCAGTTTGCGTTGCTAAGTAGTCTATCTGAAATAATCTGTGGCGCAGCTCAGGCTTGTCTTTTACGTAGGTAAGTACCGCAGGCATAAGCTCGTTAATGAGCTCGTGGGCAACAGGAAAACTGTCGACGCGATATTTATCACGAGTACCCGGATGAAACATAATGTAGAAAAGATCGTCGCCTTCATGCCAAACACGAAATTCTGCTCGCATGCGGTAGTGTTTTGCGGGCGATGTAAATATGTCGAGTTCCGCTGCGGTATCGGCAGTAATAAAAGGGGTTAATTTAAGCTTGAGCTCAGCCACTTTTTGGTCAAGTTGATTTTGGTAGTTGTTTTGGGCGTCGCTCATTAATAGTAAACCTTTCAATTGTAGCGGCAAATAGAAGGGCGGATATTAACGTTTTTTGCATTGAATGTCATGACGGGCTTTTTACACATGCTGCTCTAGCAGGCACTGTAGCGAATAATAGCCAAAAAAAACCCAGCAAACTAAAATTAGTATGCTGGGTTATGTTAGCAACTGAGCGACTATTCGTCGTCGTTATCTGGCTCAGCTTCAGAATGTGCAGCACGCACCTTAATAGTACGACCCTCGAATTCGCTGTCATTTAGTTGGGCTAAGGCAGCGTCAGCGGCGTTAGCGTCTATCTCAACAAAACCATAACCTTTTTTCCGACCAGTGCGACGATCTTTTACTAAACGCACAGCCTGCACCTGGCCATATTGAGAAAACAGTTCATTAATAGTTTCTTCATCTGTTTTAAATGGCAGGTTACCTACATAAAGAGTACGAACTTCTTCAATAGCTATAGTAGCTGAAGCGTGTTCTTGGCGAGGTCGACTTACAGCACGTTTCTTTCTAGTGGTTAGTGCATTTGCTAAGTAGGGGGTTAGTAAACCACCTAAGAAAGTACTAAGGGTAACTGAAGTAATAAGAGTGTTGTCCCATGAGCTAGTAATAAAAGCGGTTACAACGGCGGCGAGAGCAGCGAGAAGAGCGGCTATAATAACTTGAAGAGCGCTACTTGCTTGTTCCATGAACGAGTCCTTTGATTAAAAAATAAAGAGTGAACGTACGAAATTACACCTCTATCCTAGCTTGTCGTACAAGAATCGGCAAAAGAAACATTAAAAAAGCATTTGTTTACTTAAACCCCTTGACCTTATGTGGGAAATGGCTAGAATGCGCACCTCTTCGAGAGAAGTGGGTCGGCCAGAAACAAGAAAATAAATTCTTTTCGAAATATGGTAGACAAGGTAATTTGGGTGTGTATAATACGCACCTCGCTTCGGGCAGAAGCAACGCTCTTTAACAATTTATCAAGCCAAGTAATCTGTGTGGGCACTTGCAGGCGAAAGCATCGACTAAAGACCAACTTCGGTTGGCACCAGTTGAACTTTTGAATGGAAGCGCCTTACAA
>NZ_JAMFTN010000018.1 GCF_023922585.1 Aliidiomarina quisquiliarum
GGTGGACTCAAGAGCAGCTTAATGTGGTTGCCTTACGCCTGAATCAACGACCAAGAAAAACATTGCAATATTTAACGCCAGCTGAGAGGCTAAACGAGATAGTTGCACTGACCGGTTGAACCCACCGTAGCCTTTTTTAATATGTCTTTTTCCATCTCAATGTCTCGAATTCGCTTCTCGAGCTCACGTATTCTAAGCTGCTCTGGCGTCATTGGCGTGGCCTTTGGGCTCTCTCCGTCACGCTCCTTTCGAAGCTGACGAACCCACTTATCCATAGTGGAGTTTCCGATGTTCATGGCTTCTGCTGCTTCTCGAACGGTGTAATTCTGGTCGACTACCAACTGTGCTGCTTCAAGTCGAAACTCGGGGGTATAATTACGTTTTGGTCTTCTGCTCATGTTGTCACCTAATTGTCTATGTGGTGTATGATAACACCTCTAATTAGGTGGCCAAATTAACTATGCCACTACAAAGATACTAAGTCGTCTGATAACTTGAGAGCAGAAGAGTATCGCAAGATTAAGCACGCTGAACAGCTATTTAATCAGATGGTAAAAGAAGGGTTTAGTGTTAGTTTTAGTACACAATTTCAAGGAGAGCTGGTTAAAGATATTATTAATAAAGCTCTTAGCAATTCAGCTTAGTGTGGGTTATCGAAACTCACTTTAACTAGCTTAAAATCACGTTCTCATGTGGAATTACCTATAAATAAATGCATAAGCATATACTCAAATATTTTTGCAACAGCCTTGAAGTTTGCTGAACAAGATGAGGGCTTAGTCTATTGATACATGGCTAAGTCCTGCTTAGCGAATAACTAAAATAGCTAGGCTTGAATTCATTCTTTAGTACTGACCTTTCCCCCATAAAATAAAGCCAATCTTCATGGTGTTGCTTTACTACAGTGGCTTTAAAAGCGGAAAAAACACCAAAAGTAGCGTTGGCAACTATACTTAATAGGCTAGTGTGTAAATACCCCATTTATAACACAGTCATCTCGTAGAGAACTTATGCCGCATTTCGGTACTCTAGCGGCGTCATGTCAGTGAGTGAATCGTGCGGTCGTTCAGTGTTATACAATTCAATCCAGTCTTCGGTTATTTGCTTCACTTCATTCAGATTATTAAAGATGTAAAAATCCAGTACGTCATCACGATACGTTCGGTTAAATCGTTCAATATATGCGTTCTGGTAAGGGCAACCAGGTTTAATGTAATCAATCATAATGCCATGCGCTTTTGCCCAGCTAACGAAGACTTCCGAGATGAATTCGCTGCCGTTGTCCACCCGAATTTTTTCAGGATAACCGTGCCACTCAGCAAGTTGGTCCAGATAGCGTATGACGCGCACTAGGCGCAGCCAAAGGCTCCGGATTGCGGTTAGGCAGTCGTCGCTTTCCTTTTGCGCCGTAGGTTCAGTTTTAATTCAGTATAAACACGATAGACACGCTTGTGATTCCAGCTGTGGCCTAGCTTTCGAAGGCGTTTAAAGCGTTTAGGGAAACCCCAGCGATGATGTTTTTCAATCAACGCATTGAGTGCATCAATGATTGCATTATCATCGGCCAACTTAGGCTCGTAATAGTAAGCGATACGGCTGATGCCAACCGCATGGCAGCACTTTACAACGCTCGCGTTATAATACACCTGTCACTCGCGTACCCAGATCTTTCGTTCTGCCACAGGTGCTAAAGCTTTTTTATAATATCTTCTTGCATCTGCGATTTAAGGCTCAGATCAACATACATCTGTTTGAGTCGCCGGTTTTCTTCTTCAAGCTCTTTTAAGCGCCGCACATCGGACGCTTCCATACCGCCATATTTTTCGCGCCACTTATAAAACGTTGAATTGCCGATGCCATACTTACGGCAGAGGTCTTTGACCGGCATGCCGACTTCAGCTTCTTTCAAAATCGCCACAATTTGGCTTTCAGTCTTTCGTTTGCTCATCGTCAAACTCCTTTCGTTTAGCTTAAAAGAAATTCTACGAGTAATCTGTATTATTTTACGGGGTAGTTACACTGTTCCCATCACCCAATGTTCATTGCATGCTTTGTAGGCAATGATTCTTACTTGATCTTAAAGCCCTTATTCATTTCTATGAGTCCTGCGTCTTCAATAAACTGGACTTAGGTCCAGTAGAGCAGTTGCGTGTTTTTAGTTAAATTAGCGCTAATAGAAATTCTGTCTGTCAGACATCATCAATAAGGTTACATTATGGCTACCGCACAAGTATTGAATATTCAGGGCACCGCCTGGGCTCAAAGTGAAGATGGCACAATGCGTCAACTCCAGGTTGGCGATGAAGTATTGCCGGGTGAGGTAGTCATCACCGAGCAAGGGGCTTCGGTAACTTTAGCATTTGACGATGGTGCTGAGCAGGTTATTCCAGAACTCTTCCAAGTCTTAGTTAGTGAAGATTCATTAGATGCTGATAATGCATATGACTTTGATAACGTTGTAGACGCCGAAAGTCCTGAAGCTATATTAGCTTTGTTAGACGGAGAAGGGGACCTTCTTGAGCAGCTAGAAGCCGCAGCGGCGGGTGGTGATGCCGGCGGTGGTGGTGAAGGGTCTTCTTTTGTTCGTTTGCTGAGAGTATCAGATGTCGGAAGCGCAGGTTCTGAATCTTATAATTATTCAGGTATTAGCACTGATTTTACTGATGTTCAGGCTCAGGGGCAGGGCGGGTTAGCGATTGAAGACGGCGACATTTCTGTGGTCGCAGTGATTGAGCAGTCGGCCGGTTCTATTACACTGAGTGGTAGCACAAATAATGTAGCTGTTGGTACACAAGTTAGCCTCGAGATTGTTGATCAGCTCGGGAACTCAATTAATCTTACTGCCGTTATTGCCGCAGACGGCACTTACTCGTTGAGCGATGCCGACGTAAGCATGCTCGTAGATGGTCCTCTTCTTATTACTGCGACGACGCTCGATTTTGCAAATAACATAGTCGAAGCATCAACCACGGTTGATCTGGATGCGGTTGAGTCTGCGCTGAGTGTAAATGCGACAGTTGATACCGATGCAGCGACGCTGGATATCAGTGGCGCGACTACCGACGTGGCCGAAGGGTCGTTGGTGAGCATCACCATTACCGATCAGAATGGCAACACAGTGACTGCACAAGCCACTGTGGATGCAGATGGTAATTATCTGATTGAAGGCATTGATGTCAGTGAGCTGACCGATGGCCCATTGACCATTGATGCGGTGGCGACAGACAACAATGGCAACACGATTA
>NZ_JAMFTN010000019.1 GCF_023922585.1 Aliidiomarina quisquiliarum
CTAACACAATTTATCTTCCTTCATCCCAATCTCTAAATCTGCGCAGCGCATCAAGCCCTGCTCGATCCGCATTTGGATGAATTCCAAGCGGGTCTACCGAGGGCGGAATATCTATCCCACGCGCATGCGCAGCCTCATGACCAAGAGTAAGAACTGCTCGCTCTATACCTGTGACATTCATTCCCAAAATTTGGATTCGTCCGTTAGATTCAAGTGAAATGCTTGCGAAACCAGCTTCGAAAGCAGATGGAAATAGCTCAATCCGATTCAACATAAGAACGCCCCTCGTTGGTTCATCCAACCTACCTCCGCATAGCGGATCGTCGCAGTTTGCACGTATTACTCCAAAAGGACCTCTGAAGAACCCTGTGTGTTGAGGACTATAAATAAGCTCAATATTATTGGGAATATCAATCTCAAAAAGGTCGCGATTCTCAAACAGCCAATCGGTAAGTTCTTCATTTGTCATTTGGGAGAAGTCTGGGCTTGCTGAGTCAACATCATTTATCTCTCTACTGAGTAGGCTACTCAACGCCGCCGTCACCGCACCATTTGCAAACTTACCGCCGACAACCTGCGACGCAGTGCCGCCTAAAATCACGCTTGTGGCTAGGTCTCCGCCGGCATTGTTTACTACTTGCCCCATTCCCGCACTGACAAAGCCATGGTGGAACGCGCCACCGCCGAGCATGCTTGTAAATCCGCCGCCGACACCACTCACAAAGGCTCTGGTGGGTGATGCTGCCATGCCGCTAAAGGAATGGAACATTGCACCACTAATCGCGCCAACCGCCGCCCCTCTGAGGTTCCCGGTGGCAACTCCACCTGCAATGAGTCCGGCAAATACCTGCGAGGCTGCGGTTTCTATGCCCATCTTGACAAAAAAGCCGCCCGCGCCTCCGAGGAAAAATGACGCAGCCATACCCACAAAAGGTGCAAAGTTACCAAAGGCCTTATTCAACCGCTTAAACAAATACCCACTCGGATCCGTATAACTCAGCGGGTTATTCAGCACATAGCTGTAGCGGTTGTAGTTCTGCAGGTTCGCGCCCGCCTGAATAAACGGATCCGCCTGCATAAAGCGCCCCAGCATCGGGTTGTAAGTGCGCCCACCCATATGAATCAGATTCAGGTCGTTTACCATGGTGTGGCCGGTGTAGCCGCGCATCTCCCCTAACCGCAGTCCGAATATAAACTGGCTGTGGCTCCACAAGGTCGCTTGTTTACCCCATGGGTCATAGGCTATCTGTTGTTTCAGAACATTGCCAAGGACTGCATTTCCGGTAATCACCACTGTCGAGCCCTGGGCATCTTTATGCAGATGCGTTATCTGCTCGGTGGTACCACTCCCATGCTCCGTATGGGTGATGACCGTACTTGACGCTAAGGGCTCTTCTCTTTCAAACGACTCACTATGTATGCATTATACTCATCTATATAAACTCTTAATTCATCCACTAGGCGCCGATGATCAGGTGACTCAAACGCATCTGTCATTCCAGGAAGAACTCTGACTCCATATTTGCACACCTCATTCTCCTCAAGCTTTTCTATTCTAGGGATTTTAATTCCGGAATAGAGCCCGTATCCCATCAAACGATAGTCACCGTTTTCAAAACGGACGTATGCATCTTCCTTGGGTGATTCCACATTTATCGGAAGCATTTCAGAAACCAGCATTCCATAAATACTTCCCTTGAAATCCTCTAAACCCGAACAGTCAGGTAGACTAAGAGCTGGAAAATTTATTAATAGCACAGCCAAAGATGTCAAAATTCTCATCAATAATACCTCCTCCGGTGGGCATCTTCCCCATGAATATTTTTCATTACTTGATCCGTAAATCTAACAACTGGAGAGTTTTGGTAACTCGTATCACCTATTTGAATCCAAGGTATATAAGGATGAATATCATGCAGCCCAAGCAATGCATGCCCCATCTCATGGGTCAATATCCGGGTAGTAGAGGCGACAAAAGGTTTCATTGTATTCTGATCAATAAAGATTGCCTGAGAACTTAGATCGATAGAAAGAACATTTCCATTTAGGTAAGCGGCATTCGCCCCCTGACTATTAACGATTATTTTAAGAGGCTTATCACTGTCCAAGGCATTATAAAGCCTTTGTCCCTCTTCCCCGCCCCTTTTAAAAATGAGGTCCAGATCTGATTTAACCGTTGATAGTTGGTCATCCGTCAGAACGGCATCTTCTCCCGCTGCATGCACAGATATTTTCCCGTCGTACAAAGAAACACCTTCACCGACTGGGCCATCCAAAACAGATGTGTCCGCATCACCACTGAAAGCGTTTTCTGCTCCCTGCGCCAACGCCCAGGTTAAGGCAGCAGTCAGCGCCCCATTCGCAAACTTACCGCCCACGAAGTGGGACACCGTTCCGCCAACGATCGCAGACGTAATGAAGTTTCCTGTCCGGTTTCCTACATTGCCTCCGAAGAGCTCGCTTGCACCTGCGCTCACAAATCCGTGACTAAACTTCCCGCCTTGCAAGGAGCTCGCGGCACCGACAATAATCCCCCTCGACATGAAGCTTCCAAATCCCTTTAATTCACCAAGGCTTTTCCCCATGCCTGCAGTTAATCCACCGACTATCGCTCCGCGTAAGTTTCCGGTGGCAATACCACCTGCTATAAACCCCTTGAGCATAGTTGCTCCCATGGGTTGTGCACCAGGAATAATCATCACAGCCATCGCCAGTAGCGGGGTGAATCTGCCGAACTTGGTGTTGAGCTTCTTAAACAAATACCCACTCGGGTCCGTATAACTCAGCGGGTTATTCAGCACATAGCTGTAGCGGTTGTAGTTCTGCAGGTTCGCGCCCGCCTGAATAAACGGATCCGCCTGCATAAAACGCCCCAGCACCGGGTTGTAAGTACGCCCACCCATATGAATCAGGTTCAGGTCGTTCACCATGGTGTGGCCAGTGTAGCCGCGCATCTTCCCTAACCTCAGTCCGAATATAAACTGGCTGTGGCTCCACAAGGTCGCTTGTTTACCCCAAGGGTCATAGACTATCTGTTGTTTCAGAACATTGCCAAGGACTGCATTTCCGGTAATCACCACCGTCGAGCCCTGGGCATCTTTATGCAGGTAGGTTATCTGCTCGGTGGTGTCACTCCCATGCACGGTATGGGTCACCACCGTACCTCCCACCATAAACCGGTGGCCAGTTTTTCTTGGCCACTACACACAGACGAGAGCTACACCACACATTTCTTTCGAAAAAGGTTCATCATTCGGCTTAAATCTGCAAAGCGACTTGAGTATTTCTCTATAATGTATTGCTCCGTCAACGGTAAATCTCTTTCAAGCAAGATCTCAATGGGAGCGGCAGTAGTTCGTTCCTTGTTGAATGGATCAATACCGAGAGCTAAAAGCTCAACGATTCGTTCGTCACTCAACTTAAAAGCACCTACGGTCAACACGACGTGAGGATATTGAGAGATTGCCTCTCTATGCGGCTCGACACCAACAGATTCAAGGTTATCAAGGAACACCATAATGTCACCGAACTCAGCTTCAAAATCAGCTAGATCTGCGTAATAAGTCGACGCATTTGTAAGCTCTATTCGTCCCGGCATGTATGTGAATTGGGGCTCGATACCCAAAGCGGTCACTACCTCTTGGCATGTGAATTCTGAGCGACATCCGACAACTGTAAAACACAAACCTATGCAAAATATTAACTTTTTCATCTGCCACCCCTAGCTTCGAAGTCAAGAATAATTCGTTCATATTCAAACACAAACTTATGCTTTATTGGCGGGGAAGTGGGTGACAAAGTAGCGATGCCGATTATCCTAGAGAAACCCTTGGGCATGTTTTTAGTCGCAACTACATCAACCGTCAAGCCAGCTAACGCATCGTTCAAGGCCTGAGCTCTTCCTGAAACTTCGACTCCAATAACTTTATGTGTATACCCTTTCAGTTGCAGGAGGTAATTTTGTAGTGGCCAGGTCATTTTGACCATTACAAGTGGCAAACTGGAAGTTGAAAGCGAATTGTTGCTTTATCTTAGGATATCCATGCCGACATCAATGAGAGCCCGATTTCCTGACCAGTGAAAAACGTGTTCACAATGTAGCCGAACAAGAAAAGTATCGGAATACAGAGCAAAGAAAAGCGCAAGTATCCCTTTAATTTATTTATCAACAGAATTGCCAGCGCGAATGAAAATATTACCCATAAAAAAGATAGAATGGGAGTAAAGTAAGCAAACGATATCATTCCCGACTCGTCAAGCAGCCAATAGAAAGCAATTAATCCTATAATTAAAATCGAGTATGTTGGATGAGACTTGCCTACATGAAACGCTAGTAACAAATTTAATGCGATCGCGATGAAGCAAATCCATGTGCTGATTGATGATAGAATGAGTAACGTCTGATAAGTCATGATGTCTGCTACCTATATGCTGCGATTAAACGTTGAATTTCCGAAGACTGCAGAGGCCGCCTCTCGGTGGCATAACTCATCACGCTGTGCGGTGCAATATCACTAGTACTCAACTTGTGCCCAAAACCCAAGAAATGACCAAATTCGTGAGCCCACAAGCCTGAATCTGCCAAACTAGTAGGTAACCTGCTGTTGAAAGTAATTCTATCCATAAAAAGACCGCGTGCATCATGAGTAGCATAAAAATTAGAATAACTGTGTATCTGCCTAAAACGTACGTCAGCGCGAAAAATATTTCTCACTTCAACCATTTGAATGTCCACCGTGAGGCCGTCCGCTTGTACATTGATATAGGTAAGCATTTGCTCTACCATTGGCACACATTCAATTCGCAGGGAGCAGTAGTAATACACCGTGCCCGAAATTGTCGTACCGTCGTCAGAAACACTTAAGCGCGCTCGACGATTTGCAATGACGTGATCCCGTAGGTCGGTTGTCGGCTCGCGTTGCCGCCCGCTTGCTTGTCCTTCTGATATTTGTTCCATCATCCGCGCAAACGCCGCGGTCAGCGCCCCATTAGCAAACTTACCACCGACAACCTGCGACGCAGTGCCCCCTAAAATAACGCTTGTGGCTAGGTCTCCGCCGGCATTGTTTGCTACTTGCCCCATTCCCGCACTGACAAAGCCATGGTGGAACGCGCCACCGCCGAGCATGCTTGTAAATCCGCCGCCGACACCACTCACAAAGGCTCTGGTGGGTGATGCTGCCATGCCGCTAAAGGAATGGAACATTGCACCACTAATCGCGCCAACCGCCGCCCCTCTGAGGTTCCCGGTGGCAACTCCACCTGCAATGAATCCGGCAAATACCTGCGAGGCACCGACTTCAATACCTATGTTAACGAAAAACCCTCCCGGCCCCCCAAGGAAAACTGCCGCAGCCATTCCCACAAAAGGCGCAAAATCACCAAGGGCCTTGTTCAACCGCTTAAACAAATACCCACTCGGGTCCGTATAACTCAGCGGGTTGTTCAGCACATAGCTATAACGGTTGTAGTTCTGCAGGTAGGCGCCCGCCTGAATAAACGGATCCGCCTGCATAAAACGCCCCAGCACCGGGTTGTAAGTGCGCCCACCCATATGAATCAGATTCAGGTCGTTTACCATGGTGTGGCCGGTGTAGCCGCGCATCTCCCCTAACCGCAGTCCGAATACAAACTGGCTGTGGCTCCATAAGGTCGCTTGTTTACCCCATGGGTCATAGGCTATCTGTTGTTTAAGAACATTGCCACTAACCGCCTGCCCCGTAATCACCACCGTCGAGCCCTGCGCATCTTTATGCAGGTGCGTTACTTGCTCCGTGGTGCCACTCCCATGCTCGGTATGGGTGACCACCGTACCTCCCACCATAAACCGGTGCTCGATATCGCCGTTTTCTTGTACCGACCGTTCGTAATCACCGAACAACCAGCGCGTTTGGGTGCCCGTAGGGCGAATATCCTGCTGGTAAACAAGCTCTCGCTTTGGGCCATACCGGAACAGCGTTCTAAAATCGGCGGCCCGTCGAACTTCAATCGGCTTGTCAAATGTGGTGTACGTAAAGCTCTGTAACCCGTCGTTGGTTACGTTGCCGTTACCATCATAGGTGAACGTCTGTGTGCCATGCGATGAGCTTACACTCAATAAGCGCGTTGGTCGACTTTCTGGAGCGCCACCCGCATAAGTGTAGCTCGCTCCGTTAAATCCAACATCGCCTTTCGACAGTAGATTGCCATAACCGTCATAGGAATAGTAAGCAACTATATTTGTGCTGTTTGACGTTGTATAGCTCGAGTTGCCATGCAAGCTCTGGATCTCTTTGGGCGGTGGATCGCCGGGGTCGGGGACGGGGCCGGTGCATACCATATCTGGAGGACAGGGCTCATCTCCGCCTCCACCCCAATCACCGCGAGTTTCTTGCGTATATTGAGTAAGGCGATAGAGGTTATCGTAATAAAATGACTCGTTGACATCAGAGCCGGTACCTTGACGAAATGTTTGCTGCCGGGACGTTAGGTTACCATTCAAGTCATATTGATAATCTATATTGCGGATGACACCACTATGATAAACAGTCATTCCCGTGAGCCAGCCCGTTGAACTTTGATAGCTGTAAAGGGTTTCAGCGCCGTTTTGGAACTGCACACGCGTTCCATTCCCATGCGCATTCACGTGAGTCACTTGTTCAATCATCACCCCCGTTGAATGATTGCGATACCCTTTGAAGTAACCATTTTGATACACATTTTCGACCACTAAGCGCTCCAAACCAGAGTTGCTTGGATAGCGAGTTAAACGTGGCCGTAAAAAACTATCGTACGTATAATCAAAGGTCGCGCTTTGCCCGTTATTCAGAACAACCTTGCGTGAAATTTGGCTTTGCGCATTATATGTGTAACGCTCGCGATACGTTGGAGTCGCCGTGGTGGAGCAATCCCGCACCCCAGTATAACGCGCAACTTCCGTTAATCTCCCCTTCGCATTTGCAATGCCTGAGCTAGCCGGCGCATAGTGATAACACACCGTTGTTGCAGCGCTGTTTAGCCCTGAACTTACCTCTTGGAGCTCACGAACAACTCGACCAAGGCGATCGTAGCGCATCGACACCAGATTTCCGTTACCATCAACTTGTTGCGTAAGCTCGCCAAAAGAGTTATAGGTGTATGTCCATGTGCCTTTATCCAAATCATCCATAGACACGCGTCGACCATCTGCATCATACGCGTTTGTCACGCGAGTCACGCTCGCCCCATTGACATGCGACTTTACTTCGCTAATTTGTCCGGAGGGGTGAAAATAGTAGGTCAGACGGTTATTGCCGGCATCAATGACTTCAACCGTTCGTCCGGCGTAATCGCGGGTCGAAGTGGTAGTATTGCCTTTTGCGTCTCGCTCTACAGTTGATAAACCACTTAATGTGATATTCGTTACACCACCATTTGGAGCACGTGTTTGGCGCACGTTGCCATATCGGTCATAGGTGTACTCGACATACGCAGAGCCTGTTGAAAATGAAGGTTCATACACTCTGCTGACGCGCCCTAAATGGTCGTAGAGGGTACGTATATGTCCAATTTGCCCGGTTAGCAACTGTGTGTTCAGTTCACTTAAAAAAATACTTGCTACGTGATAAAGGTACGATAAGTTCTACTGAGCTCACCGTGCATACTGAACTTTGCGAATCAAACTCCACTCTGATATCCGACTGGCTCGCAATCGCCGTTATAAATAATGAACGATGCAAGTCAAATTGCTTAGCCTTGTCGTCAAGTAGGGCATATTCACCTTCATACAGTTGGCACCATAAATTAGCTCCTGCTTCGGGCAGTCCCCTATTATTAGAACCACTCGGATACAAGAATGCCACTGTAACCTTGTTGGAGTAGGCTCAAAGGTCGGTCATTTGCCCTGGAGCTCGCAACGTAGTCACGCTTGCACTGTGCCCCACTGACCTGCTGTACGCCCACCACTTTTGGGTGTTCAGATCCTGCAGCATCACTAAATGGCACTAGAAAACCGGATATGAACCGGAATAGAGAATTGGAGCTACCGAGGGGATGTTTAAACTGAATTATTTAACTTTAATAAGGCTATTTGCATTCTGAGGTTGGATTACGGATTTAGCTAAGCAATGAGAAACCATTCCCTTTTGTGCAAAGCATGGTTGGAATTTACTGGCGGTCTAAAGTGCCCTTTCGCGCAAAAGTTGGTTGGAAGCTAGAATAAATCACCTTACGGGAATCGAAATTTCAAGGCTAAGTGTGTCATAGACAGAAAATAACTAACGTGCTACATT
>NZ_JAMFTN010000002.1 GCF_023922585.1 Aliidiomarina quisquiliarum
ACACTTTTGGTGTTGTATGGTTAAGTGAATAAGCGTACACGGTGGATGCCTTGGCAGTTGGAGGCGATGAAGGACGTAATAACTTGCGATAAGCCTAGTTAAGCCAGTAATAGGCGCTTGAGACTAGGATTTCCGAATGGGGCAACCCAGTGCATTTATGCACTATCGTTAGGTGAATACATAGCCTAACGAGGCGAACGAGGGGAACTGAAACATCTAAGTACCCTTAGGAAAAGAAATCAAATGAGATTCCGTCAGTAGCGGCGAGCGAACGCGGATTAGCCCTTAAGCTTTATAAGATGCAGTGGAATACTCTGGAAAGTGTAGCGATAGAGGGTGATAGCCCCGTACACGAAGTGTCTTATGGAGTGAAAACGAGTAGGACGGGACACGCGAAATCCTGTTTGAATATGGGGGGACCATCCTCCAAGGCTAAATACTCCCAACTGACCGATAGTGAACCAGTACCGTGAGGGAAAGGCGAAAAGAACCCCNCGTCACTCAAGTATCTTGAGTGACACGGTTCGCGGCGCGTAAGCGACGCAAACACATTCAAAGGCCAAGCAGGGTATTTGAGTGACGGGGTGACTGCGTACCTTTTGTATAATGGGTCAGCGACTTATATTTTGTAGCAAGGTTAACCGAGTAGGGTAGCCGTAGGGAAACCGAGTCTTAACTGGGCGAATAGTTGCAAGGTATAGACCCGAAACNTTCGAGGGTGACTGCGTACCTTTTGTATAATGGGTCAGCGACTTATATTTTGTAGCAAGGTTAACCGAGTAGGGTAGCCGTAGGGAAACCGAGTCTTAACTGGGCGAATAGTTGCAAGGTATAGACCCGAAACCGGGCGATCTAGCCATGGGCAGGTTGAAGGTTGAGTAACATCAACTGGAGGACCGAACTCACTAATGTTGAAAAATTAGGAGATGACCTGTGGCTCGGAGTGAAAGGCTAATCAAGCCCGGAGATAGCTGGTTCTCCCCGAAATCTATTTAGGTAGAGCCTCGGACGAATACCACTGGGGGTAGAGCACTGTTTCGGCTAGGGGGTCATCCCGACTTACCAACCCGATGCAAACTCCGAATACCAGTGAGTACTATCCGGGAGACACACAGCGGGTGCTAACGTCCGTTGTGGAGAGGGAAACAACCCAGACCGCCAGCTAAGGTCCCCAAGTACTAGTTCAGTGGGAAACGATGTGGGAAGGCATAGACAGCTAGGATGTTGGCTTAGAAGCAGCCATCATTTAAAGAAAGCGTAATAGCTCACTAGTCGAGTCGGCCTGCGCGGAAGATGTAACGGGGCTAAACTAGTCACCGAAGCTGCGGCAACAAATTTATTTGTTGGGTAGGGGAGCGTTGTGTAAGCCGTTGAAGGTGTGTTGAGAAGCATGCTGGAGGTATCACAAGTGCGAATGCTGACATGAGTAACGATAATGGGGGTGAAAAACCCCCACGCCGGAAGACCAAGGGTTCCTATCCCATGTTAATCAGGGTAGGGTAAGTCGGCCCCTAAGACGAGGCAGAAATGCGTAGTCGATGGGAAACGGGTTAATATTCCCGTACTGCTGCATACTGCGATGGGGTGACGGAGAAGGCTAGGTAGGCGCGGCGTTGGTTGTCCGCGTGAAAGTGAGTAGGCTGGGGAGCTAGGCAAATCCGGCTCCCTGTTAAGGCCGAGACACGAGACGAGGCTCTACGGAGTCGAAGCTATTGATGCCATGCTTCCAGGAAAATCCTCTAAGCTTCAGGTATGTAGAACCGTACCCCAAACCGACACAGGTGGTCAGGTAGAGAATACTAAGGCGCTTGAGAGAACTCGGGTGAAGGAACTAGGCAAAATAGTACCGTAACTTCGGGAGAAGGTACGCCCTTTTTGGTGATTGACCTTGCGTCATGAGCTGAAGAGGGTCGCAGTGACCAGGTGGCTGGGACTGTTTATTAAAAACACAGCACTCTGCTAACTCGAAAGAGGACGTATAGGGTGTGACACCTGCCCGGTGCCGGAAGGTTAATTGATGGGGTTAGCG
>NZ_JAMFTN010000020.1 GCF_023922585.1 Aliidiomarina quisquiliarum
TTGTAAGGCGCTTCCATTCAAAAGTTCAACTGGTGCCAACCGAAGTTGGTCTTTAGTCGATGCTTTCGCCTGCAAGTGCCCACACAGATTACTTGGCTTGATAAATTGTTAAAGAGCGTTGCTTCTGTCCGAAGCGAGGTGCGTATTATACACACCCAAATTACCTTGTCTACCATATTACGAAAAGAATTTATTTTCTTATCTTTCGGCGGACTTGTTGGCCTATTTACGAAAAGTTAACATCTCATTATGAGCATTTAACTTCGAAACGGCCGGCAAACGGTTATTAACAACATTAACTCCCGTAAACCTTTGCTTTATAAGCAACTCTTTGACTTGAACTTAATTCTTTTCTCGTCGAAGAGGTGCGCATTATAGCGATAACCTAGCCGCTAGCAAGCTTTTTCGTGAAGTATTTAGCGAAATTATGCCAACCGCGCACAAATCGACCAATTGGGTGGTATTTTGGCCATTTTTGAGGTGTTTTCATTCTCTAGTGGGAATTTAGCAGCGAGCTTGCGACAATGGATTTCAAGTTTATGTAATTGGAGAGTGAAAAATGAAAGTAGGGCGCCCTTATAAAGGTATCTACCCAACATTAAGTGAAGGCGTATATGTAGATGAGTCGGCGGTACTCGTTGGTGACATTCATATAGGTACAGACAGTAGTATTTGGCCATTAGTAGCAGCCCGTGGTGACGTGAATTATATCCGCATTGGTGCACGCACCAATATTCAAGACGGTTGTGTGCTTCACGTTACCCGTACTAGCTTTGATGACGAGAAAGGTTATCCGTTAACTATTGGCGATGACGTTACCTTAGGCCACCGGGCTATGTTACACGGTTGCACCTTAGGCAATCGTATATTAGTGGGCATGGCTGCTGTAATTATGGACGGTGCGGTTGTAGGTGATGACGTGATAATTGGTGGAGGCGCATTAATAGCCCCAGGTAAAGTGCTTGAAAGCGGCTATTTATATGTTGGTAGCCCAGCTAGGCGCATGCGTGCATTAACCGATAGTGAAAAAGCCTTTCTTAAAGAGTCGGCAGCAAACTATGTTGTGTTAAAGAACGACTATGTTGCCGAACAAAACGATAGCTAACATAGGGTTGGTGTATACCGCTCAACCCCATCGCTAGGGCAGGTCGATCGGGGTTGGCTGATAAGACAAAGTAACGTTACTATAGAATTACAATAATAATAGTAAAGGCTCTACATTTTATGCTCTGGTTTTTACCTACTCCATTAAAACTACTAATTAACCTTATATGGGCAGCATGTTCCACAGCTGTTCTTGGTCTGCTAATTATTGTTGTTGGCGTGTTTAAATTCCTGTTACCAATTGCTCCGGTGCGTCGAGCTATTTCTTCTATTGCTAATAGTCTGTTTCGCCTGTGGGCCTACAGTATGTCGTTGCTATTTCGCTTAACGAATAGAATAGAGTGGGAAATTGAAGGCAATTTACCCAACAATCGCCATGGCTGGTACATGATTATGTGCAACCATTTAAGCTGGGTTGATATTCCTGTACTTATGCACCTTTCTCGCAAACAGCTGCCTATGCCACGTTTTTTCCTAAAACAAGAGCTACTTTGGGTGCCTATTGTTGGCATGGGCTGCTGGGTGCTCGATATGCCTTTTATGAAACGCTATAGCAAAGAGCAAGTGGCTAGAAAACCTGAGCTCAAAGGAAAGGATATTGAAACAACGCGGAAGAAATGTGAAAAGTTTCGCGACATTCCTACTACTGTTATTAATTTTTGTGAGGGAACACGTTTTACTCAAGCTAAACACAGCAAGAGCAGTAGCCCCTATACCTATTTATTAACTCCGAAGGCCGGCGGTACGTCATTTACTTTGCAAGCTATGGGTAATCAGTTTCAGGAAATACTCGATATAACTCTCGTATACCCTGACATTCAACCTGGCCAACCCTTGGCCTTTGCATTACTAACGGGCAAATTAAAACGAATTCATGTGCATATTGACCGTATACCAGTAACGGCCGACTTGCGAGGCGATTACTTTAACGATTTAAGTTTCCGCGATCACTTCCAAGCTTGGCTAAATAAGCGCTGGCAATTAAAAGACCAGCGCATTACTCAACGCATTAATTCTTCGAGGGCGGAATAATTGCAGCCAACTGGCTAATGTCTCGTCCTGTTGGGTTTTGGAACACACTTAGCCCGAACTCTGGCAATATGGCCAAAAGATGATCGAAGATATCAGACTGAATTCCTTCGTACTCTGCCCATTTTACGGTATTAGTAAAGGCATATATTTGTAACGGCAAGCCTTGCGGGGTTGGATCGCGTTGACGAACAAGCAAGGTCATTTCTTGGTGAATGCCTGGATGGCTTTCTAAATACCGCTGTACATACGCACGAAACGTACCAATATTAGTTACTCGGCGCGTATTTACCACCTCTTTGCCGGCGTCTGCTAGCTCTTTGTTCCACTCACTTATTTCTTGTAACTTTTCATCAAGATAGTCTTTAAGCAAATTAAACCGCTGCAAGCTTTCTAATTCTTCTTGGTCGATAAAGCCAATTGTTTGCTGATCAAGCATCAGGCTGCGTACAATTCTCCGTCCGCCTGATTCTTGCATACCACGCCAGTTTTTAAAGCCCGTGGTAATAAAGCGGCGGGTTGGTACAGAGGTAATGGTTTTGTCCCAGTTTTGAATTTTTACCGTGTGTAGTGCCAAATCAATTACGTCGCCGTCGGCATTGGCGTCGGGCATTTCAACCCAGTCGCCCACCCGAATAAGATCACCCGACGATATTTGCATGCTAGCAACCAACGACAGCAATGTGTCTTGGAACACCAACATAAGTACCGCCGCCATAGCACCTAAACCAGAAAGCAAAATAAGTGGGGAACGGTCAATAAGCGTAGCGATAATAAGAATAGCCGCCACAATATAAACAACAATGGTTAATATTTGAATGTAACCTTTAATTGGCTTCCGATTAGCATCGGGGCGACGCTCGTACGACGCATTAACCAAGGTTAAAAAGCCACTAATAGCCATAGCTATGGTTAATATAATAAAAGCATTAGTGACATTTTTTACAATGGTGATCATTACGTCTGGCATGTTGGGTACTAAGGCCACACCAAACGAAAGAACTATAGCGGGCAAAACATTGGCTAGGCGAGCGACAATGCTTGTGTGCATACCTACTTTTTCTTCGTCGGTAGAGAAGCGACGTAACCAAGAAATAAGGGTACGAATAAGCACCCTTTTTAGTATGTAATTACTTATTGCGGCTAACGTTAGCAATATGGCCAAGCCGGCCGCCAGCTCTAACTGTGGGTATTGTTCAAACCAAGCCACACTTACTTGCCATGTTTCCTTAACTACATTCATATTTTTTATTTATTACCATCTTTGGTTAGTAAGTATGCAACTAATTGCTCTAAGTCGGCGAAGAAGTTTGCTCCACTATCGCGAAAGCCTTGTTGCAGTACTATATATTTGCCATTAACTATATAGGTGGGCGTGCTGCGCACATTAAAGTCGCGAACCGAGGTACGCATACGATTGGTTAAACTACGTACCGCAAAGCTGCCATAGGCTTGTTCAAACTGAGCCGGTGAAACACCCACCTGTTGAAATATTGCTTTAATATCGTTCAGCGTATTACTTTGCTTACGCTCAACAAAGTGCTGATGAAAGGTACGCTGCTTAAATTCTGCTGCTACACCTAATACCGTTGCCGCAGCCCATGATTGAACGATTACAGTACCCATGTCGCGTGGGGCAATAAAGTCTACTTGGTAGGCTTTAAACTCTTCCGGATAAAGTTCAGCCATTCTGTCGCTAAAAGGGCTAAATTGATAACATGAGCCGCAATAAAAAGAGAAATATTCAATAATTTCGGGCTTTGACGTTGCTTCTTTCGTGGTAATTTCTTGATAATGCACACCTTCGCGGAAATCGATGGCACTCGCAGGAGCTGCTATCAAGGTAAATGTTGCTAATAGTGCCGCTAAAAAACTTTTCATAAGACTATTTCCATGTGTGATGTAAGTAATTATTAATTAAAATTAGATTGTAAGCGCAAGGGCGGTTCGTCTAGTGCCGCAAGCTGTTCTTTTAACGCCAATATTTGTTGTTCCCAGTAGCGAGGCTCGGCAAACCAGCTAAAGCTATGTTGAAACGCAGGGTCTTGCCAACGTTTTGCTAACCACGCCATATAGTTAATGATACGAAAACTACGCAAAGGTTCAATTAAACGCAATTCGTTCGGGTTAAATTCGGCAAACTCTTCATAAGCCTCCAGCAAGGTTTCTAACTGTAGCTGTTGCTGCATACGATCACCACTTAGCATCATCCATAAATCTTGCACTGCGGGTCCTTGGCGGCAATCGTCTAAGTCGACTAAGGTTAGGCCTTCTTCACGCATTAGTAAGTTACCAACGTGACAGTCGCCATGCAGGCGTATTTGCGTGTACTGCTGCCAAGGTGTTGTTTTTAAGCGCTCGGCTAAGAAGTTTAAAATAGTACGAAATGACTCTAACAAACTTGAGGGTAATAACGGACAAGCCAATAACTCGGCTACCGCCTCGTCGATAATGTCGTTATTTACCAATGATGGCCGATGTCGAAAGGGCCGTGCGGCACCTACTTTATGAATTCTGCCTAGCTGCCGCCCAAGCTCTTCAAGATGCTCTAAATTATCAGCTTCAAGGGCCCGCCCACCAACACTAGGGAAAACAGCAAACCGATATCCTTCATATAACAGTAACGTGGCATTGTTATATGTAATTGGCTGCACTACAGGAATATCTAAACTGGCTAATTCTGCAAGAAAGTCATGCTCTTCTTGTATTTGGGCGTTCGACCAACGAGCAGGGCGATAAAACTTCACCACAAAACGTTTGCGGTCGTCATCAAGAAACTGATACACCCTGTTTTCATAGCTATTTAACGCCAACAAACCTGATGCAGGGTAAAGGCCGACCGCTTCCAAGGCGTCTAAAATAACGTCTGGAGTTAAGCTTTGAAAACTAAAGTCAGCCACAGCAATCCTATTGATAAATAAAGTTAGAAGTTACGTTCCGTGAAATGCGCTTTGCGTCGACCGCTTCAATTCTAAAGGTTACTTCCACTAATGGTGATTCAAGATAATAAGGATCTATTGCTAAGCTTCCGGGGATAATTTCTGCTTGCCCACCTTGCAGCGATATTTCCTGTGCGCCTAGCCATTCTACTTCGTCTATTCCTGTAGCGTTTACACTTATTGTATAGCGCTGCGGTAACTGCGATTTGTTAATTACTCGCAGGGTATATACGTTTTCAATAAAACCTTCTTGGTTTTCTCGGTATAACGAATTGCGATCACGAATAACGTCAAATTCTAGTGGTACACGATAAGCAATATTAAGCACCAGCATGCCAGTAAGAGCAATTAATGCGATGCCGTAGCCGATACTTTTAAAACGAAATAGCTTAGTACGCTTGCCTTCAAGTTGATGTTCAGTAGTAAAGCTAATCAATTTACGTGGATAATTCATTTTATCCATTACATCGTCACAGGCGTCAACACAGGCGCCACAGTTAATGCATTCGTACTGTAAGCCGTTACGAATATCGATACCCGTTGGGCATACCTGCACACATAGCTGACAATCAATACAATGCCCTAGCTCATCAGGATCAATCTCGGCGTTACGCCTGCGCGGCCCACGCGGCTCGCCACGCTTTGTATCGTAAGCAACAATGAAGGTGTCTTTATCGAACATGGCTGACTGAAAGCGAGCATAGGGACAAATATGCGTACACATAATTTCACGCATCCACCCTGCATTACCATAGGTAGCAAAAGTGAAAAACAAAATACTACCCGTAGCCCAAGCGCTTGCTTCAAACACAAAAAATTCGGCCATTAAGGTGCGCATGTCGGTAAAGTAGCCTACGAATGTAATTGCAGTGAACAGTGCAATAACTAGCCAGGCCGTGTGCTTGGCTGCTTTACGAATAAACTTATCGAAGTCCATGGGCCGCTGGTCGAGCTTCATACGCTTGTTGCGCGGGCCTTCTAGTTTGTGCTCAAACCAAATGTATATGAAGGTCCAGGTGGTTTGTGGGCAGGTGAAACCACACCATACTCGGCCGTAAAGTGTAGTAACCAAAAACAAAGCGAAGGCGCTGATCATAAACACCCAGGCCAAAATGGTTAGATCTTGTGGCCACAGCGTTACACCAAAAATACGGAACCGCTGGTTCATTATGTCGAGTAAAATAGCTTGCTCGCCATTCCATGTTATCCAAGGAAGAATAACAAACATAGCCATGAGCAAAAGCCCGAGCCCACGCCTTAGGGTTTCAATACGTCCTTTTACTTCCCGCACGTAAATATGACTGCGCGGCGAGTAATTGCTGTCTTTTTTACTTGGGTCGGGCTGCTGAATTTTTACAGGCTTTGGTGGTGCTTGCTGCACCTCTATCTTTTGTTCCACAACATTCCCACTTAATTAGACTTTCATAGCGCCATTATACGCCTGCCCCGAGCAAAAAACAGGAAGCAGATCAAATCAGCGCAGCTTGGCTAGTATGTAACCAAACAATATTTTTCCGTTTAACCGGCTACGGCACCGAAATCGAGCATTGCTGTAGCAATACCAAAGTAAATAAGTACACCTGAGGTATCTGCAATAGTAGTTACTAAAGGCGAGCTTGCTGTGGCTGGGTCCCAACCAAATTTATTCAGTACAAATGGCAGTAATACGCCAATTAAACTACCTACTAGCACAATGCACATCATGCTTAGCGCCACTACCTGAATAATATCGAAACCCACACGCCAATAACCAACCACCGCAATGGCTATCGCCATGGTTAACCCTAAGCCTATAGAAACCACTAGCTCTTTAAGGAACATGCGGAACCAGTCACCCTTTACAACTTCACCAGTTGCAATACCTCGAACAATTAGAGTTGCTGCCTGCGCTCCAGTATTACCACCAGATGCTATCAACAAGGGCAAAAAGAATAATAAAGCACCATAGGTTTGAATGGTGCCTTCGAAGTGGGCAATGCCCGCTCCGGAAAAAATATTAGCGAATACAAGTAATACCAACCAATTCACTCGGCTACGGAAAATAGTAAAGGGGCTGGCGTCTTTAAAGCCACCTTCAATTTTCCCAACGGTTGCCGACCGGTGCATGGTGTCGGTGTCTTCTTCTTCAACAACGTCCATTGCGTCATCAAAGGTAACCATGCCCACAAGTAAACGGTCGTGATCGATAACAGGAATGGCAATTAAGTCGTAGCGGCTAATAATACGAGCCGCTTCCGACTGCGGCATATCGGGGGTTAGGGTAAGTACTTCGCGCACCATTATGTCGTCGATAATGTCGTCTGGCGACGCGGTAATTAAGTCTCGCAGCGACACTACACCATGCAGTTTATGTTCTGTATCAACTACATAGGTTTGGTAAATAGTTTCTTTTTCCGGCGCTGTTTGGCGTAGCCGATACAGTGCTGTTTCTACCGACACCCCTAAAGGAATAGAGGCATAACCCGAAGTCATCACCGAGCCCACTGAGCCTTCTTCATAACTTGCCAGTAGCAACAGGTCGTCGCGTTCGGTTTTTGCCATGCGCCGCATCAGGGCGTCTTGAAGCTTCACGTTCAGCATCGCGTACACGTCGGCACGTTCGTCTGACGACATGTCGCGAAACAGTTTTGCGAGCATGCCAACTTCCATGTGCCGCGCCAGCTCTTGCTGATTATTCGGGCGTAAATAACCAAACACTGCAGCTTGTTGTTCAGCAGCCATTTTCTCCATCAGCGCCATTGCACTGTACACTTCGAAGTTCTCATCGATATATTCAGCAATGTCTGCCGACGCCATGCTCGCTAAGGTCGCCCGCAACGCTTTTTCGTTTCCTTGCTCAACTATATCGATCAAATATTCCTGTGTTTCAATGGTCATGACTTTATCTCCCCTGTCATGTTACTCATACCACGCAACACCTAGTGAACCGTAGGAACAACCAAGCTGTCTGCATAATCACGCACAAACTGTTGCGTCATTAGCGAGTCAAATTCGCCGTTATTCCGGTAAACAAAAATTGCTGCAATACCTTTTTCATTTGCTAATTTTAAACCTTGCTCTTCACCTAACACCATAAAGGCTGTGGCCCATGCGTCGGCTTCTGTAGCGTTGCCCATAACCACATGTACTGCTGCTAAGCGGTGGTGTATAGGGTGGCCTGTGGTAGGATCAATGGTATGTGAATAGCGCACCCCATTTTCTTCAAAGTAATTACGGTAATCACCTGAGCCCAGCACGGCTTTATTAATCACCGGCATAATATGCTTAGCCACTTGCTTTTGGTCGGTGGGCACTTCAATTCCAACTCGCCATGGGCGTTCTTTATTACGCAGGCCCGATGCTCTTAAGTCGCCACCAATATTTACTAAAAAGTTGTGCAGGCCTTGCTCGTGTAAGTAATCACTTACTTGATCAACGCCAAACCCTTTAGCAATACCTGACAAGTCAATAAACACGTCGGCATGCCGCGTAACAGCTTGCAAGCTTTCATCAAGCTCTACAAAGCGGAAACCAACCTGGGCTAAACGGCGTTTTAACTCGTCGTTGTCGGGCGCCTTGGTTATGCGGCCTTCAGGCCCAAAGCCCCATAAGTTTACTAAGCCGCCTACGGTGGTGTCGAAAGCACCATTGGAAGCTTGGGAAATATGCTCTGCGGTTTGTAGCACATAAAAAAGCTCTGTCGGTACCGTTACTGGTGTACCCAAAGGGCTTCGGTTTAGTTCGTTCAGTACCGAGTCTTGCCGATAGGTCGACATTTGCCGATCTACTTCATTTAAAGTAGCAAGCACCCCTGTTTTAATGGCTTCATGATCAAAGCTGTCTTCACCACTAATACTTACTTCAAAGAAAGTGCCGAAAATTCTTCCACTTAATACTTCCGGCTCAGCAGGGGCCCGCTGACAACCAGCAAGCAAAATAACGAACAGTAACGCGCCTACACTCGCGAATGTTCTGAATTGGAATGACATAAGCAACCTACCAAACCACTGACAAAATAAGTAAGCCTAAAATAACTCGGTACAGTACAAACGGCTGCATACCAACACGCTTAATAAATGCTAAAAAGTAATGTATACAAGCATAGGTGCTTAGCGCTGACACCACAAAACCTACGGCTAATTCACCCCAGCCTGCGGTTGTACCATTTCTTAATACTTCTATGGTGTACAACAAACTTGCTGCGGCAATAATAGGCACCGATAATAAAAATGAAAAACGGGCTGCGGCTTCACGGCTCATGCCTAAAAACAAGGCCGCTGTCATGGTAATACCAGAGCGCGAAGTACCAGGTACTAAAGCTAGGGCCTGAGCAAAGCCTATAATAAGTACGTCTTTTAAGCTGAGAGAGTATTCATCACGATTGCCACGACCTTTAAAGTCGGCTAAACCTAACAACAGGCCGAATACAATTAGCGAACCACCCATAATCCATAAACTACGAAACTCATTTTCAGCAAGGTCTTTAAACACAATACCCAAAATACCTGCGGGTAGGGTGCCAATAATAACCCACCAGCCTAACTTCGAGTCTTTGGTGGTGCCTTTACCCGCTAATGAACCGGCCCAGTCGCGTAACATGGTGAAAATCTCTTTGCGGAAATAATAAACCACCGCTACTAACGAGCCCGCATGTAAAATAACGTCAAAGTCGAGGCCTTGATAAACCTCACCGAACCATTCTCCAGCAAGCACTAAATGCGCTTGGCTCGACACAGGTAAAAACTCAGTGAAGCCTTGCACTAAGGCCAAAATAATAGCTGTTATGTAGTCCATGATTCTTCTTTAACGCCGTATTAGGTGGGTTGCTACTTAAACGCGCAATGTTACCACAACTTCCAACCCATGATATAGGTACCGTACTACCTACAATGTTATTTAGCGTAAAAAAAAGCCCACCTTGGGAAGGTGGGCCAAAAGATACGTTACTTAGGTGTAACGCAGATTTACTTAAGACAGTGCATAAGCTGTTTTAGCGCCGTTAATAACTGCAGCAAGCTTAATAGACGCTTGAATGGCTTGTGCCGACACGTTGTGCTTTACCAATACAGCAACGTGTGAGTCGATACACATACCACACCCATTCAAAGCAGAAACCGCCAATGAATAAAGCTCAAAGTCCACTTTATCTACACCAGGGTTGGCCATACCATTCATACGCAAGCCCGCAGGTAACTTGGCAAACTGCTTGTCGCTGGCTAAATGTACAAAGCGGTAATAAATATTGTTCATAGCCATTAACGTAGCTGCTAGTTTAGCTGCAGCAAACACGTTTTCTTCTACGTGCTCCTGTGCTTCCGCTTCCATAGCATCAATTAATGTTTTGTCTTCAAGGCTATAAGCTAGCGATAGCGCCGTTCCGTAAAATTGCCCCGGGGTTAAACCCGAAGTAGCAACGTTACCAAACAGGTTCGAAAGGTTCAGGCTCATATCTTTTCCATGTTCGCCAAACTGCTTTCTATAATCTGCAATAGACATATAAAATCTCCTATTTATAGCGTTTCGCCACCAATTGGGCGGTTACATGGGCAAAGTTCATCGGTTTGTAAGCCGTCAAGAATACGTAGTACTTCTGCTGGGCTACGGCCAACGTTTAAAGCGTTAACAGACACGTGCTGAATCACGTTGTGTGGGTCAACAATAAATGTGGCACGCAAGGCTACATTTTCTGTTTTATCACGTACACCTAAGCCGTCTACTAAGGCGCCCGACGAATCGGCAAATGAGTATTGATTCAGGCTTTTCATGTCTGGGTGTTCACGACGCCATGCTAACTTAACGAATTCGTTGTCGGTACTACCGCCCATAACTATGGCGTCACGGTCGGCAAATTCTTCATTTAATTTGGCAAATTCAACAATTTCAGTTGGGCAAACAAAGGTGAAGTCTTTCGGATAAAAGAAAATAACTTTCCACTTCCCTTCAAAGCTGTCTTGAGTAATGGTTTCAAATGCGCTTTCGCCATTTTCTTCCGGCATATTAAAGCCAGGCTTTGCTGCTACAACAGAAAATTCAGGTAATTTATCGCCAATGGTCAACATAATTAAATCTCCACTTATTGTTAGTTTGTGTGTCTCAACGCTGCTGCTGAGAACGTGGAGGTATAATAACCAAGGATTTTCATAGACGAAAACGAATAAAAACTATTATAGTAATCGAATTAATAGATTCAGCTTTATTTGCCAACCAATAAAACAAATGAGAAAGGACGTTTATGACCAAGTTACCTAGCTTAAGAAATTTGACCTACTTGCTAGCCTTACACCAGCACCAAAACTTTAACCGTGCAGCACAAGCAACCTTTGTAAGCCAGTCAACCTTAAGTAGTGGCATTCAAAACTTAGAAGAACAGCTTGGCTGTCAGTTAATTGAACGTGATCATAAATCGTTTTTGTTTACTGCCATGGGTGAAGAAATTGTTGCGCGTTCACGAGCAATTTTAACCGAAACCGAAGAGCTAATGAATTATGCACAAAGCAAAGGTAATGCAATGGAAGGTCCGCTGCGTTTAGGCTGTATTCCTACTATAGGGCCATTTTTACTTGGCCCATTAGCCCGCACCTTACGCGCTCAGTTTCCTGATTTAAAACTACAAATTCGTGAAGACACCACCGAACAGCTGTTAAACTTTTTGCGCGACGGCGACTTAGACGCATTAATACTAGCCCTACCGGTTGACTTACAAGGCAACCAACAATGGCTGCTTGGCCGCGACCCTTTTAAGTTTGTTTACCACCCCAGTTTATTATCCCGTAACACCAAACCCATTAATTACGAGCTTTTGCCCGACCATAGTATTTTTCTACTTGAAAGCGAGCATTGCCTTAGTGGTCATGCGGTTACCGCCTGTAAGTTAGGCAACACCAAAAAAGTAAATCCTTTTACCGCTTCCAGTATTCATAGTTTGGTACAAATGGCTGAATCATTACATGGCGCCACGTTCATGCCGCAAATGGCCATTAACCAAGGTATTTTAGAAAATAGTGGTTTGGTAAGCATGGCCCCAACGGAAGGCGACGCCTATCGCGAAATTGGCTTAGTGTTTCGGCCAACTACTACTCGGCGCCAAACCTTTCGAAAAGTGGCCGAGGTGGTGGCCCAGTTATTACCTGTCAACACCCTAGCGTAAAAGCATACTGACTTAAGCCAGTGTATTCGCTATTATCGAAGCAGGTTATATAAGGTGATTTTTCTCCTTATGGTTCACTTTTAACAACAAGAGGCACAAACGGATGCGACACATTATTCTCGGCGCATCGGCAATGGCCCTTGCTGTGGCATGTAGCCCAGCAGAGCAGCCAAGTAGTTCAGCAGCACTAGTTGACGCTGACGGTATTGTCGATTACAAATTCAGTGACACCTTTCGCCAACATTTAGAAGTCATTTCTTCCGACGAGTTTGAAGGCCGCGCGCCGGGCACTAAAGGCGAAGAACTAACCATTGACTACCTTGCCGGTAAAATGCAGGCCCTAGGTATAAAGTCGTTTACTAACGACCGTTACACTCAAGCCGTACCTTTAGTTCGTATTGAGCCCACCACTGTGACCGACATGACCTTAAAGCATAACGGTGAAAGCAGTTCGTTTAGCTACCGCACCGATATGACCGGCTGGACCAACCGTGTGGTTGACGGCGTAAACATAGTCGACAGTGAAATGGTATTTGTGGGCTACGGTATTGTTGCCCCAGAGTTTGGTTGGAACGACTACAAAGGCCTCGATGTTAAAGGCAAAACCGTGGTGATGTTCGTTAACGATCCTGGCTATGCCACCCAAGACGCCGAACTTTTCAACGGTAATGCCATGACCTACTACGGTCGCTGGACTTACAAATACGAAGAAGCGGCCCGCCAAGGCGCTACTGGTGCCATTATTATTCACGAAACAGGCCCTGCCGGTTATGGTTGGGGAGTTGTAGCAGGCGGCTCGCCAGTACGCTTCACCATGAAAACCGACAATAACAACATGCACCGTGTTGAACTTGAAGGCTGGATTACCGGCGATGCTGCCAATACCCTGTTCCAGAATGTTGGCATGAGCTTGGAAGAAGCGCATGCGCTTGCTCTTTCTCCCAACTTTACCCCTATCGACTTGAACACCACTGCGACTATGTCGGTTGAAAACGAATTTTCTTACATCGACACCCATAATATTGTTGGTTATATCGAAGGTTCTAAATACCCTGAAGAGCACATTATTTATATGGCACACTGGGACCATTTAGGTGTCGACGCCGACACGGGTGAAATATTCAACGGCGCCCAAGACAACGCCAATGGTACTGCGGCTATTTTATCTATTGCCGAACGCTTTGCCGCTGGCCCTCCACCCGAGCGTACCGTTGTATTTGCCTTTGTAGGTGCTGAAGAGCGCGGCCTGCTAGGCTCTGCTTGGTATGCAGAGAACCCGTTACTGCCATTAGAAAAAGCTGTTGCAGGCATTAATATTGACATGATGTACGCGCATGGTCCAACCCGCGACTTTGTGGTGGTGGGCTGGAATAATTCCGACATTCAAGACTACGTCGCACCTTATGTGGAAGCCCAAAATCGCTATCTGGCACCTGAAAGCAACCCTGAAGCTGGTATTTTTTATCGCTCAGATCACTTTAGCATGGCCAAAAAAGGCGTACCGGTGCTTTATGGTAAAGGTGGTGTCGATCATTTCTTGTTAGGCCGTGAATATGGCCAGGCTGTCGCCTCCGAGTTTCTTGCCAATCGTTATCATAAAGTGGCTGATAAATATGATCCTAATTGGGACTTACGCGGCAACCACCAAGACATTTGGTTGTTTTATCGCTTAGGTAATGAGCTAGCGAATAGCCGTTCTTGGCCACGTTGGGCAGAAGGAAATGAATTCGAAGCCTTACGCTTAAAAAGTGAAGACCAGCGTAACTAATAGGTTGCTACATTCAAACACTCTACTTAAGGGCTGGTCTATTTTGGCTAGCCCTTCTTATTTCTAGCGTTCCAAGAGCGCTAATGGCATGATCAACGCCTTACCACTTCCGCCCAGGAGCTTGTATGGAACTTTACGGTAGCTACACCTCACCCTTTGTTCGTCATTGCCGCATTGCTTTAGCTGAGTCTGGCCAGCATTTCGACTTTATCGACACCGACTATGAGCAAAGTGCCTTAGGAAGCCCTGCTCAGCGCGTACCTTTTTTACGCATTGGTGAATTACAGCTGCACGACTCATCAAGCATCTTAAAATACATACGCGAACACTCTGGCGACGAGTTTCTTACTGACCTTATTACCTTCGACCGTTATTGCCTCGTAAACACAGCTCTCGATACCTGTATTAATTTATTTTTACTTGAGCGTGATGGTTTTACGGCCGAGCAAATTCCATATTTGCAGCGCCAGCAAAATCGTATTAACGCAATTTTACAAGAGCTGAACAATATCGACTGGCCCGCAAAAGCCCCTTGGAACGACGCTACCATTCGCTTAGTTTGCTTTCTTGACTGGGCCTTGTTTCGTAAGCGCCTTAATTTAACCGCTTACCCCAAATTGTTAGCGATACTAGAACAAGCTCGCGAAAAAGACCTGTTCGCAAGCACCGCACCACCAGCTTAAATTGAAGGGTTGTACCACGTGCATTTAAAAAACGAACGCCACGCCATTGGCTATGCTTTAATAGCTGTACTGCTTTGGTCTACTGTTGCCACGGCTTTTAAGCTTACCCTTAATTATTTCAGCCCTTTGCAAATGCTTGCCGTGTCTGCAACTGTTTCTGCTCTTGTGCTAGGTGTTTTAGTTGCTGCCAGGCAGGGTTTTAAGCAGGTAGCAACAACCTTTTCAGCCCACCCTTGGTATTTTTTAGCCTTAGGCGCTATTAACCCTGTAGTGTATTACTTGGTGTTGTTTGAAGCCTATGCACGACTACCCGCTTCGCAAGCCCAACCGCTAAACTACACATGGGCCATTGCCCTTACTTTTATGGCGGCAATTTTTCTTAAGCAGAAAATTCGCAAGCGCGACTGGACAGCCTGTGTTTTAGGTTATGCAGGGGTGTTAGTAATTGCCACCCAAGGTAATTTTAGCGACTTTAGCCAAACCAACTGGGCAGGGGTTGGCTTAGCACTGCTTTCCACTTTTTTATGGGCCAGTTATTGGATTTTAAACACGCGCCATAAAAGTGAACCCGTTACCACCTTGTTCTTATGCTTTGCGCTTGCTTCGCCGCCGCTACTTATTGCCGCCACAATGCTAGAAGGCTGGCATACAGTACCTTGGCAAGGCTGGTTAGCCGTAAGTTATGTGGGCGTGTTTGAAATGGGTATTACGTTTGTGTTTTGGTTAAAGGCTATGCGGCTTGCTACCAACACTTCTACTATTAGTAACCTTATTTTTATCTCGCCATTTATATCGCTGGTATTGCTTAGCGTTATTTTGGACGAAAGCATTGGCTTTGCGACCATTGCAGGGCTTGGGTTTATTGTTACTGGTTTACTTATTCAGCAATGGCGACGTCGTGAAAGCAGCCCGCCACCCGCACTATAAGCCTGCCGTATAAACCACAACTTGGTTGCGGCCTATTTCCTTACCCCGATAAAGGGCCCTGTCGGCCCTTTCTATCCAGTGTTCAATGGTAAGAGCTTCCGCTGTTGTATCGGTAGAATGATAAATGCCAAAGGTTACGGTTATTTTTAAATTAACGCCTTGGTAATGAATTGTTTCACGATCTAAAGCAGCACTAATTTTTTCACACACCTGCACGGCACTTTTAATACCCGCGTTGGGTAATAAAATAGCAAACTCTTCACCCCCCCAGCGCGCAGCTATGTCTTGCTGGCGTAATTGTTTCTGCAATAACTGGCTAAGCGCTACTAACACTATGTCACCGGCTTCATGCCCATAAGTGTCGTTAAAGCGTTTAAAGTAGTCTACATCAAGCAGCACTAAGCTAAACTCATGTTGGTGCCGTTTTAATTGCGCTGCCAGCCAATGAAAACGTTCGGTAAAGCCACGCCGATTCGGCAGCTTCGTTAGGTAATCTGTTTGCGACTGTTCGCGTAGTTCCTTGTTAAGTTCTTCAAGCTCATGGGTACGCTCTTTTATTAAAGCATCAAGCCGTTCGTTCGCGCTTTGTAACGCTCTAATGCGTATATTAATCAGCAGCACCACAAGCAATACCAAAGCCACCGCTAGCAGCACCCACATCCAGGTTGCATACCACCACGGCTGCACCACTAATATGTCGATACGCATTGGGGCTTGGCTACGAATGCCTAAGCTATTGCGCCCCTCTATTTCTAGCCCATAAACACCCGGCGCTAACCCACTAAAAGTTAGCTGGCGCATATCCGACCAAGCACTCCAGCTATCTGTCAGGCCTAGCAATCGGTAGCGCCCAGTATTCCGGCTTGGGTCATGCAAATCGAGCACCGCATACTGCACCACAATGCTACTGTGCCAGCGCGATAGTTCTAAATAAGGCTGATTGAAACTTAACTCTCTAGTTATGTCTTCGTTATCTATTAAAATTTTACTTAAGCCAACCCGTGGCGGATTAGAACTAAACGCTAATGCTTTTGGGTTAAATTCAATTGCGCCTTTAACCGTGCCGGCAACAATATTGCCATTCGGTGCACGGGTAATGGCCTCGCGTGCAAAAGCTAGTGCTGGCAAACCATCGTTTATACCAAAGTTTATTATTTTATTCGTTTGCGGCTCAAACAAGGCTAGCCCTCGGCTAGTGGTTACCCATAGCATGCCGTCGTCTTCGGTTATGCCCGCAATTCGATTAGATGGAAGCCCGTCGGCCTTAGTAAATATTTTCGTTTGTAAGTTTTCCAAATCAAGTGCAATAAGCCCTTGTTCACTACAAATCCATAGTTGGTTATTGCTTCTGAAACCACAAAGCAAATTACGCGAAGGCAAGGGCTCTGTTTCTAGCTCACTATAGTTTACCCACGCATTGCCGCCTTCTGCTTGATAAAACAAGCCTGAGTAACGCGTAACAATCCATGTGCCTGCATTTGGAATGCGAAGAACGTCGTACACAAATTGGTTATGCTTTTTATCACTGCTTTGAAACACCCACTTTGTTGTACCCGTAGTTAAATTATATTCAACAATTCCCAAACCCCAAATACTAAACCAAACACGCCCTGGTGAGTGTTCATATATATCGGTAACACTGGCATTTTGTAGTTGCAGAATGTCGGTTACGAAACTTGCCTCTTGTAAAATATCAGGGGCGCTTTTAGTAATATGGAAAAGGTGATTATTAGCCGCTACCCAAGTATTACCATAGGAGTCGGTTAAAATACTTGCTACGCTACGAGCCGTAGTATGCAACGGGAATTGCCAATGCTGCCATTCACCACTTAAGCCATCACGGCGCAGTACTCCATTGGCCCCCCCCAACCACAGGCTGTTGTCTGCTGCCGTGTGAGTTGCGCTTATACTGCGGTTCAGTAAAACATGCAGGCTTGCCGGTGCTGTGTCTATTAAGGTGCCAAAACTTGCCACCTTGGTACGGCTATGGAACAAGCCGCGCTCGCGGGTTCCCAACCAAATACTAGCGTTGTTGTCGATAGCTAATGAACGGATGTCGTAACCATCCATAAACCTATACAGGCCATTTTTAGTTGGTTTATATATTAATGTCTGGCTATCAAAGTGGTATAAACCATCTTCCGCCCCCACAAAAACAGAACCATTTGCACCTTGCATCAATACATTTACCCGTGGGCTACGGTCTAGGTTGCTGGCGGCTGGATAGGTTACCTCACTAAAAGAGCGTAAATTTTCGTCCCACAGCAGCACTCCTTCGTCGAAACCAATCCAAACGTCGTCATTTATAGTGAGAACCGTACGAATTTCGTTTAGCCGATTAGTGCCTGTGTCATGTGGGTTGGGTAAGTGTTGTTGCCATTCTGTTAGGTCAAGAGAAAGCTGGATCAAGCCTTCAGTAGTGGCAAACCAAAGGCTGTTGGAAGTTTCAGCTATACCCCAAATTCGTACTCGAGAAAGAGGGTTGTCGGCGGGTAGGCTTAATATGGTGTTATTTGCAGCTGCATCAACATAGTTCAAGCCGCCTAAGGTGCCTATAAAAACTCGGCCTGCGCTGTCTTCAAAAAGAACTTGCACGCGGTTATCAAGCAGGGTGTTGGCGTTACTGCTACTTGTTACGTTGTCGGTATGTATTTTTAATTGCGGGCTATTGCCAGTAGCTGCTTTGGGCTGCCAGCGAAAAACGCCGTTACCCCAGGTTGCAGCCCAAAGTTCGTCTGCTTGGCTTATTAATGCGGCGCCATGGCTAACATGCCCCAAAGCATCTTCAGCTTGGTTAAACCAACGAATAACTTCATAACCGTCGTAGCGAAGTAACCCGTCGGTGTCGCTAGAAAACCACAAAAAGCCATGTTGGTCTTTGTAGATCCCGTATACGGAGGACTGTTGTCCGCCAAGTTCGTCGGTAAACCTTTCAAAGGTTAGTTCTTGCGCCGCAACCGGTAAGCTCAACATACCGATAATAAATGCTGCCGCAATTCTACGTCCGTATTGAACAACTTTAGGCAACAATGTTAACTCTCAGGCTTTTTAATATTAACTTATACTAAACTAATTTTATATGAACAGAAACCTCTAGGCTAGCTAGCGTTTTTTTATCTCATACCCCATTATAGGCGCCTAACGCATAGCTATTTACGGACACCCGATTGATGTTTAAATGGTTTGAATCTCGGCTCGACCCTTTTCCTGAAGCAGAGCCCAAACAACCCCCACGTGGTTTTTTTGCTTTTTGCCGCCACTTTACCCGCGGTTCCGAGCCATTCTTGGTTGGTATTGCCATTTTAATGGCTTTAGTGGCAGTAACCGAAGTATGGCTATTTGCTTTTCTTGGCAGCATTGTTGACTGGTTAGCCGTACAAGAGCGGGAAAATTTCCTTGCTAATGAAGGCATAAAGCTTGTTGGTATGGGCTTAATTGTGGTGGTTGGTTTACCCACTTTAGTATGGTTTCAGTCTTTACTTACTTACCAAACCCTGCTTGGTAACTACCCCATGCGTATTCGCTGGCTAGTGCACCGTTACCTTATTAAGCAGTCAATGAGTTATTACCAAGACGAATTTCCAGGTCGTGTAGCCACTAAACTTATGCAAACGGCACTGGCTGTACGCCAAGTGGTGGTTAGCCTTATTGAAGTAGTGAATTACATTGGCGTGTACTTTATTGCCATGTTTTTTATTCTTGGCCGTGCCGACTTGCGCCTAACAATTCCCTTGTTGCTATGGATGATAGTGTATGGCTTGCTGCTGTATTACTTTGTGCCTCGCTTAGGTAAGGTTGCCAAAGCACAGGCTGACGCTCGCTCTATTATGACCGGCCGTATTGTTGACAGCTACACCAACATTCAAACGGTAAAGTTATTTTCCCATGGCGAGCGCGAAACTAAATTTGCCCGCGAAGGCATGAGTGATTTCTTGGGTACCGTGCATACACAAATGCGCTTGGTCACTCAGCTCTATGGCTCGTTGTACATTATTAACTGCCTATTATTATTCGGTTCTGCAGCGCTAGCTATTAGTTTATGGCTCAACGAAGCGGTTTCCCTTGGCGCCGTGGCCGTGATTATTGGTTTAGTGCTGCGCTTGTTTGGTATGTCGCAAATGATTATGTGGCAACTTACGCAACTATTTGAAGCTATAGGTACCGTACAAGACGGCATGAATTCTATTGCTGTTTCTCGCACCGTTGAAGACAAGCCTAATGCGCTACCACTAAAAGTTACTCGGGGTCATATCGAATTTAACCAGGTTGGTTTTCACTATGGTAAACAAGCGGGTGTTATCGACGGCTTAACGCTCGACATTAAGCCGGGTGAAAAAGTAGGCGTAGTAGGGCGCTCTGGCGCTGGTAAATCAACCCTAGTGAATTTAATTCTGCGCTTTTACGACGTGCAAAGTGGCTCCATTTGTATCGACGGTCAAAACATTGCCGACATACAACAAGACACCCTGCGCCAGCACATTGGCATGGTTACCCAAGACACATCGCTGCTGCACCGCTCGGTACGCGACAACATTCTGTATGGCCGACCCGATGCCACCGAAGCAGACATGATCAGCGCGGCAAAACGTGCTCATGCTCATGATTTCATTCAAGAGCTGTCCGATCTTTCTGGCCGTAAAGGCTACGACTCCCATGTAGGTGAGCGGGGCGTTAAACTGTCAGGCGGTCAGCGCCAGCGTATTGCTATCGCTCGGGTAATGCTAAAAGACGCACCTATTCTTATTCTTGATGAAGCGACCTCGGCGCTCGATTCAGAAGTAGAGTCGGCCATTCAAGATCACTTGAATCAGTTAATGGATGGTAAAACAGTGATTGCAATTGCGCACCGCTTGTCGACCATTGCCGCTATGGACCGCCTCATTGTTATGGACCAAGGTCGCATTATTGAAAGCGGTAGTCACGACGAACTGGTGGCCCAAGACGGTTTATACGCACAATTATGGAAGCGCCAGTCGGGCGGCTTTATTGCCACCGACACCACGGTGTAAGCCAGTAAATATAAGGCTTGGCGGCTTGTTGTCGTATGCACTGGCGTTAACTGGCATACGCCAACTTTGTGTCTGGCACACAGCTGTCGGCGCATTTATAAGGAGTAGGGGTTGTAATGGCGACATCTTCAATCCCAAGCAGGAATACGCAAATGAACAACACAACATTAGACACCAACAAGAAAGATATCCTCATTAAACGCGGCCAAGCCGAAGTTTACTTTGAGCATTTAGGTCGCGAAATTATCTTTCGCTTTTCTCTCTATAGTGGCAAAGAGAGGGTGTTTGTCGACGGCAAGCTGGTGTCAGAAAGCCGTAACTGGTACTTCACCAGCGTCCATTGTTTCCAGTTCGAAGGAACGCACTACGAAGTTCAAATTGCGATTAAGAAGTCTCTGAAAGGGCTGCTCATTGGCGAATCGACCATTCTGCTGAAAGCCGACGGCCAGCTTATCGACAGTGACGAATTTAGCTATATGAAAGTTAGCCAAAAAGGAGCACCTTTTAGCTGGAAGAAGTTTTTCTTTAATTTAGTGCCTTATTTCATTATTGGCGCTGTGGTTGGCTTTTCTGTGGCTTACCTTTCTTTGAAATTTTTCTCATAACAGGAGCATAAGCATGATCATTAATGCTTCTGTAGTTAAAGCAGAACGTATAGGTAAGGGCTGGACCCAGCAACAGCTTGCTGATGTGTCTGGCCTTAGCTTACGCACCATACAAAGAGTAGAAAACCAAGGCCAAGGCTCAATGGAAACACGCAATGCTCTTTGTGCTGTGTTTAATATTGAGCGCCAGCAACTTATAACGCCAAGCGATGACACAGGCACCATTTCCACGAGAAAAATTGCAGCCATCGCCCTTAGTAGTATTTTGCTCGGCTTCCTCAGCGGAGTCGCGCTGATGTTTTTGATACAGTAAGTGAACCAAGTAGTTTAGGAGAATGAAAATGCGGTATTTACATACCATGGTACGTGTAAAGAATTTAGACGAGTCATTAACCTTTTACCGTGACGGCTTAGGCCTCGAAGTAGTACGCCAAAATGACTATGAACAAGGGCGTTTTAGCCTGGTTTACCTTGCCGCACCAGCCGACATTATTACCGACGAATCAGGTAACAGAAGCACTGTGCGTAATAGCCCTGAATTAGAGCTCACTTATAACTGGGATCCAGAAGAGTACACCGGCGGCCGTAACTTTGGTCACCTGGCTTATGAAGTGGATAATATTTATAAACTTTGCGAGCATTTACAAAACATGGGCGTAACCATTAACCGCCCACCACGCGACGGTCGCATGGCTTTTGTATTGTCGCCTGACGGTATTTCAATTGAGTTTTTGCAGGCTGGCGAAGCGTTACCCCCACAAGAGCCTTGGGTTTCAATGGAAAACATCGGTACTTGGTAAAACGTTGCTAATGTGTCGTTCTTTGTAAAAGATTGTCAGCGACCGCAGCGCAAAGACTCTAGCTTTGCTAGAGTCTTTTTTAATGCTGCTAAAGAGGGCTAACTTTTTGCAAATAAAATTATTTCCCCCGCTACTATACCTGCTGGCACCTTGGCTGTTTATTCATTCTGCACAAGCACAGTCTATTGTGCCTATCTCTAATGTGCCTACCATAGTGCAGCCAGAGCCCTGCGCAGCTTTCTGCTTAACTGTTACACCCACGGTTTGTGTTACCGCTGAAGCTAATCAGCGCTGCCAGCAACCTCTTCGTATTGAATGGCAAGGTTTGCCAACCACCCAAAACCCTTGTGCTTATATAAATAATGAACTGCTTTATTGCTGGACCGAGCAAACTATTTCATATTCAACAGAGCAGCCTGGTTCCCATGGCGAATGGGAAGGCATAATTACATGGCCTGAAGAGGGTACCGTTAGTTTAACCGACGAAAGTGGTACTATTGTGGCAGAGGTGCCATTAAGTACTCAAAGCCTAAAACCACGGCGTGCTGTGCAACGTTGGAGTAGCTCGAAATGAAAAAGCATATTCTGATAGCCGAAGACGACCAAAAGCTAGCGTTACTCATTAAAGAGTACCTTGAACAAAGTGGTTTTCAGGTAACTTGGGAAGCACGGGGTGATAGGGTGCCTAACTTAGTCAAACGGCTGCAACCCGACCTAATTATTCTCGACTTAATGCTACCCGGTCTCGATGGCTTTGCCCTGTGCCGCGAACTACGGCCCGTTTTCCATGGCCCTATTTTAATGTTCACCGCACGCCAAAGTGACATTGATCAGGTTTTAGGTTTAGAACTTGGTGCCGACGACTACGTAGTTAAGCCCATTGAACCGCGGGTATTGGTAGCACGAATAAATGCTTTATTACGCCGCAGCCAAGAATTTCAAGACACCAGCAACACTTCGCAGCAAGACCTTGTTTTTGGCTGCTTAACCATTAAACCAAGTTCACAAGTGGCTTTACTTAACAATAAAGATATTGAACTTACCAGCCATGAATTTGAACTACTTCGTTATTTAGCTGAACGAGCGGGTACGGCCGTAAGCCGTGAAAAAATACATCGCGACATTATTGGCCGCGAATACGACGGCCTTGACCGTACCGTCGACATGCGTATTTCGCACTTAAGAAAGAAAATTGGCGACGATATTCAAAAGCCAGAGCGCATTAAAACCGTGTGGGGCAAAGGCTATTTATTTACTGTCGACAGCTGGGCAACATAAGCCATGCGGCGCCTGTTCATTCATTTTTATATATTTATTGCTCTTGCCGTTATTGGTTTAGGCTGGAGCCTTGAACATATTTTACGTAGTGAAGAGCCGCAAGTGCCCGAATGGATTACGCCTTTTTCTCAGTTATTAATTGCGCAAGCTGAACTAACTACCCAGCCGCAGCAGCTTTCAAGCCGGGTTGGCTTACCCGTTACTACTATGCCTGCAACTGCTGTGGCATGGCCTGAAGTAGAGCAACAGCGCTTACTGGACGGTGAAGCTATTGCACTATTTAATAGCCACCAACAAATTTTTCTTTATTTACTTCCCTATAACAAACCGGAGCCGATGTTGTGGCGGGTAGGCCCGATTGGTGAGCCTATCGCTAAGCCCACTTATTGGTATCACCTGCTCGTGTTTGCATTGCTTATTGGGCTAGCTACTTTTTGGGTGTGGCCACTTGCGCGCGACTTATTAAAGCTTGAACGTTACTTAGGCAAGCTACCAAGCCAGCAACACAAACCCTTACGCTTGCCGAAGCAGTCGATGATAACCAGCCTTGCCGATAGCTTTAACGCTATGCAAGGACAAATTCAGCATTTGCTTTCGTTGCAGCGAGAGCTTACCCGTGCTGTTTCTCATGACTTGCGTACACCCTTGGCACGAATGAAGTTTTCGTTAGCTATGCAAAGCGACACAAAAGCCTTAGACACCGCCTCGTTAACAGAAGACGTGGTTGAAATGGAACAGTTAGTAGAAACCTTGCTTGAATATGCAAAGTTGGAAGGGCAAGAAAAGTTACTCCAAATAAACACGGTGAATGTTGGCGAGTTATGCCAGAACTTAGTCGAAAAGCTGAATAGTATGCCTGGCCTAAGGGTAAAATTAACTGCACGCGACAACCTTTTTTGCCCATGCGATGGCCATTATATTGAACGGGCATTACAAAATTTAATTCAAAACGCCCGCACTTATGCAAAATCGGCGGTGCAGGTGTCGGCGCTTATTCAGCGCAACAAATTATACCTGCATGTAGACGACGACGGTGCAGGTATTGCCGAACACGAACGCCAATATATTTTACAGCCTTTTGTCAGGCTAGACCCAAGCCGCGCTAAAGACGCAGGTGGGCAAGGTTTAGGCTTAGCCATTGTTGCCCGAATTGTGGAATGGCATCAAGGCGAGCTATGCATCGAAACCAGCCCGCTCGGTGGCGCGCGCTTTAGTGTGGTGTTGCCTTGTAAGGCTAGCTAATAACTTCAAGTTCCGAGGCATGTTCAGCAAACCATGCTCGCAATGGCTCAAGTTGGTCGAGTGGAAACACGTAACTGGCGGTAATTTTACGGGTGTAAGGAAAACTCAAATAACCTTGGGTTTCACTGTATTCGCCCATGGCTACTTTACGCACCACCGACTTTGGCGCTATGTCCATGCCAACCCGTAACTGGTCGCCGCGGACTTCGAGTAGGCTCAGAATATCCTTGCTGGTATCATGTTCGAACGTGCGGTTGCCCCACATTTCTGGATAAAGCCCATACATGAATAACACAATACCCCCACTGTATTGAAAAATAGTGCGACCCCATAGACCGTAGGCAAGAGCAATCAGCCCAAAAAATATGAGTGCGCGCTGTAACTTTGATAATTGGCGGAGCTTTTTTAGGGGCATGTGCTCAATGTCCATTATATGAATAATTAGAAGCCTTCTATTTTCGATAAGAATACTAAACAGCCTGCCAATTGAACAGTACTTGGGCTAGTCGCATCTGTAACTAAATGTAAGAATGAATGTAAGCGTAAATACGAAGGAGTTTATATGACTGATAAAACCTACACCCCACCCAAGGTTTGGAAATGGGATGCTGAAAGCGGTGGCAAATTTGCCAGTATTAATCGGCCTATTGCTGGCCCTACTCATAACAAAGAGCTACCAAAAGGGCAGCACAACTTACAACTTCACTCGTTAGCAACGCCCAATGGCGTGAAAGTAACGATTATGCTCGAAGAGCTACTCGCAGCGGGCATTGCTGAGGCTGAATACGACGCTTACTTAATTAATATTATGGAAGGCGATCAGTTTAGCAGTGGCTTTGTCGACATTAACCCAAACTCTAAAATTCCTGCGCTTATTGACTACGGTACAACGCCGCCTACCCGAGTGTTTGAGTCGGGCTCTATTTTGCTCTACTTAGCCGAAAAGTTTAATGCCTTTATACCCAAGCAACCTGCGCAACGAACTGAATGCTTGAATTGGTTGTTTTGGCAAATGGCGAGCGCACCTATTTTAGGTGGTGGGTTTGGGCATTTTTATGCCTATGCGCCGGAAAAATACCAATACCCTATCGATCGCTACACCATGGAAGTGAAGCGCCAGCTCGACGTACTTGATCGCCAACTCGCTGAGCACACTTATATAGCAGGAGAAGAATACACCATTGCCGATATCGCTATTTACCCGTGGTACGGTGCCTTGGTGAACAACACCGTATATGAAGCGGCTGAGTTTCTTGAAGCGCACACCTATAAAAACGTGCTGCGCTGGGCCAAGGCGATTGGAAAGCGTGAAGCGGTAAAACGTGGCCGCATGGTGAACCGTGCTTGGGGCGAGCCCCATGAACAGCTACATGAGCGGCACCAAGCCAGTGACTTTGAATTAAACACGCAAGATAAAATTGGCCCGGCTGAAGACGTACTTTAATTCAATTCAGCTGAGCTAATGTAGTGTATTCCAGGTTGCTGTTGTATGGCAGCCTGGAGCATAGCTTGGGCAATGCGCTGGGCAGGGTTTATGCGTATTTTTTTAGGCAATATCGGGCCCAATACCTTCAGTATTCCCAGACCAATGGATTCACCTAGCCGAAACTCGTTGCGCTTGCCGCCAATAAGCCCTGGCTGAGCAATGGTAAGCGAAGCAAAGTTTAATTGCTTTAAGGCGGCTTCAAGCTCTCCTTTCACCTGGTTATAAAATATTCGCGACTGTGGGTTCGCTGCCATTGCCGAGTTTAGTACAAAGCAAGGCGTGCCAACTTCTTTAGCGGCACGAGCAGCATGCAGCGGGTAACTAAAGTAATAACCAACGTTACTGCCGTACTTGCTAAAGCTTTGCTTAGCACGTGACCACCCACTAACCCGGTGGCGCCTAAAATCATTAGTTTCATTTTGGTCCTTGGTTACTCAAGCGGCCGCTCTTCATCGCGGCATACTTCTTGCGGCCATTCAAACTCAATGGTGGTATGGGCTAGCTCAAAAGCCACTAGCTTGGTGGCTATTTCTTCTTTCAATTCAATGCTGGCCGGTGCGTCTAACGGTTGGTTTAATTCTAAATGCGCTGTTAATACATGGGCGTCACCGTCAAGCGACCACAAATGCATATGATGCACATTGTCTACATGGTCGAGCGCCAGCAGCGTGTTTTTAACTTCATTGTATAGCTTGTTGCTCGGTGTCGCCTGTACAAACAACCGTACCGTTGCCCGCAAATGCTTAATCACATTGAACAGTATGAAAAGAGTAAAGCCAATAGAAAGCAAGGGGTCGAGAATAGGCCAGTTCACAAACAACAGCACTATTGCGACTACGAGTACCGCCACCCAGCCGAAAACGTCTTCTAGTAAGTGCCAGTTCAGCACTTTTTCATTCATGGTATTGCCGTGAGAAAGCTTATAGGCCGCATAACCGTTTGTTAGCACACCAAAAATAGCTAACACCACCATGCCTTTCGCCATGGGCATTTGCGGCTGCCACAACCGCGGAATGGCTTCAAATAGTATCCAAGTAGAGCCCACCACAAGCACGATGGCATTAAGAAAGGCGCCCACTAGGCTTAAGCGCTTATAGCCATAGGTAAATTTATCTGTTGCTTGTTTGCCGCTTACTTTATGCAGCACCCAACCAAAGCCAAGCGCTATGGTGTCGCCTAAGTCGTGCACTGCATCGGCCATAATCGCCACGCTATTAGTAAGAATGCCGCCAATAAACTCAATAATGGTAAAGCAAAAATTCAGCCAAAAAGCGATGGCTATATTTTTACTCGAGTTCTGATGGGAGTGATTATGGTTATGATCATGCATAATTAATTGATGTTGGGGTCAGAAGAGGGCCATGGCAATAGATTACGCCTTATAGCTGTTGGATGAAACTAATGCTCTTCATTAAAAGCACTCGAGTCAAAGCCACCCATAAATGCTAAGCTTAATTCGTTGGGGTCAGAACAAAAAAACTTGGCTTAAAAACGGTAAACCGCGGCCTACAAGCCATGGGGTCAGAAGCACACAACATAAAAAGTAAGGAGTAGGTATTGGCGAAGCCACGTAAAAAACAACCACTGCGCACAGTAGACATTCGCTGTGCTGGTTGCCGAGCTCCACTTTATAAATATCGTAAAGGTGGCAAAGGGGCGTTAGTAAAGTGTTTTGTCGAGCGCATTGCAGCAGACTTTACTACCGAGCCTTGTACTTGCCCTGGCTGCGGCCAAGTGTTTGCTCGTGCAACGCTTATTCGCGGTACGCCGGCTTACAAAATAATTGGCGGCAAAGTTGGAGTAAAATAATTTCCGTTCACAAAGGTGATGACTATTGCAAAGCACCATAAAATAAATTACGTCGAACTCCCTACCAAACGACTGGAAGAATCAAAGCAGTTTTTCCGTCAAGTGTTTGGTTGGTCTTTTATTGATTACGGACCCGATTATGCTGCCTTTGTCGATGCTGGGCTAGATGGTGGGTTTTTTCGGGCGCCGCTTTCTGTCAGTGCCATTAAAGGTAGTGCATTGGTTGTTTTATATAGTGCAGCACTTGAAGAAACTCTTAAACAAGTAGAAGCGGCTGGCGGCACTATTTTACAAGATATTTTCAGCTTTCCAGGTGGTCGGCGGTTTCACTTTGCCGACCCAAGCGACAACGAATTCGCAGCTTGGTCTAAATAAGCAGGATTGAAATAATGAGGTTTTTACTATTACTATTAGCTCCCTTATTGGTACTGCAGGGTAAGCGAGTAAGAGCCCGTACGGTGCGTTTACCCGAGCCCGAAGGTCAGCGTTCAGGTGCTAGCGGCAAGCCTTCTAACCGCCCCTTACGCACGCTCGTGCTTGGCGATTCCGCCGCTGCTGGCGTTGGCTGTAGCTCGCAATACGAGGCGGTCACTGGGCACTGGGTTGAAGCGCTTAGCGCTCATTATCATGTGCATTGGCAGTTGGTGGCGCAATCTAGCTTAACCTGTGCTGGGGTGCTTAAATTATTAAAAGAAACCACCCTAACCATTGAATCGGCCGATGTAGTGTTAATTTCAGTGGGCGTAAACGACGTTACCCGGCGCACCTCGGTAAACCAGTGGCAGCAAGACTTAAATGCCATGACCCAATACCTTAAGCAAAACCTCGCTACAAAAACTATTATTTACACCACATTACCACCTATGCATAAGTTTCCTGCCTTACCGCAACCATTACGCATGTTTGTAGGGGGCCAAGCGAAACGCTTAAACAAAGCCCTAGAACAACACTGTACGCACAACGCTAACACACATTTTTTGGTTTTTGACGTGCCTTTTGCGCCAGAATATATGGCCTCCGACGGCTATCACCCGTCGCCTAAAGCGGCTGCTCTTTGGGCAAATTCAGCCAGCGTGTTTGTTATTTAACCCTTTTTTGTTCTGACCCCATGGCTTGTAGGCCGCAGTTTTCCGTTTTTTTGCCGAGTTTTTTTGTTCTGACCCCAACATTGGGTTGGTATGGTTATTGCTAAGTTAGTTGCTCACAGCATTATTTTATAGTAAGCGGCAAGGGCTTGCCTTCTCATAAAGCTATTGCACGGAAATTTTAAGGGCATTGTTATGACTAATACTATTTCGGGTGGCGCATTTCAGTTTTCTGATTACTCTTTGCAAATGCTGAATAGGCGTAAACTTTCGCAACAAGACCTGACTGATTTTGGTCATATACTTAATAAAGCCAGTAGCACTACAAAAGCTCCTAAAAATTTTCTAAAGAGCCTTTCACAAGCAGAGCTTGCCGTTGTCCAAAAAGCCCACTCGTTGGCCAATACAATAAACATTAACCAGCTCAGTACTGAAGGGGCAGCTAATTTACTTACCCAGCCAGATCCTGATTTCAGGGTAGACTTAAATAACGACGGGTTAGTTGAAATTGGTGAAGCAAAAACCTTTAGTTTCCCGCCTCCAAACGCGCCAAACCATGTAAAGGAAGCCTGGAAAGAAGCAACCGCAGTTTTAAATGAGATGGACAAAGCCACACTTGAATTGCGTATGCATAGTTCAGTTTATGGTATTCAAATAAACGGGATATCGAGCAAAACCCCATTACCTGCGAACGTTCAATGGAGTGACGGCGGCTTGCAAAACTTGATCGCTACCCTGTATTCCCAGCTGGAATTTTCTGTTTCTATGGAAGGCTGGACCGAGGGTAATAAACAATTTGAAGGGGTTATTAACGCATTTGCAGCGCATCTTCATACGCCGAGCTTTAGTTCTATAGCAAACAACAAACCTATACCGGCCACAACGTCGGAAGCAACAAACCCACCAGAGCCTGAGCAACCTACAACCGAACGAAGCAGGGAAGTGATGCAACTACTTTTAGACGCACGACTTGGTATTGATCGAGAGAAACTTGAACGGCTAGAGGAAGAAATACAGCGTATTACCAACGACCCAGATATGCCAGATGAGCTAAAACATCAACTTATCCAATCGTTACAAGAACAAAAAGAAGCCATTTTAGAACAGGCTAGAAAATTGACAAGCTGGGCTTAATTAGCTTTCATGACAAGAATTGGCACAGTAATAACAACCTATAATCACTTTTCCTGGCCATTTGCTTTTTGCTGCTTCGACAGCTTCTTTGCAGCCAGGGTAGTAGCCTAAATTAACTTGGTTTTCTTGTTCTGGTAGGTGCGCACAACCCGTTGTTCGGTTATGTATTTCATAATCGCCACTGGCTTGCTGCTTTTTATTAATAATAAACTGCGCCATTCCCTTACCCTTCCTCAATCTATCAAATACCTAGCACTTTAGAACCACGACTTTGTGCTTTTAAAGGTTTGTTTCAACAACCTTTACTTGCTGCTGCCTGCTCTACATATAGCATTATTAGTTTTATATTCAATAGCTAATAAGTAATTAAAGAGTGGGTTGTGCGGAAGATAAGAATAGAGTGTGAGAGCAAAAAAAAAGGCCAGACTTTTGCCTGGCCTTACTAATAACTTTTAATAATTAAGTTGTTTTATTTGGTAAACGGATTGCTGATGTGGCTTGTTCACCTGGTACTCGGGCCCGTAATTGATTATCAACAAAACGCATTGGATAACTAATAGGGTAAGAGTCTTCGCAGTCACTAATACTAAGGTCTAGCTCGTCGCCGCGTAATTTGGTTTTGGTTAAAAACACTTCTTTACCGTCAAGCCATGCCTTACCTGTAATACGTTGAAATTCTTGCTCTAGCTCTACTCGACAAACTTTACCGTCGGCACGCTTCCATTCCCAGGTACCTGCTACTTTTGCCGGAATAATCCATTTGTAAATGTTAACTCCACTAAATTGAAGCCGTTCGTCGGCACGCCAAGCACCCATATCGAAGGCGTGGGAAATAACCCGTGTACCTGGCTTCAATTCATTTAATAATCGCGGGCGTAATTCTATATTAACCGAATGTAATAAATACATAGTAACGACCGTTGCTTCACTAAAGTCAGCAGACAGTAAGTCGTCTTCAACAAAAGACACTAAATGGCTTACCTTCACCCATTCAGCATATTCTTTTGCTTCTTCATTACGTAATGGGTCCATTTCAACGCCTACCGCACGAATGTCCCAGTCTTTTGCCGCAGCAACCACAATACGACCGTCGCCTGAACCTAAGTCGTACAGCACGTCTTTCGGGCCTAAAGCTGCAAGTTCTAACATAGCATCTACCGATTTTTCATCGGAAGGCACGAAAGGCACATCTAGCAGTGTGTGAGGCGGCTCTTCCGCAGAATAATCGTCAAACGATAAGTCTCTAAACAATGGTGCACCTGAAATGTAAGGTTCTACTACCCAGCATAAACTAAAGAATAATACGGCTGTAAATAGTAAAACAGAGAGAGGGTGTTGCTCAGCAACGAAAGTCAGCCTTGTTATGGCTTGTTCGAACTGTACGATTGTTGCACAAACTGGGTGAAAAATCAATTGTTCGAACCTAGCCTAAAAAAAACAGTTCTAATTAATCATCGAAACCTTAAGCAAAAAACTGTTTTATTTAGCTTTTTATATGTTGCTCTTAAAGCACCCTTCTATTACCTTTGTGCCTACTGAAAGTGAACATTCAACTGCAAGACATGGGCGATCTCGATGCTGTTAACGCTGTGTATACAACGTTCTTTAACAGCAACTTACCGGCCAGAACAAGCTACGGCGTGGCAACCATACCGCTAAATGCCCTAGTTCAAATTGATGTGGTACTGTCGAACACTGAAGGTACGCCACCAACTTCAGCTGTGTAATAACAAGGTAAACTCAATAAACAACGGGAAGTACAACCCGTTGTTTATTTAACTTCTGGGTTAACCAACTGAAAGGTATTAATATTCATTAAGTCGTCGGTAACCCAATGAGGAATAGCAACCTGGGCGGTAGCTTTCACCAATTGCGTAGAAAATTCCAACATGCGCAGCGAAACCACCAAGTTGTTATCACGCTCAACTAAGGTGCCAACTAATATATAATCGGCAGGCTGTAATTCACGCAGTTCTAAATAGTCCGTCGACAAAGCAAAGTCACCAAAAGGGGTTACCCGAATACCGTCGGTAAGTTTATATTCCACCACATCAAGCGACATGGCGTGTAACTCTGCGGCTAACTCTTGCTGTAATTGCAAACCTACTAAACTGCTTTCTTTCATGCCCGACGCCAGCCACACCGGACTGGTTACCGCTACACGCTGGCCAGCTTGCACGCCACGAGCGCTATCAAGTAACTGGTTCGCTAATTGGTGTGAAAAATCGGCCATGGTTAATTGGCCAGAATAAGCGTTCATAGCGTTGGTATTTCCTGGGCTGCTGCAGCCACTTAGCAACATAATACTAGCAACCAGTACGATAATATATTTCATTATTAACCCTCATTTACTGACTCGCGATACAAACCACCGCGTCGCCACTGGCTGCTCGTGGGCATGCTTTCAATTGTATGCCAAGGTACCATAACACTTGCCGCTGAAAGCACCGCCGCACTACGAGTGTTTACTAAGCGCGTATTCATTAATAAACCACCTTCAACTTCGCTATAGGTACCCACCACAATGTAATCAAAGCGATAGTTTTCACGTAATTCACTAGGGTTTCGGCTTAATGCCCGCTCTTGTTGCTGGCCAAGCTGTAACTGCTGCGTTAATCGATACTCAATTACGCTTACGTTATAGCTATTAGCGGCTGTCATTACCCCTTCCTGTAACTGCTTGGCCAATAGTGTGTGTTTACTTTGATCTTGGCTTAGGCTGTCAGCAGGGACAAAGCTTGCTATCGCAACCCGTTGTAAACCTTGTTGCTTTTCAAACAATTGGGCCGCCAAGGTATGTTGGTAAGGTGCTAGCCGTCCTGCTGCTATTCCCGATTGTCCGGCAAAGTCGCTTTCTTGTGGTTGGTTTGAACAACCAATCAATACCATAGCCGCAACAAGGGTTAAAAAGTAAATTCGAGTCATAATGCATTCTCACCTTAAAAGTCTTAACCTGTTATCGGCTTTAGGTTCGAATTCTTAAACCTGATGTTTGAGACGGATTTTATAGTGAGCAGGAAGCCCTAATAGCCTAGCGCTTACCTGTTATTACCGTAGCAGCCAGCTCGCCGCCTTCTTTGGTGTTTAACGCCCCTATGGTCCAAACCGCGCCTATCGCCCAAATTACAAAGTGGGTGGTCCAGGTAGCAAAACTTATATTAAAACCAAAGCTTAATAGCCAGGCACTAAAGTAAACAAATAAAGTAGCCTGCAACGATATACCGGCAAAAATTAATAGCGCCAGAACCAGCGCTATGGACATTGTAGCGTAGTAATAAAGTTTCATACTAAACGGCCCATAAGCCATTGATTTTTCGACATCGAGATTCAACGCTGAAAAAATAAAGTATCATACTGAACGGTAATATTAGGGCTGAATCCGCCGAAACTTGAGTAATAAAGTATCATACTCAAAATTGAATGCCCTTCTTTAGGGGTATTAGAGCCACCTAAAATCATGCGTAAACTTACCACGGACGAGTTTGGCTACGCCTCCTCACAAGATGGCAGACATCAACATGTTTCCGACGACAAGGCTCGCTCCTGCACTCACAATGCCATGGCTAAACTTCCCGCCTTACACCGAGCTCGCTGCGTTGTCGGCAAGATGATGTGAGACTCCACTAAAGTCAGGCTCCGGGGATCTCAAACTTTGGAAAAAAAGTGTCGTTAAGGTAGCCACCAGAAATCTGTGCACAGTCGAAGTCGCCCTCTGTCATGATTCGAAATTCATTGCCGCTTAATACCTTGATATTACCAATCTCAACGGCAGCATCATTTTTACTATATGATATTAGCAGGCTCTCCCCTTGCATCGAGAGTGGAATGCTAACCCCGAAATATAGAAGTTCCTTTCGACATGTAAAGTGCAAACGCATGTCGCTATGCGGGGGAGGGCGAAATGAATTTTCTCTGTATATTTTAAAGAGTTCTTTCCTGCCCCCCTCCTCAAAATATAAGCCCAAATAAATTGAGCCATCAAAGTCACATGCTTTCAAAGGAAACCTAGAGTGACCGAGATTACCCTTATCATCAAACTGAAACCATTGAGGTTCTTGACCACAACCTTTTAATTCAAAATAGGCTTCCTTAGAGCCTCCGCCCAATAAAACATGGGACACTTCTAAATAAAGTTGCTCATTCTCATCTGTAACAATGGAGAACCAATCAACTCCTAGTGCGCGACTGGCCTCGGCTGGGGTAATGACCAACAAAAGTATTAATAACCAGTAATTCCTCATTGATCGCATCCTCCATGGCTTCTACATTGTTTTCCAGCATCCTCCATCCATATTTCCGCGTAACTTGGGGCAGAAATAAACTGCCTTGCATGTAGCATCTCCCAGCTATACGCATTCACTTGTGACTCATCAATCCTTTGACGATAACTTGAGCCCCAAGCCTGATGGTCACGATAATGAATCAGTTCATGCCCCAAGACCAACTGAGCAACACCCCCATGACCGTGAAGCCCGTTCGGATTCAATGAGATACTTCTTTCACGGATTACGTATTTTCCTGCGTCTTTGATTCTATAGTCAGCATCAACTCTAACCCTATGCTTACCAACACTAAGCTCTCTAAGAATAGCATCCGCGAACTCTGAAGCGTCTGTAGTCAGTGCTTCAATGAGCACCGTTAACTCATTCGAAATATTAAGTGTAAGCATCTTACCAGAGTGATTCTTATGAGTAATTGTCGTTACTGTACGGTCATCGTTGTTCGCGTCCTTGTCTTCATCAATATTTTTTGTGGATTTTCGTCGTGCATGCTCGTGTTTCGAGACGGTAAATAAGCTAGCCAGCCCTGCGGAAACCGCCCCATTCGCAAACTTACCACCCACGAGGTGGGATACGGTTCCTCCAACCATGGCAGACATCAATATGTTTCCAGTTGGGCTCCCTGTATTTCCACCCAAAGAGCTTGCACCTGCGCTCACAAAGCCGTGGCTAAACTTCCCGCCTTGCACCGAGCTCGCTGCGCCGCCAACAATCCCCCTCGACATGAAGCCGCCAACTCCCTTTAATCCACCAAGGCTTTTACCCATGCCTGCCGTCAATCCACCGACTATCGCGCCGCGTAAATTTCCGGTCGCAATACCGCCCGCAAAAAAGCCTTGTAGCATCGTAACTCCCAAGGGCTGTGCACCTGGAATAACCATAATAGCTATCGACAGTAGTGGCGTAAATCTGCCAAACGTAGTGCTGAGCTTCTTAAAGAAATACCCACTCGGGTCAGTGTAACTCAGCGGGTTATTGAGTACATAGCTGTAGCGGTTATAGTTTTGTAAATTGGTGCCCGCTTGAATGAACGGGTCCGCCTGCATGAAGCGTCCAAGCACCGGGTTGTAGGTACGCCCACCCATATGAATCACATCCATGTCGTTCACCATGGTGTGGCCGGTATAGCCGCGCATCTCACCTAAATACTTACCGAGCACAAATTGGCTATGGCTCCACAACGTTGACTGCTTACCCCATGGGTCGTAAGCAAGCTGTTGTTTGAGCACATTTCCACTCACCGCATTGCCCGTTATCACAATGGTCGAGCCTTGAGCGTCCTTATGGAGATGCGTGACCCGCTCAGTACTTAAACTGCTCTCATGGTAATCGGTGTGCGTTACAACCGTACCACCCACCATAAAGCGATGCTCTATATCATTGTTTTCTAGTTTGACTCGTTCATAACCGCCAAATATCCAACGCTGCTTCGTGTCATTTCCACGGATATCTTCTTGATAAACCAGCGTGCGATTTGGCCCAGATGACGAGACCGAGGTCAATCGCTTCGGTCTCCCGCTAGCTCAGTAGTTAAAAATGTCAACTTATTCAAGCTGTTCGATATCGTTCACTTCGAGACAAGCTATGACATCCATCGAACAGTGATCTACTATTCGTCCTGACACAACGACCGGTTTCCCCATCTTTTCCAAAGGTATATCAAAACCTACAACTAACAGGACTGCATACTCATATCGGAGATATTCCATGTGCTCCTTCGACATAAAAAGGTGAAGGTTACCGCCATTTGGTCTATCCAGATACCCAAATAATCTAAGAGTTTTTACCTCGTAAAATTCTGTCGCCCCTGCAAGATCTAGCATTGAAATAGTTACAGGATCATTGGGCCATGGTTTGCAAATACCTCTCATTTCATCGTCTATTGGAGTGCTTCCTTCTAGAATATCTAAAAAAATCGAGCATTGGTTCTGAAGAATGCTTGCTCCTGATCGCTAAAACTCGGCAGAGTGTTCCAGAGCACTAACCACAAACCACATTCATCATCACTCAGTTGGAGATGTTGATTATTGTACAGAGCGCTCCATGAATGACGGGTGTCAGCCATAAAGGCTTTTATCTCAGAGAGTTCTGTATCACCATTCATATAGCCTCGAATTAATTCAGTGAGACCTGATTTTGCATCTCCATAAAAATTACCAATCCGACGATCGCTTCCAAAGGAGCCAAAGGAAAACAGCGCCAAAATCACGAATAACAAGTAAAGGCTCTTTAACTTCATATGGTTACTCCGAGCATCTCCAACCGCAGACTAGGCTATTGTTCTCTGCCAAACTATCGTCCACGAGCAATGTAAAATCTTACAGACTGCCCAAGGAACAGCTTGTAGAAAGGGCTACCATGACACGAAGTGGGCAAAGACGATGGAGTCTATTGGGTTAATCCCCAGCCACACTGGCAAACCGGGAGGAAAGAAAACAGGGCAGAAAATGTCTAGTTATATAGACAAAAGAGGGAAGTTTTTTAGTGCCTGCCTAGAGCTTGTTAAGCGTGGATTTAATTTAGAGTGGATTGACACTAATCATTACGATTCTGAAAGCCTTGAGGTGGCTACCGATCTGCCTCATGAAACAGCAACCGAAGCATTCGTTACCTTGCTCGAACGAAAGCTGGTGCAACCACAAGAGCTGAAGAATGAGTCTGACAACCCTTCTGCTAAGCGTAAAGTTAAATATCATTGCGCCGCCTGCAATTCTTCTGTCTGGGGGAAACCAGGACTTGCAGTTCAGTGTCTGAATTGTGCGAAACCATTTGAAGAAATAGTTTAATTCAAAGTAGCTGCTCTATTTCTTTAAGCTTTCCATCCCACCACTGCAATGCCTCCCGCATCACGTCACGGCAGTCTTCGCCAACATAAGGGCCGTCTTGAATAGGACAGTATAAACCACTATCAAGTTCTCCTAGCGCCTTTCCATTCTCAAACACTTGCCATGGTCCCCAAGGCTTTCCGTCAACGTACTCCTTTAACATGTTATCTCGCTCGAACTTTATAAAGTCATGAAAGATCTGGTTACTACCCTCATCTTTCTTGATCAAGGACCACTGGGACGCAATCGATTTCGCATGCTCGGGAAAGGTCTTTTTATCAACTTTATCCAGCGCTGAACCGACAGTTCTGCATATAGCTACTGCCGCGATCCAAAGATATTTAAATTTATCCTGGTCATCCTCAACATCCAGAAGCTCGAGTAAGTCTTTTAAGTCAATCCAAACCTTCCGCGCATGTAACATTCTCGACTCCTGCTAAAGTAGACTCAAAAATTTTCCGATCCAAGTATTCAGCTTTTCTGTTGGAATTTTACCATCGCCAGCACCGGCGCAACTGTGGCGTAGTAATAAAGGTTCACACCAAGCCTTCCGTAACTCATTGACTTTTTGTAGTTGAGATTTACCGCTGAAAAAATAAAATATCATACCCAACATTAAATCAGGCTCTAAACTTTCAGCATCATAGGAGGATGATTTTCAACTGCAGCTTTTCGCGCACCCCGTTGAAGTTACTATCATCGAGGAGTCACAAACTTGGGGAAAAACTGCCCGTTCAAATAAACGCCGTCTAACTTTGAACAAGATAAAACGCCGGGCTCAATCCTCCCGCGAAACTTATAACCAGCCAAAATACGAAATTGATTCAATACAATATGTTCTTCTCCATTATGATAAGACAGCGTTAAGTCTTTGCCTTTATACTGCGGCGAAATATCAATAAAATAACCAAGGCGCTCATTGCACATCGGGAGTACTTTATTAGTCTCAGGCAGCCCATGACGGGGAACTTCAGTTATACGTTGAACCCGGCGTACTTCACCATCACTTTCTTCAAAGTACAAACTGAGCGTGAGCGGCTCATTAAAATCACATGACGCTAGCTCGATTTCAGATGACCACCTCATACCATTCTCATCTACAGGAACTTCAAGCCACAGGGGTTCTTCAGTGCAGCCAAAAAGCTCATAGAATGCTTTTCTATCCCCAGCTCCTAGAAAAACATGGTTTACTTGCAGAACAAGAGGCCCGCCTAACTGCTCACTGACAGAAAACCAACTTATACCGAGCCTTGAACTCGCATTCACATTCCCAATTTGCATTCCAAAGCCTATTAAACAAAAGATAAATAATAACCTAGTCACTATCCGCAGCCTCCATAAGCGTTGCAATTTTCCGTTGCGTCAGCTTTATAACTTTCCAGATATTCCGGATCTGAAATAAACTTATTCGCGTAATTAATTTCCCATTGATAAGCGCGAACTTCCGTTGCATTTCCCATCTGCGACCAAGCGGGCCCCGCACTTTTCCAGTCGCGATAATGAATCAGCTCATGTCCCAAAACCAGCTGAGCAACCCCAGAATGGCCATAGTACCCATTTGGATTTAACTCCATTTTCCCATTCTGGTAGACGACGCCTGAATCATTTAGACGATAATTAGCATCTACTTTTATCGAATATACACCGACATCGAACTCCCCTAAGATAGCCTTAGCTAAAGTTGAAGCATCTGCAACTAACGCGTCAACAAGGGTCGACAACTCATTTGAAATATCAAGCGATAGAGCCTTATCTCTATGTGCGGAATCCCTTAAAACCACATTTGTTCGCTTGGAGTTGTCTGCATCTTTATCTTCATAAATATCTTTCATGGCCCTTCGTCGCGCATGCTCCTGCTTCGAGACGGTAAATAAGCTAGCCAACCCGGCGGAAACCGCCCCATTCGCAAACTTACCACCGACGAGCTTAGATACAGTTCCACCAACGATGGTAGACATCAATATGTTTCAAGTTGGGCTTCCTGCATTACCCCCTATGGAGCTCGCGCCTGCGCTTACAAAGCCGTGGCTAAATTTCCCGCCTTGCACCGAGCTCGCTGCGCCGCCAACAATCCCCCCTCGACATGAAGCCTCCAACTCCCTTTAATCCACCAAGGCTTTTTCCCATGCCTGCCGTCAATCCACCGACTATCGCGCCGCGTAAGTTTCCGGTCTTTTTGATATCGTAGCTCCTGATTGCGTCCCAGGTAAGGCCATCGACAGTAGCGGAATAAATATACCAAACATGGTATTGAGCTACTCAAATAAATATCCACTTAGGTCAGTTTAATCGCAGTTATCACCGAGTTCGCGTGTCAAGTTAAAGCTGCCACGCTGAGTTAACCACTTCACAAAACGAAGTAGTCACTCCGGTTTCGCAGGTTTGCTGTCCTCGGGCTCAGGCGGCGGCATGGGGTCATCCAACCCCTCAATCTCGGCAGGGAATATATATCCGACATCAACTAAACAGCCTAAAGGCCTATCTCTCATATACACTTTAAGAACAGGCGGGCACTCATCGCGCAATAGAAATGTTCCTCTAATTCCAATGTAACGATACTGCATATGGTCAGGGCTGTACTCAAGGGTCATACAAAAAGTCACCATCTCATACACCCGAATCGCACGCATCGTCGACTCATCGTGCATCATCACGCCACAAAACTCATAAGGTGACTCCGTTTGGTTCAAGTCGCTTGGGTCAATTCGTAAATAGCCCTTTAACCTTACCTCTTGCCCAGAGTATGCTTCGGGAGTTACATTGAGCCTAAGAAAAGAGGTGTACTCAAAAGACTTCGCGGGGAAAGCTACTCCCATAAGAAACAATGCTGAGAGGCTCAGTAAAAATTTACGCATTAGCAATCTCCTTCGCGTCGCAAGTTGCACATGTGTAGCCGAGTGTTATCGTCGTTAACCGGCAATCCAGACGCCCGAAATCCATTCACATCAAACCGCCACAGCGCACCCCCCATGATGGGTTGTGGAAGTGTAGCCGTATGTCATCCGCTGCTCTAAATCTACATCAATATCATCCAATGAAGGTCGCCAGTAAAGCCCCTTATGTGTGCCATGGGAATGCCATGACGCGTACGGTTGCGCTCTCCCCACCATGACAAGATTAAGACTATTGGTCATGTAGTCAGTCTGCAAAGCACCAATGAAAAATTGCTCTCCCGTCTGGTAGATATAAGCTCCTACTTCCACATCAACGGTTAGTTTCGAGTGAACATTCTCATGCAACCAATTAGCAGCGTCCTCGCTTGTATCAAAGCGACCTGACCGTGCAACTTTGTCTCTTAATATTCTAAATTGCGGCTCAAAAGCTTCTCTCTGCTCGGCGGTTAGTGGCACCGAGCGACTCGAACGACGATATTGACTTTGATTTCCTCCTTCACTCAGTATCTGCAGCTTTCTCGGCTTTGATTAGAAATGGAGTGCAGCTATCGGTGACTGCTTCAGGAGCCAGAGGGGCTGCTCCCGATATTACTCCAACCTCTGACGTTTTAGGTAATCCTGACATGGACTCTGAGGCAGAAAAAGCCATTTCATCCATAGAAGCCCACCCTTCAAAAGAAACCGCCGTGGCCGTCTTGAAAGATGGCACACATGTTGCGCCTGACAGTTGCACCAATGATGGGTGTACTTTTACAGTAGATATGGCGCAAGTGAAGTTTGTAGTTCACAGGCATGTTAATAGCGATAGCTCAAACAATAGATTAGCAAGGATAACCAACGAAATGAGAGAGATGCCTGGACCGGGCGATCACTTATTCCCGTCCCGAGCATCTGCCCCTAACTATTTCGAAACACCATCGGGAGCGTTCCGAGTACTTGAATATACAGACGAAGCTTGGCGAGTAAGAACTATTTCAGGGGATGCCATTCCTACAAATTGGCACCCGCGAGATGCGAGAGCAAGGGTGAGGAGACGATGAATAAAATAAGTTTAATACTATTAGTGACTATTTCTTGTGCTCTACTACCTAGAGTAGGGGCTGCACAATCAATTACATGCGACACTTTGATGACTAATATGGCACCTTCAAATATCGACTATAAGCCTCTACGCGACATTTCTATAATTTCGCTAGTAGCGGTTCCAGATCGATATCACGAGCAACGTGTTAGTGTCGTAGGAGTTTTTGAATTGTATTATGATCGGATTTCGCTTTATGTATCAAAAGATCATTTTAATGCGGATGAAGCGAGCTCAATGGTTTGGGTTAACTTGCCGCAATGTATAGATCTAGAGGACATGGATGAGATGGCGAATTGGGTGGGAAAGTTTGTTCGTATTGATGGGGTATTTAATGCTTCGATGAAAAACTTTGCTGCTGGGACAATTGAATCTGTCGAGGTGGTTGAACTTTGGCATTCAGAAAGGTAATTATTAGTGCATTAACGCTATGGAGCAGGGAAAGTGGACAGGCGTACCTACAACCCGGTGCTTGGACGCTTCATGCAGGCAGACCCGTTCATTCAAGCGGGCAGCAATTTACAAAATTATAACCGCTACAGCTATGTACTCAATAACCCGCTGAGCTACACTGACCCGAGTGGGTATTTCTTTAAGAAGCTCAGCACTACGTTTGGCAGATTTACGCCACTACTGTCGATAGCGATTATGGTTATTCCAGGTGCACAGCCCTTGGGAGTTACGATGCTACAAGGCTTTTTTGCGGGCGGTATTGCGACCGGAAATTTACGCGGCGCGATAGTCGGTGGATTGACGGCAGGCATGGGAAAAAGCCTTGGTGGATTAAAGGGAGTTGGAGGCTTCATGTCGAGGGGGATTGTTGGCGGTGCAGCGAGCTCGGTGCAAGGCGGGAAGTTTAGCCACGGCTTTGTGAGTGCAGGCGCGAGCTCTTTGGGTGGAAATGCAGGAAGCCCAACTGGAAACATATTGATGTCTGCCATGGTTGGTGGAACCGTATCCCACCTCGTGGGCGGTAAGTTTGCGAATGGGGCGGTGACTGGGGCGATGAGTTATGCCTTTGGACAGATCGCCCGTTCCAGCGTCAGACGGTTACATGGAGGGAGGTCTACGACTGGAAATGTCAGCGAAGAGCAGATAAGGGCTGCCTGGGCAAGTATGCGAGAGCATCCAGAGATAGCTGCAATCGAAGCTGAGAAGGGCGAGTTCAACCTCACTGTCGATGCTAGCAAGGTCACGGGATATTATTCTGACACTCACACCATTAACGTCAATCCCGGGACGTTTGGCATGGAATACCAGACGATTATGCACGCAGGCTTTGAGGCAAGCATAGAAAACTTACCCGATGCTGAATGGCATGCGGCGAGGGATGCATACCCTCGCTACTATCCTTTCAGTGCCCAGCGCGTTCTATTCCATGAGGCAATGCATTCATTACAGGATCGTTCCGGGTTGAGATATACGCTTAATCCCGCTAAATACGAGATTCCGGTAATTCGCCAGACCAATGAGTTTATGTGGAGGCACTATGGTGAACCATTCCGAAAGGATCACACTTCTGTCCGCCCGAGGAACTGAAATGAAGACGCGATGCTTGACGGTACTGGCCCTGCTATTTTCTGTGGGGTGTAATGCGTCCCCATGTGATGGGGAAAGCATAAAGTCACACTTCGATGTGGGGGTTGAGATTGACGGCCCGCTGTCTATCGAGACAGTGGAAGAACGGCAGATGGCCGAGATTGATCTCGGGGATGGGGTGCAGCGTTTGCCATTTGGGCGTATCAATGCTGAATGGGAAAAGTTCAAATCTCGAGTGGTATCCGGAGACTGTATTTTTTTCTTCACAACTGATGAAACCACATGGGAGGCGTTACATGGGCGGGAGGGTTATCTTCTGGTGAGAGATGGCGAGCCGGTCGATGCAATAGTGACCAAGGTGAACTGACTGAAGCAGCGCCCGGAGGCGCTGCCCACGATATGAAGCCCCGCTGGTTTTACCCTTCGGCACTTTCCTGCCCGGCCTGCTCGACGGTCACCACCAGGCAGCCTGGCATGGCGCGCACGCGCACCGGTGTCTGGATGTCGAACCCGGCGGCGGCGAGCCAGTCGCCGCGCATCTGCAGCCAGGGCACGCGCCGGGCGGGGCGCGGCTAGGCCACGCGGCCGGGATACTCGTAATACTGGGTGCCGACCGTCAGCCGGCGTTCGGAAGGGATTTTAGCCGGGCGGCGATTGCCCGTAGAATGGTCGTTAGCCATGACTCAACTCCTTAGCAGTTGGTTGTGGTCAGCCTGGCTGGGGAGGTTGTAACTCCCCGGTCAGGCGCTTATTTTTGTCTGCCTCGCTTTCCGCTTAACCCTCAGTCCGGCCGATTGTCCGGTTCCTGTAGCGCGCCACAATGCCATCGTAGTTTTTTCCAATTTACCGGTCGTAGGATTTGGCAGGTTTTTCGTGGTTTTGCCGATTTCTGGTCGTACAAAAAATTTCGCTGACCACTTTGGTATCGCATGATTTGCCAGCGGCCATAGTAGAGATTGCCGAACTGGCGTCGTAGGTGTAGCGAGCCGAGTTGGCGTCGTAGGCGGTGGATGCGAGGTTTTGACGTGATCCAGAGTGCGATGGTGATGGGTGGATTCCGGCGCCATCGTCATGACGATGACGCCGGGAGGGCCGTAGGATGGTGATCGCGCGGTGGCTAAGACGCCACCTGCTGTCGGATCAGTTCGTCGTGGGAGCGCCAGTGGGGTTGCACCAGCACGCCATTGACGTGGGTGATGGTGACGGTTTTCCGGGTTTCGCGGGCGGCTTCGATGAGGCTGCCATAACAGAGATTACGGCACAGGCGCAGATTGCCCTGGGCGCTGCGGATAATGAGCTCCATGGCGGCCTCGTTGAAGGTATTGAGCCCCAGCCGCGCGGCTTCAAGCTCACGGACGATGTAGCCTTCCATGTCGTCGTCGTTGAGTGGCTTGAGGGTGGCGAAGTAGGTAATGCGGCTTTTGATGTCCTGATTGACGTTGAGCGCCAGGTAGTGGAGCAGCTCGCGCTGGCCGAACAGCACCAGATTGTGCTGCTTGGGGAACTGTTCGAACAGCAGGCGCAGCTTGCGCAACACCTGCATGTCGAGCAGGTGGGCCTCGTCGATGATGTTTAATTAATGAAGACTCAGGAGGCAGGCGGTTGCCCGGAGGTTTGACCATTGCAGCCGGACGGAACATATACAACGTTCTATAAGCCGACAGAAGTGCGACGAGCAAGCAACTTTAGAACCCTATTCAGTTATGGCCCCGGCCGTGCCTTGGTGTACTAACAAGACATCCGCCCTAGTGGTACGATAAGACTCCGGCTTTTTGGCAACTACGAGCATGCGCAACTAGAAAACAATGATATAGAGCATCGCTTTATGGTGGGTGGTACGGTTGTAACGCACACCGATTACCATGGGGCCAGTACAAGCACAGAGCGGGTCACGCATCTCCATAAGGACGCTCAAGGCTCGACCATTGTGATAACGGGCAATGCGGTGAGCGGAAATGTACTCAAACAACAGCTTGCTTACGACCCATGGGGTAAACAGTCGACGTTGTGGAGCCATAGCCAATTTGTGCTCGGTAAGTATTTAGGTGAGATGCGCGGCTATACCGGCCACACCATGGTGAACGACATGGATGTGATTCATATGGGTGGGCGTACCTACAACCCGGTGCTTGGACGCTTCATGCAGGCAGACCCGTTCATTCAAGCGGGCACCAATTTACAAAACTATAACCGCTACAGCTATGTACTCAATAACCCGCTGAGTTACACTGACCCGAGTGGGTATTTCTTTAAGAAGCTCAGCACTACGTTTGGCAGATTTACGCCACTAGTGGCGATAGCTATTATGGTTATTCCAGGTGCACAGCCCTTGGGAGTTACGATGCTACAAGGCTTTTTTGCGGGCGGTATTGCGACCGGAAATTTACGCGGCGCGATAGTCGGTGGATTGACGGCCGGCATGGGAAAAAGCCTTGGTGGATTAAAGGGAGTTGGCGGCTTCATGTCGAGGGGAATTGTTGGCGGCGCAGCGAGCTCGGTGCAAGGCGGGAAATTTAGCCACGGCTTTGTAAGCGCAGGCGCGAGCTCCATAGGGGGTAATGCAGGAAGCCCAACTGGAAACATATTGATGTCTGCCATTGTCGGAGGAACCGTATCCCACCTAGTGGGCGGTAAATTTGCGAATGGGGCAACCTCAGGGGCGTTTGCGCAGATACTGAGTGAAGGAGGAAATCAAAGTCAATATCGTCGTTCGAGTCGCTCGGTGCCACTAACCGCCGAGCAGAGAGAAGCTTTTGAGCCGCAATTTAGAATATTAAGAGACAAAGTTGCACGGTCAAGTCGCTTTGATACAAGCGAGGACGCTGCTAATTGGTTGCATGAGAATGTTCACTCGAAACTAACCGTTGATGTGGAAGTAGGAGCTTATATCTACCAGACGGGAGAGCAATTTTTCATTGGTGCTTTGCAGACTGACTACATGACCAATAGTCTTAATCTTGTCATGGTGGGGAGAGCGCAACCCTACGCGTCATGGCATTCCCATGGCACACATAAGGGGCTTTACTGGCGCCCATCGTTGGATGATATCAGATTAGATAGGCGGCAAAATATGACATACGGCTACACTTCCACGACTCATCATGGGGGTTCGCTGTGGCGGTTTGATGTGAATGAATTCAAGGCGTCTAACCTGCCGCTCAGCTATGACAATACTCAACTATACATGTGTAACTTACGTCGCGAGGGAAATTGTTAATGGGCAAATATTTATTAGGTTTTTTGGCGTTGTGGCTCATGGGGGTAACTTTCCCTGCGAAGTCTTTTGAATACACGTCTTTTCTTAGGCTCAATATAACTCCAGAAGCCTACTCTGGGCAGAAAGTGCGATTGGTTGGCTATTTGCGAATTGACCCAAGCGACTTGAACCAAACGGAGTCACCTTATGAGTTTTGTGGCGTGATAATGCACGATGAATCCACGATGCGTGCGATTCGGGTATATGAGATGGTGACTTTTTGTACGACCCTTGAGTACAGCCATGACCGTATGCAGTATCGTTATGTTGGCATTTGGGGAACATTTCTTGTGCGTGATGAGTGCCCGCCTGTTCTTAAAGTGTATATGAGAGATAGACCTTTAGGTTGTTTGGTTGACGTTGACTATATCTTTCATGCTGAAGTTGAGGGATTGGATGAGCCGATGCCGCCGCCACCTCCACCGCCCGAGGATAGCGAACCTTCAAAATCAGAATGACGGTTTCGTTATATAAAGCAGTCATATCAGCGTTGCAGCTTTAACTTGACACGCGAACTCGGTGATAACTGCGATTAAACTGACCTAAGTGGATATTTATTTGAGTAGCTCAATACCATGTTTGGTATATTTATTCCGCTACTGTCGATGGCCTTACCTGGGACGCAATCAGGAGCTACGATATCAAAAAGACCGGAAACTTACGCGGCGCGATAGTCGGTGGATTGACGGCAGGCATGGGAAAAAGCCTTGGTGGATTAAAGGGAGTTGGAGGCTTCATGTCGAGGGGGGATTGTTGGCGGCGCAGCGAGCTCGGTGCAAGGCGGGAAATTTAGCCACGGCTTTGTAAGCGCAGGCGCGAGCTCCATAGGGGGTAATGCAGGAAGCCCAACTTGAAACATATTGATGTCTACCATCGTTGGTGGAACTGTATCTAAGCTCGTCGGTGGTAAGTTTGCGAATGGGGCGGTGGGTTCTGCTCTATCGTCGTTGTTAGAGATAGCGCAGCTTGACAGTAGTAAAGAATTGGTTGTGGGCTCAGGTGAAGGGAGGGGTGCATCACCGTCGTTTGCAGATTTATCCATCGAAGCTAAGGGGTTTGGCTCCGCCAATGAAGCAGCCCACGCTTTCGGAGAAAAGTATGGACCACTTGGATTGGATGGACCTCGAGAGTATAACACGGGAATTATCCAACTTGGTGATGAAGAGTTTGGTTACGTGAAGCCACTTGCTGGGGAGCTAGGTTCCAAAACGGTGAGTGTAGGGGCTTACGATGCTGCTCTACAGGCACGCTATGGCGACGCTTACATTTCACTCGCGCATACACATTTCGATTCAAATTTAATTTTTTCATCGTACGATGTGCAGGTGGCCCAGATATTGCCATTGTATTTACATAACCGCTCGGGTCAAACGTTGCTGCTTAATTCAGATATAATCAGAAGGACAATAAGGGGCTCTAGTTATAAGGGGCCCAACGCATTAAGACAATACCTCAATTCAAATCAAGGAATGCAAGGAGAGTGCGTGTATGGTTGCTAGTAGATGCATTCGTTTAATAATCGTAAGCGTTATAGCTATGTCTTTCATGATAAATGCCAGCGCTGCTTCCTACGAATTACAAGAACAGCGTTTGAAATTTGTTTCTTTGGATATGTGCGTGGAACGAGTGCGCGGCCAGGTGCGATTGGAACGTGATGATCTTGATACGTTTGATTCCATCGGCGAATTGGCACGGTGGACACTTATACACTTACCTGAAAAGATCACGGATGGGTTTCGTAGGGCCGGCATGACCGTGGGGCAGGAGTTTTCTATTGTTGATTTCGATAAAGAGGCGGACGTCCACTTCATATATTCGGCGATTGTGTCAGAGCTGCCATTGTATGTCGAGTGTGAGGAATTCGGAGAAAGCCTTGTTGCTGAGGTGCTTAGGCAGGAGCTCTATTTAAGTTTGGACTTAGGAAGAGGGGCTATTGCACATCAATTTGAAAACGCTCTGTCTATGAAAGATAGTTATGAGGTCGAGAGAGCATTCATGGCTATCTTGGCGTTAGAAACAGCAAGCGTCCCCTGGAAAGGTAAATAACACTGAAGAGCTGTTGTGCTCCAATGATGAATTGATGTATCCAAGTTTGTCGGTGGTAAGTCTGCGAATGGGGCAGCATCAGGGGCGTTTGCCCATGATTTTTGATGACTCTAATACCCCTAAAGAAGGGGATTTAATTTTGAGTATGATACTTTATTACTCAAGTTTCGGCGGATTCAGCCCGAATATTGCCGTTCAGTATGATACTTTATTTTTTCAGCGGGAAATCTCAGCTACTAAAAATCAACGAGTTACGGAAGGCTTAGTATGAAACTTTATTACTACGCCACATGGACACTTTGCTAAGCACTATTTTGTGTCCACTTTTAGTGGTACGGATCAATTATTCTACCGTAACCGATTTAGCCAAGTTACGCGGTTGGTCTACGTCGGTGCCTTTGATGATGGCCACATAGTAGCTGAGCAACTGTAAGGGTAGCGTATAGAGGATAGGGGCGATAATTTCGTCTACATGGACAAGGTTAATCACTCGCATGGTGTCGTCGCTTTTAAACTGCGCTTTTTTGTCGGCGAAAACATACATAATTCCGCCACGGGCACGCACTTCTTCCACGTTTGATTTTAGTTTTTCAAGCAATTCATTGTTAGGTGCCACAACAATAACCGGCATCTGGGCGTCTATCAGCGCCAATGGGCCGTGTTTGAGTTCACCTGCTGCATAAGCTTCCGCGTGAATATAACTGACTTCTTTGAGCTTCAACGCGCCTTCCATTGCAATTGGGTATTGATCGCCACGGCCAAGGAATAAGCTGTTTTCTTTATCGGCAAACTCTTCCGCTAGGGCTTCAATTTCGGCGGTAATGTTGAGTGCTTCTTCTAGTTTATTCGGTAGCGAGGCAAGGGCATGGCTAATGCGCGCTTCAATGCTGGCGTCGACGCCATTGGCACGGCCTAGTGCGGCAACTAGCATGAGCAAGCCAGCTAATTGGGTGGTGAAGGCTTTGGTTGAAGCCACGCCTATTTCTGCGCCGGCCTTGGTTAAGAAGGCTAGATCCGATTCACGCACCATAGACGAGCTGGCCACGTTACATACGGTTAAACTAGCGTGGTAACCCAAGGTTTTAGCTAAGCGCAGGGCGGCCAAGGTGTCGGCGGTTTCACCCGACTGTGAAATAGTAACGAATAAGCTATTTGGGAATACGTACGAGCTGCGGTAACGAAATTCCGATGCTATTTCTACGTTACACGACACCCCTGCATATTGCTCTAACCAGTAACGCGCCACCATACCCGCATGGTAGCTGGTACCGCAGGCTATGATTTGCACGTGCTTAATATTTTTAAAAATATCTTCAGCTTGCGGCCCAAATGCGTCTATGGCGATACGATCACCGTCTATGCGGCCTTCTAAGGTATTGCGCATAGCAATGGGCTGCTCATGAATTTCTTTGAGCATAAAGTGGCGATATTCACCTTTGCCACCCGCGTCGTACTGTAAGTCGGAGGTGTGTACTTGGCGCTCAACCATTTTATCGTTACTGTCGAATACCTTTATTTGGGTACGTGTAACCGAAGCCACGTCGCCTTCTTCTAGGTACATAAATTCACGGGTAACAGGAAGCAGGGCGAGCTGATCAGACGCGACAAAATTTTCGCCAATACCTAGCCCAATAACCAACGGGCTACCAGAACGAGCAATCACTAAATGGCCAGGTTCACGCTGGTCCATAATAACCGTGCCATACGCACCTTCTAGCTGTTTCACCGTAGCTTTAACAGCATCGAGCAGGGAATGGCCTTTCTCAAGTTCATGGTGAACCAAGTGGCAAATTACTTCGGTGTCGGTTTCAGACTGGAAGCTATATCCGAGGCCCTGTAAACGCACTCTTAACGCTTCATGGTTTTCAATAATACCGTTATGTACTACGGCCACGGTGTCGGACGACACATGAGGGTGAGCATTTTCTTTGGTTACTTTACCATGGGTTGCCCAACGGGTATGGGCAATGCCCACATGGCCATTTATACCTGTTTCTTCTTGGGCGGCGGCGAGAGCTTGTACTTTACCCACCCGGCGTAATTCTTGTAGGCCTTGGTCATTCAATACGGCAATACCTGCCGAGTCGTAACCCCGGTACTCTAAGCGTCGTAAGCCTTCTAATAAAATTTCTGCAACACGACGTTCAGCCGTTGCTCCTACAATTCCGCACATAGCTTTGTGTTCCCCGTTGTTGTTTTATTTATTTTTTAACTGGCCGTTTCCAACCCTCGATATTTCGTTGTTTAGCACGACCCACCGCTAAGGTGTCGTCGGGAACACTTGCAGTAACAACCGAGCCGGCACCAGTGGTGGCACGGTTACCTATGGTTACTGGGGCAACTAACGAGCTATTAGAGCCAATAAAGGCACCTTCGCCAATAATGGTTTGATGCTTGTTTACACCGTCGTAATTACAAGTAATAGTACCTGCACCAATGTTAGCTCCAGCACCTACTACAGCGTCGCCTATGTAGCTTAAATGCCCTGCCTTAGCGCCTTCGCCTAAAATAGAGCCTTTCACTTCAACAAAATTACCTACCGCGGCACCTTTGTTCAATTCAGTGCCTGGCCGTAAACGAGCAAAGGGACCCACTTGGGCTTGTTCACCTACCACGGCATTTTCTAATATGCTATTGGCTTTAATGCGTGCGCCATTACCAATGGTACTGTTACGAATAACACAGTTTGGCTCTATTACCACGCCTTCGCCTAAACTTACCTTGCCTTCAAAAACAACGTTAACGTCTATTACTACGTCGTTGCCAATGTCAACCTGGCCACGTACATCTATGCGAGCTGGGTCCATAAGGGTAGCGCCATTTAACATCAGTTCTTCAGCCTGGCGCAGTTGAAAAGCGCGCTCTAAGGCAGCTAACTGTACACGGTTATTAGCACCTTCTACTTCAGCAATAGTGGCGGGTTGGGCGGTTTTAATGTCAACGCCTTCTGCAGCGGCCATTGCAACCACGTCGGTTAAGTAATACTCGCCTTGGGCGTTATTGTTATCGAGTGCTTGTAACCAACGCTTTATTGCTTTGCCGTTAGCAACCATAATACCCGTGTTCACTTCACAAATTTTATGCTGCTCGGCGCTGGCGTCTTTATGCTCAACAATACCCGTTACTCGGTTTTCTACATTACGTTGAATGCGGCCGTAACCGGTTGGGTCGGGTAAAGTTACGGTCAGTAGCGCAAGGGCTGAATCGCCTTTCGCCTGCAATAGTGCTTCCAACGTTTCTTGTCGCGTTAATGGCACATCGCCATATAAAATAAGCACTTGGTCGTTGTCATCAATATGAGGAATAGACTGTTGCACCGCATGGCCAGTACCTAGCTGCTCCGCTTGCTCAACCCATTGCACTGCATAATTAGCCAGTCTTTCTTGTAAAAGGTCGCCACCATGGCCGTATATTAGTTGTGTTTTAGCTGCGCCTAAACGTTGCGCCGTTTCAATAACATGGGCAACCATAGGTTTGTGTGCCACAGGGTGCAGCACCTTTGGTAAATTAGAGCGCATGCGCGTACCTTTACCAGCGGCTAAAATTACAACATTTAAGTTAAATTGCGTCATGCAAATTCCTTGAACAAAACAGGTAGGGTATATACTCAGTATTTTAACAGTGTTTGCCCCACCTTGAAACGCTTTAGTTTTGGTATAACGTCTTATGCCACGGTGGTAGATTACGGTTTTGCTGATGATACTGCGGATGGCCTAGGGATAACCTTTAAAGCAGCGCTTGTTCCTTTGCGTAACTCTCACCTAGGTGTTATTGCAAATTTTGCTAGCTTAGAGCATACAGACATGTCATCCATAACTGTAGAAAGTTTCGATACCAGCATAATCTGGGGAAATAAACTAACTAAAACAGGTTTTGGTGGCTATTTTGGAGCAGGTGTTTTTAATGAGAAGTGGTCTGGTGGCGGGGGATCACATACTTTTTCAGGAGGCCAGTTCACAATGGGAATCGGTTATAATTTTGAACGTTTTGGCATAGAACTTTTTCTTAACCTGCGCCCAACTGACGCCTACGAAATTGGCGGGAATACACCCGACACAGCAGGTTCCGCTGGGCTTAGCTTTAGTCTTAGATTCTAAAATAATTCTCAACAAAAAAGCCCAGCAATTAGCTGGGCTTTTTCACATTAAGATATTCGCCTTTGCGAACCTGTTATTTGCCTTTACGGCCTCTCAATTGCTGTAATACCCGCAATTGAGCCACCGCACGGGCTAGCTCGGCTGCAGCTTCAGCGTACGACATATCCGGAGCGGAATGCGTTAACGCTTCACGTGCCTCTTGCATCGCTTTCTCAGCTGCTTGTTGGTCTAAGTCACCGCCGCGAACAGCAGTGTCGGCCAACACCGTTACTACTTTAGCCTGAACTTCCATAACGCCACCGGCGACATAGAATAGCTCTTCTTCACCAGCTGCCGTAACAACGCGAACCATGCCAGGTTTCAAGGCGGTCAGCAAAGAAATGTGACCGGGCAAAATACCCATTTCACCTTCGCTACCTGTTACCTGGACGGACTGCACATCGCCAGAAAATAACTGGTCTTCTGCGCTAACCACTTCCAGACGTAATGTAGATACCGCCATTACAAACCTCCCGTTCGATTACATTTTGCCGGCTTTTTCGATAGCTTCTTCGATTGCGCCAACCATGTAAAACGCCTGTTCAGGCATGCTGTCGTATTCACCATTAAGAATGCCTTTAAAGCCACCAATGGTGTCTTTTAGTGACACATATTTGCCTGGGGCACCGGTAAATACTTCAGCTACGAAGAACGGCTGCGATAAGAAACGCTGAATTTTACGCGCACGTGATACAACTTGCTTATCTTCTTCAGAAAGCTCGTCCATACCTAGGATTGCAATAATGTCTTTCAGCTCTTTGTAACGCTGCAAAACCGACTGAACGCCACGGGCTACGTCGTAGTGCTCTTTACCAATTACTTGTGGGTCAAGCTGACGTGAGGTTGAGTCGAGCGGGTCTACCGCTGGGTAAATACCTAACGACGCAATATCACGCGACAGTACAACGGTTGCGTCTAAGTGAGCAAAAGTTGTAGCTGGCGAAGGGTCAGTTAAGTCATCCGCAGGTACGTATACCGCTTGGATTGACGTAATTGAACCCGTTTTCGTTGAAGTAATTCGCTCTTGTAGGGCACCCATTTCTTCTGCAAGAGTTGGCTGGTAACCTACCGCTGAAGGCATACGGCCTAGTAGTGCCGAAACTTCAGTTCCCGCTAGGGTATAACGGTAAATGTTGTCTACGAAGAATAGTACGTCGCGGCCTTCATCACGGAATTTTTCCGCCATGGTTAAACCCGTAAGTGCTACACGCAAACGGTTTCCTGGTGGCTCGTTCATTTGACCGTAAACTAACGATACTTTGTCGAGTACGTTGGAGTCTTTCATTTCGTGATAGAAGTCGTTACCTTCACGAGTACGCTCACCAACACCAGCGAATACAGAGTAACCACTGTGTTCGATAGCGATGTTACGGATAAGCTCCATCATGTTTACAGTTTTACCAACACCTGCACCACCGAATAAACCTACTTTACCACCCTTAGCGAATGGGCAAATGAGGTCGATTACCTTGATACCTGTTTCAAGCAGTTCAACTGAGCTCGACTGTTCTTCATAAGAAGGGGCTTCACGGTGAATAGACATACGCTCTTCTTCACCAATTTCTCCCGCTTCGTCAATAGGCTCGCCTAGCACGTTCATAATACGCCCTAGTGTTTTCTCGCCTACTGGAACCATAATTGGTCCGCCAGTATTTTCTACGCTTAACCCACGACGCAAACCGTCGGTAGTACCAAGCGCGATTGTACGAACTACGCCGCCACCAAGCTGCTGCTGTACTTCAAGAGTTAACCCTTTAAGGTCACCTTCAGCAACACGTAGCGCGTCGTAGATCTTTGGAACGCCACCTTGTGGAAATTCGATATCCACAACGGCGCCAATGATTTGCACGACCTTACCTTGACTCATGACTTATCCTCTAAATTGCAAAATCTTTCTGACCTTTGCCTTGGCGCGTTATACCGCACCTGCACCCGATACGATTTCCGAAATTTCTTGGGTAATCGCAGCCTGACGCGCTTTGTTGTACACCAACTGCAGTTCGTCAATAAGCTCGCCGGCGTTATCTGTCGCGGCTTTCATCGCGACCATTCGGGCGGCTTGTTCACTGGCCAAGTTCTCAACCACACCTTGATAAACCTGACTTTGAATAAACCGACGCAACAAAACGTCTAGAATAGACTTTGCATCTGGCTCATACAGATAGTCCCACGGGTGTTTCCGTTGGGCTGTTTCTGATTTGGGCAAAGGCAATAGCTGGTTCATCGTTGGCTCTTGCGTCATGGTGTTCACAAATTTGTTATACACCAGGTAAACGCGGTCAACTTTACCTTCTTCGAAGGCTTTCAACATGACAGACACAGTGCCAATCAAATCGTTTAGTTTAGGTGCATCACCTAAACCTGACGTTTGTGAAAGAACAGTTCCTTTGAACCGCCTAAAAAAGCCAGACGCTTTACTACCCACGGCAGCGAAACGGACTTCAACGCCTTTTTCTTCCCACTCTTGAACATCGCGAAGTACCATACGAAATTCGTTAGAGTTCAAACCGCCACATAAGCCACGGTCTGTGGAAACGACGATGTAACCGACGCTTTTAACCTCGCGCTCTTCCAGCCAAGCATGGCGGTATTCGAGGTTACCTTGAGCAATATGGCCGATCACGTCACGAATAGAATCGGCATACGGACGGCTACGAGCCATCTGTTCCTGCGCACGTCGCATTTTCGACGCGGCAACCATTTCCATTGCGCTGGTGATCTTTTGAGTATTATTAATACTCCCGATCTGAGTTTTTATCTCTTTACCAACGGCCATAAAATATCTCCCGTATTACAACAATTGAGGGCCACAATAAATTGTGGCCCGTTCAATTACCAACTTTGAGTTGACTTGAACTTCTCAACACCAGCTTTCATTTCTGCTTCGATGGTGTCGTTGTAATCGCCAGTTTCATTGATTTTGGCCAAAAGTTCAGCGTGCTCGCTGTTGAAGTAGCTCAACAATGCAGCTTCAAAGTCTTGAACCTTGTCAACACCGACGCTTTTCAAGTGACCTTTTTCAGCTGCATAAATGGACACAGCCATGTTTGCAACACTCATTGGTGCGTATTGGTCTTGCTTCATCAGTTCCATAACACGTTGACCGTGCTCTAACTGTGCGCGCGTTGCTTCGTCTAGGTCAGAAGCAAACTGAGCAAAGGCTGCAAGTTCACGGTACTGAGCAAGTGCTAAACGAATACCACCACCTAATTTCTTGATGATTTTGGTTTGCGCAGCGCCACCAACACGAGATACTGAAATACCAGCGTTAACAGCAGGGCGAACGCCCGCGTTAAACAAGTCAGTTTCTAGGAATATCTGACCGTCGGTAATTGAGATTACGTTAGTAGGTACGAATGCTGAAACGTCACCGGCTTGGGTTTCAATAATTGGTAGCGCGGTTAAAGAACCGGTTTTCCCTTTTACTTCTCCGTTGGTAAATTTCTCTACATAGTCGGCGTTTACCCGAGCAGCACGCTCAAGTAGGCGCGAGTGTAGATAGAATACGTCTCCTGGGTATGCTTCACGGCCTGGTGGACGGCGTAGCAACAATGAAATTTGACGATAAGCAACAGCTTGCTTCGACAAGTCATCGTAAACTATTAGTGCGTCTTCACCGCGGTCGCGGAAGTATTCACCCATAGTACAACCAGAATAAGCCGACAGGTACTGAAGTGCCGCTGACTCAGAAGCAGATGCAGCAACTACAATAGTGTGAGCAAGTGCGCCGTGTTCTTCTAGCTTACGCACCACGTTAGCAATGGTTGAAGCTTTTTGACCGATAGCAACATACACACACTTAATACCGGTATTTTTCTGGTTAATAATGGCGTCAATGGCCATTGCGGTTTTACCCGTTTGGCGGTCACCGATAATTAATTCCCGCTGACCACGCCCAATTGGAATCATGGCGTCAATTGACTTATAACCAGTTTGTACTGGCTCATCAACTGATTGACGCTCGATTACACCTGGGGCAATTTTTTCGATAGGCTCAAAGCCTTCCGCGTCAATTGCACCTTTGCCGTCAATGGGCATACCTAAGGTATTTACCACGCGGCCTAATAAAGCACGGCCTACTGGTACCTGTAAAATACGCCCAGACGATTTAACTTTAACACCTTCTTGTAGGTCGCCATACGGACCCATTACTACCGCACCTACAGAGTCACGCTCTAGGTTTAATGCGATAGCGTAGCGATTTCCAGGAAGCTCGATCATCTCTCCCTGCATACAGTCGGCTAATCCGGTAATGCGGATAATACCGTCTGTTACAGCAGTGATGGTTCCTTCATTACGAGCTTCACTGACAACTTCGAACTGGTCGATTCGTTTTTTGATCAGCTCGGCAATTTCATTTGAATTCAGTTGCATGCTCTCGTCCCCGATTATGATTGTAGTGTGTTGGCAAGCCTTGCTAGCTTGCTACGTAATGTACCGTCAATAACTAAGTCGCCAGCTTGCACCAGCAAACCACCAATGGTTGACGGATCAACACTACAATTGAGCTTAACTTTACGTTCGAGACGTTTTTCCAACGCTGCACTAATATTTGCTAGTTCAGCATCTGTTAGTTCAGTTGCAGAGGTTACGTCTACGGTAACTTCTTTGTCGTATTCTGCGCGAAGTTCACCAAACAAACGGGCCACTTCTGGTAATGCAGACAAACGGTCGTTGGAAGCCATTACTTTAATTAAGTTCTGACCCTTCTCATTGAGCTGTTCGCCACAAACCCCAATAAAAACTTCGGTAGTTTGTTCGCGATGTGCGGCGCTTTTTAAAAAGCGGTTCACGTCTTCTTGCTCAGCCACTATTGCGGCAAAGGCAAGCATTTCATGCCAATTTTCGATCGCGCCTTGCTCTAAAGCATAGTTAAAAGCTGCTCTAGCATAGGGGCGAGCGACTGTAGTAAATTCTGACATCTGCTCAACCCCCGTGATTACAATTCAGCGACAAGTTTTTCAACGATGTCGCTGTGTTTTTGTGCGTCTAGTTCGCGCTCTATGATTTTTTCTGCACCTGCCATAGCTAAACTTGCTACCTGTTGGCGCAGGTCTTCACGAACACGAACGCGCTCAGCTTCTACTTCGGAATAACCGGAAGCTATAATTTTTTCGCGTTCAGCGTGGCCGCGTGAAGTTTCTTCATCAATTAATTTGGCCGCACGTTTTTTCGCTTGGTCAATTAATTCAGCTGCTTGTTTTTTAGCAGCGTTGAGTTCTTCTTCGGCTGTCGCTCGCGCATTTTCAAGGTCTTTACCGGCACGTTCTGAAGCAGCTAAACCGTCAGCAATAACTTTCTGACGTTCTTCAATAACTCTGTTTAGCGGTGGCCAAACAATCTTCATACAAAAAATGACGAAGACTACGAACGCAATCGATTGACCTATCAGCGTTAAGTTAATATCCACAACGGAATTCCTCTACGTTGATGAGCGTTGAGTTTCAATTAACCTGCTAGTGCTTGTTGTAAGGTAGCAACAAACGGGTTCGCGAATACGAAGAATAATGAAACACCAACACCGATCATCGCAATAGCGTCAATAAGACCAGCTAGGATGAACATTTTAATTTGGATTTGTGACGCCATTTCCGGCTGACGTGCAGTAGCTTCTAAGAAACGACCACCCATCAGGCCAAAGCCTAGTGCTGTACCTAAGGCTGCTAAACCGATAATGATCGCAACACCGATGATTGTGAACGAAACAACAGTTTCCATTGATTTCTCCAGTTTTCAGATAGTTAAAGTTAAAAGTAAAATTAAATTAAAAGCCAAGTTTTATTGCACACCCTTTTCAAAGGGTGCTCAAATTCTGTTCCTACTCGTGTTTTTCACTCGCCATGCTCAAATAAACGATTGAAAGCATCATGAATATAAACGCTTGCAATAGAATAATTAGAATGTGGAACACTGCCCATGGGAAGTGTAACGGTAACTGCCAAAGACCAATCATCGCGATAAGAATGAAGATTAGTTCACCAGCGTACATGTTACCGAATAAACGTAATGACAAGGAAAGCGGTTTAGCAATAAGCCCTACAAGCTCAAGTACTAAGTTAAATGGAATAAGTAACCAGTGGTTAAATGGGCTTAAGGTTAGTTCCTTAATGAATCCGCCTAAGCCTTTATGTTTTACTGAATAATATATAATAAGTATGAAAACACCCAACGCTAAGGCAACTGTTGTGTTTAAGTCGGTTGTAGGAGCCGCTTTAATGTAGCTCCACGGGTGGTCCATAGCACGCTCAACAAAGGTTGAGTTTTCAGCAACAAATCCGCCTGCTTTGTCAGCTGCAAACCACATGCCTAGGGTACCGGCTATTACGGGTAAGAAGTCGACGGGAATAAGCTTCATGGTGTTCATTAGTACTACCCAAACGAAAATGGTTAGTGCTAATGGGGCAATAAGCTTACTTTTGGCGTGAAAGCTATCTTTTACCGTGGTATCAACAAAGCCGAACACCATTTCGATAAAGGTTTGAAGTTTTCCGGGTACGCCCGTGGTGGCTTTTTTCGCCACACTCGAAAATATCCAGATAAAAAAGATACCAAGCAGAATAGAAATACCAAGCGAGTCAAGATTAATGGCCCAAAAGCCTTCGCCTATTTGAAGTGGATCTAAGTGGTGCTTAATGTAGTCTGTGGAAGTTAAGGTTCCATTTGTGGCCATGTTCAACAACCCAATTTAGTTAGATTTAAAGTTTAGAAACGGTATGAGCCAGTGCATAAATGTTACCACACTAAACACGATAAACAGTGGCAACCAAGGCCCACTTAGTGTGATAAACGCTAAAGCAAAGAGAACCATGGTTAAAACCATTTTCACTGCTTCACCAGCGTAAAAACTTCGCACCACTTCGGATGCTGAGCGTGCGCCGCCAAAACGGAAGGCGTACACTGCAAAAACTGTATTTGGAACCAAACTTATAATTCCACCTGCAAAGGCGGTTTTGGCCCCTGAGGCACCATATAACCAAGCAAAAAAAACAACGAAGAAAACAGTCGCTGCTGCTTGTACAACTAAAAGACGTTTTGCAAGACGACGACCAGCCAAAGTAAGTCGGTTGTTCGTTTTTTTCGTCATTGCGAAGCCTTTTTAGCACTGTTCCGTGAAAACTGCGCCGATTATAAGGTTTTACTGTTAAATTGCAACCAAAGTTGACCTTTGTTCTGTCCTTAGAACAAGGTCTGAGTGTATTTTAGTCGGAATACCAACACATTATGGTAACAATCAAAATAATTAAGATAGATGCTGCAAAATTCCATCGAGCTCGTCGAGGCTAGTATAATTTATAACCAACTTTCCTTTGCCTCTACGGTTATGGCTAATAGACACTTTTGCACCAAGTTTTTCAGCTAGCCGCTGCTCGAGCTGTTGCACATCGGGGTCGACTTTAGCTGTTTCTTTTGGACTGGTAGGGTTAAGTGCTTGATTGACTAGTTTTTCTGACTCTCGAATCGTTAAACCCTTAGCAACAATTACACGGGCCAGTTCATTTTGTAATTCGCCTTGCACAGCCAATAGCACTTTTGCATGGCCTAAATCTATGTCGCCACGTTCTAAATGTAGTTTTACTTCGTCGTTTAGTAAATTTATACGCAGCAAATTGGTTATCGTAGTGCGAGATTTACCAACAGCTTCTGCTACAGCTTGGTGGGTCATATCAAATTCGTCGATTAAACGTTGATAAGAAACTGCTTCTTCAAGCGCGTTTAGGTCTTCACGCTGAATATTTTCAATTAGTGCTATGGCTATTACTGCTTGATCGGGAACGTCTTTTACCAAGCAAGGCACTTCAGCTAACTGAGCTATTTGAGCTGCTCGCCAACGCCGTTCACCAGCAATAATTTCATACTTATTAGTACCAATAGAACGCACAACTATTGGCTGAATAATACCTTGTGTTTTTATTGAACTAGCAAGCTCTTCTAGTGCTTCTGGGGCCATTTCTTTACGAGGCTGGTATTTGCCGGGTTTAAGAAATTCAACCGGTAAATTTTGTAGCTCACCTTTTTCATTTACAATTTTCGCCGTTTCACTGGCGTCATGACGGGCGGCGGCACTTGCACTGGTAGCAAGTAGTGCGTCTAGTCCTCGCCCTAACCCTCTTTTTTTTGCCGTCATGGAAAACCCTTTAAGATGCCTGGCTAGCGGTTTCGTCACGTCGAATAACTTCACCCGCTAAAGCCAAATATGCCCGACTACCGGTCGAGCTTTTATCATAATACATAGCAGGAGAACCAAAACTTGGTGCTTCCGCTAAGCGAACGTTACGGGGAATAACCGTACGGTATACTTTGTCGCCAAAATGATTTTTCAATTGTTCAGAAACATCATTGGCTAAACGATTACGTGGATCATACATGGTTCTTAGCAAACCTTCGATTTTCAAATCCGGGTTCACTACGCTGCGAAGCTGTTCAATGGTGTCCATTAATGCTGTTAAACCTTCTAACGCATAATATTCACATTGCATAGGTACTAATACCGAGTCGGCTGCGGCCATTGCATTTACGGTTAATAAGTTCAGCGACGGTGGGCAGTCAATAAAAATATAATCGTAATAATCCCTTACTGGTTCTAATGCGCGGCGCAATCGGGTTTCTCGTGCAAATACTTCCATTAGTTTTATTTCTGCTGCTGTTACATCACTGTTGGCAGCTATCAAATGATATTTTCCAGTGGTTTCTTTAACAATTACTTCGTCAGCGGGTTTATTGTCGACTAACAAATCATAAATACTGTGTTCAACTTGGTATTTGTCGACACCACTACCCATTGTTGCATTACCTTGAGGATCAAGGTCGATCAATAATATTTTACGTCGCGTGGCCGCCATTGAGGCAGCCAAATTCACAGCTGTTGTCGTTTTACCGACGCCGCCTTTTTGGTTGGCTATGGCAATTACTTTTCCCACGATTGAGTACCTTTAAAAGGAAATTATTGTTTTATTATTTCAACCACATGACGAGCTGCATCAAGTTCTGGTACGTCAATAGCATGCGTAGCCATAATTTGAAAGGGTGGTACTACATCAGCAAGCTCTTCGTCGTATAGCTGACCTTTGAGGGCAATAAACCGCCCCGTGGAAGAACTTAGATGATGACACCAGCCGAGCATGTCTGCAAGTGAGGCAAACGCACGGCTTACAACACTGTCGAATTTTTGTTCGGGTTGGTAGTCTTCCACTCGAGACTGTACTGCAGTAACGTTTTTAAGTCCTAATAAATGCGCCACTTGGCGAATAAATGAAATTCGTTTACCCAAACTATCTAACAGCACAAATTCCTTAGTTGGATTAATAATAGCTAAAGGCAAGCCTGGCAAACCCGGACCTGTGCCCACATCAATAATGCGTTCACCATGTAAAAATGTACTCACAGCTATGCTGTCGTAAACATGGCGAATTAACATTTCTTGAGGATCTCGCACCGAGGTTAAATTGTAAGCGCCATTCCATTTATGCAGCTGGGCCAGCAGCTCTAACAGTTGCTGTTGTTGCTCAAGCGAAATTTTTAATTGTTCAAACTGTGGCTGCTGAAGCGCATTGGCTAAGCTTTTACTTAGTTTTTCAATGGGGAAATTGTTCTTCATTATGCTCGCTTTCTATCAAATTTACGTAACAAGCCCAGCTTTTTTAAATGCACTAATAACATTGAAATAGCCGCAGGGGTAACTCCTGAAATACGAGCTGCTTGGCCAACGGTTTCTGGCATATGTTCGTTTAATTTGGCGATTACTTCATTGGATAATCCAGAAATAATACCGTAGTCGAAATCAAGCGGTAGCAGGGTATTTTCATGTCGAATTGCTTTCGCTATTTCGTCTTTTTGACGCTCTATATAGCCCGCATACTTAATTTGAATTTCAACTTGTTCAGCTGTGCGCTGGTCTTCAATACCGGGACCAAACGAGGGTAGTGCCGTTAAGTCGCGGTAGTGTACTTCAGGGCGGCGAACAAGCTCTTCTAAATTAGCTTCTTTGCTTAATGGGTTTTTCAATAAGGTATTAAGTTCATTTACCCCTGGGTGGTCTTTATGCACCCAAGTGGCACGCAAACGTTGTTTTTCATGTTCAATTTGTTCCATTTTTTGTTCAAATAAAGCAAATTGATGATCAGTTACTAAACCTAATTCACGGCCTTTTTGGGTTAAACGTACGTCTGCGTTGTCTTCTCGCAGCAGCAAACGATATTCTGCCCGCGAGGTAAACATACGGTACGGTTCTTTGGTGCCTAAAGTGGCAAGGTCGTCTATTAACACGCCAATGTATGCTTCATCACGGCGGGGCGACCAAAATTCTTTACCTTGCACTGCTAGTGCGGCATTCATGCCTGCAATAAGGCCCTGAGCGCCGGCTTCTTCATAACCGGTGGTACCATTTATTTGGCCGGCTAAATACAAACCCTCAACAAATTTTGACTCTAATGACTGCTTTAAATCGCGCGGATCAAAAAAATCATACTCAATGGCATAACCAGGTCGGGTAATATGGGCATTTTCAAAGCCGCGAATAGAATGTACCAGGTCAAGCTGCACGTCGTAAGGCAAGCTGGTTGATATGCCATTTGGATAAAGTTCACAAGAGTCTAAACCTTCGGGTTCAACAAATATTTGATGTGAATTTTTATCGGCAAAACGCATTACTTTGTCTTCAATAGAAGGACAATAACGCGGCCCAACACCTTCAATAACACCTGAATACATGGGCGATCGATCTAAGCCACCGCGAATAATTTCATGAGTTTGAGTGTTGGTATGAGTAATAAAACAGCTTATTTGCCGTGGTTGATCAGCATTTGAACCCGTATAAGAAAATATTGGCCGTGGATCGTCGCTTGGCTGTTCCTGCATAACTGAGAAGTCGACCGTATTTGCGTCAATACGGGGTGGGGTTCCAGTTTTTAATCGATCAACCCGCAATGGTAACGCACGTAAACGTTTTGCCAGAGCTATGGAAGGCGGATCACCGGCTCGGCCGCCACTATATTGCGACATGCCAATATGAATTTGGCCACCTAAAAAAGTACCTACAGTTAACACCACTCGGGAAGCATAAAACTTTAGCCCCATTTGGGTTACAACACCTTCAACACGAGGTCCCTGGCCTGTTTCGGTAACAATTAAGTCGTCAACAGCTTGTTGAAATAGTTTTAAATTAGGTGCGTGTTCAAGTGTTCTGCGAATAAAAGTACGGTATAACTGTCGATCAGTTTGGGCGCGGGTGGCACGTACTGCAGGCCCTTTAGAGGCGTTAAGCATACGAAATTGAATGCCTGCTCGATCAGCGCCTTTGGCCATTATACCGCCTAAAGCGTCAATTTCTTTAACTAAATGGCCTTTACCAATACCACCTATGGCAGGATTACAAGACATTTGGCCAAGGGTGTCGATGTTGTGAGTTAGCAGTAAAGTACGTTGGCCCATACGGGCTGCTGCCAAAGCAGCTTCAGTTCCAGCGTGTCCTCCTCCAATTACAATTACATCAAACTTATTTTCTACCGTCATACAAAACCCTAGCTGTTAAATGTAGTCAGTCACTACCAAATGATCGGCCTAGTATACCTTGGATCGAGCAGAATATTAAACGATCAATGTTTGCTTGTTCAGGATCGTGAAATGGCTACTGCGGTAGTAGTTATAAGATCTATATTCTTTTAAAGAAGATTATTATTGTTATTACTAGCTAAGCTGTTTTCTGTGGTTAACTGCAATTAATCATTATAAAACAATAAGTTGAGTGTCGGTTTAGGTTGTGGGTAAAAGCCTTTGATCAGTAAGCATAACCAGTGGGATAACTATCGACTTATGCACAGACTAAGTTATCCCCAGATCTGTACCCCGATCAGATCACAGGTAAGATCATAGTTTGTCCACAGGATCTTATTTTTGTTGATAAGCTTGATTATTGCATGTGTATAAGCTGGTAACTAACTATGGCCAACTGATTTGATCGATCCATTCTAAAGCGATCTTTTCTGGCTCGGTGGTAATTTGCATATCGATCTTTAGCATTGAAGAAATCTCTTTAGCACCAAGGCGTTGTAATAATTCACTGGCTTTAATACCGGCACTGCAATAGGTGTCGTAACTTGAATCTCCAATGGCAATAAGAGCAAATTTCAGGTGGGTAAGATCTGGCTGCCGGTGTTCCAGATGTTCCATAAAATCAACTATACTTTCTGCGTACTCGCCTGCACCATGAGTAGCAATACAGAGTAAAAAAGTGGCATTAAAGTTTATTTCCTCCCATTTAGGGAAGTCGTGAAATTGTGTTGTATGATTACTAGCGTTTAGTTTTTGTTCAATTTCAGTGGCCAAATACTCTGTATTACCAGCTGTTGAACCAACTAAAATTTCGATAGGTAAGGCCATAAAAGAATCTTTTTAAGATGGTAGATAAGTTTTAATTTGAAGCTTATTGATGAAAAAATCAATGAGAACCATGAATTTTATGCTTAACCAGCTTGTAAGTCGCTATCTGTATGTTTATTATTCGCCCCTTATTTGTATTTATCCCTTGTTAATGGACTCAGTTACAGGCAATTCATAGTAAATAGTAGGGGTTGCTTGTAAAAAGTCATTATTATGCTCGCCGCATCAGTTTATCGTTGTAAATAAAGCTTATATTTATTGTAAGTATCTGTTATTTAATGATTTAATTTAATTTAATGGTGGTTAGTTAGTAACCAGGTGCAGATAAATTACGCGTGTACGTTTTATAAATGTATTTTTACTAAATAGGAAAAACAATGAAAAGTGATTGGAAAAGTGAATGGTTTGGCAATATTCGCCCAGACATCCTAGCCGGGTTGGTGGTGGCGTTAGCGCTTATTCCAGAGTCCATTGCCTTTTCTATTATTGCGGGCGTTGATCCAAAAGTAGGTTTATATGCCTCGTTTTGTATTTGTGTAATTATGGCCTTTATAGGCGGTCGCCCAGGACAAATATCGGCTGCCACGGGTGCTATGGCATTGTTAATGGTTACCTTAGTACGCGACCATGGGCTCGATTACTTACTAGCTGCAACTATTTTAACGGGTGTAATTCAGCTTATTTTTGGTTTGCTTAAACTTGGCAGCTTAATGCGTTTTGTGTCGCGTTCGGTAGTTACGGGTTTTGTTAATGCCTTGGCTATTTTAATTTTTATGGCGCAAATACCCGAACTAATAGGAGAGCACATAACATGGCATGTATACGCGCTTACCTTAGCGGGTTTGGGTATTATTTATGGCTTGCCTTATGTTACTAAAGCCATACCTTCGCCTTTAGTGGCTATTATAGTTATTAGTTCGGTGGTGATGTACTTTGGCATTGATGTACGTACCGTTGGTGATATGGGTGAACTACCCGACACCTTACCAATATTTTTCTTACCTAATATTCCGCTTAACTGGGACACCTTAACAATTATTCTGCCCTATGCGTTTCCATTAGCTATGGTAGGTTTGCTTGAATCAATGATGACCCAAACTATTGTAGACGATATGACCGACACTAAATCGGATCGCAACAAAGAATGTCGAGGCCAGGGTATTGCTAATATTGGGGCTGGTTTTATGGGTGGTATGGCAGGTTGTGCCATGATTGGTCAGTCGGTAATTAATGTAAAGTCTGGTGGTCGCGGCCGTTTATCAATGCTAGTAGCAGGTACTGGGCTTATTATTTTAGTGGTGTTTTTAAGTGACTGGGTGTCGGAAATTCCCATGGCGGCCCTAGTTGCAGTAATGATTATGGTGTCTATTGGTACCTTTAGTTGGCAGTCGATAGCAGATTTGAAAAAACACCCTATGAGTACCAATATCGTTATGATAGCTACCGTTGTGGTAGTAGTGTGGACTCACAACTTAGCCTTAGGTGTGTTTATTGGGGTACTACTAGCCGCACTGTTTTTTGCTGCTAAAGTAAGTAATTATATGCATGTGTCGTCTACCCTTTCAGCTGACGGCAGAGAGCGGCAGTACAATGTAATAGGGCAAGTATTTTTTAGTTCATCGGAAAAATTTGGTGAGTCGTTCGACTTTCATGAAGCCCTAGAAAAGGTAACGATAAACTTAGACCGAGCACATTTTTGGGACATTACTTCCGTAGGTGCGCTTGACAAAGTGATACTAAAGTTCCGTCGTGAAGGCACAGAAGTAGTGGTTGAAAGCATGAATAAAGCAACGGCAACTGTTGTTGATAAATTTGGCTTGTCGGATAAACCCGACGCTATAGACCATTTGTCGAATCATTCTTAATAAGGGCACTACAATGACAATAAACACAGTTGCATGTATCGACGGCTCTGCATTAAGCGACACAGTAGCAGACTACGCCGCTTGGTCGGCTAATCGCATGAATAGCCAACTTGTATTATTGAATGTGCTTGACGATGCACGTGGGGCGGATGAGAGCGACTTTAGTGGCAAAATAAGTATTGATCAGCGCGTACGTATTTTAGCTGACATAGCAGATTTAGAAGAACAACGGGCCAAATTAGCTCGTCAACAAGGCTTGGTATTTTTGGAAGCTGCTCGCGCCCACATAGAAAAGCAGTATGCAGAGCCTTTATTACGCCAACGCCATGGTGATTTATCTGGGGCATTAAGCGCTATTGAAAGCGATATTCGTTTGTTAGTAATTGGCCGCCAAGGTAAACGAGGCCAAACTAATCGCGTTGGGCAGCGAATTGGACATCAGGTGGAACGGGTTATTCGCACGGTGTCTTGTCCAGTGTGGGTGGTGCATGGTCATTTTCAACAGCCCGAGCGCATTATGCTTGCTTACGACCACAGTAAAACGGCCCAGAAGGCAGTAACTATGGTTGCTAATAGCCCTTTATTTAAAGGCTTGCCGGTACACGTGGTGATGGTTGGCCCAGAAACGGCCGACCATAGTGCGCAACTAACATGGGCTGAAACCAAATTAAGCCAACAAGGTTTTGAAGTTACAACCGCGCTAATTGCGGGTGAAGTTGAGCAAGTATTAAATAACTATGCCGCAACCCATAATATACATGCCATGGTTATGGGCGCGTATGGCCATTCTCGTATCCGTAAATTTTTCGTCGGTAGCCATACCAATGCATTAATACAAAATGCTGTTATACCGGTGTTGTTGTTACGTTAACCAGTGGGTTTAAACTAGTTCGATTTAAAATAACGGCTATGTATTAATGAGAAAGCTATGTTGAATTTCGATCGTTTACCTAGTTGGTTGGCTTGGATAGAGCCATGGCTGCCAATACTTATTAGTGTAAGTGTGGTGTCGCTACTTATTTCGTTGTTTGTGCTGCCTATATTAGTGGTGCGTATGCCGTCGCATTACTTTGTGGGTAAGCGGCGTGTTCGTAAGTGGACCTTACCTAGAAAACTATTCTATATACTTCGCAATAGTGTAGCCTTGCTGCTTTTGTTGGCGGGCCTTGCCATGCTCGTGTTGCCGGGCCAAGGGTTGTTAACCATACTTATGGCCGTTATGGTGTCTGATTTACCAGGTAAATATAAAGTAGAACGTTGGTTGGTATGTAAGCCAGGTGTTTTACGCTCGCTAAATTGGATTCGTAGCCGTTATCACCGACCCCCATTAAAAAAGCCCTCAAGCATATAAATTGCTGAGGGCTTCTGCTTAAAACTTTTACTTATCGTTAAAACGTTATTTTTTAGCTGCAGTATTCACAAATAACGCAATTGCGCCGTCGCCGGTTACGTTACAGGCAGTTCCAAAGCTGTCTTGGGCCATGTATAGAGCAATCATGAGGGCTATTGCGGTATCGCCAAAGCCCAACATTGAACCTAATAAGCCCACCGCCGACATAACCGCACCACCAGGCACACCAGGAGCTGCTAACATAACAACGCCTAAAGTTAGTATAAACGGCAGGATAGTAGTGAAAGACGGTATAACAAGCTCGCTATGCAGCACCATAACAGCAATGGTGCAACTAACAATAGTAATGGTGGAACCGGCTAAATGAGTGGTTGCACACAAGGGTACCGTAAAGTTAGCAATGTCGTCGTTAACGCCATTATTTTTTACGCTTTGTAAAGTTACCGGAATGGTGGCTGCGCTCGACATGGTTCCAAGCGCAGTAAAGTAGGCCGGAAGCATATTTTTTATTAGCTTTACAGGCGACTTACCCGCTTTAATACCGGCAAGAACAAACATGCTGGTTAAGTACACCCAGTGTAGAGCAACTGCTAAAACAAGTATTACACCGAAGGTTTTTAAGGTTTCAAATACGGTGCCGGCGGCGGCCATTTCAGCAAAAACACCTGCAATATAAAAAGGTAGCAGCGGAATAATAAGCTTAACCAATAAGCGTTCAATAATGTCGCGGCCTTCGTCGCTAACCGTTTTAATAGTGGTTGCCTTAATAGCCGAAATTCCTAAACCCAGCACAAAAGCTAATACTAGCGCTGTCATTACGCTAAATACTGGCGGCACATCCATCACTATAAAGGGCAGTAAGCCATTGGTAGCGGTGTCTACCACTGCTTTACTTCCAGTGGTTAGCATGGGCACTACAATTCGGGCCACAAAGTAAGCCCCAACACCGGCAACAATGGTTGAAAGGTAGGCTATACCTAGGGTTCGACCCAACAAGGTACCACTATTTCTTGGCAGGGCAGCAATACCACTGGTGATGAAGAACAATATAAGCAAGGGAATTATAAAAAACAGGAATTCGCCAAACAAAGCTTTAAAGGTAAGTAGTAAACGAATGAAAAATTCCGGTGCAAATAGGCCCACCAAGGAGCCAAGAACAATACCAGCAATTAATTTAAGTATGAGTTTCATAGGGGGTCTCAAAATTATTTTAGTTCTTGCCGCATCATAACATGGCTGAATGAAATGCGGCACCGGACCATGTGAAGCTTACCAAGGGCAATGTGTTAGTATACTTTGTTGCGCCCTGTTTGCTTGGCTTTATAAAGCGCCGTGTCGGCAGCTTTTAATAGTTTTTCTATGGAATCAAGTTCTGCCGATAAACTAGCAACACCAAATGACACGGTAAAGTAAAACGTTGTGCCGTCGGGCAAATAAATCGGTAGCTTAGCTAAGGCTTGGCGAAGCTCTTCTGCTTTGGCCAAACCTTCTGTGTAGTTAGTATCGGAAAGTAAAATTACGAATTCTTCCCCACCAAAACGAGCCATAATGTCGGTAACACGCAATATATTTTCACAACATTCAGCTAAAGCTTTTAGTACTTCATCGCTAATATCGAGTACGCTACAGCGGCCCACTTCAAGAGTTGGTTCATTGTTAACTCGTGATGAAAGGTTACAAGCCACTTCAATAATTTGACCATTTTTGCCACGCATTTGTAAGCGGGTTTGTTGGTCGCGCGCTGTTTCTAATGCATTTAGTAGTTCTTCTGCCGGTTTATCGTTTTTCTCAACGACAAGGTCTTTGAAGTTACGGTTATTTACCAATTCTTCGCGCTCATAACCTAAATATGCTAATACCATTTTATTTACATTGGTAATTAAACCGTCGCTCGAAAGGGTAATGTAGCCAATGGGAGCGTTCTCATATAAATCGCGGAAGTTGGCAAGCTGTTGCCATTGCGACGGTTCTGATTGCACTAGTATGGTCCACTCTAATTGCTGAACGTCGTTGGTTATGCCTAAGTCGTCTAAATAGCGTGCATGGGAGGTTTGTTCATAAACATTGGCTATGTTGATTCGTTCATAAGTAAATAAATGACCGTTAATATTTACACTGCCAGCAGAGGAAGCTTGCATTAGTTGCCATAATTCAGGGTGCCAAACTTGTACTTTTAAGTCGTCGCGGCTTAACCGAACGGCCAGGGGCAAGACAGATACCTTTGTCCTGGACTTCGTGAACGAGCCGGATGAAATCTACAAAGCGTTCAAACCCTATTACGAGGTGACCACCAAGGAAGAGGATACCGACCCGCAACAGCTCAATAACCTGGCCCACACCCTGTCCACCTGGCAGATTTTCACGGAGGGAGAGGTGAGCGCCTGGTGCGAGATCTGGTTCCGCAACCGACTGAACCCGACGGGCGGTGAACACAAGAAGCTGAATAGTCTGATTGACCTGGCTGTCGAGCGTTTCAAGAAATTGAGCGAGGAAGACCAAGCCCTGTTCAAGGGGCAATTGGTCAGCTTCCGTAACCTGTACGGCTTCGTTGCCCAGATTATTCCTTATCAGGGCTCGGACCACGAGAAGCTGTACACCTATTCCCGCTTCTTGCTCACCAAACTGCCTTACACCGCCGATACGCGCACGGTTCAGGTTGATGACGAGGTAGAGCTGAAATACTACCGGCTGCAGAAAATCAGTGAGGGCGCCATCGACCTGAAGGCTGGTGAACCAGATGCCTTGTATGGCCCGACCGAGGTTGGTACGGGGCAAGCTGATGAAGAGGTACAGTTATCGACACTGGTCGACAAGCTGAACGAACGGTTTGGCACAGAGTTTACCCCGGCGGATCAGTTGTTCTTCGATCAGGTGAAGGAAACCGCCGTTGCCAATGAACAGCTACGGCAGGCCGTCATGGCCAACAGCCTGGAGAACTTGTTTGTAGAACGCATGGACGGCAACGAGGACATCTTCATACGCTTGATGAACGACGAGTCCTTCCGTAATATCGCTTCTCAGTACCTGATGCGGGCTGTGTATAACCAGGTCAAAACCAGCGTTGAGACGGGATAAGGCAGGCGAAATGGAATCATGGGAAGAACTCTTCGCTGCGCTGGAAGCGTTTGACGAGGAACAAGCAGAACAAAAACGAAAGGGATTGAATGACTTCAATCTGCTCAGCTCGGTTCTGTCCGTCAATGATGAAGTCCGGCTTCATACCCGGTTTATCTATGCTCTGCTGAATCCGAAGGGGAAGCATTATCAGGGAACGCGATTTCTTGAACTCTTCCTGGAGGTTATCGGACGACAGGATTGGCTGGATCCGACATCTGTAACCGTGCTGAAAGAACATTGTCCGGATGGCCAGGGAGATCAGATTGACCTGTGGATAACTGATGGTAAACGTCAGATCGTTGTCGAAAACAAACTCAATGCGCAGGACCAGCCCCGGCAGGTTGCGCGTTACCTTGAGGTGATTAATGCCACGGATCCGGCACAGGCAGACGAGACGCTGTTTATTTACCTGACTAAAAATCGACAGGCCCCCTCTGCCTTTGGTTTGGGTGGGTTAACGGTTTGTCACCGGACATCCCGTTTGCTCAACACCAGCAGCCAACCGGTCGCTCACTATCAAAATCTCAGTTACCGGAAAAATACCCAACAAGACAGTATTCATACTTGGCTTGAGTCATGCGTCAACGCTGTCGACCGGCAATCTCACATCGCTTGGGCGTTGCGGGATTATCAGGCAGTGGTAGAACGGGCAACGAAGGAGTATGTGAGCAAGGTGAAAACGCTAAAAGACATTCTCGAAGAGGGCATTGCCGAGGGAAAGCGACACCATGAGCAGGCAATCCAGTTGACCAGAGAATTACCTGCCATACACGCAAGTTGGCTTGAACAAGCATTAACAAGCAATCTCGAAGAGCTATTCGAGCCGTTTGTCGGTAATGGTGACATGACCAGGATTGGGCCGGAAAACGTAGAGTTGCTGAGCCCCTTCGTCCATACCGCTTTTCAAAAAGATGCTTCCGGCCTCCTGTACGCGCCTAGATTTAATTTTTTCCGAGCGGGTAATGGGACGCGTAACCGTGGCGCTTTCTATCGACTGGAGACCGGGCCATGGGCCAAAGAGGCGGTTCTTATGCTGTTTTACGGCTCCAAGATGCTCCATGTGGGCTGCCTGCTGACAGAGCATGCTGATCGCTCTATAGAGGGCCTGATGCCGACTCTGAAGCTTTCAGAGCCTGCTGCACTGAAAAGCAAGATATTTCCTCGGGTTATGACATACGCCGAAGCCCTTGAGTACCAAGGCATCATCCACCTTGCCGACTTTTCTAACAGCCCACAGCGGGAAATTCTGGGCGAACTTTTAACAAGCTTGGGTTGTGCTGATAGCACGACATTATCAGAAGGAAACGAGATATGAGCTACGACGCTAACTTTGATCAAACCCGACTCAACCAACTGGCGGAACAGTACCTTGCTGGTGTATCGCGCCGAACACGATAAACCGAACGCTAGCCAGGGCGTTGTAAAAGTTTGCGGCCGTGATCTGGCAATTGAGTGGCTGCCTCGGAGTAAGTTTGAAGAGTTACGGAATGCGTAAGCCTGTACTGACGTGTCATTAGTGCCGGCATCTACGCAAGCCTGCTCCGATATTTCTCCAGGACGAGAGGATTACCGCCCTGGAGGACTTTCCAATCGCTACACATACCTATCTGATTTGGATAACTTTGAGCTCATTCCATGCGCTCTAATAGGTCGCCTCTTGGAGATATGAGCAGCACATACGCTATTAATCTGGATAAGTTTTCGTCGGAATTCCAGGGCGTGAGTTTTCTAAATCAGATGGAAATGGCACGCACTTAGACGGCATCCCCGAACGTCTTGCGCCAGTCTCGCGGACTCACATGATGCCGTTGTTTGAAGTGCTGTCGGAAAGAAGTAGCTGTATGAAAGCCAATTCTTTCCGCTATGGCTTCAACAGACAGCGATGTGGTTTCAAGTAGCTCACGCCCTTGCCGTAACCGCTCACTCACCAACCACTCCAACACCGTCATGCCGGTAGCTTTTTGAAAATGACGTGTGAAGGTGCGTCGGCTCATAGCGGTACGGGCGGCGAGCTCATCAATGGTGTGGGTGTCGGCCAGGTTTTCCCGCAGGTAATCTAGAAGCCGGTTGATGTGGGCATCCTGGGTAGAGATCGCGACGGGTTGTTCAATAAACTGAGCCTGACCGCCTTCCCGATGAGGCGGGAGTACCATGAGTCGGGCAATCGTATTGGCCGTTTTGGCGCCATAGTATTCACGCACGAGGAATAGGCAGCAATCCAGCCCCGCAGCCGTTCCTGCGGAAGTGACCAGCCGATCATCCTCAACATAAAGGGCATTGGTATCGAGTTTTACCTTCGGGAAGCGCTCGAGAAAGTCCTGCTCAGCCAGCCAGTGGGTTGAAGCTCGTTTATTGTCCAGCAATCCCCCGTAGGCTAGAGCATAGGTTCCATAACAAAGGCCGACCACATGCGCGCCGCGCTCATGGCAACGAGCAAGCGCCTCTGTTAATTCTGACGGTGGCGCCTCGTTCAAGTCATGCCAGCCGGGCACCACGGCAATATCAACGTTATCCAGTAGCTCCAAACCTCCATCAGGCTCAATAGTCATTGCCCGCTCGGAATTCAGAGGCTGTCCTCCCGGAGCCACAATCACCAATTCGAACAACGGGCCATCAGGCAGGGTAATACTGAAAACCATGTAGGGCACCGAGAAATGGAAAGGACTGAATTGCGGGTGAAGGATAAGCCCAACTCTGGGTCGCCTCATGGTCATACTCCTTTGGTTCATCCGACCCGATGATAACCCTTTGGCCCGATCTTTTCGATGATTGTCTTTCAGGTCAATATTTGTGGCGACCAAAACTCCCTACACTTTACCCATCAACGAACACCCATTTGGAGGACAAACACCATGTTGATTAAAACCATCGCTAGCACACTGTTGCTGGCATCCGCTGCTTTTGTAGGCAGTGCTTTCGCGGAGTCTGGCTCAGGCACGTTGACCCAGGAAATGCAGCACATTCGGAACGCCACAATAAAGGTTACCTACGGTGAAACCACGTTTCTGATAGATCCCATGTTGGCAGATAAAGGAACCTATCCTGGCTTTGAAAACACTTACCGCAGTGAGCTGCGCAATCCTTTGGTGGCGTGACACTCCACAAAACCGGCGGGCAGCACGGTTCCGATAATCTTTATGCCGTTCCCGAGCTGGCCGAGTCTTTAGGCGAGGTGATGGGCGTTGTTTTCGAGGCCGAGGGGCAGAGAACAACCTATGTTGTGGGCGATACCGTATGGCGCGATGAAGTTATGCAGTCACTGGACCGTTACCGCCCCGACGTAATTGTGCTGAACACTGGTGCTGCCGAAGTGAACGGTTTTGAGGGCGATCCGATCATCATGGGCAAAGAGGACACTTTGCGGGTTCACCGTGCCGCACCGGAAGCGACTATCGTTGCCGTACACATGGATGCGGTTAACCACATGACTCTCAGTCGCGAAGGACTGGCGGATTTTGTGCAAAACGCGGGAATTGAAGAGCATGTTTTGATTCCGGCGGATGGCGAAACTATTTCTTTTTAATTCAAACACATCCGGAAAATATTACCGAGAAAGGAGCAATCAAATGAGCAAAAGAGCCGTTATTGTTGTTGATATCCAAAATGAATATTTTTCATCTGGCAAACTGCCATTGGTGAATATAGAGCAGGCTGCGGCCAATGCTGCACGAGTCATACAGATGGCTCGTCAGAACAAGAACCTTCTGATTCATGTCCACCATGAGTTTCCCGATCCGAATGCGCCGCTATTCACACCGGGCAGCGACGGCGTTGAGATTCACGAATCCGTCGCCCCTGATGGCGATGAGCCGGTAATTCTGAAAAATTACCCCAACTCGTTCCTGAATACCAACCTGAAAGAGCTGCTGGATACCAACAGCATTGAGGAAGTAGTAGTGATTGGTGCCATGAGCCACATGTGCATCGAAGCGACTAGCCGCGCCGCTTCAGACTTTGGATATAAGGTTACAGTTGTCGAGGATGCCTGCGCCACATTGGATTTGGAATTCAATGGTGTGAAAGTGCCTGCGGCGCAAGTTCATGCCACTGCTATGGCAGCTCTTGAGTTCGCCTATGCGAGTATAAAATCCACAGCAGGTTTCATTAACAGCTATTGATCATTTCAACCTATTGGAGCTGACTAACCAGCTAGGAATAGTTCCTGGCTGGCCGCTTCATGTCTCCGATGTGATGATTGCCGATAAACTTTGGTGATTAATTACCTATGTTAGCGGGCAGGGTTCTTCGCTTCGGCATTTTTTCTAAGAGCTTCAAAAAGGACCTTTTGCATATTTGTTTGATGTTTTAGAGCCTGACTTCTTACTGGTGCGAAGCGACGAAGGGGCCTCAGAACAGACTCTTAGGAGGCTATTTTCGATTAACGGCTTGACTGTGCTGTCCAATCTGGTTTGAAACGCCCTCAAAAAGCCTTTTTTAAATAATTCGCCCATCGGTTCGGTCGTTATGAAGGACGTGACTATAAATCCATCCATCATCATTGAATCAAAAAATGGTACGAGATCAGACAATGACTTTCACATGTGAAAGTCACAAGGCTATGTGGTTACAAAACACTCTTAATTCCTTGGGATATGTCCTGTTTTTCCGATAATGTCTTCTTTTTTCTAGTTTGTTTTTATCTATTAATTATCAATGGCTTATTAGCCATCCTCGCCTTTGTGCCCTTTAAGGGCAATTCCACGGTTCTCCCTCCAGACCAATATTTTCGATGATAGCTCCTGTCAAATCATAAGCAACTGGGAGTAGTCATGAGGAAACAATCAAGTAACACGACAGAGCTTCAGCTGACGTACGAAGAAGTTTGCACTGTTCTGAAGACATCGCAGGCAACGTTACGCCGCTATGTAAAACAAGGTCGGTTCCCGGCACCTATGAAGCCGAACCCTAATGGCAGGGCTGTTCGCTTTCGCTACCAGGACGTAAAAGCGTGGTTGGACAAGCTGTGAGAGGGTGGAGCTGATGCAATATAAAGTTCAAGAAGATGGGCTCTATGCATTGTCAGGTGGCCACTGGCAGCGTGTAGGCGGTTGGATTCAGGTAATGGCTCGAACCAGATTAACCGACAAACGGCACGGACACGGAGCGTTGCTTGAATGGCAGAATTTCGATGGTGTGAAGCTACGTGAGGTCGTCTATGCCCGAGATCTCAACAGCGATAATGCCCGACAGGTGCGAGATATGCTGGTTGATACCGGTTATCCACTGACACCCGGGCAGGCCAGCAGATTCGTCTGGTGGAGCTCCCGGTGTTTGGCACCTACGGTGCGTTCGACGAATTACATGGCCACAATCATCCTCAGCAATTTGTGGACGAGCTGAAATCGTCTTGTCAGCGTTACCACGGCACTGTCATCTGGGAGTGGGTGTCATTGCTGATCGAGCGTCACACTGAGCTCAGTCAGTATCTAAATCATGAGGTTGGTCGTCTGAGCAGTGTTTGGACAAACGATCAGATGGTATCCCAGGTGCAACGAGTCATCCGGCGTTTTGCCTTGATTGGTGCAGCACTTTGTCTTGGAAGCAGAAATTTCATCCTCCCATGGTCCGAAGAGGAGTCTCTGCCGGCAGTCCACAGAACTCTGAAGGCTTGGCTGGATAATAGAAGCCACTCCAGAAACTCTGAGGAATTCCGTCTTCTCAAAGCGCTGGAGCGGGCAATGAAAGTCTGGGAGCGCACTCTCAGTGAGATTGAACATGAGGACTGACCTGGTGTTCCCAATTTCCCAGTTTTCCCACTTTGGTTATGGCGGTGTAGGGGTAGAGAGATGACAGAAAAAGAAATGCTGCAACGGGTGTTGCAGGACATGATGGTTCTCAAGAAGATAATTTTGGACCATATCAGTGGCAGCAAGGCCCCAGAAGCCGACAAGGAGATCATGAGTCTTGAAGACTGTGCGGAATACACGGGGCTGAAGAAAAGCACCCTGTACCAGCTAACCTCCCAAAAGAAGATTCCTCATTTCAAACCAAATGGTCACCGGATTTTCTTTCGCCGCGCAGACATCTTGAAGTGGCTCCAGTCCAACCGGATCGCGACGGCGGACGAGATCGAGCAGTCGGCTGCTCAGCACCTGGTGAGCCACCGAGTAGATATCCACACCCCTGGCCAGTTGATTGAGCGCAAAGGTGTGCCGTCCGGCATGGAAAGTGACGTTCTTGGTGATTCCTGCCCGCATGACCCATTGCGCCAACGCAACGTTGGTATAGGAGTCATACTTCAGACCCTTGAATACCCTATCACCTGGCTTACCGCGACTCTCCAGGTTCAACAATCTCACCGCTGAGTCTGGAAGATCCAGATATTGCAGTGAGTTCCCGGCGTTCACCAGCTTCTTCTGCCGAAAAATGATGCGGTAGTGGCCATCGGCGAATTCCTCTATCTCACCCCAGACCAGCTTGTGGATATCTGACCAGCGAAGGCCAGTAGTGCAGGAAAACAGGAAAGCCCGCCTCAGCACGTCATACCGGCATTCGGCTTTGGTCAGAGCCCGGACCTCTTCCAAGGTCAGGTAAGTCCGTTTCGTGTTTTCCGGCTTGATGGATTTAACCTGTTGAACCGGGTTGTCGCGGACAATGCCGTCTCGATAGGCCTGGTTGAGCGCTGCCCGAACCTTGTTGAAGTAACTGCTGGTCGTGTTCTTGGCCAGTTTGGTACCCGATTTGGTGGTGGCCTCATGCAGAAGGTAGTGCCAGAACCCCTCCAAGAATCGCTTATCGACTTGTTCAAAGGTAAGTTCAGACAAGCCATGGTAACGGTGCAGGTGATGACGGGTGGAGATCCAGATCGAATGGTTGGATTTGCTTCCGGAAGCCTTCTCGTCGGTCAACTGGTCGAAGTAATCGAAGAAGCTGGCAGACAGCTTGGTCCGATCATCCAATCCATGTCGTGACGACTCGATTTCCAACAGCCGCTTTGCCCGGATGGCCTCAGCCTTCTGATTCACGGTCTTGTTGTGCTCACGCTCCGCCGGAAGGCGGGGTTTGTCGTAGAGGAACAGGTTCAGGGATTCATATGAGCGCTTCTGCGGCCGAGAACCGTCCTGACCCGTCTTAGAACCTTGATAGTAGACCAGTCGCAAGACACGGTGGCCGTTCTTGTCTGGTTCGCGTTTCTGGATAGTGATTTTCATGTTTTGCTCCTTTTGTGCTCCGAGTGCTCCGAAAACTTATACTCGGAGCACACACGGAGCAAGAGGGGGCAAAACGGATCAAACTGCTTGCAAAGAAACAGAATAAAATTATTTGTAAAACAATGGCTTATTTGTATTTGATTGGATGCTTTTCGATCTTTTTGGCCGTTTCACTTCCCGATGCAAAAGTTACCAAAAATTTTACTAAGCAGGTCGTCGCTAGTAAATTCGCCAGTAATTTCATTTAAATGTGACTGCGCCAAGCGTAGCTCTTCGGCTAGTATTTCGCCCGCGGCGTAAGTTTCAAGCTGCTCTTGGCCAATGTACAAATGCTTCTTGGCCCGTTCTATGGCTTCTAAATGGCGTCGACGGGCCATAAAGCCACCTTCCATATTGGTATTAAAGCCCATGCTGGTTTTTAAATGTTCGCGCAAAGTGGCAAGCCCGTCGCCACCAGATGCAGACAGAGCGACAACAGGAATACCTTCATACTCTGTTAAACCAGCGGGTTCTCCGGTTAAGTCGACTTTATTGCGGATAACACTGAATGGAATATTGTGCGGCATGCGGTGAAAAAACTCAGGCATAATGTCGTTGGGATGAATGGCATTGGTTTCGGTGCTGTCGACCATAAATAATACGCGGTCGGCCTGTTCAATTTCAGCCCAGGCGCGCTCAATACCAATTTGTTCTACTTTATCTGGGCTTTCGCGCAGGCCAGCGGTGTCGATAATATGTAACGGCATACCGTCTATTTGAATATGTTCCCGTAGCACGTCGCGGGTGGTGCCGGCGATATCGGTAACAATAGCCGATTCTCGACCAGCCAGGGCGTTTAGCAAACTCGACTTGCCTGCATTCGGCCGTCCGGCGATAACCACACGCATACCTTCGCGCAATAAACTACCTTGTTTGGCTTCACTTTCTACTTTTAATAATGCGTTAAGAATAGCTTCTAAGTCGGCAGCAACTTTGCCGTCGCTGAGAAAGTCTATTTCTTCATCGGGAAAATCAATAGCTGCTTCAACATACATGCGCAAATGAATTACTGCGTCTACAAGTTGGTCTATACGGTGCGAGAATTCACCCTGTAAGCTTTGTAAGGCCATACGGGCAGCTTGCTCTGAGTTAGTATCAATTAGGTCGGCAATGGCTTCTGCTTGGGTTAAATCAATTTTATCGTTCATGAAAGCGCGCTCACTGAACTCACCTGGGCGTGCTAAGCGAACGTTGCTATTGGTTAAAATGGCGCGAATAAGCATATCAATGACCACGGGGCCACCATGGCCTTGTAGTTCTAATACGTCTTCACCCGTAAACGAGTTAGGGCCTTCAAAAAACAGGGCAATACCTTGGTCGATTAGAATGCCGTTGGCGTCTCTAAAGTCTGTGTATAAGGCGTAGCGGGGTTTAGGGCATTGGCCAACAATTTGTATGGCTATTTGCTTTGCTAGGGAACCACTTACACGAACTATACCAACACCACCTTTGCCAGGTGGCGTTGCTTGGGCAACAATGGTGTCGGTGTCGAAAGTAAGATCGCTCATGAAGTAACCCGTATAAAGTGCAACTAAGAATAGAAGCTATTATACCGAGCTAGCTGAATTAACATAGAGCACTTTGTGCTATTGCCTAGTCTAAGGAATGTTGCTGCATTACTTGGGTTAAGGCGGTTGTTAGTGGTTCTACAAGGTTTTCATGACGTTTGTGAATATAGTGATACACCAGCCAGGTTTCTAAGTCTGGGGTAACCCGATAAATATTGTCTACATGCATGTGGTCAAGTACTTGTTGGGCTATTTCACCGGGTACAATAACAGCGTCGGTACGACCGCTCTGCAAACGTAAAAAAGCTTGCTCTAAGGTTGTCACGCTAGTGGAAGGAATGTCACCAAGGCGGCCTAAAATAATGTCGGTGCCTTCTAAAATATCAATACGTTTGCCACGCAGGTCAGCCCAACTGGTTGGGTGAAATAAATAGTCATTGGTGAATACGGTAGCAGCAACTTTTTCCAATGGTACGGGAATTCGTATCATGTCTGGAGCTTTTAAGCCGGCGTCTTCAGTTCGCGCAAGTTCACCATCGAGTATTTCACCGCGGTTACTTTCATAAAAACTACGGGCATAGGGCATTGGCAATAATGAAATATGGTAGCCAATTTTAGCATATGCAGCTTCTACATATTTGAAAGAAACATGTGAAGTGTCGACTTCTTGCATTGTGCCTATGACAAGATCGAAATGAGGCTCGCCGAAGTGTTCTGCAATGCTCGTAGAGCTAACAGTAAAAGAAAAAATGGCGGCGCAGAGCGCAGAATACAGAAGTTTCATTAGTACGGCTAAAACCCAATATAAGTTAAATGTTGTTATATTGTAATCTAACGATAGCTAACTGTCACTAAATAAAACCCGACGCTAGGTCGGGTTTTATATGGGAAAAAATGAATTTTATATTATTTTGCAGTGTTTTCTTTATCGAACTGACGATATATCCATAGCATTTGCAATATAGTGATTAAGTTACTTACTAACCAATATAATACTAAACCTGCGGGGAAGAATAAGAAAAACACCGTAAACACCACCGGCATCATTTGCATTATTTTTTGCTGCATGGGGTCGGTCATCGGTGTTGGCTGCAAACGCTGCATAAAGAACATGCTAGCACCCATTAACACCGGTAAAATGAAATAGGGGTCGCGGCTTGAAAGGTCGGTTATCCACAGCATAAAGTCGGCATGACGAATTTCCGGGCTTTCCAACAGCACCCAATATAACGATAAGAAAATAGGTAACTGTAGGAACATAGGCAAACAACCACCGAGCGGGTTTACCTTTTCTTCCTTGTACATTTTCATCATTGCTTGCGACATTTTCTGCTTGTCGTCGCCGAAGCGTTCTTTAAGCTCTGCCATGCGCGGTGCTACTTTGCGCATTTTTGCCATAGAGGTATGTTGTGCTTTAGTAAGCGGGTAGAGCAGCCCTTTAATAATAATAGTAATTAAAATAATGGCCACACCATAGTTTTTCACAAAGCCAAACAAGAAAGCTATTAACCAGTGAATAGGTTGGGCTAACCACCACAGAAAGCCATAATCCACGGTTAAGTCGAGGTGTTTGGCAAGTTTTGCTAGGCGCTCTTGGTTTTTCGGGCCCATATAAATATTGCTTTCAAAGTCGTAACTAGAGCCAGCAGCTACGGTTACAATAGGTCCTTCAAAGCTAATACGGGCATTATTACCGCTAACAATTTGGCTTTTAAGCGTGTTTCTAGCTGTTTGATCGGGAACCCATGCAGTAACAAAGTAATGTTCTAGCATGGCTACCCAGCCAGCCTCGGTATTTTGATTTAGAGCGCGTTTTTGAATGTCTTTAAAACTATATTTTTTATATCTTTCGCTTTCAGACGAGTAGGCCGCCCCACGGTAAGTGGGCATAAACATGCTCCGGCCGTTATCGACCATGCTTTGAATTAAACGCCCATATAACTGCATTTGAATGTCTGTGTTGGTGTTGTTTTCAACTTTATGGTGCACATTTACCGCATAGTCACCACGAGTAAAAACAAATTCTTTGGTAATACGGCTACCATTGTCAGCTATGTATGTAAGGGGCACTGTTAAGGTTTCGCCACTTAATTCATAGCTATTTGCCGCTGCGGTGTAGGTAGGCCGTTTCACCGAACCATAAAAGCCAGCTTCTGCATTTAACCCACTTTCAGCAATATGCAGTTCACCGCTTTGGCGTTGAAATAAAATACTATAACGGGCAGATTCGCCAAGCGTTTCAGCATGCTCACGTAATTCACTACGCACAATGTCACCACCCTCAAGGGCAATGGATATGTCAAACAAGTCGGTAGTAACACGAATAGTTTCGCTGTTGTTAGTGCCTGCCACTATGGTTTCAGACCCACCTAAAGTAGCCTGCTGTAGTACGTCGCCACTGGCTGTTGTGGAACTACCAGCGGTTGAACTTAGGCTGCCATCACCCAGTGTTTGGTTGCCACCGCTTATTGTTTCTGCGGTTGGCGCTTGAACGCCAGGAGTGTTGGTTGTGGTTTTTAATAACCATTGCTGGTACATAAAAAATGACATAACCAAGAAAAGTATGATTAGTACTGTGCGTCGCGAATCCATAGTTACTTCTTCTCTCGTTTTTTGTTCAGCGATTGCTCGCTAGACTCATGGGTACTGTCGCTCGAAAGCTCGTCACCCGGTATAGGATCAAAACCACCCGGATTTCCCGGGTGACATTTAATTATTCGCCGCATGGCGAGCCAACTACCTTTTATTACCCCAAATCGCTTTATGGCTTGAATTGCGTACTCGGAGCATGTGGGCACAAACCGACAACGGGGCCCGAGTAATGGGCTAATTAAGAGCTGGTAGAGTCGGATAATGCCGACGAGTATTGCTTGCAGCGCTTGCTTAATTTTCGCCATAAATAATTGCATAGTTCTCTGAGCGCCGCATTGTCTAAATCTGTTACCCCAGGCTTGGCGATGACGATAATATCAAAGCCAACAAGTTTGTGCTGCTGTAACCGAAAGGTTTCTCGAATTATACGTTTAATTTGATTTCGTTGTACGGCTAAACGCGCGTTACGTTTGCTAACAGTAACACCAAGACGAGGGTATGCTAAGGAATTCGGTTGGGCAAGAAAGGTTAGATGCTTACTAACGGCTTTAACAGGAGGCTGTTGAAATACGCGTTGAAAATGCGCGGGAGTTAACAGGCGTAACTCCCGTGAATATGCATAGTGCTTCACATAAAGTGCTTCACAATAGGGTGGTATACTGCCTGCAATTAAGCAGACAGTACTTTACGCCCTTTGGCACGACGGCGAGCCAGTACCTTACGGCCACCTTTAGTTGCCATGCGTGCACGGAAGCCATGGTCGCGCTTGCGTTTAATTACACTTGGTTGAAATGTTCTTTTCATCGCTCTAATTTCCGTTGCTGATCAGTGTGTCAAAATGAGCGCGGATCTTACCTATTAAATCGATCAGTGTCAAATACTAAAGAGAACCTTGCCCTGTGGATAACTTCCATGAAGTTCGGGTAAAAAGGTGGCGCAAATGGCCTGAATTTCGTATGATAGGCTAATTATAACGTAAGGGTAAAAGCCCTACAATTTGGTTTCCAGAGGCCTTGTTTGGTTAACAGCTACCAAAAACTATTCTTATAAATTCATGGGAGGGGGTTCGTGGGTAATTCTTTGTGGCAGCAATGTGCTACTCGCTTACAGGGCGAGTTGTCGTTGCAAAACTTTAATACCTGGATTAAACCCCTGCAGTCCGATATAGAAGAAAACACGCTTTTTTTGTATGCGCCTAATCCCTATGTTATGGATTGGGTAAAGGACAAGTATTTAAAACAAATTATCACATTTCTACGTGAAACAGCGGGCGATAAGGCTCCTAATGTAGAGTTGCGGGTAGGCTCTCGCAAAGAAGTACCTAGCGCTGAGCAGCCAGTAGCGGGCACCTCAAGTGGGTATCGACAACCACAAACGGCACGGCCACGGCAAATTGCCGCTGTGGGTGACCGTCCTATTTCTTTGCAACACTCTAATTTAGCGCCAAGCCACACCTTTGATAACTTCGTTGAAGGTAAATCAAACCAATTGGCGCGAGCGGCAGCTATGCAGGTGGCAGAGAACCCCGGCGGTGCTTATAACCCTTTATTTATATATGGCGGTACGGGCCTTGGTAAAACTCACCTTTTGCATTCGGTTGGTAACGCTATTTTAGAACGTAATCCTGAAGCTAAAGTGTACTACTTGCGGGCGGAACGTTTTGTGCAAGACATGGTGTATGCCATGAAGCACAATAAAATTGATATTTTTAAAGAAAGCTACCGCTCTGTTGAAGCGTTGCTGATTGACGACGTTCAGTTTTTTGCCAAAAAAGAACATTTTCAAGATGAGTTTTTCCACACTTTCAACTGGTTACTTGAAGGAAATCAACAGGTTATTCTTACTAGTGATGTATATCCCAAAGAAATTGACGGCGTTGACGATCGTTTGAAAAGTCGTTTTGGCTGGGGTTTAACGGTGGCTATTGAGCCACCAGACTTACCCACTCGCGTAGCAATATTAGAACGTAAAGCTGAAGAACGGGGTATGAAGTTACCACCTGAAGTGGCATTTTTTATCTCTAAGCGGTTGCGTTCGCATGTTCGTGAACTTGAAGGTGCACTTAACCGTGTTATTGCTAATGTGAATTTAACCGGTAAAGAAGTCACTATTGATTTCGTGAAAGAAGCCCTGCGCGACCTTTTAATAGCACAAGAAAAAATGGTCACTATTGATAATATTCAGCGTACGGTAGCGGAATATTATAATATTAAAGTTTCAGATTTAATTTCAAAACGTCGTAGTAGGTCAATTGCCCGACCACGACAGGTTGCCATGGCGCTGGCAAAGGAATTAACCAACCATAGCTTACCTGAAATAGGCGACGCTTTTGGTGGGCGAGATCACACGACTGTGCTACATGCATGTCGTAAAATAAAGTCGTTACGTGAAGAAAGTCACGAAATACAACAAGACTATCGCAACTTGAACCGCACCTTGTCTGTTTAAAACCGTTGTTTGTTTAAAACGTAGTTGCACAATGGCTGCAATAATAAGAATAGGAGAGCCAGTGATATGAAATTCACCATCACCCGCGACGCTTTATTAAAGCCGCTGCAAATAGTAAGTGGCGCTGTTGAGCGCCGTTCAACATTGCCCATATTAGGCAATGTGTTACTGCAAGTGAGCGAAGATTCGCTACGCATGACAGGCACAGACTTAGAGGTAGAGCTGGTTTCTTCGGTTACCCTTGAAGGTGCAGAGCCAGGCGACATTACTGTGCCCGCAAAAAAGCTTCTCGATATTGTGCGTAGCCTTGGTGAAGGCGCCGATGTTCGCATTGAAGCAGCCGACGACAAGGTTATTGTTCGGTCTGGTAAAAGTAGGTTTACTCTAAGTAGTTTGCCTGCCACCGACTACCCGAATATAGAAGAGTGGCAAAGTGAAATTAAGCTTGAAATTACCCAGGGTAAACTTAAGCATCTTATTGAACGTACCCACTTTTCAATGGCTAACCAAGATGTTCGCTATTATTTAAACGGCATGTTGTTTGAAGTAAACGATAATGTGTTACGTACGGTTGCTACCGACGGCCACCGCCTTGCTATGGCTTCGAGCCCCTTAGAACAAAGTGCATTGCCGCACAAGCAGGTAATAGTTCCGCGTAAGGGTATTAGCGAGCTTATGCGCTTACTTGATTCTGACGACGGGCTACTTGAATTGTCTTTGGGCCAAAATCATATTCGTGTACAAACCGGCGGCATGACCTTTACCAGTAAATTACTTGATGGCCGCTTTCCTGATTATCGCCGCGTTATTCCAACCGGTGGAAATCGTATTGTTATTGCTAGTCGTGAATTACTTAAGCAGTCTTGTGTTCGAGTGGCTATTTTGTCGAACGAGAAATTCCGTGGCGTGCGTATAACCCTCGATGGCCAAGAAATGTCGTTAACTGCCAACAACCAAGAACAAGAAAAAGCAGACGAGCGGTTAGAAGTAAACTACAACGGTGAAAGCATGGAAGTTGGCTTTAATGTGAACTACTTGCTAGATGTTGTTAATGCAATTGAAGGCGAACAAGTTAAGCTTACTTTAACCGATGAAAACAGCAGTGCTTTAGTTGAAGACGCAGCAACCGATGGTGCCGTTTACGTTATCATGCCGATGCGACTTTAATGAATGCAAATACGCTCGTTAACCATTTCAAACCTACGCAATTTAAGCCATGTAGAAATAGAAAACACGAACCGCATTAATATTGTTTATGGTGAAAACGGTAGCGGTAAAACGAGTGTGTTAGAGGCTATATATTGTTTGGGTTTCGGTCGTTCGTTTCGCACGCACCAAGCAAGACAGGTTATACAAACCGAGTCGGATGCTTTTACAGTATTTGCAAAATTAGACGGTATTGAAAACGAAACGCGGGTTGGCTTTCAAAGAAACCGACAAGGAGAAAGTGACACCCGAATAAATGGGGAGCGCGGCCGTCGGTTTTCTGAATTAGCCCGTTATGTACCAGTACAGTTAATAACGCCTGAGGGCGTAGAGCTTATTACAGATGGACCAAAAGCGCGGCGACAATTTATGGATTGGGGATTGTTCCACGTGGAACAATCGGATTACGTTCATTGGTTGCAGTATTCACGTTTGCTAAAGCAACGCAATGCGCTGCTGCGTTCGGGACGATTTATTCAAGATGGTGGGGCCTTCTGGGACCAGCAACTATCACAGGCAGGAACAGAGTTAACCCATGCACGGCAACGGTATTTAACAGCGCTGAATGAACAGCTTAACGAGTACTGCCAACGTTTTTTACCGAAAATTAATTTCGAGTTCAAACTTATGCCGGGATGGAGCGAACGTTTTGCTTCTTTTGAAGAAGCTTTAGCTGAACGAGTAGAGCTTGATTTACGGCAGGGCTTTACCAGTGTTGGGCCAAGTAAAGCTGAATGGCAAATAAGGGCCGATGGCGCTGACGCCCGTGAGCGCCTTAGCCGAGGCCAACTCAAATTACTAATGGCAGCATTACGATTCGTACAAGGCGAACATTACCGCCAAGTTACAGGTACTTCGTGCATATATTTAATCGACGACTTACCGGCAGAATTGGACGTCGATAACCAAGCAAAACTCTGCCAAGCCATTTTAGACACGCAAAGCCAGGTGTTTGTAACGGCGATAGACAAAAACAATATTCTCAGCCATTTCACACGGGCCGAGACCCGATTGTTCCACGTGGAACATGGGGCAATTTTAGATACAACGACAGGATGAATCTATGTCACAACAAAATGATACGTATGATGAATCGAATATTAAGGTTCTTCGAGGTTTAGACGCGGTACGTAAGCGTCCAGGGATGTATATTGGCGATACCGACGATGGCACCGGCCTTCACCATATGGTGTTTGAAGTTGTCGATAACTCAATTGATGAAGCGTTAGCTGGCCACTGTTCTGAAATATATGTAACCATGCATAACGATGGGTCTATTTCTGTTCGCGATGATGGTCGTGGTATTCCAGTTGAAATACACCCGGAAGAAGGGGTTTCTGCTGCTCAAGTTATTATGACAGTACTTCACGCGGGCGGTAAGTTCGATGACAACTCGTACAAAGTTTCAGGTGGCTTGCACGGCGTAGGTGTGTCGGTTGTTAACGCTTTATCTAAACAGCTAGACTTAACCATTCAGCGTGGCGGTAAAAAGTACTTACAAACTTATCTACATGGTGAACCCCAAGCCGATATAAAGGCGATTAGTGAAACTAATGAAACGGGAACAGAAATACGTTTCTGGCCAAGTGAAAACACCTTCACTAACATTGAATTTCATTATGACATTTTAGCCAAGCGGTTACGCGAGCTTTCTTTCTTGAACTCTGGTGTGTCTATTCGTTTGCTAGATGAAAATTCAGAACGGAAAGACCATTTTCATTACGACGGCGGAATTGGTGCTTTTGTAAGTTACTTAAATGACAAAAAAACCCCAATTCACCCAACGGTGTTTCAATTTCAGCTTGATCGTGAAGACGGTATTACAGTTGAAGTAGGGTTGCAGTGGAACGACTCGTATCAAGAGCATATTTACTGCTACACCAACACTATACCGCAGCGAGATGGTGGAACACACATGGCAGGATTCCGCTCTGCACTTACTCGCACGCTGAATAACTATATGGACAAAGAAGGATATAGTAAGCGAGCTAAAACCAATGCTTCGGGCGACGATGCCCGAGAAGGTTTAACCGCAGTTATTTCTGTTAAGGTTCCAGACCCTAAGTTTTCTTCGCAAACAAAAGAAAAACTTGTTTCTTCTGAAGTGAGAAATGCGGTAGAACAAGCAATGAACGAGAAGTTGTGGGACTTCCTAATGGAGAACCCCAAAGAAGCGCAAGTAATTGTGACTAAAATTATTGATGCGGCTCGAGCACGTGAAGCTGCGCGTAAAGCCCGTGAAATGACACGTCGTAAGGGTGCGCTCGACTTAGCTGGTTTGCCAGGCAAGTTAGCCGACTGCCAAGAAAAAGACCCCGCTCTTTCTGAACTTTATATTGTGGAAGGAGACTCAGCGGGCGGTTCTGCGAAGCAGGGCCGTAACCGTAAAAACCAGGCTATTTTACCGTTGAAAGGTAAAATTCTTAACGTGGAAAAAGCCCGTTTCGACAAAATGCTGGCCTCACAAGAAGTGGCTACCCTTATTACTGCATTAGGGTGTGGTATTGGCCGCGATGAATATAACCCAGACAAAACCCGTTACCACCGCATTATTATTATGACGGATGCCGACGTAGACGGTTCGCATATACGCACGTTATTACTTACGTTCTTTTATCGCCAAATGCCTGAGCTAATTGAACGTGGCTATATTTATATAGCACAGCCACCGCTGTATAAAGCTAAGCGTGGCCGCCAAGAACAGTACATAAAAGACGACGCAGCACTTATTGAATACTTAACCAGCCAAGCGCTTGACAAAGCGTCGTTACATGTTAATGCCGACGCACCAGGTATTACCGGTGTTGCATTAGAGAAAATGGTACGCGATTACCAATATGCCATGGACTCAATTCAGCGTTTAAGCCGCCGTTTACCTGAGCATATTTTGTCGCGCTTAGTGTATGCTCCACGCTTAACAACGCAGAACTTAAAAGACGAAGCCTTTGTACGTTCATGGGCTGAAGCGTACACCAAAGACTTAATGGCCACTGAATCACAGTCGTCTACTTACAATGTTTTGGTAGAAAAAGACACAGAGCGTAATGTTTACTTACCTGTAGTGCGTTTGTTACGCCATGGTGTTGAACGTGACTACCTACTGAACTATGAGTTTTTAGTGTCGAAAGACTACGGCCACTTAGTAACCGTAGGCGACGATATTGAAGACTTAATGGAAGAAAGTGGTTATGTACAACGTGGTGAGAAAAAACAACCAGTGAAAGACTTCGTTGAAGCTATTGAGTGGCTAATTAATGAGTCTAAACGCGGTTTGTACATTCAGCGCTATAAAGGGCTAGGTGAAATGAACCCAGATCAACTTTGGGAAACCACCATGGACCCAGACAGCCGCCGTATGCTGCAAGTAACCATTGAAGACGCCATTGGTGCCGACCAGTTGTTCACCACCTTAATGGGTGACCAGGTTGAACCACGCCGTGCCTTCATTGAAGACAACGCACTACGAGTAGCGAACTTAGACGTGTAGTGAATATGCTTTAATAAAGCAGTAGATATAAAAAATCCCGCGCCTCAATAACTGAAGCGCGGGATTTTTTTATTTCCGTAAAACCTTTAAAAAACTAGCTTTGAAGTAGTGATATATCTGCAACACCTAAAAATTGATTTCGCAATTCCGTAAGAATTGCTAAACGGTTGTTTCGTACGGCAGGGTTGTCTGCATTCACCATAACGTCGGCAAAGAAGTTATCAATAGGGCTACGCAAGCTGGCTAAGCGCGTTAGTACTGCGCTGTAATCTCCTGCGGCAGTACTTGCCTGTATTTCGTCTTTCATTGCTGCTAGAGCTTCATACAGAGCTTTTTCAGCGGGCTCTTGAAGTAGGTTTGCATCAACAGAAGTTGGTGTGCCTTCTGCTTTAGCAAGAATGTTACTCACGCGTTTGTTCGACTCAGCAAGTGCGTCTGCTTCGGTTAATTGAATAAAGGCCGTTACTGCTTTTACTCGGCGATCAAAGTCGAGTGCTTTTTGAGGCTTGCGAGCCAATACCGATTGAATGACATCAACAGCAATGCCTTGTTCTTGGTACCAAGCCCGGAAGCGACCCAGTAAAAACTCAAAAATATCATTTTGCGTTTCAGCGGTTACGTCAATCGTTCCTTTATAAGCATTGGCTGCAAGTGTTATTACTTCTTTAAAGTCGAGGTTTAGTTCAAGCTCAACCAGAATACGCAATAAGCCTATGGCGGCACGGCGCAAACCAAAGGGGTCACGATCGCCCCGTGGGGTTTGGCCAATGGCAAATATACCAACTAAAGTGTCGAGTTTGTCGGCAATTGCAACAGCAGCACCTTCTTTGGTTGCCGGTAAGCTGTCACCTGCATAACGTGGGTGGTAATGGGCTTCAATTGCAACCGCAACACCTTCGGCTTCGCCATCATGGCGGGCATAGTGCATGCCCATAACGCCTTGTACTTCAGGAAATTCCATTACCATGTTGGTAACAAGGTCGGCTTTAGCGAGCAAACCCGCACGGCTAGCAATTGCTTGATCAGCTTGAATTAAACCGGCAACTTCGCCAGCAACCTGTGAAATACGGCGTGCTTTGTCGCCAATACTTCCTAGCTGTTTTTGGAAAAGAACGTCGTCTAGCTTTTCAATGCGCGACTCAAGGGTTACTTTTTTGTCGTTGCTAAAGAAGAACTCAGCGTCGGCAAGGCGAGGGCGGATTACTTTTTCGTTGCCAGTGACCACCAGGGCCGGGTTACGGCTTTCAATATTAGTAATAAATACAAATTTAGCTAACAGTTCACCGGCTTTATCTACTAGGGGAAAGTAACGCTGGTCGTCTTTCATGGTGTAAATTAGCGCTTCTTTAGGAACATCGAGAAATGCCGGATCGAATTCAGCTAGCAAAGCAACCGGCCATTCAACCAGTGAAGCGACTTCGTCGAGTAACTCGTCGTCCCAAACAGGTAGGGCGCCAATGCTACTAGCAAGGGTTTCTGCACCTTCTTTCACTAATTCACGGCGTTTCGCAAAGTCAGCGACAACATAAGCATGTTTAAGGGCGGCTTCATAGTCATTTGCAGACGCTAAAACAATATCGCCTTCGCTATGAAAGCGGTGGCCTAATAATTTGTTGTTGCTGTTAATGCCGAATAACGACATATCGACTACGTCGCTATTTAGCATCACCGTAAGGCGTTTAAGGGGGCGAATAAAGGCAAACTCACCGTTACCCCAACGCATGGTTTTTGGTACCGGCAGTTGCTTTGCCGCACGGCTAACAACTTCAGGAAGTAATTCGCTTAAGGCCTTGCCAGGCACAGTGGCTTTATGTAGTAACCACTCACCTTTGTCGGTAACTAAGCGCTCTGCGTCGGCTACGTCTATGCCGGCACCGCGGGCCCAGCCTTGTGCTGCACGGGTTGGGTTGCCGTCGGCATCAAAGGCGGCGGAAACGGCAGGGCCACGTTTTTCCACAAGCTCGTCGTTTTGCACTAATTGCGTATTGGCAATCAATACAGCCAAACGGCGTGGTGTCGCAAAGCTTTGTACATTGCCAAAGCTAATCGCTAAGCTTTCTAATTGTTCAACAACGCTCTGGGTGAAGCTTGTGCTCAGCGCCTTTAATGACTTTGGTGGTAATTCTTCCGTACCCAGTTCAATGAGTAAATTAGCGAATTGGCTCATGGGTTTTTCTTCTCCTGGGCATTAGTGTTCTTCTGTTTGTTTTTAGCTTCTTTCTTGTTGCGTTCTTCTGCGCGCTTTAACACCGCCTTCATGGCAATAGACTCGGGATCGGCCAATGGGAAACCAAGGGCTTCACGGGCAGCGTAATACCCTTCGGCACAGCCTTTGGCTAAATTGCGCACGCGTAAAATATAGCGTTGGCGCTCGGTGACAGAAATGGCTTGGCGGGCGTCTAATAAGTTAAACGCATGAGATGCACGCATAACCTGCTCATAGGCAGGTAAGGGTAGGTTATTCGCTAATAAGTGCTCGCATTCGCGCTCAGCAGCGTCGAACCGTTCAAACAGCACCGGCACTTCCGCATGTTGGAAGTTATAGGTCGACTGTTCTACTTCATTTTGGTGAAACACGTCGCCATATTTAATAACGCCACGGGGGCCGTCGGTCCATACCAAGTCATAAATGCTGTCAACGCCTTGAATATAAAGAGCTAATCGTTCTAGGCCATAGGTAATTTCACCGGCCACTGGTGAGCATTCAAGGCCGCCCACTTGCTGGAAGTAGGTAAATTGAGTAACTTCCATGCCATTTAACCAAACTTCCCAACCTAAACCCCAAGCACCAAGGGTTGGCGATTCCCAGTTGTCTTCAACAAAGCGAATGTCGTGAACAAGCGGGTCGAAGCCAAGCATTTTTAATGACTCTAAAAATAGCTCTTGGATATTTTCCGGGGAAGGTTTCATGATCACTTGAAACTGATAGTATTGTTGCAAGCGATTGGGGTTTTCACCATAGCGGCCATCGGTAGGGCGACGGCAGGGTTGCACGTAGGCATAACTTGCAGGCTCGGGGCCAATCGAGCGCAGGAATGTCATTGGGTGAAAGGTGCCTGCGCCTACTTCCATATCTAATGGCTGCACAATGGCGCACCCTTGGCGGGCCCAAAAGTCTTGCAGCGCCATAATAAGGCCCTGAAATGTTTTCACGTCAAATTTATCCATAAAAGTCTCAATTCGCCTGTGGTTATTTATTGCTAAATGTAATTAAGTTGATTATACCCTGAGCAGCGCTTAATTTTACAGTTACACGCAAAGGAAATGCGCAGTACATGAGGTTTCTATGGCGTATTCAGAATTAAATACACAGCTAGCACGTTGCCCGTGGTGTGGCGAAGCCGAAGATTATGTGGCTTATCACGACCAAATTTGGGGCGTGCCGGAATATAACAGCAAACAACTGTTCGCTAAGTTAGTGTTAGACGGCCAACAAGCAGGCTTAAGTTGGATAACTATTCTACGCAAACAAGAAAATTATCATGCTGCATTTTTTAATTTAAACCCAGAACGCCTTGCTGCGGTGCAGGGGGCTGAGCGGGAGCAGCATATAGCTACACAATTAACCAATGCCGGCATTATCCGCAATAAACTAAAAGTGGCATCAGTTTTTAAAAATGCCGACGCGTATTTTCAGTTAAAGAAAAAGGGTATAGATTTCAGCGAATTACTTTGGTCTTATGTGGGCGGCTCACCAATCCAAAATAATTGGCAAAGCATGGCGGAGGTTCCCACTGAAACAGAAGAGTCGAGAGCACTTTCGAAGTATTTGAAAAAAGTCGGCTTCAATTTTGTTGGCCCAACTATTGTTTATGCCTTTATGCAGGCCGTTGGCATGGTGAACGATCACCTAGTGCATTGTTACCGCCACAAGCAACTTAAATAGCGCGCTATTGGGTGAATAATCACTTTCAAGGCTATGGCTTAGAACATGTTTATAAGGCGGTAGTGAGCAATACATAGGTTTATTTAATCAGTTTACAAACAAGCAGAGGATGTTTTTCTCCATGGTACGAATAGAAGCAGTTGATTACAGTAATGAAACACATGCAAAGGCACTTTTAGAAATGTTAGACCACTATGCCCAAGACGAAATGGGTGGTGGAGAAGCTTTACCAGCAACAACAAAAAAGGTGCTAATAGCTGAAATGAATAAGCGGCCAGGCGTGTTTAGTTTTATCGCATGGAACGATAACCATGAAGCGGTGGGCCTAGTAAACTGTGTAGAAGGGTTTTCTACCTTTGCTGCCAAACCCGTATGTAACATTCATGACATTGCTATTCGGGCTGGGTTGCGTGGGCAAGGTTTAGCGCAAAAGTTAATGCAAGCGGTAGTAGCAGAGGCCACTAAGCGTGGCTGCTGTAAGCTTACTTTAGAAGTGCTAGGCGGTAACGAGCCGGCACGGTTGGCTTACCGCAAGTTTGGCTTTGCCCCTTACCAGCTTGATCCGAGTATGGGACAAGCAGAATTTTGGGAATACAAACTATAACCAAGTTAACCTTTTTGAATTAAATATCGGAATGGCGTGCTGTTGGTGTCGGAAGCAACTAAAGGGTGATCCATAAAGCGACAATAAGCAGGTATGTCGCGGGTGGTGGCAGGGTCGTCGGCAATTACCAGTAAGGTGTCGCCGCTATTCATTTTGCGAATACGGCCACGAATTAGCATAACCGGTTCAGGGCAGCGTAATCCTAGGGTATCAAGCTGTACGGTGGGGTTGGAAAAAGAGTCCATAAGGCACTACTCGTTAAAATAAAAAAAGGCGAGGGCGTATTATAACACGCACATCGCCTTTTTTGTTTCAGCGTTAGGGCTTAGTTAAATACGCTCGTAGACCGTTGCAATACCTTGGCCAAAACCAATGCACATGGTGGCTAAACCTAAGGTCGCGTCTTTTTGCTCCATAAGGTTGATTAAAGTGGTGCTAATACGTGCACCAGAGCAACCAAGAGGATGCCCAAGCGCAATTGCACCACCGTGCAAGTTCACTTTAGTGTCCATTTGGTCTTCAATTTTCAACCCACGTAGCACCGCTAAGGCTTGTGCAGCAAAGGCTTCATTGAGCTCAAACAAGTCAATGTCGCCAATACTTACGCCAGCACGCTGCAAGGCTTTTTGTGTGGCAGGCACTGGACCATAACCCATAATAGACGGGTCGCACCCAGCAATAGCCATTCCACGAATACGTACCCGTGGTTTTAAGCCAAGCTCTTTAGCTTTGTCGGCCGACATAATTAATGTTGCTGCCGCGCCGTCGGAAATGGCCGACGAAGTACCTGCAGTAACGGTACCGTTAGCAGGATCAAATACTGGCCGTAAGGTGCTAAGGGTAGCAATAGTGGTGTCTGGACGAATGACTTCGTCGTGGCGGAATTTTTTCAACACGCCTTTTTCATCATGACCTAGAATAGGCAGAATTTCGGCATCGAATTCGCCCCGCAAGGTGGCTTGGTGAGAAAGCTGGTGCGAGCGGGCACCAAAGGCGTCTTGCTCTTCACGGGTTATACCGAATTTCTTACCTAATAACTCCGCTGTTAAACCCATAGACCCAGCCGCTTTTGCAACCGTCATATTCAACCCTGGGTGAAAGTCTACACCGTGCATCATTGGCACATGGCCCATGTGCTCAACGCCACCGGCAATGAATATTTCGCCATTGCCAGTTTGAATAGCGCGGGTTGCGTCATGAATGGCTTGCATTGACGAGCCACACAGGCGGTTAACAGTTACGCCGCCCACATGGTGAGGAATACCTGCTAACAACGCAGCGTTACGGGCAATGTTAAAGCCTTGCTCTAAGGTTTGCTGTACGCAGCCCCAATATACGTCTTCAAGCTCATCGGTGTTTACTTCTGGGTTGCGTGCAAGTAAAGCTTTCATTAATGCAGCAGATAAGTCTTCAGCACGAACGTTGCGAAATGCTCCGCCTCTCGAGCGCCCCATAGGGGTACGAATTGCATCTACAATAACGACATCTTTCATAATACTCTCCGTTCGCAGTTAGCTTTTAAAGTAAGTTTCGCCAGCTTCGGCTTTCGCGCGTAGGCTGTCGGTTACTTGGTAAAGTTCGCCAAGGTGGGCGTACTTGTCGGCTAACTCAACAAATTTTTTCAGGCCAACCGTTTCTAGGTAGCGAATTACGCCGCCACGGAAAGGAGGGAAGCCTAAACCGTATATTAGTGCGATATCTGCTTCTTCAGCAGAGTCGACAATGCCTTCTTCCAAACAACGAACCATTTCGTTCACCATTGGAATCATGCAGCGTAAGATAATTTCTTCTTTGTCTGCTTCGCTGGTTTTTTCGCCAATTACAGTATAAACGTCGTCGTTCACTACTTTGGTTGGTTTGCCACGCTTATCGACACCATATTCATAGAAGCCTTTGCCATTTTTCTGGCCGAAGCGTTCAGCTGCAGCTAGCTTTGCAATGGCACCTTCCTCATCGCGAGGCATACGCTCAGGGAAGCCGGCAGCCATCACACCACTAGCATGGTCAGCCGTGTCTAAGCCAACCACGTCGCATAAATAGGCAGGACCCATAGGCCAACCAAAGTCTTTTTCCATTACTTTATCAATAGCTGTAAAGTTCACGCCGTCGTCAAGCAGCATGCTAAAACCAGCAAAGTAAGGGAACAATACGCGGTTTACTAAAAAGCCGGGGCAGTCGTTCACAATAATAGGGGTTTTGCCCATTTGCACGGCGTACGCCGTTACCGTAGCGACGGTTTCATCAGAGGTTTTTTTACCACGAATTATTTCTACTAATGGCATTTTGTGCACTGGGTTAAAAAAGTGCATGCCGCAGAAGCGATCGCGATGTTCAAGGCTTTCAGCAAGGCGGTCAATAGATATAGTGGAAGTGTTCGAGGTAATGATAGTGTCGTCGGCGACCACTTTTTCTATTTGAGAAAGTACCGAAGCTTTCACTTTAGGGCTTTCCACTACGGCTTCAACCACAATATCAACATTTTCAAGTTCAATATTATGGGTTGTGGTGGTTATTTTATTTAGTGTGCTAGCAACTTTATTGGCGTCGAAGCGACCCCGCTCTAATCCTTTCCCTAAAATGTTGGCGGCTTCAGTTAAGCCAAGCTCTAAGGCGTCTTGCTTAATGTCTTTCATCACTACAGGTACGCCAGTTACAGCCGACTGGTAAGCTATGCCACCACCCATAATGCCTGCGCCAATTACCCCCGCACGCTTAATTTGCTTTGTTGCTTGTTTAGCAAGTTTTCTGCTTTTACTTTTAACCAATTGGTCGGCAAGGAAAATACCTACTTGCGCACGGCATGCATCGGTTTGGGCCAGCTTTACAAACAATTCATTTTCAATCAGTAGGGCGCCATCGCGGGGTTCACCAGCACCGCGTTCAACCACTTCAACAGCAGCATGAGGGGCTGGGTAGTGTTTACCTGCTTTGGCCCACACCATACCTTTAGCGGTACTAAAGGTCATTAAGCGCTCAGTAGCGTTAGCCTGTAAGGGCTCAAGTTTAGGTTGGCGCGCCGCTTGCCAGTCGAACTCACCAGCAATAGCACCGCGTAACATAGTTAGTGCACCTTCACGCAGGTGCTCGCTGCTCACTACAGCGTCTACCAGGCCTAGCGCTAGTGCTTGCTCGGGCTTATGGTTCTTGCCAGTGGTCATGGCTTCTAGGGCGTTGTCTGGGCCAATAAGGCGAGGTAAGCGCACTGTGCCACCGAAGCCAGGAATAAGGCCTAATTTAACTTCAGGCAAGCCAATAACGGCTGTTTCATCGGCAATACGGAAGTCACAGGCTAAAATAGCCTCACAACCGCCACCTAAAGCAAAGCCGTTCACAGCTGCAATAGTAGGAACGGGCAGGTCTTCAAGCTTATCGAATACCCGAGAAGCTGTATGAACCCACTTCTTGGTGTGTTCAATATCAGCAAACAGAGTTAAAAACTCGGTAATGTCTGCACCAACAATGAATGTAGGCTTGGCGCTAGTAACTAGCACACCTTTCACGTCGGTGTTAACGTGAAGGGCGTCGAGGGCGCTGCTGAATTCATTCAGGGTTTTCTCATCAAACTTGTTGACAGAACCCTGGCCGTCAAACTTTAGTTCGGCAATGCCAGGTTCTACGATATCAACACTTAGGTTGTCACCTTGATAGATCATCTTCGGTCTCCTGAATTGTTAGCAGAAAATCTGCCGACAAATACTTAATACTCTTGAGTTGTAGCCACACTATGATACAAAAGAATGGTCAACACTTAGCTGTCATCATCCCATAATGCGAAATAAAATTAAACAGGTGTTTAAAATTCAAACTCGGCTGTTGCTGTTTGTGCTGTTACTGTGCGGGAATATATCCGCGGTTGCTGCAGCGTTATACTCTGCGCAAGCTTCTGAAAACACAACGCCTTCAGCACTGACTGTTGCTGAGCAACGTGAACTTTTTTTGCTAACTGAAGAGCAAATCAATGCTCGCCGATTTAGCCTAGCACGGCAGAATATGAGCCAGTTACAGGACTATGCTCTATATCCTTACTTAGAAGCGGCTTTTCTGCAACAGAATCTTAGTTTAGCGAACGAAGCACTAATCGGCGACTTTCTTGTGGAGTATGCAGATACCCCAGTTGCCGAAAAGTTGCGTACCGCATGGCTCGAGTTTTTAGCTGAGCAGAACAAAGCAGAAGTGTTTCTAAATTATTATCAGGGCAGTGGCAACGCTCAATTGCAATGCCGTTATTTAGACTATTTATGGCAACACACGGATAACCTATCAGCATTATGGCCGCAGGTAAGTAATCAGTGGATAAGTGAACGTAGCCAGCCAGCTGCATGCGACAGGGTATTCAATGCTTGGGTAGAAGCAGGAATGCGTACCGAAGAAGCTGTATGGCAACGTTTAATGTTAGCGGTAAAGGCAAAACAATATAGTTTAGCTGGCTATTTAACACGACTATTACCAGAAGAGCACCGTTACCTTGCAGTGTTAAGTCGACGTGTACAAGCTAACCCAGCAGCCATTTTGCGTTTTAACGACTTCACCAATACACACCCTCGCGAGCAAGAAATAGTAACTTCGGCCTTGCACCGGTTAATTTGGCGCGATGTAAGTAACGCTAAGCGTGCTTGGGCGCATTTTCAAAATGTATATAGTTTCAGTAGCAGCGAAACACACGACATGCATGAACGCATAGGTATTACTTTGTCGGTACGGGGCGAAGCGGGGGCCTTGGCCTGGCTAGAAAAAGTGCCTGTACAGCAGCTTTCTGCGACAGGGCAGCAATGGCTTTTGGCTTCATTGTTACGGCAACAACGGTATGACCGTATAGCTATGTTAATTAATGCCCTAGCTAAAGAAGAGCAAGAAAAAGATCAGTGGCAATACTGGCGTGGACGAGCATTAATTGAGCTTGGCTTTGTTGCAGACGGCGAACAAGAGCTACAGGAGGTAGCACAAAGCCGCAGTTATTATGGGTTTTTAGCCAGTGCACGATTAGGCTTGGCGCCTTCTTTACGCCAAGAAGAAGTACACTATGAAACCGCCGCCCTAGAACAACTTCGGCATAAACCTTCCATGCAGCGTGCAATGGAGCTGTACGCCCTAGACCGCACACTTGCAGCAAGGCGCGAATGGAACGTTATTGGTTATCGGGGTAGCTACGAAGAGCAAGTATTAAGTGCTATTTTTGCCCATGAAAATGGCCGCTATGAAGAAGCCATATTTGGCTTGGCACGCACGGGTTTGTTTAATGACGTAGAGCGCCGTTTTCCTTTAGCGTTTAAAGAGCTATTAAGTACTCATGCAGAAAATCAAGGTTTAGATCCCGCTTGGGTGTTCGCTATTGTACGCCGAGAAAGCGCCTTTCGTACCGATGCAATATCGCCAGCTGGCGCTCGTGGCTTAATGCAAGTAATGCCAGAAACAGCGAATTACCTAGTACGCCGAACACCGGGGCCTAACCAAGGTAGAATTTCTAAAAGCCGCCTGCTAAACCCAGAAGAAAATGTGCAGCTGGGTACACGTTATATGAGCGAGCTACTTCAGCGCACAGGTAATAACTGGATTATAGCAACGGCAGCTTATAATGCTGGGTTGAATAGGGTGGTTGAATGGTTACCAGAACAGCCGACCGACTTTGATATATGGGTAGAAACCATGCCCTATCAAGAAACGCGAGACTATGTAAAAAACGTGCTGGCCTACCAGCAAATATATACTATTTTAATGGGCAAGAAAGATCATGTGCTTGCCCCTTTAATAAGTTTACAAATGTATGCGGAACACCGCGGTTAATAATAGGGAAAGCTATGGAACTTCACACCTTGTTTCCTGCCCATATAGCGGAAATGAAGTTACGTGCTAATAATCTGTGTGAGCGAGAAGGCTATGACTTAATTGCTATTCATGCTGGCCAGGTAAAGCGGCAGTTTCTAGATGATATGGAATACCCATTTAAAGCCAACCCGCATTTTAAAGCTTGGTGCCCGTTAGGTAATGCTCCTCATAGTTGGGTGTTGGTTTCTGCCCAGCAAGAAAAACCTACTCTGGTTATTTTAAGTGCTGAAGACTTTTGGCAAGAACAACCGAACCTTGATAGGGAAGCTTGGTTGAATATGTTCCATGTGGAACTTATTGCCCGCCCTGATCAAATTGACCGTTTGTTACCCTATGATAAAAGCCGCGTAGTGTATTTAGGTGAACATATAGAAGTAGCGCAAGCATTAGGCTTTACCCACGTAAACCCAGAACCAGTGTTAAGTTACTTAAACTTTTATCGTGGTTTAAAAACAGAATATGAACAACAATGTTTGCGCCGAGCGAATGAAATTGCCATTCGTGGACATTTAGCCGCGGCAGATGCTTGGCATGCAGGGGCTTCGGAGTTCGACTGCTTGTTGGCCTACATGAAGGCCAGCAAACAAGGTGAAAACGAAGTGCATTATCCGCATATTATTGCTCAAAACGAACACGCGGCTATGGTGCATTATGCGGGAAGGTCAACGCAGGCGTTACCCTTTAATCAGCAGCGATCATTTATGCTAGACGCAGGCGCCAACTGGGCGGGTTATGCTGCAGATATTAGCCGTACCTATGCTGGCGTAGCAGCAAGCGATGAGTTTGCTGAACTTATTATGGCGGTAGACCAAATTGCTCAGGCGTTAGCTATGGAAGCAAGGCCGGGTATGGCTTTTGCCGAGCTGCATAGCCGTGGACATTTACAAATAGCGCAGCTGCTTTTCGCGTTTGGCTTTTGCACTATGGACCCAGTAGACATGGTTGCGAAACAAATTAGCCATGTGTTTATGCCCCATGGCATAGGCCACTTTATAGGCTTGCAGGTGCATGACGTGGGGGCAAATTTGCTAGACGAACGCGGTTTGCTAGCACCTACGCCGAAGCACTACCCAAAATTAAAAACCACCCGCGAATTGCAGCCCCGTATGGCCATAACAATAGAGCCTGGTATTTACTTTATCGATACGTTGTTGAATCAATTACAAGACAGCGACTACTCAAAAAACATAAACTGGCAGCGCATAGCCGAGTTCGCCCCGTATGGGGGTATTCGTATCGAAGACAATATATTAATTCACCGAGAAGGTAACGAGAACATTACTCGAGAACTAGGGCTTCATTAATGCAAATTCGCACCATATTACGAATACTTGGGTTGTTAGTAGCACTGTTCAGTGTAACCCTTTTACCACCCGCATTATTTGCTTACTTTTATAAAGACGGTGGTGGCTGGGCCTTCGTTGCTGCATTTATTCTAAGCTTAGTGGCAGGGTTACTATTATGGTGGCCAAATAGAAAGGCCCAACAAGAACTTAAAACCCGAGAAGGCTTCGTTATTGTGGTTATGTTCTGGGTGGTGCTTGGTACCGTTGGGGCGGTGCCATTTTTAATGCCCGACGACTACACACTCAGTATTACCAACGCCATGTTTGAATCGTTTTCAGCTTTAACCACTACGGGCGCCACGGTATTAACGGGCATCGAAGAGCTACCACATTCATATCGCTTTTACCGCCAACAGCTACAATGGATGGGGGGAATGGGTATCATTGTGTTGGCGGTAGCGATATTACCTTTACTAGGCATAGGCGGCATGCAGTTGTATCGGGCAGAAATACCCGGGCCAATGAAAGACAGCAAGCTAACCCCGCGCATTGCCGACACCGCCAAGCATTTGTGGTTTATTTACTTAGGCATGACCATTGCCTGCGCCGCCGCATATTGGTTGGCAGGTATGAATGCGTTCGATGCTATCGGCCATTCATTCTCCACCGTGGCCATAGGTGGCTTCTCTACCTACGATGCCAGCATGGGCCATTACGATAGCTGGGTTATACATCTTATTTGCGTGGTATTTTTGTTAATTGCTGCGGTTAACTTTTCACTTCACTTTGCTGCTTACCGGGGAAAAAGCTTAAAAGCTTATTGGTACGATCCTGAATTTCGGGCGTTACTGGCCATACAGGGCACGATAATGCTTATAACAGTGCTTACTCTGTGGTGGAAGTCTGATGCTGCATTGAGCACTGCCTGGATAGACGGGATATTTCAAGCGGCATCTATTGGCTTAACCGCCGGGTTTACTACCGCCGACTATAGTGTTTGGCCGTTGTTTTTGCCTATTTTACTTATCTTCGCCAGCTTCATTGGTGGCAGTGCAGGCTCAACGGCAGGTGGTTTGAAGGTTATTCGTGTGGCTTTGTTGTACCGCCAAGGCAAGCGTGAAATTAATCGCTTAATCCATCCTAAAGGGGTGTTTTCGGTGCGCTGGGGCAAGCGAGCGCTACCCGACCGAGTGGTGCAGGCGGTATGGGGCTTTTTTGCCGCCTATGCGTTGTTGTTTGTGCTGCTAATGCTTGGCTTTATAGCCACCGGCCTAGACGACTATTCGGCCTTTGGGGCAACAGCAGCCACCTTAAATAACCTAGGCCCGGGCCTAGGTGCAGTGGCAAGCAACTTTCAGGCAGTGAGTGACGGTGGGAAATGGATTGCAATATTAGCTATGCTGTTTGGTCGGTTAGAAATATTTACCTTGCTGGTTTTATTTAGCCCAGCTTTTTGGCGCGACTAAGTTAAAAGTAGAGCGCGCCAGGGGTAAATAGCCGTTCAATGTCTTCCACATATTTTTTATTCACCAAGAATAAAATAATATGGTCGTCGTGCTCAATAATTGCCTTGTTATGGGCAATAAGTACCTCGTTACCGCGCACAATAGCACCTACAGTGGTGCCAGGCGGAAGATCGAGCTGGCGCAATTCACGGCCCACCACCTTCGACGTGGCTTCATCGCCTTTCGCTATTAACTCCACCGCTTCTGCTACACCCTTACGAAGCGAATAGTCATTAACAAAAAAGTCGCGGCGTATATGGCGTAACAAAGCCGACACCGTAGCTTGTTGCGGTGAAATGGCAATGTCTATTTCGCCACCTTGCACAAGGTCGACATAAGCCGAGCGCTGAATAAGCACTAAAGTATTTTTAGCCCCCATGCGTTTAGCTAGCATGGCCGACATAATATTTGCTTCGTCGTCATTGGTTACGGCAATAAACACGTCTATTTCTTCAATACGCTCGTCGTTTAATAGCCGTTGGTCTGCGGCGTCTCCGTGAAGTACCAGGGCGTGCTGCAATTCAGTGCTAAGTTCTATGGCTCGTTGTTCATTATGCTCTACCAGCTTTACTCGGTGTGTTGTTTCAAGCGCACGTGCTAAACCTGCGCCCACCAGGCCACCACCAACAATCATTACGCGGCGGTAAGGCTGTTCTAGGGGTTGTAGCTCTTCCATAACGGCCCGAATGTGCTGGGTTGAAGCCACAAAGAACACTTCGTCACCGGCTTCAATAATGGTGGTGCCTAAAGGCCGTATGGCTTTGCCTTGGCGGAAAATAGCGGCTACCCGCACGTCAACGTTGGGTAAGTGGTCACGTAAGGCAGAAATTGCATGGCCAACTAATTTACCACCGTAATAGGCACGCACACTAACCAAGCTTACTTTACCTTCGGCGAACTCCAACACTTGCAGTGCACCGGGGTAGTCTACAAGGCGCTTGATATAGGCCGTAACTAGCTCTTCAGGAGCAATAACATGATCAACGGGCATGTGGTCTTTATGAAACAGCTGTTCCGCATAACGAATATATTGCGGGGCGCGTATACGAGCAATTTTTTTGAAGGTTTTAAACACGCTATGGGCAACTTGGCAAGCCACCATATTCACTTCGTCGCTACTACTTACGGCAACAAGAAGATCGGCGTCTTCGGCACCGGCCCGGCGTAAAATATCGGGGTGAGCGCCGTTGCCATGCACCACACTTAAGTCGAGCTTGTCTTGCAGTTCGTCTAGCAGCTGTTGGTTTTGATCAACAACAGTAATTTCGTTACGGCCCGACACTAAGCTTTCAGCCAAGGTAGCACCCACTTGTCCGGCGCCAATAATTATAATTTTCATTGTGCCTGCGTTTATCCTTTTAGCTTAAGTGGCTTATTACAAGCTGACTATGAGCTGCCTAGCTTTTGAAGTACAGCATAATAAAAACCGTCTCCGTCTTCACCGGTTGGGTCGCCAGGTAAAATTTGGCGCCCTTGCTCAACTAGCGGATCAGCCCGTTTGGCGTCGCTGGTGTTGGCTAAAAAATTCACTATTTGCTGTTCGTTTTCTTCCGGCAGTATAGAACAAGTGGCGTAAACTAAAATTCCACCTGGCTTCAGTAGCTGCCATTGGGCGGTTAAAATTTGTTGTTGTAGCTCAACCAATGGGCCTATATCACTTTCACGGCGGTGCCAGCGTATGTCTGGCTGGCGCCGCATTATTCCTGTTGCTGAACAAGGTGCGTCGAGCAAAATACGGTCGTAAGCAATGCCTGACCACCAATCACTAGGGTTGGCCGCGTCGCCTTGAATAACATTGGCAGTTAATTGTAATCGAGCAAAGTTCTCTATCATGCGCGGAATACGGCTTTCTTCAAAATCAAGTGCGTCTAATTCAATACCAGCGGTTTGCTCTAATAACAAAGCACTTTTGCCACCAGGAGCAGCACAGGCGTCGAGTACCCGCATGCCAGGTTGCGTTTGCAAATAGTAGCCGGCCCATTGGGCACTAATGTCTTGGACAGAAACGGCGCCCTCGGCAAAATGCGGCAGGGTGCGTACGTCGAGCGACTCTGACAACTTTAACGCTTGCGTTAGCTGTGGGTGAACAGTGGCAGTAATGTTTTGCTCGCTAAGTAGCTGAAGGTATTCAGCCCCAGAGAATTGCTTAGCATTCACCCGCAGCCATAAGGGCGGGCGTTGTTGGCTAGCATTAAAAATAGCGTCACTTTGCTTCGGCCAGGCTTGTTGAATACGCTCGCGCATCCAGCGTGGAAAACAGTCGGCTAAGGGAACTTGTTGGCTAAGTTGGCTTTCTAGGGCGTCACGATGGCGTAAATAATTACGCAAAACCCCATTAATTAAACCCTTTAAAGCTTTTTGGCGCACTTGGCTAGCAGCGTTCACGGTTTCAGAAAGGGCCGCATGCTCCGGGGTGTTTAGCGTGCGTAGTTGCGACAGGCCAACCATAATTAAGTAGTGCACAATGCGCACCTTACTTTTTAATGGTTTGTCGACTAGTTGCTGAATAAGCCATTCATACCGCGGTAATTCCCGCATTACGTCGAAACATACTGCTTGTACCCAAGCCCGATCGGCAGGGGCAAGTTGTTGTTGTAACTCTGGTAGTACGGCCGATAAAGAACGGCCGTGTTGTAAAACATTTTGTAGCACTTGAGCAGCTACAGCGCGGCTTGAAGCGGCTTTAGCGCTCATGCATTGGCTCCAATTAGCTCGCCAACGGCAAACCAGTGGCTGCGGGCATTTAGTATGTCTTGGCAGGGCATGGGCTTTTTGCCCGGGGTTTGTAACGACAATAAACGTAAAACGCCATTGCCACATTGAATGTCGATGCCGTCTTTGTTCGCCGCTAATACAGTGCCTGGTGGTGCTAACGTTTTGCCAGCGTTGGCTAGGGCCTGCGCTTGCCAAACTTTAATGCGTTGGTCGCCACAGTAGAATTCGGTGCCAGGCCAAGGGTTGAAAGCACGAATGCAGCGCTCGATAAAAGTTGCATCGGAATGCCAGTCAATGGCTGCTTCTTCTTTTGAAAGTTTTTTCGCATAGGTGGCGTCGCTGTCGTTTTGCACTTCACCGGTTAGTTCGCCTTTAGCCAACTTTTTTAAGGTGTCTACCAAGGCCGTAGGGCCTATGGCTGCCAGCTTGTGGTAAAGGGTGGTGCTAGTGTCGTCGGCGGCTATAGGTAATTCAACCTTGCTTAGCATAGGGCCGGTATCTAGGCCAGCGTCCATTTGCATAATGGTTACGCCAGTAACAGTGTCGCCGGCCCAAATCGCCCGCTGAATAGGCGCCGCACCACGCCAACGGGGTAATAACGAGCCATGCACGTTAACACAGCCTAGGCGCGGAGTATCGAGCACTACTTGCGGTAGCAGTAAGCCATAAGCCACCACCACCATAATATCGGCGTTGTAGGCCGCTAGTATTGCTACGGCGTCGCTCGCTTTAAAATTAATGGGTTGCTCTACAGGTAAATCATGGTCAAGCGCCAATGACTTTACTGCCGAAGGTTGAAGTTTCTTGCCGCGCCCAGCGGGGCGGTCGGGCTGGGTGTACACCGCCACCACATTGAAGTTTTCGGCTGCAATTAAGGCGGCTAAATGTTGTGCCGCAAAATCTGGTGTTCCCGCAAATACAATGCGCACATTACTTCCTTTCAATTAAGCTTCACGCTCTGCAAAACGAGCTTCTTTTTCCAGCTTCTTGCGTATCCGGTCGCGCTTTAACGGCGACAAATAATCAACAAACAGTTTGCCGTTTAAGTGGTCAATTTCATGCTGAATACAAATAGCCAGTAAACCATCGGCTTCCATTTCAAAGAGCTCACCATTTCTGTCGAGGGCTTTTACTTTTACGGTACCAGCGCGTTCAACCGAGGCGTAAACACCAGGGAAGCTTAAGCAGCCTTCTTCATTTTCAAATAGGCCTTCTTGCTCAATAATTTCAGGGTTAATAAACACCAAAGGCTCTTTTTGTTCAGTGCCGCAGTCGGCAATAAATAACCGTTGGTGAATATCTACTTGAGTAGCCGCAAGGCCAACGCCTTGAGAGTGGTACATGGTTTCAAACATGTTGTCGATCACGGTACGTAAATTGTCATCCACAGTAACCACCGGCACGGCTTGGGTGCGTAGGCGCTGATCGGGATAACGTAAAACGTGCATAATTGCCATATTATTCGGTCCTTTATTCATAGGTATAATTCTATTTTAACGGTTCAAGGCTTAAAAAACACCTTTTCCATTGTTTGTTTCGAGTTACCTGCCTAGGCTTGCTTCGTTTTAAGCGCGCAAGGAGGCGAAAATGGCATGGACCAAACAGATACTTCACGACTGGTTGCGGTTAGCATTAGCACCGGCAAAAATAAGGCGGTTAATTAGTAAACAGTATGCAGAGCAGTTACAAGTAGCACATGAACTACCAGGGCCGCAAAATTGGCGCGAACCCTTTGCCCACATTCCTTTGTTTTGGCGTAAACAGCTACCGGAAATAAATTCAGCATTGCTGGAAAAAAGTTGGTGCTGGTTTCAGCATGAAAGTGATTTCGAACGAGGCTTTTGGGTTTTAGGCCAAGCGGAATATCCTAGCCAATTAAGTTCCGTGGCTAATCCGCCTTGGTTATTATGTTGGGAAGGTAACCCAAGCTTTGCTCATTCCCAACAAGTGGCGGTTATAGGTAGCCGAAAAGCCTCGCCGCAGGCGTTATTGAATACCACGCAGTTTGCTACCGACCTTGCCCTAGCTGGGTTAACCATTACCAGTGGCCTAGCTATGGGGGTTGATAACGCCGCCCACTGGGCGGCACTAAACCAAGCAAAAGCAACCTGTGCGGTGCTCGGGTGTGGTATCGATATGTGTTATCCGCCGCGAGCTTGGGAATTAAAAAAAGAAATTCAGCAGCATGGTCTGGTGGTTAGCGAGTATTTACCCGGCACCGCGGCAAAAACAGAGCATTTTCCTGCGCGAAACCGTATAATAAGTGGGTTAAGTAAGGGCGTGCTGGTAATGGCCGCAGCAAAGCGCAGTGGGTCGTTAATTACCGCTCGGTTAGCTGCAGAACAAGGAAAAGATGTTTTTGCAGTGCCTTACGGGTTGCATGATCCCACTGGAGCTGGTTGTCATTGGCTTATTCAGCAAGGGGCTAAATTAGTTACTGGTGCAACCGATATAATAGAAGAGTGGCCCACGCTAAATTTAGCAACTAATAGCCCTGCAGAAGAAAGTCAGCATGAAATGTTTGCAACGGGGTTGGAAAACTCGGCAATGTTAGTTAACGTAGGCTTCGAAACCACGTCATTTGAACAAATACTGCAACGTAGTCAGTTATCAGTTGCAGAAGTAATGAATGAATTGGTAAGTCTTGAAGTAGATGGATGGATTAAGGCAGTGCCTGGTGGCTATGTCAGAATGAGGGGGTAGTAATTATGTTTGATATCCTCATGTATTTGTTTGAGAACTACATCCACTCGGAAATGGAAGTCGTAGTCGACCACGACGAATTAACCGATGAGCTTACCCGCGCAGGTTTCCATAGTCAGGAAATTGGCAAGGCTTTGATTTGGCTTGAGCGTCTTGCTGACTTACAAGACAGTCAAGACAAGCCTTATCTTATACAAACGGCTCCGTTAAGTTCGTTTCGTGCCTATACGCCGGAAGAAGAAGCTCGGTTAGACAGTGCCAGCCGTGGCTTCTTAATGTATCTCGAACAAATTGGAGTGTTGGATTTTACCACACGTGAAATGGTGATTGATCGGGTTATGGAACTCGACACGCCCCAATTCATGTTAGAAGACTTAAAGTGGGTTGTGCTTATGGTGCTATTTAACGTGCCTGGCCATGAAGACGCTTATTCACGCATGGAAGAGCTATTATTTGATGAGCCCGAAGGCTTGTTGCATTAATGCTGCTGGCTATCCATGAGTGATCACGACCTTTTTTCGAACGTTCAACGACACCCGCCGGAATCTACTGAGCCTTGCCCAAAGTGCGGGGCTCAGTTGCGTTTGCGCCATAGTGGCAAAAACTCATTTTGGGGCTGTGTTACCTACCCAAGCTGCGACTATATTCGCTCAGCGCATGAACAATCAGACTTTGAACCACAACCTTTACCTGGGCAGCACTGCCCCGACTGTGCAAGCGAACTAGTATTAAAAAAAGGTCGGTATGGTTTTTTTGTCGGTTGCAGTGCTTTTCCTCAGTGCCATTACATGGCCGACCCCAATGCGCCTGCTGAAAAGCAGGCACCCACATGCCCAGAATGTCAAAAAGGGCGCTTGGTGCAACGCACTAGCCGTTATGGTAAATCGTTTTACGCCTGTGACAGCTTTCCACAATGTCGCTATTCATTAAATGACGAGCCGGTTGCCCAACACTGCCCTAACTGCGGTTGGCAAGTGTTGATAAAGTATCGGCAGCATGGCCGCAATAGTTTACGCTGTCCGCAAAAGGCATGCGGCTACCGCGCTGAATAGCTATAATGGCTTATTATAGTTGAGCAGCAGCGGCGTTTATTATATTCAACGCCGAACCAGCCACCAGAAAAAGGACCCCTACTGGCATGCCAGATAAAAATATAAAAAGCGATGAGTTTGCTGGCGCCCGTGCAGCGTTAGCAAATCACGGCGTTATTGGTTACCCAACAGAAGCTGTATTTGGTTTAGGTTGTGCCCCATACGACGAAATTGCGGTGCGTAAACTGCTGGCTATGAAGCAACGAGCGGCAGACAAAGGGCTTATTTTAATTGCTGCCGACTACAGCCAACTATTAAGTTATGTCGACGACAGCAAAATTCCTCAAGACAAACGCTTTGCAGTATTTTCGCAATGGCCCGGACCAGTAACTTTAGTGTTGCCAGCCCGGCCAGACGTACCGCGGTTTTTACGCGGCGATCACGATACCATTGCCGTACGCGTAACTGCTTTTGAGCCAGCTCGGCAACTTTGTAAAGCACTAGGCACGGCCTTAGTGTCGAGTAGCGCGAATGTTCAGGGTGGGCAAGCGCTCACTAGTGCTGAACAATTAGAACAAGTATTTGGTGACCAAGTCGACTGGATCATGCCTGTAGCGGTAGGTAGCAACACCCAGCCAAGTCGTATTTTAAACCCATTAACCGGAGACATATTGCGGCCATGAAAGAAGAGCGTTATTTAGAACGGGTAAAAGCATTTTTTATGCAATTACAAGACGACATTTGCGCTGGGGTAACGGCCGTTGATGGTAGCGGGGCCTTTGTTGAAGACGACTGGGAGCGAGAAGAAGGTGGCGGTGGTCGTTCTCGAGTTATGCGCCATGGCAAAGTAATTGAACAGGGCGGTGTGAATTACAGCCATGTTTATGGCGCACAAATGCCGGCTTCTGCTACGGCGCATCGGCCAGAATTAGCAGGCCGCAGCTTTCACGCCTGCGGCGTGTCATTAGTATTGCATCCGCATAACCCCTATGTACCCACGTCGCATGCTAATGTGCGTTTTTTCATTGCCGAAAAACCAGGTGAAGCACCTGTTTGGTGGTTTGGAGGCGGTTTCGACTTAACGCCATTTTATCCCTTTAAAGATGACGTGGTACATTGGCATGAAATGTCGCGTGCTGCGGTGGCACCCTTCGGCGACGATTATTACCATCGTTATAAAAGTTGGTGCGACGACTATTTCTATTTAAAGCATCGTAATGAAACTCGTGGTGTTGGCGGTTTGTTTTTTGATGATTTAAATACCAACCCAGCTGGCGAACTAGATTTTGAACACGCTTTTGCCTTAATGCGTTCAGTGGGTGAACACTATTTAAAAGCTTGGACTCCTATTGCTGAAAAGCGCAAAGAATTACCTTTTGGTGAGCGGGAACGAGAGTTTCAGCTATATCGGCGGGGCCGCTATGTAGAATTTAACTTAGTGTACGACCGCGGCACCTTGTTTGGCTTACAAACCGGAGGGCGCACAGAATCAATTTTAATGTCGATGCCGCCCTTAGCCCGTTGGGAGTATGCATACGAGCCAAGGCCCGGCACTGCTGAAGCAGAACTAGAATATTATTTAAAACCAAGGGATTGGTTAAACAGAAAATAATGGGCTGTGTTGCTCGCAAAGTAATTCCGTATTAAGCTGCCTTAGGTTGAAAATTGAACAGGACAGCGTAATGGGAAATATAATATTTATTATTGTAGTGGTGGTGGTAGTTATTGCCGTATTAATTTACCGTAAAATGCAAACAGCAACCGCTAGTAGCCACACAAAAGCGGTTAAGCAGGCAGTAGCAAAACCAACAAATGTTGATTCTAAACCAACGGAACAAGAACCATCGGTAACAGAAACAGAAACAGAAACAGAAACAGAACAGCCCGAAGTTAAGCAAGACCAACCGCTAACAATTAAGCCGCAAGCAGTGGTGGAAGAAGAATACCCCCAGGTAGAGCCTAATTTGCCTGAAGCGCTAGCGGAAGCGGTTAGTGCGTTAACGGGCGAGAAAGACGCCTTAGCACGACACCGTTGGTTGTCGCAAATTACGGAGACAACTTACAAAAAACGAAAAGACGCGCAATACCGCGCTGCATGCGATTATTTTTCTGTTTTACATATTAACGAGTTTGAAAAAATTAAAGCGCCGCTAAAGAAAAGCAACGGTGGTAAATTACCGCAAGTAATGACCTTCCAAAACTACGCTAATTTACTACTTGAAGACGAGCGTTATAACGAGGCCATTGAGGTGTGTCAAAAGGCACTGAAGTTTGGGCTAGACGACAAAACTAAAAGCGGTTTTGCAGGTCGAATAGAGCGCATTAAAGCTCGACAGAAGCAAGCCAAGTAAACTGAACTAATTAAAATGATGGATCAGGCATGGGGTGTGTCCGCAGTTGTGTTCGCCTGAACGTTGCCTACACTGCGCTAAGCCAAACGAGTAAATATGATTAAACTAGCTGTTTTTGGTGACCCCATAAGTCATAGTTTGTCGCCTGCAATTCATGCGGAGTTCGCAAAGCAGGTGGGTTTAGCTATTGATTATATTCCCATTCAAGCGTCGGCAACAGAATTTGCCGATCGCTTTGCGGCCTTTGTGCGCCAAGGTGGTGTAGGGGCCAATATTACCCTACCGTTGAAACAGTTGGCATTTGAACGGGCCGACCAATGTAGCCCTGCAGCCACCCAAGCGGGTGCCGTTAATACTTTAATAAAGCACAACAATATATGGCTGGGTGAAAATACCGACGGCATAGGCTTAGTTGCCGATTTACAATACCATAAAGTTAAGCTTGCTGGTGCGCAGGTGCTGTTAATTGGTGCGGGTGGTGCCGCACGCGGTGTCATGCCGGCCTTATTGGCTGCAAAGGTAGCCAGGGTTCATGTGGCTAACCGTACCCCAGAACGAGCCGAAGCACTTATTACCCATGTTATTCGCCATGCACCTACCACACCACTGGCACAGCTTAGTGCAGGCTCACTTAACGCAATTCCTAGTAGCCCATTTACAGTCGTTATAAATAGCACCTCAAGCGGTTTGCAAGGGCAGTCGTTAACATTACCAAGCCGAATTTTAACAACCCAACCCTTTAGTTACGACATGGTGTATGGCGAACAGCCAACACCCTTTATGCAGTGGGCATTGAATAATAATTGCCCGGTTGCCGATGGCTTAGGTATGCTGGTTCATCAGGCTGCGGCAAGTTTTCAGCGATGGACAAAGGCAACCCCTGACACAGCCCCAGTACTTCTACTGTTACGCAAACGGCTTGGCCTTTGGAGCTCTTTATGAGCGTTGATCAAATATTAATACTCGTCATATTATTTGTAACTATCATATTGTTTATTATGGGGAAATGGCGACACGACGTGGTCGCTTTGTTTGCCTTAACTGCCTGCGTTGCAGTAGGTGTAGTGCCAGGTGAAATTGCCTTTAGTGGCTTTAGCCATCCGGCAGTTATTACCGTGGCTTGTGTGTTAGTTATGAGCTACAGCCTACAGCGTACTGGTGCCATTGACGTGGTAGCAAATAAGCTAGCTCCAAAAGCTACGTCGCCCACCTTAACTATTGCAGCGCTTACTGGACTAGCAGCAGTTATGTCGGCATTTATGAATAACGTTGGTGCTATGGCGTTGCTAATGCCGGTGGCAATACAGTTAGCGAATAGGCTTAAAATTGCCCCTGGACAGGTACTTATGCCCGTTGCATTTGGAGCTATTCTCGGCGGCATGACAACTCTAATAGGAACGCCGCCGAACTTAATAGTAGCTGGGTTTAGAGCAGAATATGCTGATCAGGGCTTCGGTATGTTTTCTTTTACCCCAGTGGGCTTTGCGGTGGCTTTTATTGGTGTCACTTTCTTAGCTTTAGCAGGTTGGCGTTTAGTGCCCGCACGGCAGCGCATGGACGCCGCAAGCTTCGATACCGGGCGCTATTTAATTGAAGTAAAGGTAGTTGCTGGCGGTAAAGCTGAAGGCATGACAATTTGGCATTTAGAGCGCGCCATAGACGATTCAGAAGGCCAGCTATTAGGCATGGTGCGAGACGGCGAAAAAGTAATTACCCCCCATTGGAATAAAGTTCTAAAAGCCGGCGACTTACTTATGCTAGAAGCCGAGCCAGACAAACTAAGCCAGTTACTCTCGGCCTTTGGCCTGCAATTACTAGAAAACGTAAAACCAACGCCGAAAAAAGCTGAAGAGCATGTTTTGGCTACCGTGTTGTCGGTAAAGCTTGAGCGTGAACGCGTGCCGCATGGTTCGCTGCCGGTACAACCAACCACAGAAATACCCACCAAACCCGTAGCGCAATTAGCGGGCAACTGGTTTGACCGCCGGGTTACCGTGTCGAGTGAACGTACTCTACGTGGTTTTCAAGTAGGTATGCGCGATCCAACCACGTCAACCGTAAGCGAAAGCGGGGGTAGCTCCGACAGCCGAGAAATTGTTTTAGTAGAAATGGTGGTGTTACCTAATGCGAAAATAATTCACCACACGGCACAAGACCTAGAGCTGCGCTCGCGCTTTGGTTTAAATTTGTTAGCTATTTCTCGCCATGGTAAGCATTCTATTGACCGCTTGCGCCGAACCAAAATAGGGGCTGGCGATGTAATTTTAATGCAAGGCGAGCCAGAACGGCTAGCTGGGTTTGCTTCTCAGTTTGGTTGTGTACCTTTAGCGGAGCGTACCATTCGTGTGCCAAGTAAAAAACGTGCCTTTATGGCCTCGGGTATTATGTTATTGGCGGTGTTGGGTGCGGCGCTAGGTTTAATGCCAGCGGCACTTTCTTTTGCTGGTGGCGTGGTGGCATTAATGGCCTTTAGGCTTATTCCATTACGGCAACTGTATGAAAGTATCGATTGGTCTATTGTGGTGCTGTTAGCAGCACTTATTCCAGTAGCAGGTGCAATGTCAACCACGGGTACCGCCGATTGGATGGCCAATGGAATGCTGCAGTATGTGGCCCAAGGCCATACGCTGGTGGCATTAGGCGTTATTTTAATTTTGTCTATGACCTTATCAGACTTTATGAATAACGCCGCTACAGCAGCGGTAATGTGTCCGGTAGCAATAAGTGCAGCCTTGCAGTTGGGGGTAAACCCCGACGCATTTTTAATGGCGGTTGCAGTGGGTGCGTCGTGCGCATTTCTTACGCCAATAGGGCACCAAAATAATACGTTAATATTAGGGCCAGGCGGATTTCGCTTTGGCGACTATTGGAAACTTGGCTTACCCATGGAAATATTGGTGTTTATTATTGCCATGATCATGCTACCAATAGTATGGCCACTGTAAGAAAATGGAGCAGGAACAACCATGTCCGACTCAAGCAAAATAAAAGAAACCGTACTTAATGGAAAAAAACGGGCGCGCACAGCAAAAGAAAAAGATCAACGCCGTGAAAGTATTCTTGCCGCAGCACTACAACTGCTGTTAGATAATCAGGGGCGTTTACCAACGGTTAACGCTATTGCGGCTAAAGCAGGGGTAGCAAAAGGTACGGCGTATATCTACTTTGATAGCAAAGAAGCTATTTATATGGCGTTGCTAGAAAACCAGTTATATGGCTGGCTTGGCGAAGTGCGCGACCAATTACGTTTTGTCCGTGGTGATATGCTCGACGGCGTTGTAGACGCGCTATTATGCTTTCAAAACAAGCAGCCCCATTTGTGGACTTTAGCTAGCCTAGGTCATTTGCAGTTAGAGCCTGAAATAAACAAAAAAGATTTACTTAGCCATAAAACAAAATTAGCACAAGACTACCGCGCAACAGCCCGTGCCATTGCGCAAACTGCCGGCTTAGCTGAAAATTATGTTGATGAAGCCCAAGCCACTCTTATTCAAAGCTATGCTTACTTACTAGGCAGCTGGCAATTAGCAAGGCCACCCGTGTCGATTAAGTCGCTGCTAAAGGGGCCTGGTTTGTCGGCATTGCAGCCAGACTTTTTACCCTTAGCGCAGCAGGGCTTGCACCAAATGTGGCGCGGCTTCTTTGAAAATATAGCGGTAGAGCCAGAAAAATCAGGAATGCTGAAGCGCTTGTTCCAGCGACCATGACAAGAAGGCAGATAGAACAAATTAAGTTAATAAAGTGAATAGCAAGTACAAAATATTACTAAAAACGATCAATGATCGCTGGATCAGATCGTTTAATATGCTATTCTTAGTCGCTGGTTAGTGCTCTGCTAGGAGCACAAAGAAAGATACTGAAGTAAAGTTTCCACAACCAGTGCAGTAACTATATAAAAAATATAATATGTTCGGGAATCCTCAGTTTTATCCCGTAAAAACAACCACTTAGGCTAGCGATGCTGCTGTCGAGAAAATCTCGACTCACGGCAGCTTTGAGCATTCCCCCACAGACTTATCCACAGCTTGTTCAGGCAGTAAAAAGCTCTTTGAACAGTAACCGAGTCGCTTTCGAGGGTGGGTTTGTGGCATCCTTACACTCTGAACCTCACTTACGTTGGAACGCTACATGTCTAATATTCCCAAGAACCCATTTGTGTTAGTTGACGGCTCTTCTTATTTATTTCGCGCCTACTATGCACCGCCGCATTTAACCAATTCGGCAGGGGAGCCAACCGGGGCTATTTATGGCGTAGTTAACATGCTGAAAAGCTTGTTGAATCAGTATGATCCAAGTCACTTAGCGGTTGTTTTTGATGCCAAAGGTAAAACTTTTCGCAATGACTTGTATGCAGATTATAAAGCCAACCGGCCACCCATGCCCGATGATTTACGGGGCCAAATAGCGCCGTTGCATGAAATAATAAAAGCCATGGGTTTACCCTTAGTGATTATTGATAATGTGGAAGCCGATGACGTTATAGGGACCTTGGCAAAACATGCCACCAAAGCGGGCCACCACACGCTTATTAGCACCAGCGATAAAGACATGGCACAGTTGGTGAACGAACATGTCACCTTAATAAATACGCTAGACAACCGTGTTTCTACGCCAGCGTCGGTGCAAGAGCGTTTTGGTGTACGGCCCGACCAAATTATTGATTTTTTAGCGCTTATGGGCGACAGCTCAGACAACATTCCAGGTATGCCAGGAGTGGGTGAAAAAACCGCGCAACATATTTTACAAGGCATTGATAGCATTGACGCCATGTTAGCTAACCCGGAAAAAGTAGCAGAACTAGGCTTCCGTGGTGCTAAAACAATGCCAGCAAAAATTGCCGAGCACAAAGACTTAATATTACTTTCACGCGAATTAGCCACAATAAAACTAGATGTGGAGATTCCACTTACCGAAGCCGAATTTGTTCGCCGTGAAGCCGACAAAGACGAGCTTATTCGGTTATTTAAAGAGTGTGAATTCCGCCGCTGGTTAGGTGAACTACTAGAAGAAGGTGGAACCACTGCCGCCGTAACAACAACAGCGGATAAAACAACAGCCACCAATAAAGCAGCAGGGGCTGAGCAAACCGCAGCTGCCACTAGCACAACCACTGAAAATGAAGCGGCCGTTGAACCCAAACAATTTGACCAGTCGAACTACGAGGTGGTAACTACCGAAGCGGCCTTCAATAAATGGCTGGCCAAGCTAAAGGCCGCCGACTGCTATGCCTTCGACACTGAAACCACAAGCTTAAATTACATGGAAGCTGAACTGGTGGGCATTTCTTTTTCTGTGGTTGCAGGTGAAGCTTGTTATATACCATTAGCGCACCAAGACCTTGATGGCCCGAAACAATTATCACGCGACGAAGTGTTAGCCAAGCTTAAGCCGCTGTTTGAAGACACGGAACTGAAAAAAGTAGGGCAAAATATAAAGTACGACCTGCATGTGTTGCGCAATTATAATATTCGGTTAAGGGGCATATTAAACGACACTATGTTGTCGTCTTACGTTTTAAATAGTGTAAGTTCCCGCCACGGTATGGACACTTTAAGTTTGCAATATCTTGGTCATAAAACCATTAGTTATGAAACCTTAGCGGGCAAAGGGGCAAAGCAAAAGCGCTTCGACCAATTGTCTATTGCTGAAGCAGCACCTTATGCCGCTGAAGACGCCGATATAACCTTACGTTTACACCAGGTACTATGGCCAAAGGTGGCTGAAGTAGCGGGGCTAAAAAGCGTGCTAAACGAACTTGAACTGCCGTTGCTACCAATCTTAGCAATGATGGAGCGTCGTGGCGTGTTTGTGAATGCCGAACGTTTAACTAACCAAAGCCAAGAAATAGCCAAAGAGCTGAAAGAAATTGAGCTCGACGCATTTGCTATTGCTGGCGAACCATTTAACTTGAATTCACCTAAGCAGTTACAGGTTATTTTATTTGACCAGTTAGGCTTACCAATTAAAAAGAAAACCCCCAAAGGTGCGCCTTCTACGGCCGAAGACGTATTACAAGAGCTAGCGCTAGACTATCCCTTGCCCGACTTGATTTTGCGCCATCGTGGTTTAGCTAAACTCAAATCAACCTATACCGACAAGCTACCACGAATGATAAATAGCCAAACTGGGCGTATTCATACCTCGTATCATCAGGCGGTTACAGCAACAGGGCGGTTGTCGTCGACAGATCCAAACTTACAAAACATTCCAGTGCGTAATGAAGCTGGCCGCCGGGTGCGCCAAGCCTTTGTTGCTCCAGAAGGGTACAAAATAGTAGCTATTGACTATAGCCAAATTGAATTGCGAATTATGGCGCATTTGTCACGTTCAAAAGGGCTACTTGAAGCTTTTGCCCGCGGTCGCGATATTCACCGGGCAACGGCTAGTGAAGTGTTTAGTGTTGCGCTTGACTCAGTTACTGCAGAACAGCGCCGAAGCGCCAAAGCGGTTAACTTTGGACTTATTTATGGCATGTCAGCTTTTGGTTTAGCACGGCAGTTAAATATTGGCCAAAAAGAAGCGCAACGCTATATGGATATATACTTTGAACGTTTTCCAGGCGTGCAAGACTACATGGACAACACTCGTGAACAAGCAGCGGCGCAGGGTTATGTTGAAACTTTATTTGGCCGCCGGCTATATTTACCAGAAATTAATGCGCGCAATATACCACGCCGTAAAGCTGCCGAACGTGCGGCAATTAACGCCCCTATGCAAGGCTCGGCCGCCGACATTATTAAGCGCGCCATGCTGGATGTACAAAGTTGGTTAAAACAGGTGCCCGCAGCAGGTGAAGTGTTTATGACCATGCAAGTTCACGACGAATTGGTGTTTGAAGTAAAAGAAGACTGCCTAGACACCCATGTGGCTGAGTTGGTGCGAGTAATGGAAAGTGCGGCAAAACTAGACGTACCATTAATTGCGGAAGCCGGCGTAGGCGACAACTGGGACGAGGCTCATTAAGTAGCGGCCTTCAAGTCAAGGTTATTGTGGGGCAGCAGCAACGGGCTTGCGGTTTGCAAGCCCAACACCAGCTAAAATAAGCCCCATGCCAAGTAGCTGCCAAATGCCAATCAGTTCGCCGTCGAGGGTACCAAGCAGCATAGCCACCAAAGGAATTAAATACGTTACCGAGCTGGCAAACACCGTCGTTCCAATTTGCACTAAGTGGTTAAATATAATTAAGGCAAAAGCAGTTCCTACTACGCCAAGTACCACCACCGCAGTCAAAGAACCCCACGCAGTTGCACCTTCCAATTTACTAAATACTTCACCCGGCCCGGCTAAATAAAGCACCGCCAGCGGCAACACCATTAACAAACTAACGCCAGTAATGGTTAAAGGTGTTTGATCAGGTAGGTAGGCTTTTATTAAGTTTAAGTTCATGCCGTAACAACAGGTAGCCGCCACCACAAACAAGGCATAAGCGTTTATGGTTAGTACACCACTAGCGTTTAGGAGCACCAGCATAAGTGTGCCGCTTAAACCCACACCAAGGCCGATTAAGGTTTGCCCCGACACCTGCTGGCGAAAAATAACAGCCCCGATAACTAAGGTAAATAATGGCGTAAGGGCATTGAGCGCGCCCGTAATACCGCTATCTACCTGAGTTTGAGCGAGCGCAAAGAGAAAAGCCGGAAGCATGCTGCCGGTTAAACCCACAGAAAGTATTACAGGCCACTGGCGGCGCTTTATACGGTGAATACGAACTAAGGCAAAGGGCGCAAGCACAGCCGCCGCAGCGGCTAAACGTATGGCAGCCACTTCTAAGGCGGTAAAAGTTACTAAGCCTTTTTTAATAAGAAAAAAACTACTGCCCCATATAAGTGCCAGTAAACACAGCTTGGCCCAAGCGGAAAGAGGATACTGTGTTGTCATTTACGAAAGTTCGTTACGCGCTGCAATTTCTGCTGCTGCGGCACTAAACCACCCTTGAATAATAGCTTCGAGCTCTTCAAGACCGGTTTTTTTTAATGACGAAAACGCAATAACCTCTACGTCGCCACCAAAGGCCGGTACGGCTTCCCTGGCCTTCAGTAACATGGCTTTGCGGGCGCCACTTTTTAGCTTATCAGACTTAGTTAAAACAGCTAAAACAGGAATGTTACTACGAACAGCCCAATGAATTAGTTCTTGGTCGGCTTCACGGAATGAATGCCGAATATCCATTAATACCACAAGGCCGCGTAAACATTTACGTTCCTGCAAATATTCCGACAAAGACTTTTGCCATGCTTCTTTCATAGCAATTGGTACTTTAGCAAAGCCATAGCCAGGTAAGTCGACTAACCGACGTTCGGCGTCGATTTCGAAAATGTTAATTTGTTGCGTACGACCAGGTGTTTTACTGGTTCTAGCTAAGCTATTTTGCCGAGTTAAAACGTTTAAAGCGCTTGATTTACCAGCGTTTGAGCGACCTGCAAAGGCAATTTCAATGCCTTCGTCGGCCGGCAAGTGACGAATAGTTGGGGCACTGGTTAAAAACTTAGCTTGCTGAAATATAACGGGGTTAGACATACTACTATTTCCTGTGCCTGAGGGCGAAACGACACATATTATGAACCATTACAGGGTGGAGTCCAATCATTGAACAGCAATCAGGCGTTTCATCGTGCGCAGTTTCGTGTAAAATGCCAAGGTATTAGTGCAAAGCTATGTGGTGTTTCGGGGTTGCCCGTTCAAATGCAGAGAAGAGAGATCATGAAAAAACTCGCAATTCTATGTGGATTATTACTTTTCGCTGGCCCGTCAATGGCAGCGGGTGAGCAAGTTAAAACGTTAGTTGGTGACGCAGCAGCAGGCGAAAGCAAAGCAATTACCTGTGCCGCGTGTCATGGCCCAGATGGCAATAGCGCCATTGGCGAATTCCCCAATATTGCTGGTCAGCATCAGCGTTACTTGGTGAAGCAACTGCGCGAATATAAATTAGGTGCTGCGACAAATGGTGAACAAGGCCGCTACGAACCTGTAATGGCTTCGCAAGCCATAGGCTTAAGCGAACAAGACATGTACGACTTAGCCGCTTATTTCTCGCAACAAGAGCCGCAACTAGGAAGTGCGCCAGAAGATGTTGTTAAAGAAGGTATGGCGTTATTCTTGGGCGGTGACGTAGAGCGTGGCATTACAGCATGTGCAGCATGCCATGGTCCTTCGGGAGCGGGTTCAGGCCAAGCCGCTTTTCCATTGTTAAGTGGGCAGCACCCAGAATATACGACAACGCAATTAAAGCAGTTTCGCAGTGCTAACCGTGCTAATGACCCAAATAACATGATGCGCGACATAGCGGTTAAGCTAACGGACCGCGACATTGAAGTGCTGTCGCAGTATTTACGCGGTTTACATTAAGCGTTAAGAACACTGCATTAAGCACAGTACGAATAAAAAAGCAGCTTCACGTTGGTGAAACTGCTTTTTTTTATGTCTAAAACTTAGTTGGTGCGTGTTAATTACTGTTTGTTAGCTGCTGCTTCTACAATGTAGGCACGAACTTTGTCTTCTAATGTAGCCAAGGGAATACTGCCATTTTTTAACACTTGGTAGTGAAACTCCCGTATATCGAAGTCGAGGCCCAAGGCTTCTTCTGCTTCAATGCGCAAGTCTTTAATTAGCATTTCACCCAATTTATAGGCTAGAGCTTGGCCAGGCCAGCTAATGTAGCGGTCAATTTCGGTGTTCACGTTATGCATTGAAAGGGCCGTATTGCTAGCCATAAAGTCTACGGCTTGGTCACGGGTCCAACCCATGGTGTGCATACCAGTGTCGACCACTAAACGGGCTGCGCGCCACATTTCGTAGCTTAAGCGGCCAAAGTTACTGTAGGGGTCTTGGTAAAAGCCAGCTTCAACACCTAAATGCTCTGCATATAAGCCCCAGCCTTCGCCAAAAGCAGAAATATAGGTAGAGCGACGATAGTCAGGTACATTTTCCATTTCTTTGGCTAACGAAATTTGTAAATGGTGGCCTGGCACGGCTTCGTGCAAAGTAAGTGCTTCTAAGGCATATAATGGACGCCGATCAAGGCCATAGGTATTCACCCAGTAATACCCAGGTTGGTCGTCAGCAGACGAGCCCGCATAACGGCCAGTGGTATAAGTAGGCGCTATTTCAGCAGGCACAGGGGCAACACCGTAAGTGTTACGCGGTAGTAGCTTAAAGAACTTAGGTAATACGGCGTCTGCTTTTTTAGAAATGTAAGCGGCTTCTTTTAAAAGTTGTTCTTCACTGGTGGGGTAAAAACGGTGATCAGTACGAAGAAAGTGAGTAAAGTCGGCAAAAGACCCTTCAAACTCAAGTTCAGCGATAACTGCGTCCATTTCACTGCGAATACGAGCTACTTCAGCTAAACCCTTGTCGTGAATTTCTTGGGCAGTTAGGTCGGTAGTAGTGTAATGGCGCACCCGGTTAGCATAAAAGGCTTCGCCATTGGGCAAGTTGATAGCGGCAATGTCTGCACGGCTATTTGGTATGTACTCGTTCACCATAAATGCATGAAAGTCGCTATAGGCTTTATTAACTTGGCTCAAAATAATGTTTTTAGCGTCGGTGTCTACGCGGTTAAAAACATTGGCGTCGAGGGTGTTTTTAGCGGCCGCAATGGGTGCATAAAAGGTGCTTTCAGTTGGGTCTTGTTTTATATAGGCATTAATACTGTCGGGCATGCCATATAACACCACAGCAGGCTGTGTAATGCCCGTTGCAATGCCTTCGCGCATATAGGCAATGTACTGCGCCATGGCTGCAGGTATTTCGCTGAGCTCGCTTAAATACACATTAGCGTCGTGCTCGGTACGAATACGTTTACCACTGGCCACATAAGCAAGGCGGTTGTGTGGGCCGGTTTCGTTAGTAAGCGGAGTTAAATACATTTGGAATTCGTAATCTGAAAGTTGATTACGTAAAGCGTACATAATCATCTCGCGGTTTATTTGGTTTTCTTCACTTAACGATTCAGCCGGAATAGCTTCCAGTTGCTGGTAAAAGCTTTTCCGGGCCTCGTAGCGTGCTTGCATGGCTGCCGGCGACATATCCATTAGCTTACCTTCGGCGCTTTTGTCACCAAGACGTGCTGCTACCGCGGGGTTTTGCATGCGGTTAAAGTTCCAAGCTTCTTCAGCAAGGTTTTGAAAAGATTGATTTTGAATGCTTACAGAAGGCGGTGAAGTTGTTACTGCACAGCCCGCGAGCAATAAACCTGCGGTAATGCCAATAAAATAACGCATGGCGTACTCCTTAAAAAGTAAAATTAACCGCCATAATTGTAACCGGCGGTTGCGAAGATAAACGTAGTATAGGCATTGTAAGCATAAGACCGAGCCGATGCTAATTTTGCTTTCTATAACAAATGGTATGCTTGTGGTGTAGTTAAAAGTTTACAGAGATATGGCTTAAAAAACTAAAAAGAGATAAAAAAAGCTTGCCATATAAAATGAATTAAGTACTCTTATTCGCGTCTTTAGCTCTTTGCCCAATGCCTTACGCAACCTAAAGATGAAAATTTACTAAAGCTCCGAAGAGAGTTAGGTAAAAAAAATTAGTTAACGTTAACATTACAACAATAAAAACAACGTTGACTTGTTGCGACAGTATTAACAATAATTAAGGTGATTCACCAGTCGCAACTGCCTTGAACTGCTCAGTTCAAGTAAGAATAAAGGAAAAATAATAATGCCAGGAGGCGAAATAATAATAATTTTTACATGTACCGCTGTGTGCGTTTTGCCGTGAAGGGTTGCATGTAACTCAAAGTCTCTGCCGATAAAAAGAGGTTGTATTAACAACCGTGAAAAAGTGGCGAGAGTCTATCAGCGCTTAATCCCGCTGGGAGAACAACAAGAATAAGCGACAACTATTATTAATAACTTGGTTACTAATAATAACTTTTGAAAGGCGATGCGTGCATCGCCTTTTTTATTGCTTACATTCTTACACGAAGCCCTGCCGAAACCGCCCGAGATCAGGTATCCTATAGCTAATTCTATATTCTATTTATGACTCCATTGGAGCTTTATGACACGCCAGAAGAAAACACGCAAAATAGGTCCTGTTGGTACTCGCTCAACGCCGAAACAAGAGCGGGAAAAAAAGCTTGTTGAAAACCCCAAAAAGCCGCTAAAGCACAAAGGTTTACCACCAGGTAGCCGCTTTAGTCACAAGCAGGGCAGCAATCAACATGGGCAACAGGCAGGTGCACAACCGAAAGATCCGCGCCACGGTAGCAAAAAACCAATAGCGTTAATTTTGCCTAAGCAAAGCAGTAAACCTGAGCAGCCAAACTTAACGCCAGCGGAAGAACTTGCCTTATTAGAAAACGACGAGCGTTTACAAGACTTTCTCGACGCGCTCGACGACGGTGAAGAACTGCACGCGGAAGACCAAGCATGGGTTGATCAACAGTTGGCGCGGTTTCAACAACTGGTTGAAATACTTGGCCTTGATCTAGACGACGAAGAAGAATACGACGGAGGCGAGTTATTATAATGATATGGGTTGCTATTACTGTTGGTGTATTAATTATTCTTGGCCTGAGTGTTTACGCGGGAATTTTGTTTTCGCGGCTGTATAAACAAAACCAGCAAGTTGCTGCAGGCCAAGCGAAACGCCTTAATTATTTGCATGAAAGCATTGCCACCATAAGCTTGGCCATGCAGCAAGGGCAGTGCGAATTGTCGGAAGGCTGTATTCGGCTGGTGGTGCTGCTAGACAACTTACCTAATGCTGAAAAGGCAGGCTTTGCCCAACGTTTTCCTAAAATACATGAAATGTATGAACGCATTAAGCATATGCCAACCCACGACGCTCGTAAGCAGCTTTCGAAGAAAGAGCTGCACAAACTGGACCGTGAACGAGAACAGCTAGAAGTTGATCTTGGCGAAGGCATTCAGGCCGACGTGGTGCAAGTTATTGCCTTAATTAAAGCCGAGCGAAAATAATAAAGCCTATGCAAGGTTAGTTAAGCATAGGCATTATTTACGGCTTAGCTTTATTGATGTTTATAAACAACACCGTTTTTCATAACAAAGTCAACTTGCCGCAACACAGCTATATTGTGCAATGGGTTACCGTGCACACCAACTAAATCGGCTAGTTTACCGGCTTCAACAGTACCTAAAATATCGCTAGCACCTAGTAGCTCTGCTGCACTACTGGTGGCGGCACGAATGGCTTCAAGCTCCGGCATACCCGCTTCAACTAGGTAAACAAACTCTAAGGCGTTGTTACCGTGGTCAAATACTCCTGCGTCGGTACCGAAGGCAATACGAACCCCTGCTTCATAAGCGCGGCTTAGGGTGCCTTGAATAAGCGGGCCTATAGTACGAGCTTTTGGGCGCACTTGTTCAGGAAAGTAACCGTCTATTTCGGCGCGCTCGGCTACAGTTTTACCGGCAATAATAGTTGGCACATACCAAGTTTTATGTTCACGCATTAGGGCAAACACTTCGTTGTCCATGTAAGTGCCATGTTCAATTGAGTCTACGCCGGCACGAATGGCGCGCATCATACCTTCTTTACCATGAGCATGAACTGCCACACGCATGCCATAGTCGCGGGCTGTTTGCACTATAGCTTCTAGTTCGTCGTCCATAAACTGTGGGTTGTCGCCACTATCAGCCAAGCTTAATACGCCACCTGTAGCGGTAATTTTAATTAAGTTAGCACCGTCTTGATAACGCTGGCGCACGGCCTGTCTAGCTTCTAAGGGGCCATTCAGCACACCTTCGGTTGGAGTCGGCGTGGTACTTAAGCCGTCGCGTAGCCCGTTTGAAGGGTCAGCATGGCCGCCCGTGGTAGCAAGCGACTTACCCGCAGTATAAATGCGTGGGCCAATAATAAGGTTCTTTTGAATGGCGTTACGCAAAGCAATACTGGTATTAAAACTGTCGCCAAGGTCGCGCACAGTGGTAAAGCCAGCTTTTAATGTTATTGCGGCAAAATGTGCTGAGCGAAAAGCAACGTCAGCCGGGTTATGAGTAAAACGATAAATATAAGAGCCCGGTTCCATTTGGCTGGTTAAGTGGGTGTGCATGTCGATAAAGCCAGGCATTAGGGTGCCATCGGTTAAGTCTACGAGGGTGTCACCTTGCTTAGGGCGTTGAAAGCCAGCTTGAATAGAAACTATTTTGTTGTTTTCTACTCGCACCGTTACCTGTTCGCGAGGTGCTGCGCTAGTACCGTCAATTAACACGCCGGCATGAATAACAACGGCGGTATTAGTTGCACTGTTATTTGCATAGCTAGGTGCTGCGAACCAGGTTATGGCAACGAGCACTACACTGCTGATTAAAGTTCGTATCACGAAAACCTCCAATTGTTGATCTAAGCTTCACCGGTAAGCCGATGAAAAGGTATACTAGGTTTATTATTTTATAAACCTAATCACAATAGCAGAGTAACAAGGTAATCCTAATATATGTTATTTGGTATTCGAGAAGATATCGCCAGTGTTTATAAGCGCGATCCTGCTGCACGTCATTTTTTTGAGGTGCTCACCAACTACCCAGGCTTGCATGCCATTTGGTTTCATCGCATTAGCCATAGGCTTTGGCGCTGGCGTTTTAAGTGGCTGGCGCGTTTTATTTCTACTTTAGCGCGTTGGCTAACAGGGGTAGAAATACACCCTGGAGCTACTATTGGCCGTCGGTTTTTTATCGACCATGGTATGGGAGTGGTTATCGGTGAAACAGCAGAAATAGGCGACGACTGTACGCTGTATCACGGGGTAACATTAGGCGGCACCAGCTGGAAGCCAGGTAAACGCCACCCAACTTTAAAAAATGGCGTGGTTATTGGCGCCGGGGCAAAAGTATTAGGGCCCATTACGGTACATGAAAATGGCCGTATTGGTTCGAACTCGGTTGTTATCAAAAATGTGCCTGCTGGCGCTACTATGGTGGGTATTCCGGGCCGTTTAGTTACCCCCACGCGGGAAAATAATAACTTAAATAAACAACAACGAGCAAAACTAGACGCTATGGCAGAGAAGTTTGGTTTCGATGCTTATGCGGTGTCGCCCGATAACCCAGACCCCGTAGCCACAGCTATTGGGCGGTTGCTTGATCATGTGAATATAATGGACGAGCGTATGGCTGAACTTTGCCGTGCGGTAAACCAATTGGGCGGCGATGTGTGTACAGAACTAACTCCCATAGAATTAAAAGAGTTTTTGGCCGACTCAACTAATGGTACTGAGGCCATTAACGCAAATGAAAACAACGAGCAGTAAACATGACCGTATATAACAATAATGCAGAAAGTGTAGGTAATACGCCCTTAGTTAGACTTAATCGAGTGGTTAATAGCACCAATGTGTTGGCTAAAATGGAAAGCCGCAATCCGTCGGCTAGCGTAAAGTGCCGGCTTGGGGCTAATTTAGTGCTCGACGCTGAACAGCGCGGTGTACTAAAGCCCGGCATGCATTTACTAGAGGCTACGTCGGGTAATACGGGCATAGCGTTGGCTTACGTAGCGGCAGCACGGGGCTATAAAATAACGCTAACTATGCCACGCTCCATGAGCTTAGAGCGGCGTCAGTTGCTTAAGTCACTCGGGGCCGAACTAGAGCTAACACCCGCCGAATTAGGCATGCAGGGCGCCATAGACCGCGCCAATGAATTAGCCAATACGCAGCCAGAAACTTATTTGCACTTGCATCAGTTCGATAACCCAGCCAATGCCGACATCCACGTGCGCACCACCGGCCCTGAAATTGTTCGTTCACTTGGTAAGGCGCCCGACGTGTTTGTGGCAGGTGTAGGTACCGGCGGCACACTTACTGGGGTGGCTCGCTACTTTAAAGCAGCAGGTCATAAGGTTGAAATTATAGCCGTAGAGCCCGCCGACTCGGCAGTTATTTCGCAAGCACTAGCAGGTATACCTTTACAACCAGGCCCGCATAAAATACAAGGTATAGGGGCTGGCTTCATTCCGGGCAACCTTGATCTTAGCTGCGTAAATAGGGCGCTTACCGTAAATAATGATGAAGCCATAGCAATGGCCCACCAATTAATGCGCAAAGAAGGTATTTTAGCGGGAATATCTAGTGGGGCGGCTGTTGCCGCGATTGTGAACTTACTGGAAGAATTTCCCGCATATAAAAATAAAACGATAGTAACCATACTACCCAGTTCAGCGGAACGTTACTTAAGTACGCCTATGTTTAAAGACAGGTTCTCCGCGCATGAGCTAAGTCCGTAGTTGTTTATATTTTGGCGCGGCAAGATAGAAATTGGTATGCTGAGCGTTTTGGTGTTTAGCTTATAGGTAGAGGAACCGAACCCCTATGACCCTACTAGCAATTGTTTTCTTACCTATTTTGGCAGCCTGGCTGCCGCTGGTAAGCGACCGTTTAGGGCGTACTGCATGCACGGTGCTTACCTTAATTGCGCCTGTGGTTGTGGTGTGGTTAGCATTAAGCCACTTGCCCATGGTGCTCAATGGCGAACTGACTACAGTAAGTTATAACTGGATGCCTTCGCTAGGGCTAAACCTAGCTTTTCGAGTTGACGCTTTAAGCCTTATGTTCGCCTTGTTAATAGCGGGCATAGGAATTTTAGTGATTTGGTATGCGCGCTTTTATTTAAGTAAAGGCGACAACCTAGGCAAGCTTTACTCTATGCTTTTAATGTTTATGACAGCCATGTTAGGCATTGTGCTGTCAAACAACATTCTATTGCTAGTGGTGTTTTGGGAGCTTACCAGCCTAACCTCATTTTTACTGATAGGTTATTGGCAAAACGACTCTGAAGCCCGCAAAGGCGCCCGTATGGCCCTTGCCGTAACCGGCGGTGGTGGCTTAGCGCTTATGGCTGGCATGATTCTTATTGGCCAGGTGGTAGGCAGCTTCAATTTGAGCGAGGTACTGGCGGCTCATAGCTTAATTACTCAACACGCGTTGTACCCAGTTATATTAGTGCTGGTGTTACTTGGCGTGTTTACTAAGTCGGCACAATTTCCGTTCCACTTCTGGCTGCCCCACGCCATGGCTGCGCCTACGCCTGTGTCGGCGTACTTGCATTCAGCCACCATGGTAAAAGCCGGCATTTTTCTGTTAGCACGTTTATTTCCTGCCCTTGGTGGCACCGACTTATGGATAATATTAGTTACGCTTACGGGCTTAACTACCATGACCTATGGCGCGGCTATGGCCATGTTCAAACATGACCTAAAAGGGCTGTTAGCCTATTCCACCGTAAGCCATTTAGGCTTAATTACCATGTTATTTGGTATTAGTACTGACTTGGCGGTATTGGCTGCTGTATTCCATATTATGAACCATGCAGCTTTTAAGGCGTCGTTGTTCATGGTGGCTGGCGCGGTGGACCACGGCACGGGCACGCGCAACCTACGCATACTAAAAGGCATGCATAAATTCATGCCGCTTACTGCTTTGCTATCGGTACTGGGTGCAGCAGCTATGGCCGGGGTGCCTTTTTTCAATGGCTTCCTCAGCAAAGAAATGATGCTTACCGCCAGTATTGGTGTTGACGTGTTTGGCGGTTTTGCTTGGCTTATTCCGCTGGTGGCAACAATTGCGGCAACGTTTTCGGTGTTTTATTCAGTGCGCTTCGCCCACAATACCTTTTTTGGCGGTAAAGCGAAGAAAACCCCCATTTTCCCGCCCCATGCACCTTCTAAGTTAATGATGGCACCCGTTATACTGCTCATTTCTATTTGTGTTGCAGTAGGCCTGTTTGCACAGCCGTTGGTGGGTAACTACGTGAACCTTGCGGCAACAGCGGTGCTTGGCTTTGAACAAAGCCCCTATACAATTCATATTTGGCATGGGGTAAATACACCATTACTTATGAGTGCACTGGCATTAGCTGGTGGGGTGTTGGTGTATCAGTTTCGGGCTAAGTTATTCACCTGGTATAATAACCAACCAGACTTTAATGAACTGCATATTTTTGAAGGCCTTACGCAATGGTTTGCGGGGCATGCAAATGCCTTTACCAACGGCCTAGAGAACGGTTCGCTACAGCGGTATATTGCCCTTATTGTTATGCTATTTGGTTTTATGCTGGTACTTGCGCTAGCGCCCTTAGAGCACTTAACGGGCGACATAACTATGACCAAGCCAGACCTAATTGCTTCGGTGTCCAGTTTTATTCTTGTGTTTGCAGCCTTAACCACTGTATTTGTGCACCATAATCGCTTTGGTGCGCTTATTATTGTAAGTGTGGTGGGGCTAATGGTGGCCATTCTATTTGCCCGTTTCTCGGCCCCCGACCTAGCCCTTACGCAGTTGTCGGTGGAAGCCGTTACCGTAGTATTACTAATGCTGGCGCTGTACTTCTTGCCTAAGGCTAGGCTGAACGAGTCGAACGCACCGCGGGTTATTCGCGACATTATAATTGCCACAGTTGCTGCTGTTGGGGTTGGTATATTGGTGTTCGCTATTCTTACACGGCCTATGACAACCATAGCCGGCTATTACCTTGAAAATGCGAAACTTTTAGGTGGTGGCTATAACGTAGTGAACGTTATATTGGTCGACTTCCGGGGTTTTGATACCTTTGGCGAAATTACTGTGTTGGCAATAGCGGGCTTAGGCATAGCCAATATGTTGAGAAACTTGTACTTGCCACTGCCCCTGACCGACAACGAAGGCCGTGCCTGGTCAACCGAGCCGCACCCCACGTTAGTGTCGGTTATGGCACGTATTCTATTGCCGCTAGCGTTAATGGTATCGGTTTATATCTTCTTGCGTGGCCATAACGCGCCAGGCGGTGGTTTTATTGCTGGGCTTATAACCAGTGTGGCGCTTATTCTGCAATATGTAGCCAGTGGGGTTGGGTTTGTACATGAGCGAATGAACTTTAACTACCCACGTTGGTTAGCTGCGGGAATATTAGTTGCTGGGGTAACCGGCATGGGCAGCTGGGTATTTGGCTACCCATTCCTAACCTCGACTTTCCAGTACATAACCTTGCCAATTATTGGCACCTTTGAAGTGTCTTCTGCGCTGCCCTTCGACGTTGGCGTGTATTTAACCGTGGTTGCCACAACGCTGCTTATACTGGCGTATGTGGGTAAACTTACAACAACCGAACGGGTTGATGGATAAGGAGAACTCAGCTTGGAGCTTATTTTAGCTATTGTTATTGCGGTGCTTACCGGCACAGGAATTTACCTTATGCTGCGGGCCCGCACTTTCCCAGTAGTACTAGGGCTAACCTTGTTTACCTATGCGGTGAATTTGTTTTTATTTGCTATGGGGCGGCTGCATTATAACGCCCCCCCAGTTATTAATATGTCAGACACCCATACAGACCCCTTACCCCAAGCGTTGGTGTTAACCGCTATAGTAATTGGCTTTGCCATGACCGCCTTTGTGGTTGTGCTGGCGTTGCGAGCTCGGGCCGACTTAGGCAATGACCACGTAGACGGCATCGACATAGCTGAACCAGAGCCCGCTGAAACACAAGCCCAAGAGGAAGCCAATTCGTGAGCCATTTACTTATTGCGCCTATTTTATTGCCCGCATTAACTGCGGTGTTACTGGTATTTTTAGCACGCAGCAGTTTAAAAGTAACCCGTGTGGTTAGCTTAGTTTCAGCTTTGCTACTGTTGTATGTGTCGTTAGTGTTTGTGGTGCAGTCGGGTGCCGGAATTATTGAAGTATATGCACTTGGAAACTGGGCGCCACCGTTTGGTATTGTGCTGGTGGCTGATCGCTTAAGCAGTTTAATGCTGCTGGTAAACGCAGTGTTAGTGGTGGCCAGTATTATTTTCACGTTTAACGTAAAAGCCGAACGTAACGACAATTTGCAGCCCTTAATTCACTTTTTAACCATGGGTGTAAATGGGGCGTTTTTAACCGGCGACTTGTTTAATCTGTTCGTATTCTTTGAAATTATGCTTATTGCTTCGTATGCGTTAACTATTTTTGGTGGCGGCAAAGAACGGGCTAAAGCTGGGCTTCATTATGTGGTATTAAACTTGGTTGGCTCTAGCCTGTTTATTATTGGCCTTGGTGTGGTGTACGGCATGCTTGGTACCATGAACATGGCCGACTTAGCCGCTAAAGTTACTCAAGTGCCGGCTGAAAGTGCTCCTATTATTGCTGCGGCCGCACTGGTTTTATTGCTGGTGTTTGGCCTAAAGTCGGCAATTCTTCCCTTATATTTCTGGTTACCGCGGGCCTATTCCAACGCCATTGCACCGGTGGCCGCACTTTTTGCCATTATGACCAAAGTAGGTATTTATTCTATCGTGCGTGTGCACGGCATGATTTTTAATCAGCAGCCTATTGTAGGTTTACTCGAGCCGTGGCTATGGCCAATTGCACTACTAACCATTGCAGCCGGTAGTGTTGGCGTCTTAGGCGCAAAGCGGGTACGTATGCAAATTGCCTACGCAATTATTATTTCTGTTGGCACCATGGTAGCAGCAATAGCTATTAATACCGCCGACGCGATGCAGGCACTGTTCTACTACTTAATTCACTCTACCTGGATAACAGCCGCCTTATTCCTGCTTACCGAAGTAATTGCGCTACAACGTGGCAGCATGGCCGACAGCATTGTGCGTGGGCCGCAAATTCGCCAGCACACGCTGCTAGCCGTGTACTTTTTTATTGGGGCTATTGCCTTGGTGGGTATGCCGCCATTAAGCGGGTTTTTTGGTAAGGTGCTGCTATTAAAAGCCACCCCTACAGGAGCCGCACAAGTTTGGTTATGGACTATTATCTTGGTGGGTAGTTTGGCCACCATTGTTGCCTTTGGGCGTACGGGCAGCACCTTGTTTTGGCGGGTAACCGACTTAAAAGACAGTAAAGCCAAGGTTGCCATAAGCAGCTGGATCAGTATTAGTGGCTTAATGCTACTCACAATAGGCTTGGTAATATTTGCCGAACCAGTGTTAGCTTACTTAGCAGTGCTCGGTACTCAGTTAATAGATCCAACCCACTACTTTAATGCGGTTCTAAGTACGGAGGTCATAACACGATGACTCATGAAGAACGGCAAAAACAACACGAGCAAGCAAGCGAACTGCCAAAAAAGAAAAAGTGGTTACCCCACCCAGTGCTAAGTGTAGTTATGGTGCTTATTTGGTTGTCGCTTAATAACGCCAGCATGGGCCATTTGGTTTTGGGTATTTTCCTATCGCTAGGTATTCCGTATTTAGTACAAGACTTTTGGCCCACAGCAGTACGCGTACATAGGCCGTTTAAGCTATGCATGTATTTGCTTTTGGTATTGGTAGATATATGCAAAGCAAATTTTATTGTTGCCGTGCAAATACTAGGACCAAATAAAAAGTTAAATGCAAAATTTTTTGAAGTTGAACTCGATGTGAAAAATGACTTCACCATTGCTATGTTAGCGGGAACTATTACCTTAACACCGGGCACAGTGTCGTCGGAACTAAGCACTGACAAAAAGCGTTTGTTAGTGCACGCTCTCAACGTAGACGACGTAGAACAAGCGGCAGCAGACATAAAGCATCGCTATGAGCGGCCCTTAAAGGAGATCTTCGAATGTTAGACAAGGTGGTTTTAATTGCGTCGGTTATGCTGGCTATTGCCTTGCTGCTTAACCTTTATCGCTTAGTTAAGGGGCCTAGTTTACCCGACCGAATTCTGGCTCTCGACACCATGTATATAAACACCATTGCGCTTATTGTTTTATTAGGGGTGTCGCAGCGGTCATTAATTTTCTTTGAGGCCGCTATGTTAATAGCCATGATGGGCTTTGTAGGCACAATAGCTATATCGAAATATATTTTACGCGGCGACATTATTGAATAAATTTCGAATTAGGCAACAAAAGAGGGCGGTTTATGACAACGTTTATTGAATATATGGTGGCAGCATTAATTCTGTTAGGTGCACTGTTCGCGTTAATAGGCTCTATTGGGCTAGTAAAGTTACCAGACTTTTTCCGCCGTTTGCATGGACCAACTAAAGCCACCACGTTAGGTGTGGGGGGCATGATTTTAGGCTCGGTATTGTTTTTTACCGCAGTAGAGCGCACCTTTCAGTTTCAAGAGTTTTTAGTGTCGTTGTTCTTATTTATTACCGCTCCAGCTAGTGCTTATATTATTGCTAAAGCGGCGCTACACTTAAAAGTGCAATACGACGCTGAATATATTGAGTCTGAAGCAGCGGCCAAAGAAGAGCAGCAAGACCAAAATTTATCGTAGGTAGTTGCGGCTTATTTGTTTAAAACGCTCACTCGCGCTGTCGTCTAGCCATTCAAACACCGCCATTTCGCCATTAATAATTTGTATTCCGGCTTCCTGCATACGAGCTAAGGCTAATGCTTTGCTTTCTGCTGTGCGCGAACCAACCGCGTCGGCTACCATAAATACCGACCAGCCATGGTGGGCAAATTCAAGTGCGGTTTGTAATACGCATACATGGCTTTCTGTACCAGTAATAACCACTTGGTTGCGGCCTTGGTTTTGTTGTAAAAAAGCACTAAAACCTTGATGTTGTTGCAAGGTTTCATAGGCACTAAAGCGGGTTTTGGTTACGGTATTGGCTTTAGTGCGCCAAGCAAGTAGTTCCTCCACAGTTTCGCCAAGCCCTTGCGGGTATTGTTCAGTAAACCAAATGGGAACATTAAGCTTGTTGGCAATGGTTAATAGCCACTGATTACGTTTAATAACGGCCTCGCCTTGGTCAATAATGCGAGCCAGCTTGCCTTGTATATCAATTACCAGCACAAAACTGTGGTGTTCTAACAGCCGTAGTGGGTTCATTATGAAGTACCTTATAAAAGAAAGCCGACATTAAATGCCGGCTTGTGAGTGGTTGAAAAACTAAGCCTAGTTTGGCGGAGGAGCTAAGTCGACGGTGCGAATGGTATGTTCGGCAATGTCGTCTTCATGCCACCAAATAGGGGCTAAACGAGGCTCTTGTGAATAGAACTCGGTTTGGTCTATAAAATGCGGCGACAATGGGTTAAATGACTGTGAGTAGGTAAGCAAGCCACGGCCTTCAGGACCATTATCGGTGAAGCGCATTACAAACATCCAGCTTGAGCCACTAGTAATGTGGTAACCCTGTGTGCTTAGCTGTGAACCCGGTAAGCTTGGGTAAATGTGGCGCGGTAAAATAGTACCGTCGTCTTTACCCTGTGAACGGAACACGTTAAAGCCACCTTCAATGTTATTGGCACCAGCCCAAGGCAGGCGAACACCGCTAGGGGTACCGTCTGGGTTGCTACGCTCAACAAACTGCACATCACCTAAGGGTGCGTCTACGGCAAAACCTGCACTTTCAACGGTTTGTATTGCCAGGGCAAGCTGTTGTAGTACGGTGCTATTGGTTTTTAAGGTATGTGGCGTTGTGGTTGGCTTGGTGCGATCAAAAGGCACCACCCACTGCGGGTTAGTATTAAACCGCTGGGCAAATTCACGGAATAACACAGCACCAACGCTGTCTTTATTCATGCGCTTGTCCCATAGGCCTAAGGCAGAACAGCCAGCAGTTATATCAACGGTGCCTTGCGCAGTGGTTACAGGGCCTGAGTTCGCAGCACAGTAAGCAGCTAAGTCGTCTAACACAATGTCGGCTAAGTAGGCGCTGTTGTCGAGTAGGGTTTCCTCAAGCATATCTAGAGTTACATCGCGTAGGCCAAAGAGTTTTTTCTGGCCCATGCGTGAACGCAAGGTTTGCTCATTATTAAAACGCCCAAACAATAGGAAGTCTTTACCGTCAACGGTACCACCAAAGTTAGACGTAGCTAAAGGTGCTTTCGGGTTCGTTAACCAGTAGCTGTTATTCGAGTTTTGCACAAAGTCGTTACGAGTTAAGCGTGGCGCTTTGTTCCCCGGTACACGGCCATTGGGCATGAATTCCATGCTGTTGCCTGGTACTAGAGTAAAGGGCGCTTGTAAGCGTACGGCAGCTAATACAGGGTTGGTGCGTATTTCATTCAAGGCGGCAGCACTAAGGTTCGGAACACTAGAGCCGTCGGCATAGAAGGTTTTACCGCGATAGTCAGAGGCCATAATATTATTGAATATTAAGCCGCCCGTATGACGATTCATAATATCGCCAATTTCATCGGTATCACGGGCTAGGTTTAAAGCCAGCCACTGATCGAGCAATTCAAAGTTAGGCAAGTTTGAATCATAAAGAGCAAAAGCCGAGGTGGTGCCTTGAAAGTTCATGCCCCACTGGAATTGACCTGGAATACTTAGCAACGGACCAAAGTCGCTGGTATAAAAAGTGCGTTGTAGCTTAATACTTGAAGCAGGACCGGTGGCCACGGTAATGGTAACGGTTTTCTCTTCCATGGTGCGGGGTTGGCCGTCTACCAAGTAAGTTTTGCGCTCAGGATCAGACTCATCGAGTTCTAGCTGATACACCAAAAAGCGTTCGGCAGTAGAGAAGGTATGGGTCCAAGCAATGTGTTCGTTAAAGCCAATGTTAACTGGCCCAGGCATACCTGAAAGCGAACCGCCTACCACTTTCATTTCGCCAGGAATTTCTACCCCAAAGCGCCAAAAGCGTTGGTTTCCTGTGTGTGGAAAGTGTGGGTTCGCTAGCAACATACCCTGGCCGTTTTCGGTTATATCACTACCTAACGCCCAACCGTTTGAACCAAGCTCTTCAGGGTTTGGCTCAGGTGGCACAATGCTGGCTAAGTCGATGCCCATTTCAAAGGCCAGTGAGCCAGGCATAACCGGTGTAGGGTTATAACTTTCACCCGGTGGTACCGCTATAAACATTGGGTCTAGGAAGTTTGCTGCGCCAGGTAGTAAGGCTACGCCTAAGGCATAGGTTAACATGTCGGCTGGCTCAATAGGTTGCATGTGGGGCATGCCGCGGCAAGGCGGAGCAACACCGTTCACCCCAACTTCAGCAAGGTAAGCGTTGTAACCAGCCGCATAGCCAGACACTAAGGCACGAGAGTTTTCGCTTAAGCTACTTAGGTTGGCATCGGCTATGTCGCGTAGGCCTAATGCTTTATAAATAAAGTCGTTAATAACGTTGGCAGTGTCGCCCGAACCGGGTACAGCGTCAGGGCCAAAGTACTTTGCTCGTTCTCCATTAAAGCGAATTATTTGGTCGGCTAATACGCAAATGTTGTCTTCAGCAAAGGCGTAAGCAGTACCGTAGCCAATACCTTCTAGGCTGTCCGACTTAATATAAGGAACACCAAATTCAGTTCTACGAATGTTAGCGGTTAATTCACCCGGAGCAAACGCGGTTACTGTTACAGGGTCGCGTGGGGCGGGCGGGGCAGGTGGCTTGGGTGGGTTTACTGCCACATTGCTGTCGAGCCCAGATGATGTTGAGCTAGTAAAGCAGCCGCTTAGTGCCATAACACAGGCGGTAGCAAGCAAACTCCACTTTAAAGTTTTGCGCTTTTGCATATTAAGTACCCTTAATTGTTGCTTTTAAGTTGTTAGGGAAATTCATTTTCCAGTATTAGCAAAAAAACGGCGCTGGTCAAACCTGTTTGAACATGTGAATAAAGCACTTTATCGCTGTTTTAACGTTGCAGGCCAACAGAATCGCTGAATTCGGGGTAAAAAAAAGAGCGGCTAAAGCCGCTCTTTTATTTCTTTAAGGGTGTTATTCTGCCTCAGGGTCGAGTAAACCACGGCTTATTAGCAAGTGGCGCGTGTCTGGCTCTTGACCACGGAAGTCGAGGTATAAGTCTAGGGCTTCTTTGGTGCCACCTTTCGACAAAATACGATCGCGGTAGTCTTGTAATGCTTGACTACCAATTCCACCATTTGCTTTCACATAGGCAAAGGCGTCGGAAGCGAGTACATCAGACCACATATAAGCGTAGTACGACGAGGCATACCCACCTGAGAATATGTGCGAGAAGTAACCCGAGCGGTAACGCGGTGGTACATAGCTAATGTCCATGCCGTATTTTGCAAGGGCTTGCTGTTCAAACGCTTCTACGTCAGCAATGGTTTCGCCTTTAGCTAAAGCGTGATATTCCAAGTCAATTAAGGCTGCTGCCATGTACTCTAAGGTGCTGAAACCTTGGTTGAAGCTCATTGCCTCAAGTACCTTATCTAATAAGGCCTTAGGAATAGGCTCGCCAGTTTTATAGTGCTTTGCGAAGTTAGGCAAAATTTTCGGGTCGAGGGCAAAGCCTTCGTGGAAGGTCGACGGCGACTCTACAAAGTCACGGGGCACAGCAGTACCCGACAAGGTTGGGTAGTTTACGTCGGAGAACAAACCATGCACACCGTGGCCCATTTCATGGAACATAGTGGTTACGTTGTCCCAAGAGATCAGCGTTGGCTGGCCCTCAGGCGCTTTAGGAATGTTCATTACGTTGTAAACAACCGGCTTAGTGTTTTCTAAATGCGATTGACCAACAAAGGAGCTCATCCAAGCACCACCACGTTTGCCGTCGCGGGCAAAATAGTCGGCGTAGAAAATACCAAGGCTAGACTGGTCTTTGTCGAATACTTCATACACTTCTACGTCGGGGTGGTAACCAGGTAAGTCGTTCCGACGTTCAAAGCTAATGCCGTACACCTGGCCCATACCGTAAAATAAACCGTCTTGTAATACGCGGTTGTACTCAAAGTATTGAGCAACTTCAGCTGGGTCTAGGTTGTAATCAGCTTCGCGTACACGCTCGGCGTAAAATGCCCAGTCCCACGGCTCTAGCTCGTGGTCCATGCCCATATCTTTAATTTGCTTGCGCAAACGTTTGGCTTCGTTTTCAACTTGATTAAGTACAGCAGGCACCATGTCGACTAACATTTTCCGCGCCCGCTCTGGGGTTTGGATCATGGCTGCTTCAAGGCGGTAATGACCAAAAGAGTCATAACCTAAAATAGCGGCTTTTTCAGCGCGCAATTCAGCAAGGCGAGTAACAATAGGGCGGCTGTCGATACCACCGTCACGGCCTAAACTACGATAAGCAGAAGCTTCCCATAGTTTTTTACGCGACTCACGGTTAGTCATTTCGGCTAGCGGCGCTTGACCGGTGGTATTGCTTAAGCTCAATACATACTTGCCCTCTAAGCCCATGCTAGCAGCGCGATCAGCGGCATTCTGAATAGCTGCGCTACTTAAACCCGCCAATTCTTCGACAGAATCAAAAATAGGTGCGCGTTCATTACCCACTTCAAGGGTATTACGCTGAAACTGAGTGGTTAAGGTTGACTCTTCTTCGTTTAAGGCCCTAATTTTGAGCATTTGGTCTTCGGTTAGGTTTGCACCTGCACGCACGAAACGCTCGTGGTAAACTTCAACCAAGCGTTTGCTTTCAGCGTCTAGGCCAAGGTTGTCGCGGTTTTGGTATAAACTGTCTACCCGTGAAAACAGCTTTTTGTTTAAATAAATATCGTCATTATGCGAAGACATTTTAGGTGCAAGCTCACCTTGTAATGCACGAATTGTTTCATTGCTGGTCGACGACGACATAGCGTAGAAAACTGCAGCAACACGGCCTAAAAGCTGGCCACTGGTTTCCATTGCAAGAATGGTATTGTCGAAAGAAGGTGCTGCGGGATTATTAGCAATGGCACGAATTTCGGCCGCATGTTGCGACATGCCGGCTTCAAAGGCTGGTGCATAATCGGCATCAGTAATTTTAGTAAAGTCTGGGGCGCCATACTGCAATGTGCTGACGGCATAAAAAGGATTACTACTTGCTAATTGAACAGCTTCTTGCACGCTGGCCTCTTGGGAACTTGATTTAGAAACTTGGCTATCATAGTCACTGCAGGCGCTCAGGGTAACAGCTAACCCGACCGCTGCGGCTATCATGGATAAACGCATGGTGCTCTCTCCTCTCTAGGAATATGGGCGGCATGCCAGCAACGCCGACAGCCAATTATAACGGGTTAACATAACAGGATGAGGGCAAACGCTCAATCACTTCCTTTAATGACCTATGTTGCGAAGCACGACAAAAAAACAGAAAACGGGTAGGCTATAGGCTTTCTATTTCGCCACGTGAAATTACAATATGCTGAGTTATCAACACGGTTATCATGCGGGCAACCCCGCCGACATACATAAACACTTAACGCTCATTGCCGTAAGCCAATACTTGCTGAGAAAAGAAGCCGCTATTCATTTTTTCGATACCCATGCTGGTAAGGGGCTGTACAGCCTACACGACGACCAAGCGCAAAAACGCCAAGAATACGTTACCGGAGTAAGTGAAACTATAACGCACCGCAAGGTGCTAACTGCAGCGGCATGGCAGCACTATTTTGCTGAGCTCGACCGCTTACATAAGGGGTGTGTTAGCAGCGCAAGCTTGGCCCAATACCCTGGTTCGCCCCATTGGATGTCGTCGTTGCGCCGCCACCACGACCGCCATACGGTATTCGAACTGCACCCCGGTGAACATAAAGCCTTAGCGTCGTTAAATAAAGATCACACGGGCTTTGTGGTGCATGGCGACGGCCTAAGTGGGGTGGTGCGCATGTTACCGCCGAAAACCCCACGTTTATTGATACTAATTGATCCTGCCTACGAATTGCCGCAGGAATACACCGACGTGGCTACCACAGTGCAGGACATTCTAAAGAAAAGCCGCCATGCTGTTATTTTGGTGTGGTACCCATTACTGCCGGCCGACAAACACCTTGCACTATGCGAACGCTTAACGAAAAATATTGCTGCACCGGTATTGCAAAGTGAATGGGTACATAAAGAGCGCATCAGCGACTGGGGTATGTATGGCTCGGGTGTATTGATTGTTAATCCGCCATGGCAGTTAGAACAGCAATTGGCTGACATTTTTCAACCTTTTGCCAAGGCGCTGGGTAAACCGACAGAACACCGTTTAAAGCAATTTAATAGCGCCAACTAAACGAGGGCTAAACAAGTGAGTAAAAACTTAATTAGTAACGGTCTGCGCGTATCAATAGCAGCGTTACTTATGGTGTTCGTAATAGGCTGTGCCAGCAATACCGCAAGTGCGCCAGCACCAGTACATGTGCGGCTATTAGAAACCAGCGACTTACACGCCTATATGTTGGGCTTTGACTATACTCGCCAGCAACCCACGGCCAGTTATGGCCTAGCCCACACTGCGGCGCTTATTCACCAAGCACGGGCAGAACAGCCGAATACCCTATTGTTCGATAATGGCGACCTTATCCAAGGTAGCGCACTTGGTGATTGGGTAGCAGAACAGGGCGCCGAATATCTTGCTACTCAGGTTCACCCGGTTATTGCCGCTTTAAACTACTTAAATTACGACGCCGCTAATTTAGGCAACCACGAATTTAACTTTGGTTTAGAATTTCTCGATAAAACTCTTGCTGGAGCAAGCTTCCCCTATGTCAGCGCCAGTGTATTTATGGCTGCAACCGAAGCAATGTCAGGTATGCGTACTGAAGACTGGAAAAACCCATTAGTGCCGCCTTATGTTATTTTAAAGCGTAACTTTGTTGACCAAGCCGGAAATAAGCAAACAATTCATATTGGGGTGATTGGTTTTGTGCCACCACAAATAATGAGTTGGGACGCCATGCATTTAAATGGCCGGGTTTATGTGCGTGACATGGTTGCTGCAGCACAACACTTTGTGCCTAAAATGCGCGCTGAAGGAGCTGATATTGTGGTTGCCATTCCTCATTCAGGCTTAAATGACCATGCACGTTATGCGGAGTTTTCCGAGCAAGCAACTCGGCAAATTGGCGCAGTGCCAGGCATTGACGCCATTTTGTTTGGTCATCAGCATCGGCTTTTTCCGGGCGACCCTAGTTACGACAATTTACCCTTAGTAGACAACCAGCAAGGCTTGGTACACGGCATACCGGCGGTTTCGCCGGGGTATTGGGGTAGCCACTTAGGTGTTATCGACTTAACCCTAGAGAAAAACGAATTAGGTTGGCAGGTTACCAATGGTAAAGCGGAATTACGGGCAGTAACCGAAGCCTTCGACGAAGGTCTGGCACTGCTAATAAAAGAGTCCCATGAAGCAACCTTGCACATGCTGAACGAACCCCTAACAAAAACAAACCAACCAGTTAATAGTTTTTTTGCGCGGGTATTCCCCGACAGCTCAACTGCACTGATAAATGCGGCACAAACTTGGTTTGGTAAAAATTTACAAGCAGAAGGGCAGCTACCCGCTAACTTGCCTATTTTGTCGGCCGCGGCACCTTTTCGGAATGGGTTTCAAAGTGCCGACGACTATACCAATATCCCTGCGGGGGAAATAACTTTAGGCCACTTGGCCGACCTATATGTGTATCCGAATATACTACAGGCAGTAAAAGTTTCAGGCGGGCAGCTGCGAGAATGGCTTGAAATGTCAGCATTGGCATTTAATACACTTGATACCAGTACTAGCCATGCACAGAATTTATTAAGTAATTACCCAAGTTTTAACTTCGACGTTATATCTGGGGTTCATTACGTATTCGATGTAACCCAGCCGCCTCGGTACAATCAAAAGGGTGAATTGATTAATCCCAATTCACATCGGGTGAAAGAGTTAAGTTACCAAGGTAAGTTAGTTACAAACCAAAACCAGTTTATTGTTATGGTGAATAACTACCGTGCAGGTGGCGGTGGTCATTTCCCCGGCCTGAATGGCGAAACAATTGTATATGAAGGAGCAGTTGAAGTAAGAGAGGCAATTGCTGCCTATGGGCGTGAGCAAGCACAAGCTGAAGGGCGAATAAACATAAACCGCGTTTGGAATTGGCGCCTATATAGCCCAACACCAATTAAGGCATTTGTGCGTTCTGCCGATAACGAGCAAGCGCATGCAGAAGCCATGTTGTATAAAGGCCTGCATTTTGTAGAATCGGAAGGAGCCTATGGGCGCTATGAATTGCCAATTGGCAAATAGCAGGCTTTAAAACAGTAGGAAAACTTACAAAAAACATCGAATGTTTTAATTTATATACACTATACTGTTTATGCGGCAAGCTAACAGTAGCGCTAATCAATTCTAATAATAATATCAACGAGGTGAGTTGCAATGAAGTCTGTAGTTGACCAGTTGGCAATGTATTCTTGTTACCATCGTGACGGTCGTAATGTTATGACCCATATGGTGGGTATACCCTTGATCGTTATTGCTTTATTAGCTTTACTGTCACGACCCCAGTGGGTGTTCGCTGGTTTTTATGTAACGCCAGCAATAGCCTTAGTTGCCGCAGGTGTTATTTATTACTTAATGCTCGACCTAGCGCTTGGGGTGTTAATGGCGGCTATATTGGCTTTAACCTTATGGCTTGGCCATTCAGTTGCCGCATTAAGTACGCCAACGTGGCTTAGTTTAGGTATAGGGCTGTTTATTGTCGGCTGGGTTTTTCAGTTTATTGGCCATGGTTATGAAGGTCGTAAGCCGGCCTTTGTCGATGACATTATGGGGCTCGTTATTGGGCCTTTATTTGTTGTTGCGGAAGTGTTGTTTTTTCTAGGCTTGCGTAAATCTTTGTACAAAAAGGTAGAGGGCAAGGTGGCAATTCTGTTACCAAACATGCCACCAACAAGCTCAAAAAACTGAACAGCTAAGATAAAAGGCATAACAATGCAAATAAATTGCAAACAAGCATGTGAGTCTTTGCTATATAAGGGTAAAATAGCGAACAATTAAGAAAATAATCGTTGAATAGTGTTGTTTTCTATTGTTTGCCTAACGATGCCTTGGTATCTTAGTGCTAAGTGGATTAATTGCGCGTACTCTACTGAAATGTAGTTTGCTTTAGCCAAGACCAGTTTTACCTCCGTAGTTGGTAAAAGATGTTTGCGGAAAATGAAATTAAAAAGGAATATTAACATGATCAAATCTGCCCGTTTTACGCTGCCTGCGCTGCTGGCAGGGATCCTAGCCGTCAGCCCTCAGGCATTGGCGTCTTTCGACAAAGAAGAATTGTCAGTAGGCTTGCGTTTAGGTGTTTACAATTTAGATAGCGCGCGTCAATTTCCAACGGTCCCAGTGAGTAACATTGAAAGCGGATTTAAGAATATTGCGCCTGGTCTTCAACTCAATACAGCGTTAACCCAACATTGGTCGTTGCGTACTAGCATCGACTTCCTGTCAGCTGATGTTGAAGGTGCCGGTGGTAGTAAGTCTGGCTATGCTCTTGGTGTCGACGCACTTTATCGTTTAGACAACGGTATTTACTTCGGACCAGGCTTTGGTTCTATGAAAGTTGGCGAACACGTAACTCGTGCCGCTCGTGGTACCGCTGGTTACCGCCAAGCAATTAACGACAAACTTTCATGGTCTGGTGAATACATTTACCAATCAGGTGGTGGCTTCAAAGACCACGCAGTTGTATTTGGTTTAATAATGAGCTTTGGTGATCAAGGCCCGGCGTTAGCCCGTATTCAGGGTACTCGCCAAGAAGCTGCACGTCGTGACGCTATTGCTGCCACCAGCCGTGATACAAGTACTGCAGCATCAACACGCGATACTGCTCAAGTTCAAACCGACACGCGTGCTAGTCAAGTAACACGAACTGACGAAGAATTTGCGCCGCAAATTCGCACTGCACTAGTTGGTGTAAACCGCACCACCGACACAGACGGTGATGGTGTTCCAGACTATCGCGACGTTTGCCCTAACACCCCTCGTGGTCATTCAGTTGACGAGCGTGGTTGCAGTGTTTACGAGCAACAGTCACAAGTTCACCACTTACGCGTCACCTTTGGCTTCGACTCTGCACATGTACCAGAGCGTTACTACGATGCAATTCGTGACTTAGCTATACTAGTAGGTGTTAACGAAGAATTAGATATTCTAATTGAAGGTCACACCGACTTAATCGGTACTGCTGAATATAACCAAGCTCTTTCAGAGCGTCGTGCGAACGCAGTTGCCGACATTCTAAAGAATCAGTACGGTATCGATGCCTCACGTATTAAAGCGGTAGGCCACGGTATGAACAAACCAGTTGTGAACCGTATCACTTTAGATGCGAACGCTCGCAACCGTCGTATTGAAACAACAGTTACTGTTTCATCACGCGACTAATATTGTAAAGCATGTTAAAAAGGAGCCTTAGGGCTCCTTTTTTTATACCACTAAAATAGCCATACAAAAACACTAAAAGTAGAGGACATTTTATGTTGCAGCGACACATGTATGTTTGGTTGTTCTTATTGTTGATTCTGCCATTTACAGTAGTAGCAGAGTCAATAAACACATTCACTACTAAAATGGAACGGGTAGTAGGTTATTACACTTTCTATGTGGACAAAGAAGCCGATAAAGTCTATTTGGAAGTGCCGCGCAATGCAGAGCCCTTTATTTTTTTAAACAGCTTGCCCCGTGGTGTTGGCTCGAACGACATTGGCTTAGACCGTGGCCAACTTGGCAGAACACGTATAGTGCAATTTAGTGTGCACGGCCCTAAGGTGCTGCTTACCCAGCAAAATACCCAATTTGTGGCTCGCACAGAAAATGCCTCCGAACAGTTAAGTGTTGAAGAAGCATTTGCCAACTCGGTGTTATATGGTTTCGAGGTAAAAGCTAGCAACAACCAAGCAGTGTTAGTTGACTACACTCCATTTTTAATGTCAGACATTCATGGTTTAGCCGAAAGACTAAAACGCCAAAACGAAGGTGAATTTAGCATCGACCTTTCGCGTTCTATTCTGTGGTTAGATCGCACCAAGTCATTTCCCAAAAATACCGAATTTGAAGCAAAAATTACCTTTACCGGTAAAAACGCTGGCCAGTACTTACGCTCGGTAGCTCCCGACTCATCGGCAATAACGGTACATTTACATCACTCATTTATTAAACTTCCCGACGAAGGCTATAGGCCCCGCGCATTTCATCCGAACAGTGGTTATTATGCCCGCGGCTTTCAAGATTACGCCGCGCCTTTGGGTGAAACCATGGACCGACGTTTTATAGCACGGCACCGACTTAACAAAAAAGACCCTACTGCAACTCGTAGCGAAGCAGTTAAGCCGATTATTTATTATCTCGACCCAGGTGTGCCAGAACCCATGCGCAGTGCTTTGTTAGACGGTGCTCGCTGGTGGAATGAAGCGTTTGAAGAAATTGGCTATATCAACGCTTTCCAAGTGCAGGAATTACCAACCGACGCAGATCCTATGGACGTACGTTATAACGTAATACAATGGGTACACCGTGCTACCCGTGGTTGGTCGTATGGTTCGTCGGTGGTTGATCCACGTACCGGTGAACTTATTAAAGGCCATGTAACCTTAGGTTCATTACGCGTACGCCAAGATATGTTACTAGCGCAAGGCATGTTACCACCCTACGAAGCGGGCAAAAACACCGCCGACCGCTTAAAGATTATTCAAGACATGGCCATTAGCCGTATTCGGCAGCTATCGGCCCATGAAATAGGCCATACCTTAGGTATTGCCCATAACTTTGCCGCTAACCCACAAAATCGCGCATCGGTGATGGACTACCCACACCCGTTGGCTGAATTTACCGACGAAGGTAAGCTAACCCTGCAGCGCGCATATTCCATTGGTATGGGTCCTTGGGACAAGTTTGCAATAGCTTATGGGTATACGGAGTTTGAATCGCCAGCAGCAGAAGAACAAGGTTTAAAAAAACTACTTAAGCAAGCGGCAGATAACAATTATGCCTTTATTTCCGACCGCGACACCCGCACCGAGGGTGGTGGTCATCCTACCGCGCATTTATGGGACAATGGCGCTAGTGCAAGCGATGAGTTAATGCGTTTAGCGGAAGTGCGCAGTTATGTATTAGAAAACTTTGGTGCACATAACTTAGCTCCAGGCCGCCCGCTCGACGAGCTCGAACAAATGCTGGTACCCATGTATTTATTGCATCGTTACCAGGTAGACGCAACCGCTAAATTAGTAGGTGGTATGCACTACAAATACTTTGTAAATGGCGAAGGCGAAGTCGATTACCGGCCCGTAAGCGCCGCCGATCAGAAAAATGCATTAGCAGCACTGTTATATACCTTGAATGCAGACTTTTTACGTTTACCAACGCACATTCAAGGGCTTATGGTGCCGAAAGCGATGGGCTCGGTAGTTTCGCGGGAAGATTTCGCTAGTCGCATGGATATTTTTAGCGACCCAGTAACCATTGCTGAAGCAAGCGCCAACCACACGCTCGCCATGTTGTTGCATAGTGCCCGTTTAAATAGGGTGCAGTGGCAGCATCAGCACGACAAAGCCATTGCAGGGCCGGAACAAATACTAGCGGAACTAATAGCAACAACCTTTGGTCCACTAAAAAATAGTAACGACGCCATAGCGCAGCGAGTGGCTTACTTAACTGCATACCGCTTAGGCAGCGCGCTGCTAAATGAAGGCACTGCACCAGAAGTACGCGCAGTAATACGTGCGCAACTTGGCCAATTACAACAGCGTTTGGTTAGCGACAGTCGTTCACGCCGTTATAGCAGTCGTGATTTTGCCGGGCACTTGGCGCACTGTATTGACGAGTTATTAAATACGGGTGCTTGGCCTGAGTCGTTCACAGCGGTAGATTTACCACCGGGTTCGCCTATATAAAAAGAATAAATAATTGAACAAGGATAAATTATGAGCCGTAATACTCACATTGTTTACTTGGTGATTATTTTGGCACTTGCCGGCTGGTTTATGTTGACCAAACAACAACCACACATGAGGGCGTCGTCTTCGGCGCCCGCAGCGCAAGAAAGGCCACAGATAATAAATAGTGAGCGTGCAGAGCGGCCTGCAATGAACTTGGCGCCCGCTGAGCAGAACGAGTCAGTGGCGCAATTGTTGGTGCAGGTACAGGAGCTCGAACAAGACAATACTCGGTTGTTAGCGCTGGTTGACCGTTTAGAGCAGCAACTAACAACGAGCCAGCACCAGCCACTGAATGAGCAAGGCCGTAACGCCATTCAATTTGACCAAATGTCACAGGAACAACTGAATGCACTGTTTAAAAGCGCCCCACCTGGGGTATTAACAGCAGAAGAAGTCGAGCTGCGGTTGGCAACTGAGCCGGCCGACGATGAGTGGGCTTACAACTTAGACATACTCGTTCAAGACCTAATGCTTACTCATAATGAATTAAGAAATTTAAAACTTGAAAACGTAAAATGCACAACCAGTTTATGTGCTATTGACCTATCCAGTTACGATAAAAACAAAAACTTTGACATGATGGGCTTTCACCAAGTGATATCAAATGCGGGAGTGGTTAATAACCAAACCCATAATTCGCTTATTATGCTTAATAGCGACGATAACTCAGTGCAATGGGTTATTAGTTTAAAAGAAGAAGGTGGCCATTAAGTCAGGGCTGTTTAAACACAACAAGGAAAAGTTATGAGTCGTTACACACACATAGTTTACTGGGTGATTATTTTGGCACTTGGCGGTTGGCTGATGCTGTCGAAGCAACACCCGTATAGCAGCGGGTCGCGTACGACACCATTCATGCTCGACCATGCTGATACAGCTACAGAAGTGGCAGATATTCAGCCAGAATCCAATAATGAATTCATAGTGGATACTGGCCAACAGCTTCGTATTGATACGCTCGAGCACGACAATAATAAACTAATGGCACAGGTTGAAATGCTCGAGCAGCAGTTTAACAACCTGGAACGAAACGCGACACAAACAAGGGCTCCGCAACAACCAAGGAGCTCTACAGGTCGAAACAATTCATATCTGCCAATTCAGTTCGATAAAATAGACGAACAGTTAGCGAACGAACCCGTAAACCATGAGTGGGCTTATAATATGAGCACATTATTACAAGACTTAATGGAAGGTAGCCAGCAGCTCAGCCATATACAAATAAGCGATGTTCAATGCAGAACACAAATGTGTGTGATTGAGCTGTGGTCAAACGACTCGCGTACGGGAATAGACTTGAAGTCATTTTATGAGGCAATAACCGAATCAGGCGCAATAGATTTGGATCATGAATATCAATCACTGACCATTAATAATGGGGCGGGGAAACCGTTACGCTGGGTGCTAAGCAAACGAGTGTATGGTGGCAGTTAACCGTGCAGCCACGAACTAAGATCCGACCAGTATAAAGTTGTATTAAACCGACCATCGGTCGTTAGGCATTCACCAACAAAAGTCGCTATAGTAGAGCCATATGGCCAGCCTATATGGCTTAAGTGTTTTAATAATTAGAGGTTCTTATGAGCAAGCTCCGCCCTTCATTTAATTGGCAAGACCCATTCAATTTCGACTCCATGTTAACCGACGAAGAACGCATGATCCGCGACAGCGCCCATGCTTATTGTCAAGAAAAATTAATGCCTCGTGTATTAACGGCGAACCGCGAAGAGCGTTTTGACCGTGAAATTATGACGGAAATGGGCGAGCTCGGTTTATTAGGCGCTACTTTGCCAGAAGAATACGGCGGCGCAGGTGTAAGCGATGTGTGCTACGGCTTGATTGCCCGTGAAGTAGAGCGGGTCGACAGTGGCTACCGCAGTGCCATGAGCGTACAAAGCTCGTTGGTTATGTATCCAATTTATACCTTTGGTAGTGAAGAGCAGCGCAAAAAATACTTGCCTAAATTAGCTTCTGGCGAATGGGTGGGTTGCTTTGGCTTAACCGAACCTGATTCAGGCTCAGACCCTGCCAGCATGACCACCCGAGCAACGAAAGTTGACGGCGGCTACCGCTTAACGGGTAACAAAATGTGGATCACCAATAGCCCTATTGCCGACGTATTCGTGGTGTGGGCCAAGCTTGACGGTGTTATTCGTGGTTTTGTGTTGGAAAAAGGCATGGAGGGCTTAAGTGCACCTACCATAGAAGGTAAATTCAGCCTACGTGCTTCTATTACCGGCGAAATAGTTATGGACAACGTGTTGGTACCAGAAGCCAACATGTTCCCAGAAGTAACCGGCTTAAAAGGTCCTTTTAGCTGTTTAAACAAAGCCCGCTACGGTATTGCTTGGGGAGCGCTTGGTGCAGCAGAGTTTTGCTGGCATGCAGCACGCCAATACACCCTCGATAGAAAACAGTTCGGCCGCCCATTGGCAGCAAACCAGCTGATTCAAAAGAAACTGGCCGACATGCAAACGGAAATTCATATTGCACTATTATCGGCATTACAGGCTGGCCGTCTGTCCGACGCGGGCGTACTGGCTCCTGAAACTATTAGCTTAATTAAGCGCAATAGCTGTGGTAAAGCCCTCGATATTGCTCGTGTATCGCGCGATATGCACGGTGGTAATGGCATTGCCGACGAATTCCATGTTATTCGCCATGTAATGAACTTGGAAGCGGTGAATACTTACGAAGGCACCCACGACGTGCACGCGCTTATCTTAGGCCGTGCTCAAACCGACATCGCAGCTTTCGGCAATTAACTTATGACCTTGTACCAACGTTTAATGAAGGGGCTGTTTGATCAGCCCCTGCTTGATCTCGATGACGAATTTGGGCCATTGCCTTCATTAGCCAGCTTGGGTTTAACCAAGCAGCAAGTGTTCGACTTAGTTGACACCCAGCTTACTAGCCGGTTACTCGACGTACATAGTCGAGAGCTGCAAGCGGCAGGCGAAAGCTTTTACACCATCGGTTCGGCCGGGCATGAAAATAACGCCACCATTGCAGCCGCCTTTCGTAGCAACGATATGGCGTTTTTACATTATCGCAGCGGTGCCTTCTTTATTCAGCGCCAACGCCAAGTGCCGGGTAGCACGCCAATTTACGACATGTTGCTAAGCTTTGCGGCCAGCGCCGACGACCCGATTTCGTCGGGCCGGCATAAAGTTTTAGGTAGCCATAATCACTTTGTACCACCACAAACCAGCACCATAGGCTCGCATTTACCCAAAGCCATGGGTATGGCCTACAGCATTGGTTTGGCCAAGCGCACTAACCACAGCGGCGTAGTACCCAACGACAGTGTCGTACTCTGCAGCTTTGGCGACGCTTCGGCCAACCACAGTACCACCCAGGGTGCCATCAACGCGGCTTGTTGGGCGTCGTACCAAAGTGTGCCGGTGCCAGTGGTATTAGTATGTGAAGACAACGGCATTGGCATTAGTACGGCCACTCCGCACCGCTGGATTGAGTCTAGCTTTAGCCACCGCCCCGGTATGGAATACGTGAGTTGCGACGGCCGTAACTTGCTTGATGTGTATCGTGCCTCGAAAGAAGCCGAGCGCATCGCACGTAGGCTACGCAAACCGGTGTTTTTGCACATGCGCTGTGTACGTTTGTACGGCCATGCGGGCTCCGACGCCGAAATGACCTATTTAACCAAAGAGCAAATTGCCCATAACGACAGCCAAGACCCATTACGCTTTAGCTTAGCCTTATTGAACCAGCTAGGTATTGCTGATCAAGCTAGCATGCGTGAACATGCGGAACGTTTGTACGAGCGTATTCATGCGGTAGGCCGCATGGCAATTGCCCGACCAAAACTAAAAGACGCCGCGGCAGTTATGGCCGACATCGCGCCAAGCTACCCAGCTAAAGCCGTGCCACCGGTGGCCGCTGGCGAACAACGTGAACGTTTGTTTAGCCACGACAAACATAATGTGGGCAAGCCGCAAACCCTGAATAAATTAATTAACTGGGCGCTGCTCGACCTTATGCACCAATACCCCAATATTGTTATGGCGGGTGAAGACATTGGCAAAAAAGGCGGTGTGTACGGTGTTACTAACCGCTTAGTAAACAGCTTTGGCCCCAACCGAGTTATTAATACGCTGCTCGACGAGCAAAGTATATTGGGCCTGGGTATTGGTTTAGCCCATAACGGTTTCTTGCCGATGCCAGAAATACAATTCTTGGCTTATGTGCATAATGCGGAAGACCAAATTCGTGGTGAAGCGGCCACGTTACAGTTCTTTAGTTCGGGCAAATACGCTAACCCCATGGTTATTCGTATTGCCGGTTTAGGCTACCAAAAAGGATTTGGCGGTCATTTCCATAACGACAACAGCATTACGGTGTTCCGAGACTTGCCCGGGGTGGTGTTGGTATGTCCGTCGAACGGTGCTAGCGCGGCCAAGTTGTTGCGAGAAGCAGTACGTTTAGCCGACGAACAAAAGCGTGTGGTGGTGTTTTTAGAGCCTATCGCCCTATACAACACCAAAGACTTACACGAGCCAGGCGACAACCTTTGGCAGCAAGACTACCCTGAACCCACCGAACGCATAACTTTTGGTGAAGTAAGCACTACAGGGGAGGGCACCGACCTTGCCATTGTAAGCTACGCCAATGGATTCTTTTTAAGTTGCCAAGCGCAAAAAATACTCGCTGAGCAGGACATTCAAGCACGGGTTATCGACCTGAACTGGTTGCACCCATTGCCCATGGAATCGCTACTGAAGGCAATAGCGCCTTGTAAGAAAGTGCTTATAGTTGATGAGTGTCGTGAAACTGGCTCTTTGTCGGAAGAGCTTATGACACGCTTACAAGAAGCCGGTAGCAAGCATAAAGTAGCGCGGTTAACTGCCGACGACAGCTTTATTCCATTAGCAAAAGCGGCGTATTACGTATTGCCAAGCGTTGAAGGTATTGTAGAAAAGGCTAAGAAATTATGAGTACAGCAATATGAGCAAAGTAAAAAAACGCGCCGTGGTAGTGTGCCCAGGGCGAGGTACCTATAACCGCCCTGAACTAGGTTACTTTCACACCCACCATAGCGACAAACTAGACATGCTGGCCCGTTTCGACGTGCAGCGGCAGCAGCAGGGCTTGGCCACCATTCAAAGCTTAGACAGTGCCAAAGCCTTTAAAAGCCGCGAACACCTGCAAGCTGAAAATGCCGCACCGCTAATTTATAGCTGTGCCTATGGCGACTTTTTAAGTATTAACCGCGACGAATACGACATTGTTGCCGTAACAGGTAACAGCATGGGTTGGTATATTGCCTTGGCCTGCGCTGGCGCCTTAAACGCCGATAAAGGTTTTGAACTAGTGTCGGGTATGTCTGCACTTACTCAAGGTGCAAACCTTGGTGGGCAGCTTATTTACCCACTAGTAGACGACAACTGGCTGGCTAGCGAAACCAACCGCAAGGCCATAGATGCATTAGTAAACGACCCTGCTGTAAGCGCGGAAGACCAGCTGTATTGGTCGATTGAATTTGGTGGCTATGCAGTGCTAGCAGGCAGCCATGCAGCAGTTCGCCGTGCTATGCAGCAGTTACCCAATATAGACGGTATTTACCCGCTCGAACTGCCGGGGCATAGCGCATTTCATACCCCACTTATGCAGGGCGGTAGCGTGAAAGCCTTTGAAAAATTCCCCACCGATTTCTTTACAGCTCCGACTATTCCATTGGTAGACGGTGATGGGCGAATATGGCATCCGTCGGGCACACAAGCCGACGCCTTGCGCGACTACACCTTGAATACACAGGTAACGGAAACCTATAACTTTAGCCAAGCCATAGAAGTAGCCATGAAGGAGTTTGCACCCGACGTGCTTATTTTAACCGGCCCTGGTAGCACTATGGGCGGGGCAGTGGCGCAAGTAATGATCGAAGTAAATTGGCAGGACTTAGCCGATAAACAAGACTTTATTGCGCGGCAAAAAAACCAACCGCTGTTGCTTGCAATGGGGATGGACGGCCAACGCCAACAAGCAGTGAAATAAACACTAGGCTAGCTACCGTAAAACCAGCTAGCCGCAGCCAAGCGGGTTTTCAGGCCGAGTTTACGAAGAAGGTTTTTAACATGAACTTTTACCGTGCCCTCGGCTATTTCTAACTCTTCTGCAATTGCGCTATTACTATTTCCACCGCTAATAAGAATAAGTATTTGACGTTCGCGCTTGGTAAGGCTGGCAAGTAATTCGCCCTTGTTTGCGGTGTCTTTATGCAGGCAGCTCATAAGCGCTTTTAAAGCTGCTTGGCACATAATAATGTCGCCGGCCTTAACTTGCTTTAATTGTGAAATTAACTTGTCTGTAGGCTCTTCTAGGTTTAAGCAGTGCTTAATACCTAACTCTATAGTGGTACATAAGCCTGAATTGTCGGTGTAGCGGCTAAGTAAAATAATATGACTGGGATTAATTTTCTTTTTAATACTGGTTAACAATTGCATAACTTTTTGTGGCGATGACTTTGGACTAACTAACATTAAAGGTAGGTTAGGTTCACTATGCCCACGCCGAATGTCTACTAACGAAATATGTGTAGATTCATAGAGTTCAGGCTGGAATTTGGTAATTAAATCCTCTGGATCAAATACCTGTAGCGACCGTTGCGTAAACATACCTTGCCTAAAATAAAATTCGATGGCTGATTTCATCACAATAAGGCAATAAAAGGATTGATTTAGATCATGCAATGTAGGTATACCTTAATAACTAATAGGATATAAATATGGAAGCTTTTTGGATTTCTTTTGCCACCGTAAGTGTGGCTGAAGTAGGAGACCGGTCTATGCTGTTAGCGCTAATATTAGGTTTGCGCAATCAGCGGCCATGGGCAATTTTTTTTGGCATGGTGCTAGGCTTATTGGCCAACCAAGCGTTAGCAGGTTTAGTTGGTGTAGTGTTGTTCAGCTGGTTTGCAGGGAACTGGCACCAATGGGTAATGGGGGCTGTATTTATATTAATGGCAATTTGGCTGCTTAGGCCAGAAAGTGAAGCCGAAGAAGTGAAAGATGAATTGTCTAATACAGGGGTGTTCTTAGCTGCTGCATTAATGTTTTTTGCTGCTGAAATGGCCGACAAAACCCAGTTAGCGGTGGTTGCCTTAGCGGGTACTTACCAAGTGTTTTTGCCTGTGGTTATGGGGGCTAGTTTAGGGCTCATTGCAGTAACCGGGCCAGCCTTATGGTTTGGTAATAAATTTGCCACCCGTTTGCCAGTAAAAGGTATAAAATACTTCGGTGCTGTTATGTTTGTGCTGTTCGGTTTACTCGCCTTTGCACAAGCGGCAGGTTTACTAAGCAAATAACCTGCCAAGCCACCAATAGGAAGGCTCCATGCAACCTCAGGTAATTTCGTTAAAGCATATTATTTTTGTTTTTGTTGGCTTGCTTTGTTTAACGCCCCTGTTAAATGCGCCGGTGGCCTTGTTAATCGGTTTAGCTATGGCTTTAGCTGGCTTTGTACCAAGCCACATAGATATTCAACAACTACTGAAGCGCTTGTTGGCTTGGTCTATTGTGGGTATGGGCTTTGGCGTAAGTTTAAGCTCGGCAATGAATAGTAGTTTGGCATACTTGCCCTTGCTAGTGGTTTCTATTCTAGCCACTTTGTTGCTAGCAAGTTTAGGTACCCGGCTGCTAAAAATAGAGCCAACCACAGGCACCCTTATCGGTGCAGGAACTGCTATTTGTGGCGGCAGCGCCATTGCCGCGGTGGCTGCAGCAATACAAGCTAATAGCCGCTATATTGGTGTTGCTTTAGGTTGTGTGTCTTTACTTAATGCCACGGCGCTATGGATTTTCCCCTGGGTTGGGCAAATGCTCGAATTAAGCCAGCAACAATTTGGTGTGTGGGCAGCACTGGCTATTCACGACACTTCATCGGTAGTAGGCGCTGCTGGGTTTTATGGTAACGAAGCATTAGAACTGGCCACTACGCTTAAACTAACTCGTGCTTTGGCCATAGTGCCTTTAGCACTAACGTTTAGTTGGTGGTATGCACGAACAAACAAGCAAGTTGAAGGCATGGTAAAAAAGCCAGCTATACCGTTTTTTATAGTGTTTTATGTAATTGCCATGCTTATTGCCGAATTTATACCGCAAGGCGCACCGGTTTATAGCCTAGTGTTTGACGTGGCGAAAAGCTTGTTGGTGGTGTGCTTATATTTAGTTGGGGCTAGCCTTTCGCTTGCAGCTATAAAAGCAGCTGGATTACGCCCCATGCTTTTAGCCATAGCACTGTGGGTTGTAATATCTGCTGTTACGTTAAGCTGGGTGTACTACTTTATTTAAGCCTAGGTGAATTTAAAAAGGTCGGCCTACGGCTAAATATGCGCCGGTTCGCCCTTCATTACTACGGCTTATTCCAATGTAAATGGCGCCTAAAGGTGTTGTTATTACCCCCAGCAGTGAACCGCTATACATTAAGTCAGACGCTTTTACTTGTTCGCCTTGGTCCCAGGTATGTCCTGCTTCTGCGGCGGCGCCAATATAAACCGGTAAGGTGCCAAAGCGACGACTAGAGCTTAGTCGCTTCAAATATACCAATTGCCCAAAGGCCAAGTGTTGGCCACTGAACTCATTCAATTCGTAGCCCGACATATTCATAAAACCACCAAGTGAAAAGCGGTCATAAAAAGGGCTAGTGCCTGCTGTAGTGGTTCCTAAACGTGTACCTACAACCAGGGTATGGTCGCCCCACGTGTTAGCACCAAGGTAACGAAAGTTAAGTTGCTGATAGTCTAAATCAGCACCAAGGGCCTTATTGCTGTTGGCATAATTTAATTCAATAAAAGTACCTTGTTTAGGCAGGTGTACACTGTCTAACGAATCAAACAGTGCGCTTACACTAATGGTGGCGCTATTAAAATGAACCCGCTGAACGCTTTCAGTCAGCGCATTTAGCCCCTTAGCTTGACCAGAACCATAGTCGTAACTTATGCGCAAGTCGGCCGTGTGTTGCCAATGGGTACCTAAATCAACCCCAATGGTTTGGCGACTAACTTGAGCACGGGTTAATAGTTCTCCCTGCAAATACCTATTCACATTATTGCGCCCCGCACTAGCACGAATACTGCCGTAGGCACGGGCGTCGCGACGTAAAGGCTGCCAATATTTAGCTCGAATTATAGGCTCGTTACCTACCTGCAAGTCGGCTTGAAATTCAGCACCGTACTTGTTAAAAGCGGTACGCAGGTAACTTACCGCGGCTCGATAATTCGATTGGCTGTCAAAATTCTCTTCAAGGGTTAAACCAAAGCTTAAGTAATCGGGCCCCCATGAACGCGGCGTGGTGCGAAGCTCTACACCACTATTATTATGCTCGTCCCACACTACCTGGTAGTCCACTTGATCGAAATACCCTAAGCCATAAATGCGTTCGATATCTTGGTTAAGCATTTCGGCATTAAAGCGAGTGCCAGGCTCGGTAGCCATATTGGCCCAAAGCAAATCGTCGGGTAAAGCCGATTCATTCTGTAAGCTAAACCAACTGGGAGTGAAGTTTTGGTGTTGATTACGTAATTGTTGTAGGTAGCGTTGCCATGTTGCGTCATTCGTGGAAAGTTTAAGTAATACAGCACTATGGCGTGCTGCCGCTTCATAGCCTAAGCGAATGGCGTGTGAGGCCTTATCAAAGCTAGCAGCTGTCACTTCAGCACTAAGTAAGTCTGGTGCTAAATGAATGTCTTGTTCGCGCAGCTGGCTTAATTGGCCAAGGGTATTGTTACGAATCATTAGGTTAACAGCTTGTTCCATCATGCTAAAAGGCCCATTTAGTTTTTCTATGTTGGGCTGTAGGTCGCCTACATCAACTACAATAAGCTGCGTGGCACCCATCGCTAGCGCTACATCAATAGGTAGGTTGTTGGTTATACCGCCGTCAACTAAAAAGCGGTTATTCAAATTAACCGGTGTGAACACGCCAGGAATGGCCATGCTGGCGCGCATGGCTAAGGCAATGTCGCCTTGCTCTAAAACAATTAGTTCGCCGCTTTCAATATCTGTCGCAGTCGCGCGGAAAGGTAAGGCGTAGTCGTTGAAGTGGCGAATATCTTGGCGGTTCACCGAATAGCTGCGTAATAAGGGCATTAAGCGTTGGCCCTGAATAATACCGCTGGGAAACTTAAAGGTGCGCTCGGAATAACCAATAGTAGCTTGCAGGGGGAAAATACGGTCTTCTTCTTTACGGCGTATGCCACTAAATTCACGGCCCGCCGCGTCGGTAAATACATGTAACCAGTCAACCGTAAGTACTAAGCGTTCAAGCTCTGCTGGCGATACACCCTGAATATATAAACCGCCAGCAATAGCACCCATACTGGTGCCAACTACAAAATCAACGGGAATTTGGTGCTCTTCTAAATATTTAAGCACACCAATATGTGCTAAGCCTTTTGCACCGCCACCACCCAGCACTAAACCCACCCGTGGTGCTGTTGCTTGCACTGGCTGGGTGTAAGCTAATAACAGCAACAGAAAAACGGCTAGCAGTACGCTAGAAAACTTGTGGCACATCTTCCGTGTTGTATTCATAAGCAAGGGCTATTATTCTGCTGGCACAAAGGAATAAGTTAGTATAATGAGAATTCATGAAAATTCATGGTTTTAAGCATTTAATCTGCCCACTTGATCAGCAACCGTTATACAGTAATCAGCAAGGGTGGCAGTGCCCGCATGGGCACCAGTACGATCGCGCCAAACAAGGCTATGTAAACTTGTTGCCCGTGCAGCAAAAGAAGTCGTTGCAACCCGGCGATAACAAAGACATGGTGCGGGCGCGACAACATTTTCTTGATAGCGGTTACTACCAGCCTGTAGCCCAAACACTAAGCAAGTTAGTATTACAGCATATAAGCAATAAGGCCGAATTAACGCCAGCTTATTTAGACGCCGGCTGCGGTGAAGGTTACTACTTACAACAGTTTGTTGCACATGCCAGCAATTATAAAGGCGATCAGGCAGTTGCCGTATTAGGGCTAGACATTTCGAAATGGGCCATACAAGCGGCGTCAAGGCGGACCAAGCAGGTGCAGTGGGTAGTGGGCTCGAATGCGCACTTGCCTACCGCAAACGCCAGCTTTGATGTTATTAGCGCCGTGTTTGGTTTTCCCATATACGAAGAGTTTGCACGAGTGCTAAAGCCAGGCGGGCTACTTATTATTGTTGAGCCGAACCCACTTCACCTGCATGAATTGCGAGAGATTATTTATGCCAAGGTAAGCCATAATAAACCGACTGTGCCCGAAGCCAAGGCGGGTTTTACTTACCAAGCAAGCCACCCAGTAAACTTTACCATGCAGCTAAATAACAACAACGACATTTTAAACCTGCTGGCCATGACCCCACATGTGCATCGCATTACTGCCGATGCGTTAACGCGATTACAGCAGTTGCAGCAACTAACTGTTACGGTTGATATGCAATGTGTGCTGTATCATCGTGTTGCCAAGGCCTAAAGCAGGGTTCGCTTGGCCCTTGTGGCAGATCAATGAAAGAGGCGAGTAAAATGGCTATAATAGCTTCAACTTAATGCTTTTTAATTGACAGCGCACAGCAGAGGTAATCGTTATGCAGGGGCTTACGTGGGATCCAGAACTTATTAAACGCTATAATATTAATGGGCCACGGTACACGTCTTATCCAACTGCGCTGTTGCTTGCCGAGCCCTTTGACCATGATCTGGTTAAACAGGCACTGGCAGCAACAAACGACAGGTTAAGCCTGTATATTCACTTACCGTTTTGCCATAAGCTTTGTTATTACTGCGGCTGCAATAAAGTTATTACTCGCCACCAAGACAAAGCCGACACCTACTTAGACGCGCTCGAGTTAGAACTACAATACTACCAGCCGCTGATTGCTCACCGGGGCGTAGGCGCACTGCACTTAGGCGGCGGTACACCAACCTTTTTAACTGAAGAACAGCTAACCAGGCTAATGCTAATGATAGAACAGCATTTGTCGCTCGACGTTCATGCGGGCCACGAAATAAGTATTGAAATAGACCCCCGCAGTTGTTCTCTCGACAAGCTGACGCACCTGCGTAAGCTAGGGTTTAATCGAGTAAGCTATGGTATTCAAGATCTAGATGCAAACGTGCAAATTGCTATCAACCGAGTACAAGAAGAATCTATGCTCGACGCTATTATTAAACACTCGAAAGAGCTTGGTTTTAATTCTATCAACCTCGACTTAATTTACGGTTTACCCTTACAAACACCAGAAACTTTTGCCTACACCTTAAAGAAAACCATAGCTTGGGCGCCGGACCGCATTTCGTTATTTAGCTACGCTCATTTACCTAGCCGGTTTCCGTCGCAGCGAAAAATTAAAGACGACACCATGCCAACGGCCGACACCAAGCTGTCGCTGTTACAGTTAGGCATTGAAGAGTTTTCCGAGGCGGGCTACCAATGTATTGGCATGGACCACTTTGCGTTACCAACCGACGAGCTAGCGCAAATGCAGCGAGAAGGTAAGTTGCAACGTAATTTCCAAGGTTACACAACCCATGGTTCGAACGCACTGCTTGGGCTTGGGTCGTCGTCTATAAGCCAAATTAACGGTGTAATTTGGCAAAACGAAAAAGAATTAAACAAGTATTACGGCTGTATTGAACAGCAACAATTGCCGGTGGTGAAAGGGGTTAGCTTAACCCACGACGACACCATTCGCGCCGACCTTATTGCGGAAATAATTTGTCACTTCAGCTTAGACACCGTTGCCTTTGCCAAGAAGTGGAATATCGACTTTGAAAGCTATTTTGCCGACAGTTTGGCGCGCTTAAAGCCCTTTATAAACGACAGCTTAGTAGAACGCACAGCAACACATATTTTCGTAACGGAAGCAGGGCGGTTACTGGTTAGAAGTATCTGTTCAACGTTTGATATTTACTTACAACAAGGCCAGCAGTCGTATTCAAAAGTCATTTAATGAAAGGCAGCAGTAACAATGATCGACACACAGGCAATTAACCAAGCGCAAAGCACCTTAGTAGAAGGGCAGCCGGTATGGTTGTTTGGCTATGGTTCGCTAATTTATAAAGTAGACTTTGACTATATAGAACGAAAGCCCGCTCGTATCGACAATTGGGTGCGGCGTTTTTGGCAAGGTTCGCACGACCACCGCGGTACACCTAAAGCCCCCGGCCGAGTAGCTACGCTTATTGAACAACCCGGTTCAAGCTGCATGGGTATGGCTTATAAGGTTACCCCTGAAGTATTTGGCCACCTTGATCATCGTGAAAAAAATGGCTACTTGCGGTTTGAAACACCGCTGCACTTTGCCGACGGTACTGAAGTAGAAGGTTTGGTTTATATTGCCACGGAAGAAAATGTCGCGTTTTTGGGCCCTGCCAGCGAAGCCGACATTGCCCAGCATATTGCGCAATCGGTGGGCCCAAGCGGGCCCAACGACGAGTATTTACTTGAACTTGCTGCCGCATTGCGAAAGCTGAATGTTGAAGACGAACATGTGTTTGCTATCGAGCGCCATTTGCTGGCGCTCAGTTAGCGGACAGTTTAACTTGGTTATAGCACCGAACGCACCAGTACAAATACACCCATAATAACCAAGAATATAGCGAAGCCTTTTTGCAGTTTTTCTTTGGGTAAACGGTGGCCAATCCACACCCCAAAGAAACTACCCAGCACGCCCCCGGCTATAATTAAGCCAATAATAGACCAGTCAAATATATAGTCGGTGGCGCTAAGCACTTCGTAGTACTTTGCAAAACCTACCACCGACTTAATAGCAATAATAAATAGGCTGGTACCAATGGCTATGGGTAAAGTTAACCCACCTAGCAGTACTAAGGCAGGCACAATTAAAAAGCCACCGCCCACGCCCACAAAACCAGTAATAACACCAACGACTAAACCGTCGGCTACTACCCGCGGCACTTTTATTTTCTCTGCAGCGGGCGCTATATGTGCGGTTTTATTGCGCCACATAAATACCGACGCAACAAGCATAAGCACAACAAACAGCAGTAACTGCCAACGGGCGTCGGTAATACTACCTAACCAAGCACCGCCATAAGTACCAAACATGCCTGGAATACCAAACAGTAGTACATGGGGCCATGAAATCATGCCTTTACGAATTTGTAGCAAACTACCCGAAAAGCTAATGGCCGCCACGATCAATAACGACGAAGCAATTGCCACATCAGGCGGCATGTGCACTAAATACAACAGCACCGGCACCGTTAAAATTGAACCGCCCGAACCAAACACGCCAAGGCTCAAACCAATAAGAATGGCCCCAAGTATTGCGTTAATCATTAAAACGTCCTTATGTGTTGCTTACAGCTGGTTAATTGGCAATTTGAAATACACTTTGCCGTTGTCTTCAGCTGGCGGCATGTGGCCGGCGCGAATGTTAACCTGAATAGAAGGTAAAATAAGTCGTGGCATTTCAAGCGTCGCGTCGCGGGCTTCACGCTTAGCAACAAATTCATCTTCCGTAGCCCCCCCGCCTACATGAATGTTTTCCGCCCGCTGCTTTGCTACGGTGGTTTCGTACTCATGCGAACGGCCTTCAGGAGGGTAGTCATGGCATACGTACATGGGCATGTGGTCGGGTAACGCCAATAGCTTATGAATAGACTGATATAAGGTGCGCGCATCGCCGCCTGGGAAGTCACAGCGGGCGGTGCCTACGTCGGGCATAAATAAGGTGTCACCCACAAAGACTACTTCCTCGTTCACAATGTAAGCAAGGTCGGCAGGCGTATGGCCAGGCGTGTGCATAATGCGAATAGTTAAGTTACCCACCTGCAATACATCGCCGTCGTCAAACAAACGGTCGAATACGTCGCCATTGGGTAAAAATTCTTTTTCAAGATTAAATACCTCTTTAAAAATTTTTTGCACTTGTTTAATTTCAGTGCCAATGGCTACTTTCGCACCAATTTGCTCGCGGAAAAAAGGCGCCCCAGAAAGATGGTCCGCATGGGCATGGGTTTCTAGTACCCATTCAATATCTAATTGTTCAGCGGTTATATAGTCCAACATGGTTTGTGCGCTAGTGGTAGCCGTACGGCCCGACTTATAGTCGAAGTCGAGCACAGGGTCTATAACCACACCTTTGTTGGTGATCGGGTCAGACACAACATAGCTAAAGGTTTCGCTGTCGCTATCGAGGAACGCTTTAACCAAAACTGACGAGCTCATATATTCTCCTTTGCTAGTGCAAAAACATTCATTAAATTAGTTAATGCTAATATTGCATAAATATATAACTTTTTAAACTATCAAGGGCTGATTGGCTTAATCGAAGTTTCCGATTCAAGCGCGGGTTAAACAGAGCCAAAGCACATATATTTCAGCTCGGTATATTCTTCTAGCCCTTGGCGGCCGCCCTCACGCCCAATACCCGAAGACTTTACCCCGCCAAAAGGTGCGCTAGCATTGGAAATTAAACCCGTATTAATACCAACCATGCCGGCTTCGAGCGCGTCGGCAATACGGTACACACGGTGAATGTTGCTGGCATAAAAATAAGCCGCAAGGCCGAATTCGGTGTCATTGGCCCAGGCAATTACTTCTTCGTCGGTGTCGAATATAAATAGCGGCGCAAAAGGGCCAAAGGTTTCTTCTTTGGCACATAGGGCTGTTTGCGGTACGTTGCCAATAATAGTGGGCTCAAACCAATTACCGCCAAGCATGTGGGGCTTACCACCTAGTAGCAGTTCGCCGCCTTGCTTTAAGGCATCGGCTATATGTGCTTGTACCTTTTCTACTGCTGCAGGGTTAATTAATGGTCCTATAGCTACGCCCTGTTCAAAACCATTGCCAACTTTAAGTTGAGTTACTTTTTCTTTTAATGCCGCCACAAACTGTGGGTAAATATTGCGTTGTACATAAATGCGGTTAGCACACACACAGGTTTGCCCAGCGTTACGAAACTTACTGTCTATCACGCCTTGGGCGGCAGCCTGAATGTCGGCGTCGTCGAACACAATAAAGGGTGCATTACCACCAAGCTCTAACGACACCCGTTTCACCGTAGGCGCACTTTGGGCCATAAGTAGGGCGCCTACAGCAGTTGAACCAGTAAAGCTCAGCTTGCGCACATTAGGGCTACTGGTAAGCACCTTGCCAATCGACTTGGCCGAACCAGTTACTACGTTCAGCACCCCTGCTGGAATACCCGCTTCAATGGCTAAGTCGGCTAACGCCAATGCCGTTAACGGTGTTTCAGAAGCTGGCTTAACAATAATGGTACAGCCAGCCGCTAAGGCTGGCGCTACCTTGCGGGTAATCATGGCGGCAGGGAAATTCCAAGGGGTAATAGCTGCGCATACACCAACCGGCTCGCGGGTAACCACAATACGCGTAGTGCTGTTCGGGCCAGGAATAGTTTCACCATAATTACGCTTGGCTTCTTCCGCATACCATTCTATATAACTGGCCGCATAAGCAATTTCAGCCTTGGCTTCAGCTAAAGGCTTACCTTGCTCAAGGGTCATTATTTGCGCTAGGGGGGTTTGGTATAGCATTACTAAATCAAACCATGCACGTAATAACAGCCCCCGTTCGGCACTACTTTTAGCCCGCCATGGGCTTCCCGCAGCGGTGGCTGCTTGAATACTTTGTTCTATTTCTGCGTCGCTTAAAGCGGGCACGTTAACAATAGCCGCATTGGTGGCCGGATCACGCACCGTAATAGTGTCGCCCGACAAAGCACTAACCCAAGTACCATTTATTAAGCATTGATTGTGAATAAGCTGTTTCGCAGCGTGGCTAAGAGGCATAAATAACGTCCTTCTAGGGCATAGAGTAAGTATAAATAGTGCGGCAAAAATAGTGCTATCACGTTACACGAATTCAACTTGAAAGACTGTCATAGTTTTAATGCGCAGTAAAAGCGCAGTAAAGACACCTATGAGCTTTAGCAGGTGAAACGCACAAACATGTTTACACAAAGGTTGCAATTGGTTAAGTTTTAATCGGCGTAATTAATGGAGCCGAGGAGAATACCATGAATCAAAATTCAAATTATCGGGCACTACTAGGGTTGCTGAAAATGTTTGCTGTGGTGGCAACGTTAGCTACTTTAACCGCCTGTTCAAGTGACGACAAACCAGCAAAAAAATATACATTATCAGGTAATGCTAGTGGTTTAAGTGGTGCAGTGAAGCTTAAAGCTAATACCGAAACCCTGACAGTTGCAGCGAATGGAAGCTTTTCATTCAGCACCGAATGGGAAGACAAAACCACGGTTAATTTATCAATAACAACAGCCCCAGAGGGGCAAACATGTACGTTGGCGCCACAACAAGTAACATTTGCAGGAGCTGATATTAATAATGTTGCGGTAAGCTGTGAAGACATAGTGGTTATACCTACATTTGCTATGCAGCTTTCAGTTAGCGGTAACGAACGCGACCTAAGCCTAAGTAGTTCAATTAATGGTACCGACTATAGCCACATTGTCGGTGAGGGTGACACCGAGCTAGCCCCGTTGGTAAGCCCAGGTGACGTGATTAAGCTAAGTTTAAATGCAATGGCTGGCCATACTTGTACAATTACGCCAAGCGAGTTTGTAGTTGCAGAAGAAGCACCTGCTATCGATATTTCCTGCACTACCTTTGGTTCAGTTTCGGTGTTAGTTACAAACTACCAAACTGCTATGCCTATAGTGAACGGAACTGTGAATGCTTATGTGTTCAGTGGTGCAGAAGGGGCAGCAATAGAAGATGAAAATGCCTATACGCTGTTAGATAGCGTTGAAACAAACGACGAAGGTCGTGTTACGGTAAAGGGAGTTGGCTACCAAGAACGCCTTGTCATGCAAGCCATTGCTGATGGTTATTCAACCCGTTCCGATGTGGGCCGAACCAGCGTTGAAAACCCTTCCACTAGTGTTTCAATAGCAATGATTTCTGTCGACGCCGAAGTAACCTTCGATGGTGCACAAGAAACAACAGTGACTGTTGAAAACTCACCTTTATCAGTTACCGTGCCAGCTAATGGGTTTGTCGATGCCGACGGTTATGCAAGTACAGACATTACAGCTAGGTTAACGAATATCGATGGCTCGTCTGATCCAGACATTATGCCAGGCGAGTACGAAGCTTACGATCCGGTACAAGGCACAATTCAGCAAATTGAGTCGTTTGGTGCCATAAATGCTAGTTTTGTAAATAGCAGTGGTAATGCCGTGAACCTAGCCGAAGGCGTAGTAGCTACGGCCCGAATTCCTTTAGCGGAACGAGCCACTAATCCACCGGCCACGGTGCCATTAATTTACTTCAATGAATTAACCGGAATATGGGGAGTAGAAGGCCAAGCTACATTGAAAACCGATGCCAACAGCGGTGCAAAGTATTATGAAGGTGACGTAAAACACTTTTCATTCTGGAATGCGGCGGTGTTATACAATTCCGTGCGTATCAATGGCTGCGTGTTTGAAGAAGATAATGAAACACCTCGGCGCAATGTTCGTATACGAGCTGAAGGGGTAGATTATATTGGTCGCTCGACCGCCTACACCGACAACGAAGGTAATTACTCCATTCAAGTTAGGCCCAATAGCCGCTTGCTTATTTCCGTGAATGACGCCAGCGGAATTAGCACCACTTTCCCAGTGCAAGTAGGTGCAACAGACCTGACTTTGCCAGAATGTGTGGTGGCTATACAGGGTGCAATGCGGGTAACCCTAACTTGGGGAGCGAACCCAAGCGACTTAGACACCCACCTAATGGGCCCAACAGTGCCCAATGGCACAGTTAGTAGTGAACGTTTCCGTGTTTACTATGCTAACCGTAAAGAAACTGTTAATGGTGTAACTATAGACCTTGATGTGGATGATGTAACCAGCTATGGGCCTGAAGTAACAACAGTGCCAGCGTTCCCGTACCCTGGTGTTTATCGTTACGCAGTGCACCATTACAGCGGCAGTGGCACAATTTTCCAGTCGCCTACTCGCGTAGAGCTGCAGGTAAATGGTGAAAACTATGTATTTGCCCCAAGCGAAGACGCCAATAGCGGAAGCAGCAGTACTAATACTTGGATTGCCTTCGACGTAACTGTTGCTGAAGACGGTAGTGTAAGTGTGTTACGAGTAGACCGTTATGTACCTAGAAGTGGTTCCGACATTTGGGCGAATGGTATGCCGCCAGAAGCAACCATGCAGTTTCCAGTTAAACAGGCACCAAGCGAGCAATAGAAACACAGCTAAAAAACTTAACTAAGCAAAAGGCCTGACCACAGCAAACTGAGGTCAGGCCTTTTTATGTTGTCTAATGGAACAGCTAAGTATTAAGAGCCCTGGTCGTCGCCGTCTACCCGTACAGCTTTTAAGCGGCGCCCTGCAGCCGACTCGTTAACGTTAAGAATATGGTCGCCAATACGCTCTAAACGATTCAGCATGTCGATAAATAACACACCCGCACGAGAAGCATACTCGCCACCTTCTAAGCGCGTGTAGTGCGTGTCGCGATACATTTCACGTATGGCGTCTATTTTGTCTTCAAGTACTAATGCTTCTTCTAAGCTAACCATTTCGGGGTCAAGCTTCACGTTTGTTTTCATGGCTTGAATGGCGTTATTAACAGCGTCCATCATTTCAGCCATTTCGGAAAGAGCAGTAGTGGGCCAGCTAGAGCGAGTTTGCACCATTTTTTCACTTTGTTTCGACAGCTGGTAATAAATATCGGCAATACGCTCTAAGTCGTTGATCATAATTTGCATAAAGCGCATGCGCTCGGTGAGCACGTTTTCTAGGTTAGCATTCTCACTAATACGTACCAAATAGTTACCAATTTCAACTTCAAGCCGGTCGGTAAGCTCTTCATATTTTGCAATACTTTCCATAAGCTTTGGTTTGTCAGCTTTCTCGTCGAAAATAAGCTCATGCAAGGAGTGATGCATTTTTTCAATAATACCAACGAACTGTTGTACTTCTTTATTGGCTTGCTCAATGGAGAAGCCCGGCGACACCATAGCGCCAGCACTTATGTAGCGCAGACTAAATTCATCGTCGGTACCTTTGTCGGGCGATATATATTCAACGAAGCGCACCAAGTAAGGTACAAACGCAAATAAAATAAGCACGTTTAATATATTAAACGAAGTATGGAATAACGACAGCCCTAAGGTGGCATTCGCACGTGACTCTTTCGCCCCTTCAATGATAGAAATAGGGTTTTGAGTGAAGTACTGAATCATGGTGTCCATTAGGCCTAAGAATGGAACAATCACCAACATCATCCAAATCACGCCAATTACGTTAAAAAAGAAGTGGAACCTGGCGGTTCGTTTCGCATGCACGTTACCGGCAAGTGCGGCTATATTCGCTGTTACGGTAGTACCAATGTTTTCACCCAATACCATTGCCGCGGCAATAGGGAAGGAAATCCAGCCTTCGAACAGCATAACCAAGGTAATGGCCGTTGCCGCAGAAGAAGACTGGGTAAGCAACGTTAGTAGGGTGCCTATAAGCACGAACAGCACTAAAGATAGGTAGCCGAAGTCGGAATAGTTCTGCAGGAAGTTCAATATTTCGGGGTTGGCGTCAATGTCGGGTACGGCACCTTTAATAAAACTTAGGCCGATAAAGAGAATACCAAAGCCGACCATGGTTTCAGCAATATTACGCAAACGGGTGCTTTTAGAGAATAAAAAAGCGAAAAACACACCAATAAGTGCTAAAGCAATGGGGGTAATTTCGAATTTGAAACCAAACAGTGCCACCATCCAAGCAGTAACCGTGGTGCCAATATTGGCCCCCATAACAACGCCGGTTGACTGCACGAAGGTAAGTAAGCCGGCGTTAACAAAACTCACCGCCATCACCGTGGTGGTAGTCGACGACTGAGTTATTACTGTGGTACCAAGCCCTGTTACTACGCCTATGGCACGGTTTCGCGTCATGCCACTGAGAATGCCTTTAAGCCTACCTCCTGCAATTTTCTGCAGGCCCTCACTAAATATTTTCATACCGAATATGAAAATGCCCAGAGACCCGATCAACTGGAGGAAGTCAAACCATGTATAGGTCATACCGTCGCCTTCTTTTGCCTGGCCCAAAAGTGTAAGTTCACTTATTAATTAGGGCACGGTGTTTTTAGCCTGTTGTGGTGGCGCATTATATCCATGTTTCGAGCGCAATAAAAAAGTTTCTGCTTAGTTTCGACTTTTAAAAAATAAAAACAATAAAAAAGCCTCGTAAATACGAGGCTTTGGATAGCTTTTAAGGCTTAACTTAAAAAGGCTTAGAAGTGGTAAGCAACACCGAGGTTGTACGCTTTAAAGTCGCTGTCTACGTAGTTGTAACCTAACTCAACACTTAACTGGTCCATTACATAGTAACGGGCAGAAGCGGTGTAAGAGGTTTCACTAATATCGGTCCAGTGGCGGTTTACCCGCAGGCCTAATTCTAGGTTGTCATGCAATATGGTTGAACGCACACCAATTGTTCCATACTGACCGCTGTCGGTTAGGGTTTTGTCACCTTTTGGCGACAAACGCATATGGGTTAAACCAGCAGAAACTACTAAAGCGGTTGAAGGTAAAATCGCATAGCCGTAACCAATACCAAAGTCGCCTGCTAATAAAGTATTTCCAGACTTAGTAACACGGCTTAATTCAGTTTCGGCAAAAACACCATTCATAATACTTACGTTGGCTTTAATATCGAAGCCTTTAATAGTTCCAGCAACAGTGTCATTGCTTAAATAATTTAAAGAAACAAAATCAAAAGAAGGAGATTGTTCTGCTGCAGCTGAAAAAGAAATTAAGCTGGCTGCTACAATTGTCGCTACTGCTAATTTTTTCATAATGTATATTCCTTATGGGTTGAAAAAATCAAGTGACTCATTAAGAGGCCCCTATTTTCGGTTGTAGGTAAGCGAAGGTCAAGTAGAATGGGGTCTGTAGCGTGCTGAATGGCTATCTATCAAGCAATTGTTATTTATCTATTAGGGGTGTTGGTACAGTTATTTAATACAAAAGGAAGGACCTCACAAATAATAAAATAAGCAAGGTAATTTACAGTAAATTTATATTGTTAGCTAACTGTTGTTTATATTAACTTGGAAATAATAAGCGCAGTTGTTTGGAATAATTGAATGTAGCTTTTAAGTAGTGTACTGCACGATTAGTAATGTGGCTTATATTAGCTTTTTAAATGAAGTAAGCCAAGCGAAATAGAAAGTGTTTGGTTTTAACCTATCAGAGACTTTAGTTCGTCCATAAATAAATCACGCAAATGCCAAAGTTGTGGTAATAGTTTTTTTGCCGCTTCGGCTTGATCCTGCGTATACAAAGAAATTGCACTTTGGCCAAGTTGGTGTATGTCGTGATGCAACTTTTCTAAGTTAGAGAATTTAGCTTGTAAGCCAAACCGGCTATTTGCTTCGCTGTCAATCCAAACGCCTAGTTTGCAGTGGTGGCGATCAAGCACAGGTGGGTTTTTGAGCTCACCACATAGCCACTGCTCTAATGCTATTATCCATGAGCGATGCTCAACTTCTGCGTAAAGCAATGGCAAGTTGTGGGCTTCCACTGGTGGTTGGCCAAGCCACGAAGGCGGCGCTTGCCAGTGCTGCGCCCAACGGGGAAAGTCATCAGCAGGCATTGGCCATACCAATTACGCCGGAAATAATCGACAAATCATCGGTGTTTTGCATCATTTCGCGAACAAAGCTTTGGTCAACCTTTAATACATTTGCCGGTAAGTGCTTAAGGTAAGCAAGGGAAGAATAGCCTGTGCCAAAGTCATCAAGGGCAAAGCTTACTCCCAGTCGACGACAGTTCTGCATTATGCTAGAAACAGCCTGCAGGTCGTCTAACATGCTACTTTCAAGCACTTCAAGCTGAAACAACGAAGGGTTAATGTCTGGATAAAGCTTAAGCTCGGCGTTTAGCTTATCAACGAAAGCAGTATCAAATAGTTGTTGGCTACTAACATTAACGCTTACTTTTATATTTAGCCCTTGCTGCTTCCACAAGTGCATTTGTGCCAATGCAGTGCGAATAACCCAATCACCTAGTTCAACTTCAAGTGGGTGGTTAAATAAAGCAGGTAAAAAATTACCAGGTAAAACCAGTTCGCCGGTGCTTTTTTGCCACCGAATTAAGGCTTCAGCACCGAAAACGATGCCACTTTTCATATAAACCTTAGGTTGGTAATGCAGCACAAACTCGCCGGCATGCAGGCCTTTGCGAATTTGTTCAATATAGTCCGTAAGCTCTCGGGCATTTTGTTCAGAGCCAACATCATATTTTTGATAATGCCCTCTACCTAACATTTTTACCTGAAACAGTGCTTGCTGTGCTTGCCGCATTAGCTGTTCACCGGCCACTTCTAATGGTTGCGGGTATTCAGTAACACCAATGCTGGCGGTCAATACCAAGTCAACTCCGTCAATGGTTAAAGGCTTATTAACCGCAGCTAATAGCCGGTTAAGTTGTGGGAAGTAGCTTTCCTCTGCTTCAAGCCGAGAAAACAGCATAACAAATTCATCGCCACCAACTCGAGCAAGCACAGTAGAACTATTAAACAGTCGCTGTAAGCGTTTGGCTAAAGTCGACATTGCTAAAGTCCCAGTCCCAAAGGTTATCGCTATTTACCCCCAGCACAGAAATTCAATATTGCTCTTGGTCTAATAATGCTTGTTCGGCCACTTGCCGAGAATAGGCCTCTCGTTCGAGAGCAAGGGTACGGGAAGAAAGCTCTTTATACATAGACAGAATACTTTGAATAAGTACCGAGGTTCGCCCAGACATGGTTTCTTGTGCCTGCTGTTTAGCGGTACTTATATCAATGCCTGCTCGAACTTGGTGCAATACCAGCGAGTAAATTTTGTCTTCGTACAGAATATGGTGGGCTAGCCAAGTAATTAGGAATGCTAAAAGCTCATCCATTACCTTTTGGCGGTTTTCTACCGACAGTTTTGACTGAAATAGACGTATTTTCCCCACAAAACCACTATGGGTTTTCACATGGTCTTTAAATAAGGGGTCGTTCACAGAAAGCTCGGCCCACAGTGTTTCTTCAGTGTCGAAATGGAACTCTACGAAAGCTACCATATCGTCTAAAATACGAATGGGTTCGTCTATATCGTTGCCGTAAACATAGGATTGTGCGAACTCATTTATTAAAGCAGCCAGCCTACGGTGCTGTTCGTCGAGAACCTCAATACCTATTTCAAAACTAGAGTTCCACGGCACAATATCAAATTTTGAACGTGAGCTTGCTTCCAACATATTTTGGTAAGCCTCAATGACAACCATTTACTAATTTAGTATTAATTGGTTTCAATGTACTGCCAGCAAGTAACCTATACGAGCGACAAAAACAGTGTAATTAAGGTTATAGCAATTGAATTAATAGTAACAATAGTATTAGCTACCTAGTTAGGGTAGGTAAAACTAAATTTTAAAGCGCGCTACCAAGTTGTTAAGCTCTTGCCCTAAGCGCGCTAAAGCCTGCGACGCTGATGCGGTTTCTTCCACTGCAGTGGCAGACTGGTCCGCTGCATTGTTTACGTTCACAACGTTACGGTTAATTTCTTCGGCTACCAGGCTTTGTTCTTCTGCTGCAGTGGCAATTTGCATGCCCATCGATTGAATTTCTAGTACCGTTTGGGCGATAACCTTCAACTCGGTATTGGCTTCTTGTACTAATTCAAGCGTAGAGTCTGAAAGCTTGTAGCTGTTATCCATCATTTCCACGGCGTTTTTAGAGCCCGATTGTAAGTTTTCAATTAGCTCTTCAATTTGCGAAGTAGACCGCTGGGTACTATGGGCTAAATTACGTACTTCGTCGGCCACAACAGCAAACCCACGCCCAACTTCTCCAGCCCGCGCCGCTTCAATGGCAGCATTCAAGGCCAATAGGTTGGTTTGTTGCGCCAGCCCGTTAATAACCGTTAGCACCGTTGAAATGTTTGCACTGTCTTCATTTAACCGATGCATGGCCTCAGCGCTTTGCTGTACCTGGGCGGTTAAGCGGCGGTTGGCATCTAATGCACCTTGTAAAACTTGTTCGCCATTGGTCGCTAAACGATTGGCGCGCTCACCTGCTGCGGCCGCATTTTCTGCATTGCGCGCTACTTCGTGCACCGTGGCGGTCATTTCATTCATGGCGGTTGCCACTTGCTCGGTTTCTTGACGTTGCATACTTACCCCAGCACTAGTTTGCGCAGTTACGGCGGAAAGCTCCTCTGCGGCTGAAGCCAGCTGAGTAGTGAAGCCGGCTACTTCTGTTAGCGCTTCTCGTAAATTAGTGCGTGTTTGTTCAAGGGCATTTAATAATGCACCGAACTCATCACCCCGTGGGTCTACTTTACTGCCTGTCATGTTGCGGTTACCAATGGCTTTAGCAATAGCAACAGCTTGACTTAAAGGGTGAGTGATTTGCTTAATAATAATCCAACCAATTAGCACGCCGAGTACAATCTCTGCAATGGTTAGGCCGGCAGCAATAGTTTTGGCGGTACTCATTTCTTGGTCGCCCAAAGCGGTTGCAAAGCGTACTAGTTGATCGGTAATAGAGCTTACACTGGTATACACAGTGTTCATGTGTGTTTCGGTTGTTAGTAAAGTGTCGTTTAACGGAACAATATCCCGTAACAGTGTCATATAGCCTGCAACGCCAGTTGTAATTTCTGTCGTTAGGCTGGCTGCTTGGCCTGCAAGCCTTGGCTGTAACTTGGCTGCGGTGTCTTGTAATGCTGCATACGCTTGCTCTAGGGTATCGACACTTTGCACGGTGCGGTCGGTTATAAAAACTCGTGCAGTATAAGCGAGAGTACGCCGAGCCATGGCCAATTCAGTTACTAAACGGCCAGTTACTGCGCTATATGCATCGGTGTAAATAGTGGGTTGTTGAATTGAACCGTTTATTAAAGCGTTCAGTTGCGAAAGTGCTGTATTGGTACTTGCACCACTGCGTACAGCGGCAGCAATGTTTGCTTCTATTTGATGATGAGCTTGAATATAGTTATCGAAAGATTGCTCATAATCGGTGATATCAGCAACTATTTTGTCCATCGCTTGGCGGCTACTCGCTGCTGTTAAATTGGCTCTAGATTCACGTGCGGTACGTTTAATTTTGTCGGCTAGTGCATGCGTATCTTCAACAAGCTGGGCATTAGGGGTTAACTTGTATAAAGCACTGGTTATGCGCAAACCGTTTACATCGTTGTTTATTAACGCCAAAGCTTTTAGATTATTTGAACGCATGGTCAGTTGGTTTAAGCTATAAAAATTGTTCACAGCTAAAATAATAGACAAGAATAAAATGAAGCCTATTCCACCAGTTAACTTTTTCGCTACGCTAATATTTTTCATTTCCCATTCCCTTTAACGTTACAGTAAATTCTTGTTTGCATACATTCAGCTGGCTTGTGTAATAAGTAGCCACTAAAAGGCTTAAGAGCTAACATGTGCTATCAATTGCCTTAGCGCGCTTAAAAACAGCTCTCGTTGTTGGTGAATTTGTGGCAGTAGCCTTAGGGAGGCTTCAGATTTGCCCTTGCTATGCATAGCGACTGCTTTTTTAACTTGGTTATGTAGCTCACGGTGCAAGTTGACCATGTTGGTAAAGTTGGGGTGGCTGCCATAATGGCTAACTGCTTCATTATCAATCCACAGTCCTACTTTGCACTGATGATGGTCTAAAATGGGTACCCGTTCACCAATACCTGATAGCCACTGCTCTACGCCCATTAACCAACGCTGATGCTCAATTTCGGCATAAATTAATGGTAAGTTATGTCCGCCTACCGATTGCTGACCAAGCCAAGAAATGGGTGTTTGCCAGTTTTGGGTCCAAGTGTGCAGCTCGGTCGCAGGCATTGGCTTGGCAATGCCATAGCCTTGGCCTTGCAGGCAACCAAGCCTAAGCAATAAGTTACCTTGTTCTGCGTTTTCAACACCTTCAGCAATAACTTGCATGCCAAAGGCATTGGCCATACCAATTACCCCAGAAATAATTGACAAATCATCAGTGCTTTGAAGCATTTCTCGGATAAAACTTTGATCAATCTTTAGCACGCTCGCTGGTAAATACTTAAGGTAAGCGAGCGAAGAATAGCCGGTGCCAAAGTCGTCAAGGGCAAAACTAACACCTAATTGGCGCGTAAGGTGCATAATACTTGAAACAGTTTCAAGGTCATTCAACATGCTACTTTCCAGCACCTCCAGCTGTAATGCGGCAGGTTCAATGTCGGGGTAAAGTTTAAGAGCGCAGCTGAGTTTGTGGACGAAGTCTTTGTCGAATAGTTGTTGGCTACTAACATTAACGCTCACTTGAATGTCTAAGCCTTGGCGCTTCCATATTTGCATTTGCTCTAGGGCGGTGCGAATAACCCAGTCGCCTAGCTCTATTTCTAGAGGGTGGTTAAGCAAAGCAGGTAAAAACTTACCAGGCAAAACTAATTCACCATTACTTTTTTGCCAGCGCACCAGTGCCTCAGCGCCAAATACAGCGCCAGTATTCATAAACACTTTGGGTTGGTAATATAACACCAGCTCATCACTATATAGGGCGGTGCGAATTTGCTCGATAAAGTCGGTTAGTTCACGGGCTTCTTGCTCTGAACCAATGTCGTATTTTAGAAAGTGGCCCTTCCCAGACATTTTCACTTGAAATAGGGCCTGTTGCGTTTGGCGCAGCAATTGTTCGCCAGCTACTTCCATTGGCTGCGGATATTCAGTAACACCTATGCTGACGGTTAAAATAATATCTATGCCGTCAATAGAGAAAGGCTTATTAATAGCTGCTAACAGCCGGTTAAGCTCAGAAAAATAAGAGTCGTTAGCTTGAAGTCGAGTAAAAAGCACCACAAATTCGTCGCCACCCACGCGAGCAACCGTTGCTGTGTTGTTAAAAAAGCGCCGTATTCGCAGAGCCAAGGCTTTTAGCAAAGCATCGCCTAAAGCGGCACCATGCTGCTCATTAAGTTCGCGAAAGTTATCTATGTCTAATAGTGCTAAAGCTAGGCGCATGTTGCAGCGATCGCAGTACAACATTTCTTGTGCAAGAGTATTTTCAATTGAACGACGGTTAGGCAATCCTGTTAAAGAGTCTTCAAAAGCCAAGCGTTGCAACGACTCACGCTGTTGCACTTTTTCAGTAACGTTCTGCACGGTGCCTTCTGCGCTTAACAGCGAACCGTCGGAATTGGTGTTGAAGCGGCCTCGAACTTCAATATGTTTCACCGTTGTGCCATTAATTAATAGTCGATGTTCAATGTATAAGTTGTGTAATGCTGCTTTGGCAGTTTCGAAAGTAGATAAAGCCGAAGCCTTGTCTTCAGGGTGAATAAATTCAAAAAAAGATTTCAAAGTTGGCTTAAAGCTATTCGGATCGCAGCCAAAAATACGCATCATTTCTTGCGACCACATAACCTCATTTGACTCATAATCAATATGCCAATGGCCAACTTGCGCTTGTTTTTCGGCACGTTTTAAATGACGAATAGTTTCATCACGCTTTTGATGCAACTGTATATGGCCCAAGGCAATACCAAGCAAATTACTTAGCAGGCTTAAAAACTCAAGAACGTCTTCACCCCAATGGCGTTCTGTACCTACGGCGTCGTTGCCCATAAAGCCAACCAGTTTTTTGCCGATGTGCAGTGGGTAAACACAAACAGAACGAATGCCTTGCGACTCAAGAATATGATATTCATTTTTAGCCTCAGGAGGCATATCGCCTACCCTAGGCACTAATACATAGCCAACCTCACGAAATTGACTCCACCACCATGGCGTGGCACTGGAAGGAACCCCTTGCAAATTGTGCATTTCAGGCTCGATACCAGGGGCGCACCACTCGTGAGTATTGTTCATGCGTTGACCGTCAGGGGTCATTAAAACACGTAGGTGCGGTCAGCTTTCATGTACTTGCCGCTGCGCGCCAGAACTCGATTAATAGCGGCATTAAAGTCTGCTGAAGAAGACGCCATGAAGTCTGCTGCAAATTCACTAATTAGGCTGCGAATAGCACGCTCGCGTTGCAAAGCTAATTTTGTTGCCTCAAGCTCTGTCATTTCATGTTTTGTATTAGCTTGACGCTCTGGTGGTGGCGCATACAGCATAAACTAGCTAACCTTCATATTAGACTTGTTGCATTTGTCTTCTCGCTTACAGTAACTTGTATAAAAGAAGAAAGGGATTTGTTTATATTATCATTGACTAATATGCGGTTCCTACGTTTTTTTGCTTCATTGTGCTTATATAAAAACATATACAAAGTTAAATTTATAAAACACCAAGCATTGCTAAAGCATTAATAAATTTAAAATAGTATGCTTAAACAACAGCTTGCGCTGGCATCTTGAAATGTTAGCGCGGCTTAGCATGTATCTCTTGTGGAATACCCACACCAGCTGTACAAGTCACCGCAAAGACTTGATCCGTATCAACAGTTTTTCCTAACAATGCCGATAGTATGGAAGCATATTTTTAATGAGTACTTATCATGAAATTTTTAATGACACTGTTAACACCTATCCACTGGGTTTTTAATCACCTAAGCTTTCGCAGAAAATTTGTTTTAGTGGGCAGTGTGGTAATGATACCTACGCTTATTTTGAGCGTGTTGGTGGTTATGGACCCCATAACAGTTCGTAACGAAGCCAAGGTGCAGTCGACAGGGCTTGAGTACTTATCGCCGCTGCGTGAATTAATGGAACTTGGTGCCAGGCACCGAGGCCTTATGGCTACAGTTCTTTATAGTAACAGCAGGGTAACCAGCGAAATTCAAGCCATTCGGCAAGCAATTGGGCAACAGTTACAGTTATTGCAGGTACAGCAAGAAAAAGATGACGACAACCTACTTTCCGTGGCGGAATGGGAGCAACTAAGAGCCAGTTGGCGCAAGTTAGAAACACAAGAAAATGCAGCGCTGTCGTTTAGCGAACACACACAATGGTTAGCTGTTGTTCGCGATTTGCAGCGAGTAGTGGCCGAGCGCAGTGGGCTAGTAGCGTCGGAAAGTATTCATGCCATTTACTTAATGCGCTTAATTACTCGCGACCTTTCAGTGCTGGCCGATGTGGCGGGACAAGTACGGGGTATGGGGTCGGCGTTGTTAAGTAATGTACAGCTAGGTCAGCAGCAAATTTCGCTAGCAGAGCGAGAAGGATTGTTGCTTATAAATGGGCAATTAAACCAACACGTGGCGGGGTTTCGTGACAGCACGCGGGTGTTAAATATAGTTGCGCCAGACCCACACATAGAAGCTCAAGTGGCAAGCTTAGAGCAGCGCTTACAAACCTTCCAACAAACCGTGAATGAAAACTTTGTAGGGCAAACCAAACAAACCCCAGCGCGGGTGTTTTTTGATCAAGGCACCGCAGTGGTCGACGAAGTATTTCCCTTATACGACTATGCCCTCGAATTAGTTGGTCAGTATGTAAACAGTCGTACGAGTACGGCTACGTCATTGTTATGGGGTACCGGGTTATTATTAATTACCGTGCTGGTGTTGCTGTTGGTTTGTTTTGCCACGCTTTACTTGGGCATTCGTAATAATGTCAATATTATTACCTTGGCGGCGCGGCAATTAGCCATCGGGAATTTAAACGACGAAGTGGTTGTAGAAAGTGTTGATGAATTTGCCACTATTGCCAACTATTTTAACGAAGCAATTTATGAAACAGGCTATTCCGTTGAAGCAATACGTACCAGTAGCCGTGGTTTTGAAACCCTTGGTAACGACAATTACCGTGCCATTGCTGAAGTAGCCAAGCAAACCGCCGAGCAGCGTAGTGAAATGGACCAAGCTGCAGCGTCGATGGAACAAATGAATGCTTCAGTTGCTGAAATTGCACACTCAAGTCAGTCGGCTGCCGACGAAACCCAACACGCATTACAAGCCACAGAGCAAGGCGAAAAAATGGTCGGCCAGGTTGCCGTAGCTATTGACGGCTTAGCCCATGAAGTTGCCGAAGCGCAACAGGCTATTAAAGTTATTGAGCAAGACAGCAAAGCCATTGTGCTAATTTTAGACACCATTAACAGCATTACCGAACAAACCAACTTGCTAGCCTTGAATGCCGCCATTGAAGCGGCTCGGGCCGGCGACTCAGGGCGTGGCTTTGCGGTTGTAGCCAATGAAGTACGCGAACTAGCGCAACGGGTGCAAGGCTCGACCCTTGAAATAGAAACCGTGGTAAGCAAATTGAACAATAGCATTAAGCAGGCTACCAGCTTAATGGACCAGAGTACTGACTTGGCGCGTACAACGGCAGTAGACGCCCAAGGTGCTGCGGAATCTTTGGCTGAAATACACCAAAATGTGGCAGCAATTAGCGCGTTAAACACGCAAATTGCTACCGCCGCCGAGCAACAAAGCCAAGTAACAGGCACTGTGCAGCACAATATTTTCCAGCTATTAGAAAGCGCACGGGAAATGGAGAAGCAAGCCACCGATGCTCACGAAAGCTCAGCTCGCATAACCACCTTAGGTGGTGAAATTCAGTCGTTAGTTGAGCGCTACTTGCTCGAGCCAGACACGGTTAAAGAGCGCGCGCGAACTCAACCGCGATTAATTGAATGGCGCCCGGAGTTCGACGTAGGGGTAGAAGAAGTAAACAGGCAGCACCAACGCCTTATTTCTATTGCCAATGAACTGCACCGACTGTCGCTGCGCGACGACGACGAATACGGCATTAAACGTGTTATTGGTGCCTTAGCAAACTATACCCGCACGCATTTCCGCTATGAAGAGCTATTGCTAGAGCGCCACGGCTATGGCGACTTAGTGGAGCATAAGCGGAAGCACGCGAAATTAATTGCCGATGTTTTAAACTTTGGTAAGCGGGTTGAACGCGGTGAGCCTGTAGTAGACGAGCTACTTGAATTTGTTAAAAACTGGCTGGTTAACCACATACTCAAAAGCGACATGGCCTACCGCGACCACTTAAATAGTCGCGGAGTGTTCTAAAACTAGTACAATACCGCCTTTCACTTTCTGATTGGCGGTTTTTGTTTTGCAGTCTGCATCAACGTACAGCGGCTTCGTTAGCCGCTTATTTTCCAGCCGCAGGTTGTTAGTGCTCGGCATTATTTTTATTGCCGCCAATTTGCGCGCGCCTATTTCTGCTTTAGCACCGGTGCTCGACGCTATTATCGAGCAGTTCTCCCTTACGCCCACCCAAGCAGGCATGCTAACAACCTTGCCGTTGTTGGCCTTTGCTATGGGGTCGCCATTGGCTACTAGCTTAGCGCAGCGGGTAGGGGTAGAAAGGTCGCTGTTTATTGCTTTGCTGCTGATTGGGCTAGGGTTATGTTCACGCTTAGTCGACTCGTCGAATGGACTGTTTATTGGTACAGCGGTTATTGGTATTGGCATCGCTATTGGTAACGTATTGTTACCTAGTGTTATTAAGCGCGACTTCCCAACCCAACTAGCAGTAATGACCTCTACCTATGTGCTGGTTATGGGTATTGTTTCTGGGGGGTACTCGGCCTTAATACTGCCCCTTAGCTTATACAAAAATATGGGCTGGCAATTAGCCCTTGCGGGGTTTGCTGTTATTACTCTATTTAGCATTTTATTGTGGTTACCCCAGCTACGCCGCCATACACCCCCGCCAACCGAATTAGCGCAAGCTAGCGGCAACAGCAAAGTGTGGCGTTCGCCTTTGGCGTGGCAAATAACTACTTTGCTCGGCTTCAATTCGTTTTTTACCTATATTATGTATGCATGGATGCCCAGTATTTTAATTGAACGGGGGGTGCTGGCCGAGCAAGCAGGGGTGTTGCACGGGGTGTTTCAAGTTGCCGCCGCCGTGGCCGCTATAGCGCTCATACCCATTTTAGCCCGGTTAAAAGATCAGCGCCTACTTAGCTTTAGCCTAGCTTCTTTAACGGCTGTTGGCTCGTTGGGGTTATTATTCGCTCCGCAGCTGGCTATGTTTTGGTCGGTGGCGTTAGGGTTTTTCTCCGGCTGTGTATTTATTTTGGGCTTGTCTTTTATTAGTTTACGCACCGACACCACCAGTCAAACCACCTCGCTTTCGGGTATGGCCCAGTGCTTAGGCTATTTGCTAGCAGCTTCAGGGCCCATGATTGCCGGTTACTTACAAAGCTTTTTTAATAGTTGGACCCCAGTGCTTTGGCTATGTGTGGCGGCCAGTTTAATTTGTGCCGTGGCGGGTTTGTTCTGCGGTCGCAATATAACCATTAACGAACATGCAGCGCGTTAGTGGCCTGGTTGCTTTAATTCGATTGGCTGATATGCTTCCTGCCTATGACGAATAAACCTCTTCAACAACGTGGCCTTGTTAGCCTACTGGTTTTGCTGTTAGTTATTGTGCTGTGCACAGGGCAAACCAGTGGTTTAATGCAAAGTTGTCCGAATGCTGGCCATGCTAGTAATAGCCTTGCCCAAAGCGCGAGCAGCCCTGCACAAACAGGCTTGTTTAGTGCTTACGCCTTTAATCCGGAGTTTTCTCCGGCAGCGGCCCATTTGTTGATCACAAACTTCGCGCTTAATTTAAGCAAAAGTAAGTGCGAGCTTACCTCGCAGCTTATTCAAAATTCGCATTTAAGCGACAGTGTAAAGCTATTCCCATTCTTACTGTTGGTGTTTGTGGTTGCTTTAGGCCTGCGCAGCATAGGCTCAGTACGTACTACTCCAAATGGTTACCCTCCTGTTTCACGTTGGCGATATCGGCCACATTTGCATTTTTGCGTGTTTAACGAGTAAGTCGACTCTTTTATAAAAACCATTTTTTTATTGTTTTTTATTTTAAGGAGTTTCGCTATGCGTTGGTTAACGCTCGCAATTACTATTATTTTATTTAGTTTAAGTTTTAGCCCGCTTGCCCAGGCAAGTTCGGCGAGTAGCAGCCCTGTTACCACAGGTTGGCTGCAGCACCCTGATCACCCACCGGTAGAAGTACGTTTAAGCCTAACAGGGGTAACCCAGCCTGAAAGCAACGAAGTAGAAGGCTTGCTAGAAGTTCGTTTACAAAACGACTGGAAAACCTATTGGCGCTCGCCGGGCGAAGGTGGCATTGCGCCTATGGCCAGTTGGCAGCACAGCAATAACTTAGCCGCGGTACAATGGCAATGGCCCGCACCCGAACGCTACAGTGTGTCGGGCGTGGAAACCGTCGGTTATAAAGAAAACGTTGCTTTTCCGCTTACCTTTCAAGTAAACCAGTGGCACCAGCCCGTGTTGCTGCAAGGCGTGTTAACCATGTCGTCGTGCACCGATATATGCGTGCTTACCGACTACAATATTAACCTTGAATTTATTCCTCCCCAGTTAGTACCAAATAGCGATATGTATTTTCGTTATCAGCAAGCCCTTAGCCAGGTGCCGAGCTTACTTAGCACTACCAGTAACGAAAACATGGAGGTAAAAGAAGCCTATTGGTTGGCACAGCGCAGCCAATTACAGGTACGTTTGCAAGCACTAACCAACTTGCAAAATCCCGACGTGTTTATCGACAGCTTAGCCCCCGACCTTCGCGACATAACCGTAAAGCAGCCACAAATAAGTTATAGCGGAAACGAATTGGAACTGGTGGTTAACATTGAACACTGGCTTGGCGATCTCGATTTAGTGGGCCAGCCCATTCAGTTGTCAATTATTGACAATCACTTTGCTTACGAACTGCAAATTGAACCCATAGCCGGCAGCATGGGTGGGCTAGGAAATAATAGCGAACCCTTGCATTGGGGCATGCTTATTTTATTTTCGCTGCTAGGCGGGCTTATTTTAAACATAATGCCCTGCGTATTGCCGGTGCTGGGCATGAAGCTGCAGTCGGTGCTTACGGAAAATCGCCAGCAAGGGCTAGTGCGCAAGCAGTTTCTGGCTTCGGCGGCAGGTATTGTGGTGTCGTTTTGGCTTATTGCCGCCGGCTTGTTGGTGCTCAAGTACAGCGGCTCGGCCATTGGCTGGGGTATTCAATTCCAAAGCCCATACTTCCTTGGCTTTATGGTTATGGTTACTTGGCTATTTACCCTGAACTTAGCAGGGGTATTTAGCCTTCGCTTACCAAGTAATATGAATACTTGGGCGGCCACCAAGGGCGATCAGTCCATGGCGGGCCACTTTGTGCAGGGCATGTTTGCCACCTTATTAGCTACTCCGTGTTCTGCACCTTTCCTTGGTACCGCCATTGGTTTTGCCCTAGCCGCCAGCGCCTTGCAAATGTTTACTATTTTCACCTTGCTGGGTATTGGCATGGCCTTGCCATGGATTCTTGTTGCCGCTAAACCGCGGCTGGCGCTGCTACTGCCAAAGCCAGGCAACTGGATGAATATAACCAAAGTGGTGTTTAGCTTTATGCTTGCTGCCACCACGGTTTGGCTGTTGTTTTTATTCCGTGGGCATCTAAACCTAAGTGTTTGGCGTTTCATATTTGTAACCATTGCACTTATTACCGGGGTATTAGTGTGGCGCACTTATGGTGCTAAGGGCGTAGCCATTAGCTTTGTGTTTGGCTTCCTAAGTTTATTTGGCGCTATTGCATTTGCGGTGTTATCTGCCGACGACTTAAATGCCCAGCCTAACTGGGAAAAACTGCAGGTACAGCAAATAAACCAAGAAGTAGCAGCAGGCAAGGTAGTGTTTGTCGATGTCACCGCCAAATGGTGTATTACCTGCAAAGCCAACGAAGTGGGCGTGCTACTACAAAACCCTGTGTATAAAGCCTTACAAGCAAGCGACGTGGTGCTTATGCAAGGCGACTGGACAGTACCCAACGACTACGTAACCAGCTATTTGAAAATCCATAACCGTTATGGGGTGCCGTTTAATATTGTATATGGGCCAAGTGCCCCTTATGGCATTGAACTACCCGTTATTTTAACCAGCCAAGCCGTTATAAATGCGCTCGAACAAGCGCGCTAAACAACCGAAATTAAATTGGAGATAAACATGAAAAAGTGGATATTAGGATTATTATTTGCAGTAACTGGGCTAGGCGTAAGCGTGGCAATGTTGCAACCAGCTGAAGCACAAACAGCTAATGCACAAGTAACCCAGCAGGTAGAGGAAATTAATCAAATACTTTACGCCAATCCCGACATTGTTCCCGAACTGTTGAATAGCTTAAAAGGATTTTTAGAAACCAAACAGCAAAGTGAACAAGCGCAGCAAAAGTATCAACAGTGGCTGTTCAATAACGACAGAGTTCACCCATGGATGGGGGCCTCAAACCCCGAATTAACCATAGTGGTGTTTACCGACTACGACTGCCCTTATTGCAAACGCCTAGACCCACATTTGCAAAAGCTAAAAGACAATTTCCCACAAGTAAAAATTGTGAGTGTGTTTGTACCATTGCGGCAGCAACAGCTTAGCGGCAGCCCAGTGAACCCGTCGGAATTTGGTTTGAATGTATGGCACGACAATGCCGAAAAATACGCAGCAGCAGAAAACCTGCTGTACCGAAAAAACGGGTTGCACGACGCTAACTCGTTACGCCAAATTGCTCAGCGCACAGAAACCACCGGCTTGTTAATGCAAAACAGTGAAGTGCGCGACGCCATTGCGCAAAATTACCGGGCATTCACCGAGCTTGGCCTGCGCGGCACCCCAGCCATTATGATCGGTGCAGGCGTTATTCCAGGTTATGTAGAATATGAACAGTTAGCAGAGGTGGTACGTTCACAGCTTTAGTATGAGCCTACGCGGCGGCTTTAGTTTTTGGGGCTAAAGTCGCCGACTGCTTGAGCATTAAGCTCAGCTATTTATCAGTCGGCGCAAGCGCGTCATAACATCTAAGTTGTTCGATTCCATCGCCGCTAAAGCAGCAACAGCATCGTCGTGGCGGTTGGCATAATGGGCTTTTACCGCTTCTATGGCGTAGTAGTGCACTAAGCGGTGGGGCTCTTCAATGGCGGCAAAACCTGAATGACCACGGTATTTTTCATTGCCACCGCCCTTATAGTACCAGGCGCCTAAACGGCATTCAGTTTCATCGGGTAACGATTCTGCCTTCACATTCGAAAGCCCCGCTAATATTTGATACACAGTCAGCTTAATTTCAAGCTCTTCCAAGTTGGCTAGTTCAATTTCTGCCAATACAGCCGCATCGCCTAAAGTAGTCGACGAGGTGTTAGCTAATTCAATTAGTTTTATTAACCGAGCACGGGCAGACTCTGCCTCAAGGGCTAATAACTCCATTTCTTCACTATTAGCGCGGCTAACACCTGCAACGTTAGTGGTTTGTGTTCGAATACGGGAAATAACCGCGTCAATTTCACCCGTGGCACTGCTAGCCCGTGAAGCTAAGGTGCGTACCTCGGTTGCCACCACGCTAAAACCACGGCCATGTTCACCTGCGCGGGCCGCTTCAATGCTAGCGTTTAATGCCAGCAGCGACGTTTGTTCCGACACCCCGTGAATAATGTGCACTAGGTTAGTAATGCCATTTGTTTCTTCTTCCAAAGCTGATATTTGTTGTGCCGACTCGGCAGCTTGTTGCTTGGTGCTGCTCAACTGGTTAACTAAAGTGCTCATGCCGTTGCGCATGTGTTCAGACTCATCACGAGTGGTAAGTGCGTCGTTCCGGCGCGAGGTAAGCTTTTCAGACAGTTCGAAGAAGGAACCCTTTAATTCAGAAAGCGAGCTACTAAATTGGCCGAGGCCTGTCATTAAACGATGGTTTAAGTCTAGTTTCTTATGGGCGCTGGTAAGCTGGGCTTGGTACTGCTGAATCGACTGTTCCAGCTGTAAGTTCTGGTGTTGTAATTGTTCTGTTTCTTTTCGAGCGCGGGTAAGTTCTTGAGCGAGCTGTTCAAAACGTTTCTTAGCTGCGGTGAAAAACATGGACACCCTCTGTAGCACTAAAGTTGATGCGGGCAATGATACACCAAAGACATTAGTAACCGAATAGCAATGATAAGAGTAGAATAAACACAGCAAAACACGCGGCAACAACTACGCTATGGTTAGGTTAAAGATTTTAAGGTGAACAACATGACAAAAATAATAGTGGTGGGCGGTGGTGCTGGTGGGCTCGAGCTTGTTACTAAGCTGGGCCGAGCCTTGGGGCGTAAAGGCAAAGCTACCGTTACCCTAGTTGACAAAAATCGTACCCATTTATGGAAGCCGCTATTGCATGAAGTTGCCACTGGCGCCATGGACCCAGGCGTTGAAGGGCTAAGCTATCGGTCGCAAGCCTATAACCATGGCTTTAACTTTCAATTAGGCACTTTAACCGGCCTTGATCGCGAACAAAAAGCTATTGTGCTAGCGCCCATTTACGACGATAAAGGCAAACTGCTGCTAACTGAACGCACGTTAAAATACGACATTCTGGTGCTGGCCATAGGCTCGGTGTCGAATGACTTTGGCACGAAAGGTGTGCGTGAACACTGTATTTATCTCGACAGCCCACAACAGGCAGAACGATTTCATAATAAAATGCTTGACCTATTTTTACATTACACCAACGACGACACCATCGACGATACCGTAGATATTGCCATTGTGGGCGGCGGTGCAACGGGTGTTGAGCTTTCCGCCGAACTATATAATGCGGTTGATTACTTAAAAACTTACGGCTTCAAAAAACTAGGACCCGAAAGTTTACGCTTAACCCTAGTGGAAGCAGGGCCGCGCCTATTGCCTGTGTTACCGGAGCGCATAGCCGCTATGGCACGTAAAGAGCTTGAATTGCTAGGCGTTGATGTACGCACAGAAACCATGGTAGTTGAAGCAACTAGCGAAGGGCTTATAACCAAAAATGGCGAAACCATTCCAGCAAATTTAATGGTGTGGGCAGCAGGAATTAAAGCGCCGGGCTTCTTAAAAGACATTGGGGGCTTAGAAACCAATCGAATTAACCAGCTAGCGGTAAAAGCGACGCTACAAACCACCCGCGACGACAATATTTACGTTATTGGCGACTGTGCTTTTTGCCTGCAAGAAAATGGCAAGCCAGTACCACCACGAGCCCAGTCGGCCCACCAAATGGCTACCCGAGCGTTTACTAACATTAAGGCGCAGCTTAATAACAAGCCACTGAAACCTTATATTTATACCGACCATGGGTCGTTAGTGAATTTAAGTAACTACACCACGGTGGGCTTACTTATGGGCAGTTTATCGCGCGGCACCATGACCGTGGAAGGGCGCTTAGCCCGCACCATTTATGTGTCGCTGTATCGTATGCACCAAATAGCACTGCATGGCTATATGCGCACCGGCTTAATGATGCTGGTTGGCCGCATGAACCGGTATTTACGGCCACGGCTAAAGTTGCATTAAAACCACTCGGCTAGTTGTTGCAGCTCGCGAATGCGGTTGCGTTGCAGGGCAAAAGCTTCAAATACTTCCTCGAAGTCGTTGGAGTTTTTGCTAACGTGGGGCAAAGCCAAAATGGCTTGGGCGAAAAATTCGGTGTTGTTCTGACCCCAAGCTAATTGCCACCAATCAATAATTTGGCTGCGACACGCGTTTAACTTGGCTGCACTTGGTAATTTGTCCGACTTTCTCGCATTTACCCGCGAAGTAGCAGGTACTAAGTTCCATAAGTCATTATTAGGCCAGCGGGCATAGGGAAAAGCATGATCAACCGCATACTCGCTTGGCAGCCTAATGCGCTTGCTCGACCAAACGCAATAAACCTTATCTTCATTAAGTAAGCTGTCGACTCGGTTGCGCACATGGCTCGTTTTACGCTCAGGGTCGTCCCAACGCAAGGCATTAAAATAAAGATGGCGTGAGAGTTCACGTGCTTTATTACGCCCATAACCTTCCATTAAGTTCACCCATTCGTTCAGTAAGGTTGGTTCTATCCATACGCTAAACTGGGCCATAGCGTCCCAAACATGCGTTGGAATATAAAATGAACCAAGGCTAGCCAAGTAATCACTGTCTAATATGAGTGAGGTAAGATTGTTTGGGGTTGGTTTGGTTTCAACGGCAAATACAGCCTCATCCGTACCAGGTAAAGTAATGTACTTTACGGGCATGTTTCTTATTACTTGGCTTATATCTTTAAGGGTACGGTGTAAAACGTTTGCTGCAGCTGAATTAGCATCACCCGTAAGGCCGCCCGTAATCAGTGCGCCTAAGTATAAGTCAGCGCTTGCTAATGGTTTTAAAGCCGACCAGCCGGCTGGTTTAACAAAGCCTAAACCGCTATTACTATTGCTATTTTGCTGCATGTCATAGGTATCAACTAACGGCCGATAGAGCTTGAGCCAATAAAACGCGACTAAACCTAAAGGCAGCTCCACCGTGTCGTCGGTTTGGTTGATAACGGCGCCAGGATGACCTTCAGCTATACGTAAAATGCAGCGTAACAAAGCCAGTTTATAAGTAGAGGTTTTAGTATCGTTCACCGCAATGTGGCGAATTAATGGAAAAGCGCCGGTGCCATCATCGGGTAAAGTAAGCACAACAGTTTGCCAATATACGTGATCACGGCCTAGCTTGTCGGCTTGCTTTTGGCTGGTTACTTCTTGAAAAGAAAGACCGAACTTATTGGCTAACTGGGCCTGTTCAGACGTTGATACCTGATACATGACGCGATCTTCATGGAGCTCGTTTTCGCTTGTACTATGGCGAAGAGAAATTACCAACTTACCATTTGGCTTTAATAACGAGCTTAATTTACGAAAAGCCCGCTCGCGTGAGCTAGGCGGAATGTGCATCCATACGGCGCTTAATAAAATAAGGTCGAACTTTATTTGTAGCGCAAACACGCTTTTTAATTCAGGTAAGGTGTCGTTGATCCAGTGAATATTGGCATCTTTGTGCTTCAGCTGAGCTAATTCACGCATACCGTTAGCGGGCTCTACAGCAACAACATGTAGCCCTTTATTTGCTAAATATGCGCTATCGCGGCCAGAGCCTGCACCAACGTCTAATACCCAACCGCTAGAGGGTAAATGTTGTAACCAGTTGCTATGCACGTCGGTGAAATTAAGGCTGTCGTATTGCGCGCTAAGCTGCTCGGCTTGCGTCGAGTAGTAAGTAATATTTTTACTGCCCAAACTAATTTGTTCCTTGCCCAAAACACATACTGAAACGCTACCTTAAATAAAGGGGTGGGGCTAGCTTCTTGAAGATCTAAAAGTAGTAGCTGAGTGTCATGGTTTGGTTATCAGCCTATGATTCGATAGGTGTTGAAGCGCTTAGTGGCGTCAGAGAAAAAAGTTATTGCTGGGCGCGCTCGGGCCATGGAAGTTGTCGACCCAGATAGCGCAAAGGAGCAGCTAGCAAACAAAGCTTAGGTATAAATCGCCTTATACCAAAGGTTACTTAAAAACTCGGCTAGTTCAGTTTCCGACGAATGGCTTTTTTTCACTATTGTGTCGAGTGGCGAGTCTACTTCACTAAGTAAGCGGCGGGTGAATTCGTCGGTCATTGAGCTTAGGGCAAATACCAGCATTTGTGCTTCTGCTTCGGTTATAGCGGCTCGCTTAGCAATATTCTTAGCTACTTTTAAAATATAATCTGAGTTTAGGTTGTCGTAGAACTTAGCAAATTCTGGAATAACAAAGCTAACTTGCAGTATGCAGCGCATAAGGCCTGCGTTTAACCCAGCAATTTGAAGCCAAGCTAAGTTGCTGTTGTAAAGGGCAGTTTTATTGTCGCTACCTTGCTCAGTGTTTGAAAGCAGGGCGTCAAAAATTTGTATGGAAAACCCTTCTAAAGTGACTTGGGTAATGTCAACTTTATTCTTGAAGTACAAATAAAAAGCAGCATTCGAAACTTGAGCGACTTCACAAATGTCTGATACCCGTAATTCTTGATAACCAATTTGATTCAGTAACTGTGCACAGGCCCAAATAAGCGACTGCTTAGTGCGTTCGCCTTTTTTACGGGCCGGCGATTCTGTTTGTTCGTTCAATACCACTTGAGGGTAGTCGGTATCCAGCAAAGGATGTGCTTTCTTAGGCATTTATCTAAAACTCACGTCAGCTTCATTGGAAGTAACGATAGTACGGTATATGCCGGTTAAAATCGAGCTATGGTGCGGTATACAGCTTACTATTATTACTGCGAATTGCCCTTTTGGTACAAGCGCTGAAAGGCGTACAGCGCAAACATAGACAAAAACATAAGCAATATAGGTAATAGCGTGGCGGTTAATAAAATAGCCTTGGTGGCACTTTCACTTTGTTGCTGAGTACCGGCAATAAAGCCACCATACTGCAGCGAAACGCCAACCAAAAATGGCGCAATAGCTAATCCTAACTGTTCTGTTGCTGTCCAAATTCCTGTAAATACCCCTTCTGAGCCGAAACCATGTTGTTCGCCATGTTGGTGAATGGTGTCGGTTAGTAGCGCATAGGGAATCATTTGTATGGCTGCAAAACCTAGCCCAAAGCCAATGCCTAAGCCAATAAAGTGCCAATAGGCAATGTTCAAGCCATATATAAGCATGGCTATAGCCACGAACATGTACACCAGCGCACCAATGGCAAAGGCAGTAACGCGTGAAGTAGCTAAGGATATTTTTTGCCACAGAGGCATAGCCACCATGGCGGTAACAAAGGTGGCAGTAAGGAAGCTACCGGCTGAAGCAGGCGAAAGGCCATTGGCAAACACTGCTAAATACGTAGCCGAAGCGAGCAGTATGCCCACGGCAGTAATTTGCAACACATGGGTAATAACTAAGTAGCGGAAGAGGGGGGTCATAACGCGCTTAATTTGTGCAAAGAAGCTTACTTTACTAACGTCGAATTTAGGCTGTAGCAAACTAAACGACTTAATTGACAATATGCTGCAAAGCATAAAGGCGACACATATTATGCCCAATACAATGGCAGTTTGCTGGTAGGCTGCGGCGTCTTGGAAGCCAGCGTCTTGGCTAAAAAAGCTAATTAAAAACGGCGGTAAACCCGAACCTAAAATAATGCCTAACATAACCCCAGAAGTGCGATACGACATAATTTTCAAGCGCTCGTCGGGGTCGCTCGAAAGCTCTGAAGGTATGGTTATGTAGGGTACAGCAAACAATGTGTAGGCGGTGGCCGAAAATAAATAGGCCGCCATTACAAACCAAAATGAAAAGGTGGGAGTAGCGGCTTCGGGGGCGCTAAACATTAACACTAAACCCAAGGGCATAAGTAAGGTGCCGGCCAGCATAAAAGGCAAACGGCGACCATATTTAGAGTTTGAAGCGTCGCTCCAGCGGCCAATAATAGGGTCGGTAAGCATGTCCCACAGCTTGGGTATAAGCAAAGCAAAGCCGGCTAGGCCGGCTTCAACACCTTTTAACTGAGTAAGATAAAACAGCAATAACACCGTGGGCGTGGTGGAAAATAACCCAGTACCCACCGAGCCAAGGGAAAAGCCAATAATACGTATATTCGATAACTGCTGTTTGCTCACAATAAGGTCCTATTTAGCCAGGGTTTGCTTGGCGTGTTCTGCGGCTAGGGTTGCTAGGGCTTTGCGATCAATTTTACCGTTCGGTAACTGCGGAAAGCTGGGCAAGAAGTCGATATGCTTTGGTACTTTATAATTCGCTAACGACTCTTTGCAGTATTCTTTGAGCTCGTGGGCGGTACATGCGCGGTCGGCTTTGGTAACAACAAAAGCATGGCCTACTTCATGGTAAAGCGGATCGGCCACGGCCACCACCACCGCGTCGACAACATGAGGGTGCGCGCTAAGAATGTTTTCAATTTCACGCGGGTACACATTGTAGCCGCCTGATTTGAATCGCTCTTTGGTGCGGCCCACAAGCATAATGGTACCGTCGGGATTTTCTTGGCCTAAGTCGCCGGTTTTTAAATAACCGTCAGCGGTAAAGGCCTCGTTGGTTGCTGCTTCGTCGCGCCAATAGTAGGAAAAACAGTAGTCGCTAAGAATTTGTATTTCGCCTTTTTGGCCCGTAGCAACAGCTTGGTTGTGCTCGTCGGCCAAACGAAATTTAACACTAGCAATGGGTTTACCTACCGTGGTGGCAAGTATATGGTCGCTGGTATTCATAGCCCAGGTTACCGAGCCAACAGTTTCAGACATGCCATACGCATTCACCACTTTCGGGCAAATAGCTCGTAGTTGGCGCACTAAATTAATTGAAGCGGGCGCGCCACTAAACAAAATACACTGCAACGACGACAAGTCTGCGGTGGCAAAGTCTTCGTGTTCAAGGGCTATTTGGAACATGGTGGGAATTTGACCCCACAAGGTAATGCGGTGTTCTTTAATTAATTGAAACCCTTCGCTTACATCAAACCGAGACTGCATAACAACACAGCCGCCGTTAGCTATCATGCTGGTGGTTATGTCGCCCACCGAGCCGATATGGTTAATAGGCAGGTTATTTAAAATAGAAGGCGACTGCAGCTGCAGCAAGCCGGCTTGCAATATGCTGGCCTTGGTTAGTGCGTACTGGCTAATAACCGCACCCTTGGGGTTACCGGTAGTGCCCGAAGTATAAATAAGCGCCGTAGGCGTTTCGGGTTCGATAGTGTTTAAACTAGGTAGTTGAACTAGGCTTAAATTTGCCAACATATCGACCGAGCTTAGCTCGAAGTCACTGTTGTCGTAAGGGGCTAACAGCAGTTGAGCACTGCCGTTAACGTTCATTGACGAGCTGGTCCAAATATTATTGTGGTTATTGAAGTAGTTATGCACCTGCTCATTGGCCTGGCTAATACTCGACGATTCTAACCAAATACTTTTTGGAGTGGCATTGGTTAGAATGTAGTCGAGTTCGGCGGCGCTGTATTTTGTGTTCAAACCTAACCAAATAGCACCAATACGCGCGCAGGCAAACAGATGCACAACAAACAAAATACTTGGCTGAGCATACAGGGCAACCACGTCGCCTTTGGTTATGCCTTGGCCGAGTAATTCTTTGGCGCATAAGTCTATTTGAGCGGCCAAGTCGGTATAAGTAAGTACTTGGTCTTCAAATACTATCGCCCGAGCATTGGGTGTTTGTTGTTGCCAGTATAAAACCAACTCACAGAGTTTTTTATGCTGGTTAAGGTTAGGTAATGAAACGTTCATGTTAGGCCTCTAGCTTTAACCGTGCACCAGCACCAGCTTGAATAAACAAGCCTTTCCAAATGGCTACTAAAGCTGGCTTTTCAGAGCCTTCTATTTCAACCACACAGTCGAAGGTACGTAACCATTCGCCAGGCTGAATTTCTTCTTGGGCAGCCAGCGTTAGCCGGCAGCGAATATTTGTATTCACCGGAACCGGAGCAAGAAACCTAACCTTATCAAAGCCATAGTTAAGCGCCATGCCTTCAGGCTCGTCTTCAGAAATTTGTGCCCAGCCTAATATGTCGTGGGTGAAATGCGACAGCATAGACAAGGTTAAGAAACCATAGGCAATGGTGGTTTTAAAGGGGCTGTTTTCTTTCGCCCACTCAACGTTCATGTGGTAGGGGTCTTCGTCGCGGGTCACTCTACCAAAGGTGTCAATATCGTCTTGTGAAAAACTAATCCATTTAGACACACCAATTTCTTTGCCTACATCACTTGCAGTGATTTCCATAACTACATCCTTAAAGCTAAATTAATTAGAAGAAAGGGCGTGAAGCCCTTCCCTTTCTTCATGGTACCGAGTGTTGTTTATTAATAATGTTGTTCTAGAACTTATAGTTAACCTTCAAGCCAAATAAACGAGGAGCGCCATATATTTCATAGGCACCGCCAAGGTCGTCGGCACGGGCATTAGTTCTGTAACGGGTGTTGGTTAAGTTTTTCACGAAAAAGCTAAACTGCCAGTCGCTACTGACTTGGTTAATACCTACTTGGAAGTTCACAATGCCATAAGCGCCTTCAGTGAAAATGGTTTGCTCGGCAATGTTGCCAATATATGTAAAGTTTTGTGAACTACGCCAGTCGTACATTAGCTGGGCAAATCCGCCGTAACCGTTTTGAAATTCAAAGTCGTGGCGTACCAGCAAGTTGGCACTGAAGTCGGGCTTGTAGCTTAGTTCTTTGCCTTTTAGTGAAAACTCTTCACCTGTTAGCGGAGAAAGCTGGGTAGCCAATGAGTCGGTTATTTTACCTTCTGAATGACCAAGCATGGCTTGTACTAACCAGTTGTCGCTAAGTAAGTAGGTTAGTTCAGCGTCGAAACCGTATACTTCGGCGTCACCAATGTTTTGGAAGCGGTCAAGGGTTACACCGCCTACTGCAGGTACTCGGGCGCTGCCTTGTAGGTTGCTGTAGTCGTAGTAGAACACCGCTGCGTTAAAGCGCAGGCGCTGGTCCATTAGGTCTGACTTAAAGCCTGCTTCGTAACCATTAATGGTTTCCGACTCATACTTTTCAGCACCGTCGTTACTTAATACTAAGCCGCCAGGAAAGCCGCCCGACTTAAAGCCGCGAGAAAACGACACATAGGTGAGTAAATCTTTATTGGCTTGGTAGTTCAGGGTTATTTTACCCGACACGTCTTCAAAGGTGGCGTCGGGCTGGGTGGCGTCTACCAGTAAAAACTTGTAGTTAGGGTCGGTATTGCCCGGTGGGTTAAGCAGGTGCGTTTGGCCAGCAAAGGTTTTGTCTTCGCTAGTAAAACGTAGCTCGGTAATTAAGTCGAGTTTGTCGCTTAAGGCATAGTCTACCCGCCCGAACACTGCGTACGCGTCTACTTTTTGCTTATATATTTGGTGCACTTCGGTGTGACCAAAGCCCAGCGGAATAATGCCTTGGTTACCGATAATGGTGCTGTCTTCGTCAAGCTCTTCTTTGGCAATGTTTATGCCCCCAAAAAAGCGCCAGTTTTCGGTGTTATAGGCGGCGCGAAATTCCTGGCTAAAGGCAGAAATGTCGGTTTCATAATAAATGTCTTGGTATGAGCCGCCTACTGCGTCCCAGTCGTTCGGGCGCACATGCTCAAACGACTCAAGGTGCGTGATAGAAGAAAGCACCACGCCATTTAGCAGTTTGTAGTCCATTGACAAGGTCAGCCCTTGCCACTGATTATCTAGTTTGTTCATGGTTGAGCTGGCGCTGTCGTATACACTACGTAGGCCCATTTCTTCCGGTGTTTGGCCAGTAATAGTGGCACATTGGCTGTCGTCGCGATAACCCGCTAGTAAGGGTGCGCACACTTGGTTGGTTAATGCGCCGTCGGCTAGGCCAGGCACCATGGTGTCGCTGCCGGCCCAAATACCAATGGGGCGTAATAAGGTAAAGTCCGACTTATCAACACCAGCAAACAGCTTTAAGGTGGCGTTGAATTGGTCACTTGGCTCGTAGTAAAACTGCACTCGGGTGGCCCATTCGTCTTCTGCACCATGGCCTTGGCTAGTAAAACCACCTGCACCGTCGCTTTGAACACTGCGCATATAGGTGTTGTCGCTTTGCACGCGGCGCACGGAAGCACGTACTGCCAGGGTGTCGGTTAGTACGTGGTTGTATGCACCTTCAAGTTCAACTTTGCCGTATTCACCAAGACCAAGGTCGAAGTAACCTTCGTTGCCATACAGGGTTGGCTTGGCGCTAATAACTTGAATAGCACCCGCGTTAGCGTTCCGGCCATATAAACCACCTTGTGGGCCTTTTAGTACTTCTACGCGCTCGAGATCAAAAAACGACGACGCCATCATAGCTACCGAAGGCTTATAAATTTCGTCGTGGTAAAAAGCTGCTGCCGGGCTGTTGTTTACGCGGAAGTCGGCAAGGCCAACACCACGCACGAATACTACTGGTACCCCACCACCGGTGGCGTCGAGTAATTGTACGTTAGGAATTAACGAGGTAATGCCGTCAATGTCGTTAATACCGGCTTCTAGTAAATCGTTCGCAGAAAAGCTATTTACTACCATGCCGGTTTCTTGCACGGTACTTACGGTTTTTTCTGCGGTAACCACAATACGCTCTAGCTTTCTAGGCGCATCGGCCTCAGTGTTTTCGGTGTTTGTTTCAGCGAAAGCAGCCGCTGGGCTAAGTAGTGCGTAAAGTATAGAGGCACTGAGCAAGGACAGCTTTAGTGAGCTACTCGCAGGATTAAATTTGGTTGTATTGGCCATGTGAGTTCCTTTTAAAAATATTTTACGTCATTCGAAGCGTTAATAAGGGTTCGGCAACGTTGCGCAGTTAGGTTGTTATGCGCCAAGCCAAAAACTGATACTGGCGTTAGTTTTATGTATAAAGCGGAAAAACTCAAGCGAAACCTGTTGGTTTTTTCTACAGGTGTTAATTATTTGGTGGTTAAAATAAGGCTGGATCGTTGCTGTGCGTGCTTCTTAGGCGGGGCTAAAGCGTAAAACAAAAGTGGTCTGATGAGAGGGCTAGGCTTTAGTTAGCCGGTGTTTAACGTTTTACGCAAACAAAAATAGCGTTACCCGCCTTGCCACCCCAGGGTTCAATTCGGCTGTAGTCGTGTTCTAAAATATACACTTCAAACCAAGGTAGTAGTAATTGTTGCAGTTGCTCAAAGCTTACTGCCACCATGGCGTGTTGATCATGCCAGCGGGCGAAAGCGCGTTGAAGGCGTGCTGAAAACATTGCTGCAGTTGCTGTATATCAGGGTTGTAATGCACTGAATATAAAAAGCAGGTAATTAAAGACACCGGTTGTTCTAGGCTAAAAGCATTCATGTTTTGCAAATGAAACTCAGCCTCTGGGCAGCGTGCCTGGGCAATTGCCAACATTGGTGCGTTTATGTCTAACCCGCTACTTTGGTAACCAGCATCAATAAAGTGGAGAATATGTGGGCCTGTACCGCAGGCCAGATCAAGGTGGGCTTTGTTACCGTTGCCAAATAAGTTATGCAAACGCATTACGGCTTGGCTTTGTTGCTGATAGTCAATATCGCAACACATTAAGTCGTAATATTGAGACAAATTAGTATATAAAATAGTTTGCGTCGACATGGTTTCTGCTACCCGTAAAATTAAGGTGCCGCATCATATAGTAAAGCGTTCACTTTTCGAAGCCATTGAGCTTGGCTACAGACCAATAAAAAAGCAGCCTGAGGGTAAATTCCCCAAGGCTGCTTTAAGTGCAAAGGAATGAACAACTATTTAGAAGCGGTAACTTAGCTCTGCATAGTAGTAACCACCGTTAAAACCAAAGGGTGCGTTGGTATTCGGGTACATAAAAATACCGTTAAATTGGTTTGCAGGGTCTTGTTTATCGGGGTAGGTGTCAAACAAGTTCTGCGCCCCAACGCGTACCGCAATGGCCTCTGTTGCTTGGTAACGCATCGACAAGTCGGCTATCCATTTGCCACTGAAGGTCGTTTGCACGCCAGCATTATTTTCTAGCATGTATTCACCGAAATAACTAAAGGCTAAATGGGTTTGTAGCTTGCTGTAGTCGTGAGTTAACGACAGCGTACCACTATTACGTGGTACTGAGCGTGTCATGCGGGTGCGCTCAACGTTATCGAACAGCTTATGTTCTAAGCCACCTAAAATTGGCGGTAAGTTCACCGCGTCTACTTTAGTTTCGTTATAACCGTACGCTGCTTGCGCGCGTAAACGGCCAAACTCGCCCAAGTCGTACTGTTTAGCTAACACAATATCTAACCCGCGAGTTGTGCTGTCCACAGCGTTAATAAAGAAACGAGCATTATCGGCACCAGCAATGGCTAAGGCGTCAGCAACAGCTGGCGAGTCGCCGGGCACTAGCGAGCTAGAAAGGATAATTCGGTCGTCGATTTTGATTTGGTAGGCATCAACCGAAAGCGACAAGCCACTGTCATTGGTCCAAACCATACCAACGCTGAAACTTTGCGACTCTTCAGGCTGTAAGGCACCTACTTCCAGTTCGCGGGCCACATTACTTAAGTTGTTAAAGGTACCCGACTGTTCTGGTACTAGCCCATTGCCTCTGTCTACGAACAAGGTAGAAATGTTGGTGAAATATAGCTGTTGCACACCAGGTGCACGGAAGCCAGTGTTGGCAGTTGCACGTATGGCTAGCTCGTCGGTGAGCGCATAGCGACCCGACAGTTTCCAACTGGTGTTACTACCAAAGTCGGAATAGTCTTCGAAGCGCAAGGCCGCGGCCCACTGGAATTTTTCTGTAAGTTGGTTTTCTAACTCAACATACACCCCAGTGTTATTGCGCGACTCATTAACAGCAGAGTCGGGGCGGAATCCGGTAAAGCCTTGGCTGCCCGCTGCGCGGTTGTCATAGCCGCCATTCTCGTAGGAAGCAGGCTCACCAGCTTTTACTTGATAGCCGTTGTCGCGGTAGCTCACTCCAAAGGCCACCGACAAGTCGGAGTAATTGTAGAACTTGAACAACCGAGCAAGTTCAAAGCTGACATTCATTTCGTCATGTACCAGGGTTCCCGCGTCGAAACTAGTTTGTGACGAGGGACCCATAGAAGCGTTTAACGAGTTTTCTAAGCGATAATTAAACTCACTTTCGCCATACACTATTGAAGCATCAGCAAACCAACTACCTACGTCGAAGCGATAACCGGCAGCAATTGAAGTGTCGTTCGTGTCTGGCGCTAGTAATGGTAAATAACCGTCGGGATAAATTTCAACAATGTTACGCGCGTCAAGTGCGCGACGGAAAAACGCCCCCGACTTTGTGGTGCGCTCACTGAAGCCACCAAAAGCGTAAAGTTCGCCGCTGCCAACTTGATAGTTAGCGTTAAAGAACAGGCCTATGTTTTCAAATTCCGCGTCGCCCACGTGGTGGCTTTTACGATCGAAGGTTGCTTCACGCGGATCAGGCTGCCCATTTACCAAAGGATATTGGGGGCGAGGGTCTAAGCCTGCTCGGTTGGTACGGCCTTTGTCGTGGTATTCACCAGAAAATACAATGGCGCCACGGTCGTTAAGGTTTACCCCAAAACTACCGTAAAGTTTCACTTGTTCGCCATCGCCCTCGTAGGTTTGGCCTACGCTCAGGTTAATGTCGCCGCCTTCTGGGTTGTCTTTTAAAACAATGTTAATTACCCCAGCGATAGCGTCGGAACCATATTGAGCCGATGCGCCGTCGCGAAGTACTTCAATGCGTTTAATGGCAGAAATTGGAATGGCGTTTAAGTCGGCGTTAGAACTTCCACGGCCTGTGGTACCGTTTAAATGCACTAACGAGCTACTATGGCGGCGCTTACCATTCACTAAAACTAGTGTGTGGTCGGGCGACAGGCCACGTAATGAGGCTGGGCGAACTGCATCTGAACCGTCGGTAATAGACGACGTAGGGAAGTTAAAGCTTGGCACTGCGTACTGTAAAGCTTTGGCAGTTTCAGTAAAACCCGCTGCTTGCAGGTCTTCAGCGGAAATAATATCAACCGGGGCAGAACCCTCGGTTGCTGTGCGCACGCTTAAACGAGAGCCAATTACTTGGATGCGTTCTGGCGCCTTGGCTTGCGCTGTATTTTCATTGTCTTGGGCATAAACAGCAGCAGGAGCTAAAACAACAGCAGCTACCGCGATACTAATCATCGTTTTTTTCATAATAATTCCCCTAACTCGCATATTTAATCTAACGTGCACTTTCACTTAAGTCCTATCAAGCTAAGCCAATCTTGTGGGGTGGTCAAGTAAACTCAAACACCTTCTTATAACAAAAACATATATTATATGTGTTGTTCGTAATGGGTATAAGAAGGTTTTTGTTAGCTAGGCTGCACTTTAGTTAGTTACTTTACCTTTGGTAGGTCAGACCAACGGGTGGTGTAAGCAGGAGATAAATATTCTTGTTTCATGTTCCAGGCATGTTTTAAATGTTCGCCAGTTAAAAATAAGCGGCCAAGGCCGCGCTGGTTAATTTCGTCGAGCACCGCCATCAGTTGTTGGCTAGTTTCGCTAGTAGTAAAAAGTTCGCTGTCGGTGCTGGTGGGCTCAAAAAGAGAAAGTGGATAAGTGCCGTGATGGTAAAAATCAGACAGCATTACGCCGCCCTTATTATAGCTATAACCGTCGCGCCAAATACGGTTTAGTAAATGTGTCGCCAGCTTCACAAAATCACGTGTGTCACTGCTGGGCACAGTAAGCTCGCCGCTTACAGAGTTACTGTAGTTTTTTTTACCGCAGTTATAAGGGTTAGTGTGAATGAATAAAGTAAGGGTTTTTGCTTGTTGCTTTTCCAGCCTAAGCTTTTCAGTGGCGCGTGAAGTGTATTGCGCAATAGCTTCGTGCATTTGGTTGAAATCGGTTACGCCGCTACCAAAAGAACGGCTTGAAATAATTTGCTGCTTGGTAGGGGCTACTTCTTCCAACTCAATACAAGAGGTGCCATTTAGCTCTAACACGGTACGTTCTAATACCACGGAAAACTGTCGACGAATTTTGCTTGGCGAGCTATTAGCAAGGTCTAAAGCGGTGTGAATATTCATACTTTCGAGCCGTTTCGTAATACGCCGACCCACCCCCCAAATATCGTTCACTGGCGTTATGGCGAGCAGCTTTTGCTGGCGCTCACGGGCAGTAAGGTCAACCACGCCACCGGTAGCCGGGTACTTTTTTGCCGCATGGTTGGCCAATTTGGCTAATGTTTTGGTAGGTGCAATACCCACGCACACATGAATACCTACGCACTGTAGTACGCTTTGCTTTACCTGCTGACCAAAAGTCAGTAACGAGTTTATAGACTCAATACCGGTTAAGTCGAGAAAGGCTTCGTCAATGGAATACACCTCTACTCGCGGCGCTAAGTTTTCTAAAATTCGCATTACGCGGCTGCTTATGTCGGCATATAAAGCGTAGTTAGAAGAGAAGGTTTTTATCTTGTGCTGCTGTATTAAGTCTTTCACTTGGTAAAGCGGCACCGCCATTTTAATACCCAACTCTTTGGCTTCTTTTGAGCGAGCCACCACGCAGCCATCGTTGTTCGACAGCACCACCACAGGCACGTTAGCTAAATCAGGCCTAAACAGTTTCTCGCAACTGGCATAAAAATTATTGCAGTCGACGAGGGCGAATGTTTGTTGCTTCATAGCTTAGGCTTAGGGCGACTTGCGCCGCATAGTGCGTACCACACTGGTAACCACACCAAAAATATCGAGTTCGGAGTCTTCTTGAATAACAATGGGTTGGTAATTTTTATTGCGCGGCACTAGCCGAACCACTGGCTTAAGCTGCAGCTCTTTAACGGTGAGCTCGCCATGTAAACTAGCAATAACAATGTCACCATGTTCGGCTTGTATCGAGCGATCAACCACTAATACGTCGTTCGAGTAAATACCCGCGTCGTACATGGAATCGCCTTCTACGCGCACAAAAAAGGTAGCGGCAGGGTGCTTAATACAAAGCTCGTTCAAGTCGAGTGTTTGCTCAACATAGTCTTGCGCAGGCGAAGGAAAACCAGCCGACACCCGTTCAATAAACAAGGGTATGGCTAAGCTTTTAGTATTTATGTGGGTGGCATTATTACTTTTGCCAATAATAGAAACGTGCATAGAACAAACCTTGGTGCGCTAGCTGTATATGCATACAGTATCTACCAAGGTGGTTTATTTCACAAGTTTGAATGGCTGCAACAGGCTTTTATATCACTCATGAAATACGCTCTAGCGTAAACAAGGAAGCGAACCACCCTAAGTAGAGTGGTTCGCTGTATTAAAACTGTAGGCTAGAAAATTAAGCGAAAATGCGGAAACGCTCGGCGTTGTCCATGAATTCTTTTTCGCCGAACTCGCCCTGGTGTGAACCAAAAGGCATTTGGGCGCGTAGTTTCCAGCTGGCAGGAATGTTCCATTCAGCTGCAACTTTTTCATCTGGCAGCGGGTTGTAGTGCTGTAAGCTGGCGCCAATGTTAGCGGTGGCTAAGGCGGTCCATACGGCAAACTGGGCAATACCGGTTGAATGCTCAGACCAAACAGGGAAATTGTCGGCATACAGGGCAAAGTTCTCTTGTAAGCCTTTTACTACGTCTTGATCTTCATAGAATAAAACGGTTCCGGCACCGGCCGCAAAGCTGTTAATTTTAGCTTCTGTAGGGCCAAAGTTTTCAGCAGGCACAATTGCTTGTAGCTCGCCTTTTACAATGTCCCAGAATTTTTGATGTTGGTCGCCGTGTAAAATAACTACCCGCGAGCTTTGCGAGTTAAAAGCAGAAGGCGAATGGCGTACCGCTTCTTGAATTAATTCATTTACGTCTTGTTGTGGCAAAGGTAGGTCATTGCCTAAGGCATATTGGCTGCGACGTTTCTTGATTGTGTCTAAAAACTGTTTACTCATTAACTAAACTCCTAGGTGTTTAATGTAGATAACTTAAGTCATCTGTTATTGTTTGGGTGTGCTTGGGCCATGCGCAGTTTGCAACGAAACAAGCTTTTCGCATGACTTTGAGCGGAACATAACCCATTGTAATTGTTTAAGGCATTGCACAGAACCCCGAAAATGGAATAGCATCCTTTCCAATTCGGTGGGCTAAATTTGTTAAGGGACATACATGAGACGTTTACCCGACTTCGACGCATGGGCTATTTTTGCCACAGTGGCCCGTGAAGGCTCTTTCGCTAAAGCGGCAGAAGCGTTAGGTTTATCACAAGCAACGGTGTCTAAAGCCATTACTAGGTTAGAAAAACGTACCGAAACGATGTTGTTTCACCGCACCTCGCGGCGCATTACTCTAACCGAAAGTGGTTACATGGTGTTAGAAAATGCCAACGACCTACTCAACATGGGTGAAGTGGTAGAAGCGAATATTAGCGAGCAGTCGGAAGCTATGCGCGGATTAATTCGAGTTTCGTCGCCTATGTCGTTCGGCTTGAATTATTTGGCCCCACTGTTACCGAACTTTCTTGAACAGCATCCCGACATAGAACTAGATATTAAATTTGATGACCGGCAGGTTGACCTGGTAGCCGAAGGCTTCGACTTTTCCTTACGCATTGCCGACTTAGCTGATTCAAGTTTGTTGGCCCAGCGTGTATGCCCCATACGAATGCTGTTAGTGGGCGCCCCGCATTACTTTGCTAAACATGGCACCCCACAACACCCTAGTGATTTAGCGCAACACAAGGCGCTGCTTTACACTTACGATAACCGTGGTGCCCATTGGCGCTTTCACCATGCAGCCCATGGTGAACACAACCAAGCCTTACCCAGTAGCAGTTTGCGGGTGAATAATGGCGACGCTTTACTGCCAGTATTGAAAAAAGGCTTGGGCTTAGCAGTGCTGCCGGAATTTTTGGTGTGGCAAGAAATACAAGCCGGCGAGGTGGTTGAAGTACTGGCTGACTGGAAGCTAGCACCCATTGCTTTGTATGTTATTACTCCACCAGGGCGCTTGCGGCCAACGCGGGTAACGGCCTTTATTGACTATTTAACGAAGCATCTGCGCGTATCGCCGTGGAGTGATTCACTAAGCTAAAGCCACCTCAACGTGTTTAAAATGAAGAGTCTGGCTGGGTTAAAAACTCAGTTTCTTCAGCGGTAGACTTACGGCCTAATATGTTATTACGGTGCGGATAGCGGCCAAAGCGGTCGACAATAACCTTGTGACGAATTTCAAAACCGTAGGTTTTTTCGTCGGTGTAATGCTTAAATAACGGCTCGGCTTGTTGGTGAATAAGTTTCGACTCGCTATGCATATAAGGCATTAGTAAAAACTGCCGCTCGTCTATGCTTTCTAGCTTTTCTAATGCCCCAGCGGCAACGGCTTCTTGAGCCAAGGTCAGTGCCATTGGGTCTTGGGCAAAAGCAGCGGGCGTGTCGCGATAAATATTGCGAGAAAACTGATCTAACACAATAATTTCAGCTAAGCGGCCTTGAACAGTGTTGCGCCAAGTATAAAGTTCGGCGGCTGCGGCTTGTTTTAACAGCTGGCTAAAGCGTTCGGTTAATTCACGGTCGAAGTCGTCGTTTTTCTCAAAAAACCTTTGGCTGCCAGCTTCTTTAAAGCTGAAGTCTAAAATTTTCTTATACATAACAAACTCCTAATAAATTTAAATTTGCTTATGGCGTTAGCACTTGCTGTAACTGTGAAATTACTTGTTCAGCAGTAGTATAACCAACGGCTAAAGGCTTTATTTTACCTTCGTGCTCTAGCAGCAAGGTTGGGAATGAACGCACGCCCAATTGGCGACTACGGGCAAAATCTTGCTGAACCGCCTGATGGCCTGCCGGCGAATTAAACAGTGTGCGAAACTCGTCAAAGTTTAGTTCTAGGTCAGTACAAATACTGGCGTAAAAGTTTGCTGTTTTTGGGTCTTTACCAGCCACATAAAAATTATGCTGTATTGCAGCAAGAAATTTCAATACGATGGCAACGGGCAGCTGATGTTGAACTTGTAGCAGCTTAACAGTTGCTACAGCGCGGCAAGCAGGCTCGGTGTCATAGTTGAAATGCTTAGCTTCTAATAACACGAAGCCAAATGGTTGCCCCGTTTTTTGGGTTATGTGGCGCCATTCATTACGTAGGAAGTCTTTAAAGGCGTCGTTCCAAGGGTCACCGCCGCCTGGCCGCAGGCCGCCCATGGTTATTGAAAACCCAATACCCTTTGCTTGGCAAAAAGCTTCTACTGCGCTAATAGTGGGTGAAATACCCCAGCACCACGAGCACATAGGGTCACCAATATAGTGCACAGTCGAGCCGCTATTTATAGCAGGTGCAACAGTTTCGTTGGGGTTGTCTAGTTCGGGTAACTGACAAACACCGGTAACAGGGTCGCACTTAATCATGAATAGAAACTCCCACAGTTTGCTTAAGCAATAATTTAGTTTGGCGAAAAAACTTCGCTACGATTACGGCCTAGTGCCTTTGCTTGGTACAGGGCTTGGTCGGCTTGGTCTATTACTTCAGTGCTTGAAAAGTCGCTTTCAGAGCTTGTTGAAACGCCAATAGACACTTTAATGGACCCTATAGGTTCAATTTCCATTTCGGCAATATTGGTGCGAAGTCGCTCTGCAATAATTAGCGCTATATTACTTGGCGTATTTGGCAAAATAAGTAAAAACTCTTCGCCACCGGTTCTGGCCACAATATCTTTTTCTCTGGAAACCTTATGCATCATTTGTACCAGTGCGATAAGCGCATTGTCGCCGACAGCATGACCAAAAGTGTCGTTCACTTTTTTAAAATGATCAATGTCAACGGCTAAAACAGAGAAGGGTATTTTTTTCTCGTGCAATTCGCTCATTACCAGTTGCAGGCTGCGGCGGTTAAAGGCGCCGGTTAATGGGTCGGTAGCGGCGTCTTGTTGTAACTGGCTAATTTGAATGTTGAGTAAGCTTAAGCCCTTGATCATCGCTTTTTTAAGCTGGTCACTTTCAAAGTACCAAGAAGGAATATTGATTAACTCGTGGTAGGCGGTTGGTGAATCAAGCTTCTGTGCAGCATGAGCAAGCTTTCGCAATGGGCGAGAAATAAGAGTTGCTAACAACCAAATAAGCACGAAAGTTAGAAAAGCTAAGGGCAAAGTACGATATACCACCTGCTCCATTTGTTCATTAAGCGAAAGAAGAGTGGCACTTACTGGGCGCTGGGCAACAATACCCCAACCAGCTGTTTCAATGGTGGCATAGCCTGCCAGCATCTCAACACCTAAGCTATTAACTGACTGAATAGCACCAGTGCCACCATTAAGTACACTGTTGGTGGCTATATTGCCGTCGGTGAAGGCACCAACGCGATTAGGATCCGGGTGATAAATAAACTGCCTGTTTTGATCGAGAACATAATTATAAGAGCCGTCTTGGTGAAAGTGTTCACCAATTAAGTCATTCAGAATACTGCGCTGCTTTAAATAAATGTTGCCACCCACATAGCCCAGGTAATCACCCGCCTGATTAAATATGGGAGCAGAAATAAGAATGACAAAATTACCAACGGTAGACAGGTAAGGTTTGCTAATGAATGGGCTTTGGGCTTCTAACGACTCTAATGCGCCAGTAGACGATATTTTTTGACCAACAAGGTTTTGAGTGGAAGGCGCCGTAGCAAGCACAATACTGTCTTTGCTGGTTATCATAATCGAATTAAAGCTATTGGTTTGAGTGCGCAACCGTTCCGCTTCAGTCATTAATAGGCTGTGGTTATCAATATCGGCGGCAATAACACTGGCGGAATAAGCAAGCTGTTGGTGCGCAGCAATAATAAAGTTGTCTGTTGCTGCGGCTAGCTTTTGGGCATAGGCATGATTGGTGTCGAGAGTCTGCTTTATTAGTTGCTGCTTTTGTACTTCATAGGTGGCATAAAACCCATTAATTAAAGTAATAAATGCAACGAAAAATGCTAACAAAACAATTAATGTTTTTAAGTTAAATAGCCGAGAGCGAAAAGGAATGTGAGGCATAGTAAATCCATCTGTTATTTCAACTCACATTACAACAACGTACTTTTGTAATCTAACTTGATGGTGTAGTTTTAGTGGCGAGGTTGATAAGCATTAGAGTATTAGCTTCTTATAAAGTTGTCAAAACGAAACCAATACCACAGCTTGCGGCTAAGGTAATGCTTGGGCTGAAATCTAAATTGGAAGTCAACCCAAGTGGGCTTGTTTGTAACGCTGTTTACTTTATGGTCTGTCTTGTTCGCGGCGGGCTTTAAAGTCGGATTCAGCCAGCCATTTTGGCCAATCACCGTTGTTTGCTAGCTGCGTTGCAATATCAACAATCAGCTCAATGTCTTGCTTCACGCCACCTAGCGACCAACTAGGGAAGTACACGTCGGCTTCCTTATGGTACCTATGGGTAATATAGTCGGGGTCGGTGTCGCCTAAGCTCATAAATAACAAACTAGGCACACCTTGCTTGGCTAAGGAAAAGTGGTCTGAACGGAAAAACAAACCATTTTGTGGCCGTGGGTCCATTTTCACATGGCGCCCTTGAGCGCTAGCGGCGTTAGCTAGGTAGGTTTCCATTTCCGACAAGCCTTTGCCGTATTGCAATACATAGTCGGTACCATCGAGCATGTTCATGCCGTCGATATTTAATAGCGCCACCATTTGCTTGGTGGGAATAATGTCGCCATTAGCAAATTGCTCTGAACCAATTAAGCCGGTTTCTTCTGCGGTGAAGTTTATAAAAATAATAGAACGTTTAAAGGGATTTTGTTCGTGCATTTTCGCCATTATTCGAGCAATTTCTAAGGTGGCTGCTGTGCCCGAAGCGTTATCGACGGCACCATTAAATATTTTCAAGCCTTGCTCGGTTTCTTGGCTACCGAAATGGTCCCAGTGGGCACTTACTATAATGTACTCGTTTGGAGTTTCGCTGCCCGTTAGTTGAGCAATTACGTTATGTGACTGCGCCATCGACAACTCATTTTTCAAGGTTAGGTTAGCTTGGCTATTGAGCGCTACCGGGCTGAACTCGGGCTCGAGCGCCTGTTGTTTCAGTTGCTGATAGTCGAGGTTGGCTTGAGCAAAAATAGCTTCGGCTGCCGTAACATCAATCCAGCCCATAATAGGCAGTTGCGAAGCGTTTTTGTTTTCGTCCATTAAGGCGTACTTGCTGCCAGTGTTCGAGCTTTCTACCACGCTCCAGGGGTAAGCAGCAGGAGCAGTTTCATGCACAATAAACACCGCAGCAGCACCTTGGCGGGCAGCTTCTTCGTATTTGTAAGTCCAACGGCCATAATAGGTCATGGCGTTGCCAGTAAATAGGCTGTCGTCTTGGGTGGCAAAACCAGGGTCGTTCACCAGTACAATAACGGTTTTACCTTTTACATCGACGTTTTCAAAGTCATTCCACTGGTATTCTGGCGCATTAATGCCGTAACCAACGAATACCACGTCGGAATTTTGCAGTTCAATGACGGACTGAATGTGTTGAGTACGGGCAGTAAAGTCGCTACCGGCGTTAAAGCTGAGCTGACCAATGTTTAGTGTCATATTTTGGTCTGGGGTTATTTGTGCCATTTCAACAGCTTGTAAAAAACTGCCGTTAACTGCACCTTTCAAGCCCATTTTTTGGTATTGTTCCGACAGATAGTTAATGGTTAGGGTTTCACCTTCCGTAAGTGGGCCACGGCCAGCAAATTCGTCTGACGCTAGTATTTTAATGTCTTGATGCAGGTTGCTTAAATTTACCGCAAAAGAAGGGGTGCTTTCGTCTACTATTGAGGTTGGCTCGGAACAAGCAATAAGCCCCAAACTAAGAACTAGGCTGGTTATTTTTAATTTAGTGATCATTTGTTTTAAGCACTCAGGTTAGTAAACATGCGTTGACTATAAGGGATTGAACGAAGGCTTGTCCATGCTTGGCACAGGCCCAAAGCTGGTAAACTGCGGTTCTTGGCGTTAGGTAGCGTGAGATAGCGTTAGAACTAAGCCGAATTATTCTTGGAGAGTATTATGATTTATCGCCATATTGTTGGTTTATTACTTGCTGTTAGCCTGGTTGGCTGCGGCGTTGCAGAGGTTCCTAGTAAAACAGTGCACGCGGGGGCCGTGGCCTCGCCCGATAAATACGGCGCGGCAGTAGCAGAACAAGTGCTGCGTAATGGAGGAAATGCCGTTGATGCCGCCGTAGCTACCGCGTTCACATTAGCCGTAACCTACCCTGAAGCAGGGAACATTGGTGGCGGTGGCTTTATGACCATTTGGTTCGACGGTAAAGCCTACTTCTTAGATTATCGCGAAACGGCCCCAGCAGCAGCCCACCGCGATATGTATTTAGACGAAAACAAGCAGGTAATTGACAACTTAAGCCTTATTGGCGCCCAGGCCAGTGGTGTGCCTGGCACGGTAATGGGGCTATGGGAAGCACATCAAAAGTTTGGCAGCTTGCCTTGGGGTGAGTTAGTAAACCCAGCTATTCACTATGCCGAGAATGGCTTTAAAGTATCAGCGAAACAGTCTATATACCGAGAGAACTTGTTTGAAAAGCTAGCCGCAAGCACCAACTTTATGGACTACTTCGGCACCATGGAAGCAAATACAACCTTGGTACAAACAGAACTAGCAACAACCCTTGGCCGTATTGCAACGCACGGGCCTAGCGACTTTTACCAAGGCGAAACGGCGGCATTGCTAGTGGCGCAAATGGAGCGCGACGGCGGCCTTATTACGTTAGAAGACTTAGGCTCATATACAGCTGTTTGGCGTGAGCCTGTAATAACCGACTGGCAAGGTTACCAGTTAGTCACAGCACCACCGCCAAGCTCAGGTGGTATTGCTTTAGCTCAATTACTTGGTTTAAAGCAGCGGCTAGCTAGCCACTTTGAAGGTACTGCATTAAATAGCACTCAGTATGTGCACCTAATGGCAGAAATTGAAAAGCGCGTGTTTGCCGACCGTGCCGACTACTTAGGCGACCCAAGCTTTGTAACAGTGCCACAAGCAAAACTACTAGAGCCCGCTTATTTAGACCAGCGTGCGAGCGAAGTGAATACGCAAAATATCTCTGTAACGGCCGATGTGAAGCCAGGGTTAGAGGGCTACCACACCACTCATTTCTCTATTCTAGATAAAGACGGCAATGCGGTTTCCAACACCTACACCTTAAACTTAAGCTACGGCAGCGGAGTGGTGGTAGAAGGTGCAGGCTTTTTAATGAACAATGAAATGGATGACTTCTCGTCGAAAGCGGGTGTACCGAATGCCTTTGGCGTAGTGGGCAACGATGCCAACTCCATTGAGCCAGGTAAGCGTATGCTGTCGTCGATGGCACCAAGTTTACTGCTGAAAAATAACCAAGTGGAGCTAGTGATTGGCACCCCAGGTGGCTCGACCATTTTCACTTCTATTTTCCAAGTAATAAATAACCTTTACGACTACGACATGAGCTTAGCCGACGCCGTTGCCGCGCCGCGCTTTCATCATCAGTTATTGCCTAAAGACCAAATAAATATGGAGCCCTACGCGCCACTTGCAGCAGAAACGCAACAGGCCCTAACCAATAAAGGTTACAACCTAGTTACCCAAGGTTGGAACTTAGGCGACATTCAAGCTATTAAAGTAACAAACGGCCATGTGGAAGCTGTGGCCGACCCGCGTTCGCGAGGTGTAGCGAAGGTGTTTCCTTACTAACGACTAAGTTCATATGAGAGCACGGCTAAAGCGGTCAATTTAGTTGTGCTCTTATGGGCGCTTTCTTTACATAAAAAGTACGCTAGAGTACTATAATAATTAAACTTTTTGGGCGAAGTGGACCGTTGTACTGAGCTGTATTAATAACCAACATCCTGCCATAAAACTCTCTCTCATAATTTACTGTAAATATTGCTATTCCCTTTAGCTGTTTGTAGGTAATGCAAAAGCCGTTAAGGCTGTAATTAGGATAAGCATTGAACCATGCTACTCAAAAACTTTAATGTGTTAGTTGTCGATGACGTTGTTTTAATGTGCAGCTTTTTATATAGCGCTGCCAATCAGCTTCATGGCAGCCGCGCACATAAGGCCTTCGACTATAATACTGCCGCTGATATTTTAGAACATGAACCTATCGACTTATTAATCACCGACATTGAGCTAGGCAGCAAGAGCGGCCTTGATCTGTTGATGAAAATTAGAACCAATGCGTTTACCGCCACTGCTCATGACATTCCTATTATTGTTTTCTCAGGCAACTCATACCGTGAACTCTTACAAAAGTGTATTTCTTTTGATGCCAACGACTTTCTAGTGAAGCCGGTAACCTATGCGCACCTAAAAGAAAAAATTTATTACCACCTAGAGCATGAGAAAACTATCCAACCTCCAAGCTACTATATTGAATTAATGCGGGGAGTAAAAAAGCCTGAGCGCGTGAACGCAGAAAGAGCGCGACAGTCGAGCATTTCTACAGCGCGAGCGATAAAAAGAAGAGCAGCAGCAACAGAAGATATTTTAGCTGAGTATGAAGAAAAGCTAGAGAATTTAGACAGGTTAGAGTTTTTATTGGGTATACGGATTTAATGGTTGATGGGGCACCTTCACCCCATCAATCTGATACCACCCTCAGATGGTTGATAGATCGACTCCGTAGTTGAGTTCCTCTGCGAAGTCCGGCAGTCCGTAACCGATGGTTTTCTTGTAGAAAGGAGAGACCTTCGCAGTCGGTGCCTTCTTCTTGTGCTTCGTGGTGTAGAGCATTCGTGCCCGCATCACCTCGAAGGAGTAACCGCGCCCTTCACGGTTCTTGTCCTTGGCCAGTCGGTTGATGGACTCCGTGTAAGCGTTGGTGACGGGCATGTCCGTCTCGAAGTAGATACTCTGATTAAACACAAGCCTGTTTATGTATCTCACTGAATAATTTTGATGAATCGAAATGGGTGTTGCTTTGTAAGCACGCCCATATTCCGGTTAAATATTTACGCATGACTGCACACACGGCCTGAATTTTCTTTTTACCGCGAGCTACTAATGCATCGTGGAATGCTTTCACATTTGGATCGTGTTGTAACGCTGATAAGGCGGCCAGCAGTTGCGGGAACGCGCCTGTCCAGGTCTCCATGATGAGGCGCTCCCGGTCTGAGACTTCGTGAGCGCGTTTCAGCAGGATTTTCCGGTCTCCCTTGAGAGTCCGGCTCTGGGACGGTTTCAGCTCCTTTCTGAGGCCCTTGCGCACTCTCTCTAGGGCATCGTTGGCCATGCGCACCACATGGAACTTATCGACCACGATACGGGCCTGGGGCAGCACAGCCTTGACCGCTGCCCGGTAGGGGTTCCACATGTCCATGCTGACGATTTCGACCTTCTGCCGGTCTTTCAGCTTCATCAGGTAGTTGGTCACCACGTCCTGGCGGCGGGTGGCCAGCAGGTCGAGCAGGGTTCGCTCCTCAATGTTGGTCAGAATGCAGCGGTAGCGCTTGTTCAGGTATAGCTCGTCAATGCCCAGGATGCGGGGCGTCTCGAAGCGGTGCCAGCGCCCCAGGAACTCGGCGCGGGCGTTGAAGATGTCGCGCACCGTCTTCTCGTCCAGGCCGGTCTGTGCCGCCACAAAGGTGTAGGGGTGGTTGAAGGATTCCTTCTCCACGTACTCATGCAGCCGCAGTGTCATACGGAATCCGTCCACCATCTCCGGTAGCTGGGGCCTGAATGTTGTCTTGCAGGCCCGGCAGGTGTATCGGCGGCGGACCACCCAGAGAGTGACCCGCTTGCCGTGGATGGGCAGATCACGATAGGGAACGTCACGCTTGCCGAACCGTACGAACTCACCCTGCACGCCGCATTCCTCGCAGGCGATGGGATCGGGCACGTCCACCTGGAAGTGCATTTCGTCGTCGGTTGATTTGCAGCCCAGTACTTGGTATTGCGGCAGGTGAAGGATGTTGTCGGGAAGTTCGGTCATGGTGTTGTATAGGCGTAGGTGTCAGTCAGATCCATCCGGCTCGGCATTGGTGTTTGCTTTTTGGGGTCGTCTCAGAATTCGGAAAATAAAGCACGCTAAGGCGTAGTCACCCCGTGACTCCCCCGCGCCGATGCAGCGAGCTTCGTTCCGTCTTGCAGTGACGCAATCAGCGGGCAGGAAACGTTCCCTTTCCGCGCATGGCAGGCGCACACCAGTTCAGACAGCATGGCCTCCATGCGTGCCAAGTCGGCCATCTTCTCGCGCACATCCTTGAGCTTGTGCTCGGCCAGGCCGCTGGCTTCCTCGCAATGGGTGCCATCCTCCAGCCGCAGTAGCTCGGCGATTTCGTCCAGGCTAAAGCCCAGCCGCTGGGCCGATTTCACGAACCGCACTCGTGTTACATCCGCCTCGCCATAGCGGCGAATGCTGCCATAGGGCTTGTCTGGCTCCGGCAGCAGGCCCTTGCGCTGGTAGAACCGGATGGTCTCCACATTGACCCCGGCCGCCTTGGCAAAAACGCCAATGGTCAGATTCTCAAAATTAATTTGCATATCGCTTGACTCCGTACATAACTACGGAAGTAAGCTTAAGCTATCCAAACCAAATTTGAAAGGACAAGCGTATGTCTGAACCACAAAACGGGCGCGGCGCGCTCTTCGCCGGTGGGCTGGCCGCCATTCTTGCGTCGGCCTGCTGCCTGGGGCCGCTGGTTTTGATCGCCTTGGGGTTCAGCGGGGCATGGATCGGCAACCTGACGGTGCTGGAACCCTATCGCCCGATCTTCATCGGCGCAGCGCTGGTCGCGCTGTTTTTCGCCTGGCGGCGCATCTACCGCCCGGCGCAAGCCTGCAAACCGGGTGAGGTCTGCGCGATTCCCCAAGTGCGAGCTACTTACAAGCTCATTTTCTGGATCGTGGCCGCGCTGGTCCTGGTCGCGCTCGGATTTCCCTACGTCATGCCATTTTTCTATTAATCACAGGAGTTCATCATGAAAAAACTGTTTGCCGCCCTCGCCCTCGCTGCCGTTGTTGCCCCCGTGTGGGCCGCGACCCAGACAGTCACGCTGTCCGTACCCGGCATGACCTGCCCCACCTGCCCGATCACCGTCAAAATGGCGATTTCCAGGATTGAAGGCGTTGATAAAGTTGACGTTACCTTCGAACCACGCGAAGCGGTTGTCACCTTCGATGATACCAAGACCAGTGTGCATGAGTTGATCAAGGCCACTGGCGATGCGGGCTACCCGTCCAGCGTTAAGCAATGAGCCACTGAGTCCGAACCTGGCGATCATGGGACTGATTACACGCATTGCCGACAAGGCTGGCGCGCTTGGCAGCGTTGTTTCCGCGATGGGATGCGCTGCCTGTTTCCCGGCTATCGCCAGCCTGGGCGCGGCCATCGGCCTTGGCTTTCTACAGGAATACGAAGGGTTGTTTATCTCCAAGCTGCTGCCGCTGTTCGCAGTCGTGGCTTTGCTGGCGAATGCACTGGGCTGGCTGAGTCATCGGCAATGGTACCGCAGCCTGCTCGGGATGGTCGGGCCAGCCATCGTGCTGGCGGCCATGCTCTTGTTTTTTGGCAATTGGTGGACGGCGAACCTCCTCTATGTCGGTCTGGCCTTGATGATCGGGGTGTCGATCTGGGATCTGCTCTCACCGGCCAACCGCCGCTGCGAACTACCACCCAAACACGGCTAACTGCATTGGCAGTTGCCGAAACGAAAAGGAACGATGCAATGTATTTGAATATCACCGGAATGACCTGCGACTCGTGCGCGACACATGTCAAGGACGCCCTGGAGAAAGTGCCGGGCGTGCTGTCGGCGCTCGTGTCCTACCCGAAAGGCTCCGCGCAACTCGCCACCGATCCCGGCACCTCGCCAGAGGCGCTGACCGCCGCTGTGGCCGGCCTGGGCTACAAGGCCACACCCGCCGATGCCCCATCCACTTCAGCGCGGGGCAGACTGCTTGGCAAGGCGCTGGGAAGGCTGGGCGGTGGCGACAAGGCTGGTGGTGATGGGGACGGACTGCACGTCGCCGTTATTGGCAGCGGCGGAGCCGCGATGGCGGCGGCGCTGAAGGCCGTCGAGCAAGGTGCGAACGTCACGCTGATCGAGCGCGGCACCATCGGCGGTACTTGCGTCAATGTCGGCTGCGTGCCGTCCAAGATCATGATCCGCGCTGCCCATATCGCCCATTTGCGCCGTGAAAGCCCATTCGACAGTGGCATCGCGGCGACTGTGCCTGCGATTGATCGCAGCAAACTACTGGCCCAGCAGCAGGCGCGCGTCGATGAGCTGCGCCACGCCAAGTACGAAGGCATCCTGGACAGCAACCCGGCCATCACCGTGCTGCATGGTGAAGCGCGTTTCAAGGACGACCAGAGCCTTGCCGTCCGTTTAAACGATGGCGGCGAGCGTGTGGTGGCGTTCGACCGCTGCCTGGTCGCCACGGGTGCCAGCCCGGCCGTGCCGCCGATTCCGGGCCTGAAAGAGTCACCCTACTGGACTTCCACCGAGGCCCTGGTCAGCGACACCATTCCCGAGCGCCTGGCCGTGATCGGCTCGTCTGTGGTGGCGCTGGAACTGGCGCAAGCCTTTGCCCGGCTGGGCAGCAAAGTGACGATCCTGGCACGCAGCACGCTGTTCTTCCGCGAAGACCCGGCCATCGGCGAGGCCGTTACAGCCGCGTTCCGTGCCGAAGGGATCAAGGTATTGGAACACACGCAAGCCAGCCAGGTCGCGCATGTGGACGGCGAATTCGTGCTGACCACCGGGTACGGTGAAATACGCGCCGACCAGCTGCTGGTCGCCACTGGCAGGGCACCGAACACGCGCAGCCTGGCATTGGAAGCGGCGGGGGTAGCCGTCAATGCGCAGGGGGCCATCGTCATCGACAAGGGCATGCGCACCAGTAGCCCGAACATCTACGCGGCCGGCGACTGCACCGACCAGCCGCAGTTCGTCTATGTGGCGGCAGCGGCCGGCACTCGTGCGGCCATTAACATGACCGGCGGCGACGCCGCCATCAATCTGACCGCGATGCCGGCCGTGGTGTTCACCGACCCGCAAGTGGCGACCGTGGGCTACAGCGAGGCGGAAGCGCACCACGATGGCATCGAAACCGACAGCCGCACGCTGACGCTCGACAACGTGCCGCGTGCGCTCGCCAACTTCGATACCCGCGGCTTCATCAAGCTGGTCATCGAGGAAGGCAGCGGACGGCTGATTGGCGTACAGGTGGTGGCCCCGGAAGCGGGCGAACTGATCCAGACGGCGGTGCTCGCCATTCGCAACCGTATGACCGTGCAGGAACTGGCCGACCAATTGTTCCCCTACCTGACCATGGTCGAAGGGCTGAAGCTCGCGGCGCAGACCTTCAGCAAGGACGTGAAGCAGCTTTCGTGCTGCGCCGGATGAGGAAAAGGAGGTGTTCAATGAGCGCCTACACAGTGTCTCGGCTGGCCCTTGATGCCGGGGTGAGCGTGCATATCGTGCGCGACTACCTGCTGCGCGGATTGCTACGGCCGGTCGCGTGCACCACGGGCGGCTACGGCTTGTTCGATGACACCGCGTTGCAACGGCTGCGCTTTGTACGGGCTGCCTTCGAAGCGGGTATCGGCCTGGACGCACTGGCGCGCTGGCCGTGCTCACCTGTCCCTGCCATTTGCCGATTCTCGCCATTGTGCTAGCCGGCACGACGGCCGGCGCGTTCATCGGGGAGCACTGGGGTATTGCAGCCCTCACGCTGACCGGCTTGTTTGTCCTGTCTGTGACGCGGCTGCTGCGGGCCTTCAAGGGAAGATCATGACCGCTTCCCAGCCAGCCGAGAGTGGGCAGCTTTGAGCTTCGCTACCAATCTGGAGGAGTACCACCATGAACGCAAACGCCCCGAACACTGCCAGTTGCACCACCTGCTGCGTATGCTGCAAAGAAATTCCGCTCGATGCCGCCTTCACCCCGGAAGGCGCGGAATACGTCGAACATTTCTGCGGGCTGGATTGCTATGAACGCTTCCAGGCACGCGCCAAGGCCGCGACAGAATCTGACATTGCGCCTGTCCCTGGCGGTTCGCAGCCGTCAGATTGAGGCATACCCTAACTTGATGTCAGATGCCATGTGCAAACGATGTCAGAATAGAGTTAAATTTCCTATTGATTGACATATTCCGTCAAAGGTAACAGATTTCATCCTGACACTTTTGCCTTTGGAGGCATCTTGCAAGGTCAACGCATCGGCTATGTCCGCGTCAGCAGCTTCGACCAGAACCCGGAACGGCAATTGGAGGGTGTTGAGGTGGCGCGGGTGTTCACCGACAAGGCTTCTGGCAAGGACACCCAGCGTCCCGAGCTGGAAAGGCTGCTGGCCTTCGTCCGCGAGGGCGACTCATAGGTTTAGAAGCTCTTATACGCTGGAATCAACCTGAGATTGGATTGATTGGGCCCGATGAATTTATTCCTCTTGCTGAAGAAATGGGCTTAATTAATGAAATTGGCCAGTGGGTTATCGAAGAAGCAGCAAACTATAATCGGTCGTTACAAGAGCGAGGCTTAATTGAGCTGGTTATAGCGGTGAATTTGTCTGCGCTGCAATTCAAAACATTAGGGTTTGTTAAGCAGTTAGGCGAAACGTTAGCTAAGGTGCAATTAGAGCCTAAGTGGTTTGAGTTAGAGCTAACGGAATCATTGGTTTTAGATAACATTGAGCAAGTTGTTGATAAGTTACAACGACTTAAAAAACTTGGCGTGAAGATAGCCATTGACGATTTCGGCAAAGGTTATTCAAGCCTAAATTACTTAAAGCGCTTACCCATAGACAAGCTTAAAATTGATAAGTCTTTTGTTCTTGATCTCGTTACAGATGATAAAGACACAGCCATTATACGGGCGATTATAGCCATGGCTCATCAACTAGGTTTAAAAGTGATTGCTGAAGGAATAGAAACAGCAGCCCAAGCCACGTTACTAGATAGGTATTTATGTGACGAATTGCAAGGCTACTTTTATTCGCGACCATTGCCTGCGGAGCAGTTAGAAAAGTTTTTCCAACATTACTTACCAACTCAAACTGTCGATGCAAATTCTACCCAAGAAACACTTCTGCTCGTTGATGATGAAGAAAACATTCTCCACTCCCTTAAGCGTATGTTACGCAAAGAACCATTCCATATTTTAACCTGCACGTCTGCAGCAGAGGCTTTTGAATTGCTAGCTTTACATAATGTACAGGTAATAGTTTCCGACCAGAGAATGCCGGGAATGAGTGGGACTGAATTTTTTAGTCAAGTAAAAAAAATGCACCCCAATACTGTTCGGTTAATTTTGTCTGGCTATACTGATTTACATTCAGTGAAAGATGCGATTAATCGAGGGTCTATCTATAAGTTCATTACCAAGCCATGGCAGGACGATAGTCTGATTAAGGAAATAAAAGACGCCTTTCGATTATATAAAGAACGGCACGATATTCGTTCATAGCAAACAGAAGGTAACGTTATGTCCGTAGAGCAGTCAGAAAATGAGCATCTTAAAAGCAAATTTGACCGGCTTACAGAACAGCTAATGCATTCTGAAAAGCTAGCCTCGCTGGGTCAACTTGCTGCGGGTGTAGCGCATGAAATTAATAACCCTATTGGTTATGTGGCATCAAACTTAGGTAGCCTTAAAGAATATATTGACAGCTTAATTAAACTAATTCGTGAAGGCAGTGTGCAATTGCCTGCAGATCAAGTTACCGCACTAAAAAAGAAGTATGACTTTGACTACATTGTGCAAGACTTGCCCCAACTTCTTGTTCAGTCTGAAGCAGGCTTGCAGCGAGTAATCGAAATAATAGGCGACTTAAAAGACTTCTCTTATCTTGAGGAAGCAGAGTTTATAGAGGCCGACCTCCATTCGGGCATTCGCAGCACACTGAATATTATTGCCAATGAATTAAAGTATAAAGCTGAGTTAAAACTAAACTTTGCCGATCTGCCACGAATTCAATGTATACCCTCTCAAATCAACCAAGTGCTGCTTAACTTGTTGATGAATGCCGCACAAGCCATTAAAGGCCATGGTGTTATTACCGTAACCACCGGCTACGATGAACATTGGGTGTGGTTTAGTGTGGCCGACACGGGGGCTGGAATACCTGCCGAAAAAATAGAAGAAATATACCAACCTTTTTATACAACAAAGCCAAAAGGGCAAGGTACTGGTTTAGGCTTAGTTTTATCGCGCAGCATAGTCGACAAACACACGGGTGTGCTGGAAGTAACCAGTGAACTTGGTGTGGGTAGCTGCTTTACCGTTAAACTGCCTAGAAACTGAGACGAAATACTATGTTGTATAGTTGAATAAATAAGCGATTGCATTGTAATAAAGATTCGTTATAGTGAAATGAGTCTGACTTGGAGTTGCAATGCGTATTTGGGTTTTTGTCGTAACAATATGCTCGCTATTAATAATGCCTTTTATGGGTAGTAGCGGCGTATTGCAGAACGAAAGTAACCTAAGCCAGCCTAGCAATAGTAAGCACCATGCCAGTATGAAAGCCGAAACTGTAGTTTGTGAGCATATGGAAGGCCATAGCATTCAATCTGGAACAACTAATCTTGCTTTAGAGCATTGCTGCGATGAAGTTGAACAATGCAAAATTGAATGTTCTGTTGATTGTGAACATTGCCTAGTACTTGGTTTTGGAGGTGGTGCTGTTGCGCCATCTATACAAATTGAAGTGCCTGCCAGAAGTTTCAGCCCCGCTTACTTTACACTTTCGTTGTACTCGCTCCTACTTGCAAAAGACTCCCCCCCTCCCGTTATCGCCTGAAAACATTCTTTAAGTTTGGTTACTCGCTACGGCGAATAACTACTTGCGATTGATTGTTCAGGAGTACACCCATGTTTTTAAATCGTCGCCCAATGCAACTGTTTGCATTGCTGGCTCACACATTTGCTAGGAAAACTTACCTTGTAAATAAGGTTGAGCGTTTTCGGCTGCTTCCAATTGTTAACAATATTGCTGATTGGAAGCAGCCGAAAGCTGTTCAAGTGAAGATTTATTTTCTGAAAAAATTAAATATTTCGTTCATATACAACTTTTAACCGTGGAGGTTCATGAGTTATTGAATATGCATTGACTTAGCCATGTAGAGCGAAATGACTGTATATACAAGTTGGTTTTTCAACCATGCTTGCGAGCCTTTATTAAATAAAAACCAGATAAAACAACAGGTTGCTACGGAAAGCGAAGTTGCATATACAACGCTGTGTTGCTATTGGTTGTAGTGCATTAGGTAACAATAATAAGGCTTAGGCCGGGGGAAATTATGAAAAAGCATAAATTATCTATACTTGCGCTTGCCGTAACCTTCGCACCAGGTATCACTTACGCTCAAGTAAATGATGCTGCGACGGAAGCTCAACAAAAACCAGTAGAAAGAATAGCGGTGACAGGCTCGAGAGTATTACGGGCAGAAGCAGAAAGTGCTGCCCCTATTCAAGTTCTCACCGCAGAAGATATTGAACTGTCTGGCGTAACCTCTATGGAAATGCTGCTGCAGAAAATGTCTGTTTCAGCAGGTTTTGGTGGTAGCCAAGGGAATGCGTATTGGGTGGGTGGTGGTTATGGTACCACTCAAGTAAATCTTAGAGGGCTTGGGGTGAACCGTACCTTGGTATTACTAAACGGTCGCCGGGTGGTAAATGGGGGTACTGGGGCTAACGCTGCAGTGGACCTTAATACTATCCCAGTAAATATCATTGAACGGGTTGAAGTACTTAAAGACGGGGCTTCAGCTATTTATGGTGCTGATGCTGTGGCGGGTGTAGTGAATATTATCACTCGTAAGAACTTTGAAGGCTTTATGGTTGACGGCCGTTTCGCTAGTACTGACAAAAGTGATGGCGAAGAAACTTCTTTTAATGTGATGTTGGGTACAACGTCGGATCGTGGCCGCTTAACGTCGAGCCTTAGCTATCGCACTACTGAAGCAATTAATATGGGTGACAGAGCCGATTGTGCACTTGCAGAAGTTACCCCAGGCGAACTTAGTTGTGTAGGGAGCGCATCGACCCCTGGTGGCCGTGCGGTGATTACTTCAGGCCCTGAAACAGGTAACCAAATTAACTTTAACCAAGTTGTTGGTGGCCCTGCTAAAGGCTATGAAGCCTATAACCCAGACGTACACAACGTTGATAACTTTCCCATGCTAAATGCTATGAGCCCAGTAACAACACTAGGTTTTTCGAGCTTTGGTGATTATCGTTTAAGTGAAGAAACGTACGTTTTTGCTGAGGTGTTGTATAACAGTAGGAAGTCTAACCAAATAGCTACGCCTGGTACGTTGCGTAATATTGATTACGCGGCGGATCATCCAGATAACCCTGTAGGTGAAGACATTCGAATTTTACAGCGACGCCTAGAAGAAGGTGGTGCCCGTTTGTTTAGCCAAAACGTAAATACATTCCGAGTTGTAACTGGCTTCGACGGCCTTTATGACGACAACTGGGCATGGAGTGTGTCATATAACTTTGGTCGAACTACGGGTAATGATATGGCCGATAATGTTGTGAACCTAGAGCGATTAGGAAAGGCCATTGACCCTGACGTATGCGGTGTAGGTATACCATGCGCCGACCTACTGGGTTATGGCAACATTTCACAAGAGGCACTGGACTATATTTTATTTAAAAACACCAGTTACGGCGGTAATGAGCAGCGTTCATTTACTGCAAACGTTGCAGGTGACTTATTTCAAACGCGAAATGGCGCTATACCAGTAGCCTTTGGGGTAGAGCACAGAAAAGAAAGAGGTTGGAACGAACCCGACTCTTCTATAGTTGCCGGTGTGATGAATACAAACCGCAAAGAGCCATTACGCGGCCAGTATACGGTTTCCGAAGCATATGTAGAAACATCTATACCACTGTTAGCCGATAAAACGTTTGTTGATTATCTCGCTGTTGACTTTGCTTACCGCTATTCTGACTACGATACCTTTGGTAGCGCAGGAAACTATAAAGCAGGGTTGCACTGGACTATTAACGACAATTTAAAGCTGCGTGCGACAAAGTCGACAGCATTCCGTGTACCAAATATTCCTGAACTATTTGGCGGTATGGACGAAGGGAACTTGAGAACGTCTGACCCATGCTCTGGCTGGGATCAAAGTGGTGCCGATCCTACCATTGCTGCAAACTGTCAAGCCGATGGCCTGCCTGCAGGCTATACACAAACTGGCTCAACAGTGTTAACACGTACAGGTGGTAACCCAGATCTTGGCCCTGAAGACGCAGACACTTTTACTGCCGGTTTAGTGTGGAATGTGCAGTTTATTGAAGGGCTGCAAGTAACCATCGATTACTTTGATATTAAAATTGAAAACGCGATTCGTGGTGTTTCTGGCTCTACGAAATTAGCTGCCTGTTATGGCTCTGAAAATATGTCTCACCCGTTCTGTAGTGACGCTACTTATACCCGAGACCCATTAACAGGAGCGGTAAACTTCTTGTCTGCACAGCCAGACAACGTAGCTACCGAAACCGTTTCAGGGGTAGATGCCTCGGTTTTCTATAACACGCAGCTGTTTGGTTTAAATGCTCGATTTAATGTCAATATGACTTATCTAGATGAATATACTTTAGCTGCATTTGCTGGCGCAGATCCTATTCGTTACGCAGGTAAAATTACTGGTGGTAATGGTAGCTTTACTCGCTTACGTTCAGACGCCTCAGCAACCTTTAGTTCAGACCAGTGGCAGCTACATTACGGCGTTCGTATGATTGGCTCTGCGAATGACATTAATGCTGACCCGGGTGACATTGGTGCGCATGTTGATCATGTGTTTTACCACAATGTACAAGGCAGCTGGTTTGTAGATAAGAACTGGACAGTAAGTGCGGGTGTAAACAACTTACTCGATAAAAAGGCGCCGTTTATTCAAAGTTGGACTGATGCAAATACGGATACCATGACATACGACTTGATGGGACGCCAGTTGTATATAAAAGCTCGTTACCAGTTCTAATGTAGCGTGCGATGGGGGGTAACCCCATCGCACCCTCTTGAGGGGAAAGACTATGCGGTTACAGTCTTCAGGGTTTCGTACCTGGCACCGTTGGCTTGGATTATTTGTTGGTATTCAAATGGTTCTGTGGGTTATTTCAGGATCGTATATGGTTTTTATTAAGTTACCGTTTATTCATGGTGTGCACTTAACCCAAGAAGCCGATATACCACTAAACAAGACGGTACAGCTGAATCGTCTTGAAGAAATTATAGCGCGCTACCCAACTGCGCATGATGTTCAGTTTGTTCACCGTTACATTGGCGGTAGCTACCATGAATTTGCTCAAGTACACGAAGCAGGAAATAAATTTCTGCTGAAATTAAATGACTTGTCTGTAGTGGAGCTAAACACCGATGATATAAGTGGCCTTGCCGAGCGCTACTATAAAAAGGGCGTGCCCAACATTGCAAAGGTTGAGCTGTTAACAACCGAAGCACCGTCTGAGCTAAACCCTGCTCACTTACCTATTTGGCGTGTGGATTTCGACGACTTTGCCGACACAACGTTATATTTACATAGAAATACAGGCGAAATGACGGTACGTAGACATGACTTTTGGCGCGGTTTCGACTTTATGTGGATGCTACACATAATGGATTATGAAGAGCGTACAAATATCACTACCTGGTGGTTGAGAGCCTTTATTATCGCTACGTTCGGCTTCATATTTACTGGGGTTATTCTAGTTATTCAAACCTTACGTTCATCTAAGAGGAAGCCATTATGAGATTTTTAAAATGGCTACACCGTTGGACTAGCCTAATTATTGTTTTGCAGGTACTACTTTGGACCATAAGTGGCTTATATTTTGCCATTGTGGGCAACGCAGATATGAGCGGCAAACAGTACCGCAAAGACTCGGTAGAAGTTGCACTAAGTACGACACAATTTAATATTTCCAACTTGGATCTGAATGTAGAAAATATAACCAAAGTACGCTCCCATGTGGTGGTTGGCTTGCCGCAAGTTGAAGTACACCATGGCGAAGGCGTGAGTTATTTTGATGGGCGCACAGGCCAAACCTGGCATACAAACTCAGATCTAGCTGAAGCGATAGCGAACGCAAGCTATATAGGGCCTGGTGAAGTAACAGAAATTACTGCTATTACAGCAAGTGGAGAGCTGCATGGTTGGGAAGGCCAAGGCTACCGAATTAACTATAACGATGATCTCAACACGCGAGTTTATGTAGATAGTACTTCGGGCAGTGTTTTAGAACACCGTAACACCCCTTGGCTGCTCGGCGACTGGATGTTTAAGTTGCACTATATGGACTATTCCGGTGGTAGAAACTTTAATCACATGCTGATTATTGTAGCTGCCGCAGTAAGCTTGTGGTTTGCGCTCTCCGGTTTGATTTTGTTACTAAACTTGCTGTTCACTGGGCAAATGCGAGTTAGTTTCCGTAAAGTACCTTTTGAAGCCATTGCGGGTACTGAGCGCAAACAAATAAGTGCGCATGGACACAAAACTATTCTACAAACATTACAGCAACACAACATACTGGTCGCCAGTGGTTGCGGCGGTGGTGGTACTTGTGGTCTTTGTACTGTTAAAGCGACACAAGACGCACCCATTACCACAGCAGAAAAAAGCTTACTAACCGCTGAGCAACTTGCCGAAGGCTGTCGCCTAGCGTGCCAACACCAGGTGAGTCAGCTTGCTTCCATTGAAGTTGAAAAGCTTTGTGTTAGTAAGTACCAACTTAAGTTGGTTGGCTCGAAATTCCTAACGCCTATGCTGAAAGAGCTTCGGTTTAAGGTTGAAGGCGAAGGGATTGAATTCAAAGCAGGCCAGTACATGCAGTTTTTAGTTCCTAAAGCTAAAACAAGCACACGGCCTCATGACGTTCCAGAAGCATTTTCAACCGAATGGGCAAACATAAATCAGGCAACATTCAGCCACGGCCATGTTCGCCGTAATTACTCTATGGCGACAATAGCTGGTTTGTCGCAGGAGCTCGTATTTACCGTTCGATATCAGCCGCCGACCAATGGGCATAAGCATCCAGGAGCTGGCTCGTCATATATGTGCAATATGAAAGTTGGTGAACAGATTGTTGCTGAAGGCCCTTACGGTGACTTTAATCGTAATCACGGGCCTGAACGAACGTTGTTCTTCATTGGTGGTGGTGCTGGAATGGCCCCATTAAGAGCCTTAATACAAGAAGAGCTGAATGAAGAAAGCCCACGCCAAATTGAGTTCTACTATGGCGCGAGAAATAAACAAGAAATTGTTTATGCTGAAGAGTTTGAAGCATTAAATAGCAAAGGGGTAGTTAACTTTGTGCCAGTGCTTTCAGACAAAAAAGAGTCATGTGACTGGCAAGGTAAAGAAGGCTTTGTGCATGAAGCTGTTCTTTCCTACCTGTCTGGCAAAGACCTAGAGTCGTACGATTTTTACGTGTGTGGACCTCCTAGAATGTTAGCAGCTGCACTGCAGATGTTAGAAGAATTAGGGGTTGAACCTTCACGTATTCGTTATGATGACTTTGGGATCTAGTTAAGCAGCGTTCTTTTCCAGGAAGGGAATGAGTAACGTTATTTTTGCCTCTCTAGTAACTGTAAGGTTGTTAGAGAGGTCTTTTTTATTAGTAGAGTATTCATTTACAATCGGCTTAAACGGGTATTTCAATGAGAACTTTTAGCCCACCTGTGGAGCCCGTTAAAAATGAAACGTGGCCGTTATACTGGGCAACAATATCGCAAACTATAGCAAGGCCAAGACCGTGCCCTGGAATTTGTTCATCCAGCCGCCAACCTCTTTGACCTAAGTGCATAACTTCAGCGTCTGCAACTCCTGCACCGTCATCCGTAATAATAATTTGGGCCATACTTTTCGACTGTTGCAACGTTAACTCAACGCAGCCAGCGGACCATTTTCCTGCATTATCGAGTATATTCCCTAGTATTTCATTTAAGTCGTGCTCTTCTATTGGCCAACGTGAGTTTTCGGTAAGTTCGGTCGACAATTCAAACGTTTTGTCTTGATAAAGCCGTCCGAGCATCCATAACAACTCACGGGCTTGTTTTACCGGATTGGCGCTTTTTCCAATTTGCGGGCCGGCAAACCGGCTGCGTCGCATTTCTGCTTCTAATTGTTTATCGAGATCGGCAAGCCGTGAAGCCATTTCAAGTCGAAGGTCATTATTTATCGGGCGGCTGGTGTCTTCGAGAATTTGCCTAAGGGCCGCTATAGGAGTTTTTACACTGTGAGACAAATTAGCCAGCGCTTCCCGAGAGCGTTCTAAGCGTTGGTCGAGTGAGTCAAGCAGTTGATTCAGTTGTTGAACCAGCGGTTTAAACTCTTCCGGTGTTTGAGTAGTAATGCGAGAAATTTCACCGCTTTGAAGCCCTTTAAGCGATGCTTTGAGCGAGGCAACAGGGCGCATGGATAAATTAATACCTACCCAAGTTACCGCCACGAGCAAAAATATAAGTAACAGTGAAACCACAGCAGTCCAAGTGTGCAAGTTCGCTTGGCTACTTTGTAGTGCTCGCATATCTTCAGCAACGATAACAGAGATAGGAATTTCATTGATAAAGAATGACTTTCGGTAGACAAGTAAATCCGACGGCGCGTCTTCTAACTGTGCATTATTGACCCAAATAAAGCCTTCTTTTTCGGCCTTCAAAAGAGGACTTAACAGTGGGCGCCAAGGCTCCGGAGAAATAACTGTTTGCTCAGGCGACTGCAGTGCAAAAGCGTGATGAAAAACTTTTTCAAAATAATCGCCAGTTTCTAGCATGTCTATCTTTCCATCTGCTTGGCGAATATGGTGTGCTAAAAACTCCACTTCTTCTTGCAGCCGGCTTTCTACAAATTCTCGAGACATTTTTTCTAACAGTTGCCCGTGTATAAGCCACGCGATAGTCATCATGACAATACCTGCGGGTAATAACAGGATAAGCAAAGTACCTTTTACAGAGGTTGGTTTTTTAAACAGTGTCATCGAATAGGTATCCCTGGCCTCGGCGAGTGGCAATTGTTTCTGCGCCAACAAGCTTTCTTAACCGTCGAATATACGCCTCAATTACATTTTCATTGGGACTTTCGCTCAAATTATAGAGCTGCTCAATAAGTTGCTCTTTAGAAAAAATTTGGCCGGGCCGACTCATCAGGCAGCGCAGCAGCCGGAATTCAGTGCCTGTTAGGCTGTGCTCAGTATCACCTTCAATTTTAAGGCACTGGCGGTTTTCATCGAGTTCAAAACGGCCTACTTTTACACCAGAGTAAACGCGCCCTTCACTTCTACGAACTATGGCATTTAGTCGAGCAATGAGCTCTTCGGTTTGAAATGGCTTTGCTAAGTAATCGTCAGCGCCGGCCTTAAGACCATTTACCTTGTCTTGCCAGTCGCCCCTGGCGGTGAGAATTAATACCGGCAGAGTTACTTTATTTGAGCGCCATTGCTTAAGAATATCGAGCCCATTGCCGTCTGGAAGACCAAGATCGAGCACACAGGCTTTGTAGTCTTCCTGACCACCCAAAACCATGGCCTCACGAGCTGAGTGGGTTATGTCGACACTAAAACCTGATTTTTCTAGTTGATTAGCAAGCCCTTCAGCAAGCAACCGGTCGTCTTCTACCAACAGTAACCTCATATTATGCCCTTTAGTATTGGCCCGAATAGGTGAACTAGTTTGAGTTAATTCGTTTAACACAGCAAATAAATTGGCATTGATTATACATTTTCAGCTTCGATTCAGCTTGGGGTGTTGTTATAGGGGTAGTAAAAAGGCAGGAGGACTATTTGCTACTGCTTTAAAAGTGAACATTATTCCTCACAGCCGTACAGGCGGAGGTTTGTAAAGTCGGAGGCAACACCATGATGAACGAAAATATGTTTGGTCACACGATGTGGGCAGGGCACTGGTTATGGATGTTAGCTATTGCCATTGCATTGGTTATACCCACTTGGCGAATTTGTCAGCGTACCGGTTACCCCGGTTGGTTAGGGATTTTTGTTTTAGTTCCAATGGTAAATTTGGTCTTGCTGTATTTTATTGCTTTTTCAGATTGGCCTACGGATAAAAAAGGAGCACGTAATGAGTGAACATACGGTAAAAGACCCTGTGTGTGGCATGAAGGTAGACCCTCATACGACAGAGCATCGTAGCCAACATGCGGGTAAGCCTTGGTACTTCTGTTCTGACCGCTGCCAGACTAAGTTTGACGAAAGCCCGGAGACATACTTAAGCGATAGCCCACAACAGGCAGAGCCTGTTGCTGCAGGTAGTATTTACACTTGTCCTATGCATCCGGAAGTTCGCCAAGAAGGGCCCGGTGATTGCCCTATATGCGGCATGGGCTTAGAGCCTGAGCAAATAACTCTGAACGATGGGCCGTCGGAAGAATTAGTGGATATGACGCGGCGTTTTTGGGTTGGGTTGATACTTGCGTTACCAGTATTTTTGCTTGAAATGGGCGGTCACTTTACTGGCCTTAAGCACATGATATTGCCACAAACCTCGAATTGGATTCAGTTAGCGCTGGCAACACCGGTTGTTGCTTGGTGTGGTTGGCCATTTTTTGTTAGAGGTTGGAAATCAGTTTTAAGCCGTAACTTAAACATGTTTACCTTGATCGCCATCGGTACTGGTATGGCGTTAGTGTATAGCCTAGTGGCGACATTAATTCCGCAGGTGTTTCCTGAGGCATTTAGGCAAGCCGATGGTTCGGTTGCGGTTTATTTTGAAGCCGCCGCTGTCATTGTGGTGTTGGTGTTGCTTGGGCAAATACTGGAATTACGTGCCAGAGAGAAAACCTCAGGGGCAATCAGAGCGCTATTAGATTTAGCCCCCGCAACAGCAAGAAAATTAGCTGACAATGGCGATGAATCAGACGTTCCGCTTGAGCAGGTAAAAGTAGGCGACCGTTTAAGAGTTAGGCCTGGCGATAAAGTGCCCCTCGATGGCGAAGTGCTTGAAGGCCGTTCTAACGTTGATGAGTCAATGGTTACCGGTGAGCCCTTAGCAGTGAGTAAAAAAGCAGGTGACCAAGTTATTGGTGGCAGTATTAATCAGCAAGGCGGTTTTATTATGCGTGCTGACAAAGTTGGCCGCGACACCATGCTTTCGCAAATTGTGCAAATGGTTGCTACTGCTCAGCGTAGCCGTGCGCCTATTCAAGGGTTAGTTGATAAAGTTTCAAGCTGGTTTGTACCAGCAGTGATAGTTATTGCCGCCATTGCTTTTGTTGTTTGGTCGATTTACGGGCCGAACCCGCCTATGACGTACGGGCTTATAGTCGCGGTAAGCGTATTAATTATTGCGTGCCCCTGCGCGTTAGGCCTGGCTACTCCTATGTCAATTATGGTGGGTGTGGGCCGTGGTGCTCAAACAGGAATACTCATTCGCAATGCCGAAGCCCTAGAGCGTATGGAAAAAGTAGACACGGTTGTGATCGATAAAACGGGCACCTTAACCGAAGGCAAGCCACAGGTAACAAAGTTAGTTCCATTAAATGGTTTCAGCGAGAAGGAGCTAATGCGTTATGCCGGAGGCTTAGAAAAGGGCAGTGAACATCCCTTAGCCCATGCCATTCTTGAAAAAGCCGCCAGTATGAAATTGGATTTACCCAATGCAGAAGGTTTTGATTCTCCAAATGGTAAAGGCGTTGTCGGCACCATTGATGGGAAGAGAGTACTGCTTGGTAATCGCATACTGATGGAAGTAGAAAGTGTAGACACCACAGCTTTCGATGAACAAGCCGACCAACTGCGTACTGATGGTGCAACCGTAATATTTGCTGCTGTTGCAGGGCAAGTGTGCGGTTTAATTGCCATAGCAGACCCTATTAAAGAAACGACGAAACGTGCTATTTCAGCGTTACATAAGAAAGGCATGCGAGTGGTGATGCTAACAGGTGATAACCGCACCTCGGCAGAAGCAGTGGCGCGTAAGCTAGATATTGATGAAGTGGAAGCTGAGGTTTTACCAGAAGATAAAGGCAAGTTTGTTCAACGTTTAAAAGATGAAGGGCGAATTGTTGCCATGGCAGGGGATGGTGTGAATGACGCTCCTGCTTTAGCCACAGCGGACGTGGGTATTGCTATGGGCACGGGAACAGACGTTGCCATTGAAAGTGCTGGCATTACTCTGCTTCGCGGCGATCTTATGGGCATTGTAGAGGCACGGCAATTGTCGAAAGCAACGATGCGCAATATCCGCCAAAACCTATTTTTTGCGTTTGTTTATAACGCCGCCGGAGTGCCTATTGCCGCCGGTGTTCTTTATCCGCTTTTCGGTATTTTGTTATCACCCATATTTGCCGCAGCGGCGATGTCACTGTCGTCGGTTAGTGTGATTATTAACGCGCTTCGGTTACGGGTAAGTAAATTAAATTAACTATATAAGTAAGAGAAAGTGTCAACCGATATTAAACGAGAGGTACGGAATGAACTTTATTTTTAGGAGGCCATTTTTGCTACAACTAAGCATTATGTTTTCAGCCTTAGTGGGGCTGGGGCTGGGGCTAATTACCATAGCAAAAGCTGAAACGAGTCAGGTTACCACCAACCCGATAGTGCTCGATGTGTATAAAGACCCTAATTGTGGTTGTTGTAATGCGTGGATAGATCACGCCAATGAGCGAGGGTTTACTGCTAACCCACACAATATTGGTGGTTTGTATGAATTTAAATTAAGCAAGGGCGTGAATGGCTCATACCAGTCTTGCCATACCGCTATTTCAACTGAAGGTTATGTGTTTGAAGGGCACATACCAGCTAAGTTTATACATGCATTCTTAGCCGCACCGCCAGCTAACGCTATTGGTTTGTCTGTGCCAGCTATGCCGGTGGGTAGCCCGGGCATGGAATATAAAAACATGTTTAGGCCATACCAAATACTGCAAATAAATGCAGACGGCAGTACGGAAATATTTGCCCAAGTGAATAGCCTTGAGGAGTCGGTAGAATGAGTAATACAAAGAACAATTTAGAATCTATGAGTGGCTTGCAAGATAAAGGCCGCCGGCGTTTTGTACTTGGCGCTTCTGCCATGCTGGCATTAGCGGCTTTACCGTTTCCTAAGAACGCCTTTGCAAAAGCGATAAGTGAATCGCTTACCCAGTTGTCGGGGAAGGTATTTGATCTCAGCATAGATTATAAAACGGTTAACTTCACTGGTAAGTCGGCTCGAGCCACTGTGGTTAACCAAGTGTTACCAGCCCCAATTTTACGCTGGAAAGAAGGTGAAACAGTTACTCTTCGAGTAAAAAACAATCTCGACGAAGACAGCTCTATTCATTGGCATGGCATTATTTTGCCAACAGAAATGGACGGTGTACCAGGCTTAAGCTTCGACGGAATTAAGCCGGGGGAAACCTTTGAATACCAATTTAAAGTTCAGCAAAACGGTACTTACTGGTACCACAGCCATTCAGGCTTCCAAGAGCAAACAGGGGTATATGGCCCAATTATTATTGATCCAGCCGAGCCAGATCCTGTTGTCTATGATCGCGAATATGTAGTGATGCTGTCGGATTGGTCAGACACACCGCCAGAAAAGATTTATGCAAACCTGAAAAAACAGTCAACCTATTACAACTACAGCGAACGCACAGTTTCAGACCTGTTCACGGATATTAGAAAGCATGGCCTAATTAATACCTGGAAAGCTCGAGCTATGTGGAACGATATGCGTATGAGCGACAGAGATATTTCAGACGTAACAGGCGCCGCTTACACATTTCTAATGAATGGCAAGACCCCAGAACAAGGTTGGAGTGCACTCTTTAAGCAAGGTGAGAAAGTACGCTTACGCTTTATTAATGCTGCAGCTATGACCATATTCGATGTGCGTATACCCGGCTTGAAAATGACGGTAGTGGCAACAGACGGGCAAAATGTGCAGCCTGTTGAAGTTGACGAGTTCCGTATGGGTGTCGCAGAAACCTATGACGTTATTGTTGAGCCTGAAGAAGGGAATGCTTATTGCATTTTCGCGCAAAATATAGATAGAACAGGCTTTACTACTGGAAACTTAACCTCTGCTGCGCATTTAGTAGCGGCGGTGCCAAGCATGGACCCTGCACCTATACTTGGTCATGGCGACATGGGCATGAGCATGGAAGGCATGGACCACGGCGATATGGATCATGGCGCTATGGGGCACGGTAGCATGGACCATGGGGCTGTGGCACAGGCAGAAATGGACCACGGCAGTATGGATCATGAAGCTATGAGCCATGGAGAAGTGGATCACGGCAGCATGGACCACGGCAGTATGGCAATGGGGGCGCCGGTTTTAGGCTTAGCAGGTTTTGGTAGTACCGCAGAAATTAAGCATGCGGACGCCGAATACGGCCCTCACATAGACATGCGTGCCGATGCACCGCAAAACGGTTTGCATGATCCAGGCATAGGCTTAAGAAACCACCAAGCAGAATACAATCGCAAAGTGCTCACCTATGCAGACCTGAAAGGTTTGCACCCAACCTACGACAAACGTCAACCTAGCCGCGAAATTCAATTGCACCTAACGGGCAATATGCACCGCTATATGTGGTCAATTAACGGTGTGCGTTTTGAAGATGCAGAACCTTTGGTGCTTGAGTATGGCGAGCGCGTGCGTTTTACCTTAGTAAACGACACTATGATGACTCACCCAATGCATTTACATGGCATGTGGAGTGATCTTGAAACGGGCGACCCTGACTTCATACCACGCAAACACACGGTAATAGTGCAGCCGGGCTCAACAATAAGTTATTTGGTAACGGCCGATGCAATAGGCAAATGGGCATATCACTGCCACTTGCTTTATCACATGCCAGGTATGTTTCTTAAAATAGTGGTTAGGTAAGGGGTCGATATGAAAAACATTAATTTAAAAGGCTTTAAGCTGAGTTTAATCGCTGCATTGCTTATGAGTGGGGCTACTCAGGCAGGAGGTGGCGATGACCCGCTGTTAACCAAGGTAATGCTCGATGAAGTAGAAAGGGGATTGGACTCGAATGATCCAACAAGCTTTAAGCTTCAGGCATGGGTAGGTAAAGATTTAAATAAGCTTTGGCTTAAATCAAGGGGCGATTATCAGAATAGTGATGACAAAGAGCTTGAAATACAAGCACTCTATAGTCGTGCGATAGCTCCCTATTGGGACGCACAAATGGGTATTAGAGTTGATCTTGAACCATCGCCTTCACGCAACTGGGCGGTGCTGGGTATTCAGGGCTTGGCACCTTATTTTTTCGAGATCGATGCTGCGCTTTTCATTGGTGAAGAGGGTCGCACTGCCATGCGCGTAACTGCCGAGTATGAAATGTTGCTGACTCAAAAGCTTATTTTAAGCCCTGAGGTAAAAATGAATTTATACGGTAAAAATGATGCCGTATTAGGTATTGGCTCGGGCCTTTCCGATATAAGTGCTGGGCTACGGCTGCGCTACGAAATTAAACGTGAATTCGCCCCATATATTGGCGTGGAATGGGCACGCAAATTTGGTAACACAGCGGAGTTTGCTCGAAATGAAGGCAAAAAAGTTGAAGGCACGCAAGTCGTCATTGGTCTGAAGGCATGGTTCTAACATAAGGGAAATACAATGAGATTATTTCAAGTAATAGTATTAGTTATAGGTTTTGCACTTACGAGTTCGGCATGGGCACATGTGGGCTTGAACAACTCAAACCCAGCTAATGGTGCCATGCTCAATGAAGCACCTAGCAAGCTGGAATTAACTTTCTCAGGGCCTGCACGGTTAATTCAGCTTACCCTGAAAGACAAAGCTGAAAATGAGATTGCCTTAACTTTGCCATCGAGACGACAAAGCGCAACACAGTTTTCAATTCCGCTGCCCGAATTAGATGCTTCGGAATACACCGTAAGCTGGATGATTATGGGTGAAGACACCCATAAAATGGAGGGGGAATTTACCTTTATGGTGCATGGCGTGCATATGAAGCACCATTAAGAGGGAGTAATAAACCATGTTGCTGTCTGGCTTTGTAGTCATGGCATTGCTTGCTAAATGGGTGGTGTATATAAGCTTTGCTGCAGTTGTAGGTGGTCTTTTCATGCTAAATCTAGTCCGTCAGCAACCTAAAGAAGCTGCTGTGCTGCGGCATTACATAGCTAGCGGCGCAGCACTTGGGTTAGTAGCTGTAGCGGTAAACTATTTGGCGCAAGTAGGTTCATTTGCGGGCGACGGTGTTGCCGGAATGTTCGATGGCTTTATGCATGAATTACTATGGTTTAGCCCTATTGGCGAGTCGGTGTTGTGGCGTGTTGCAGGCTTTGGTTTAGTGTTACTTGGCAGCAGGTTAATACTCAGTACCACACTAAAAATAAGGCAACTTGCGTGGGCCATAGTACTTAGCGGAACGGTGCTGCTGGCTACTGCATTTAGCACACTAGGGCATAGCACTGAACTTAATTTCTTCTCCCAAAGCATGGTGTTCTTGCATGTGGTTATTATTGGTAGTTGGGTGGGAGCTTTTTATCCACTATGGCGCCTGTGCTCAGTAGCTAATGTAAAAGAGTTGCAGCTAATAATGGACAAATTTGGTCAGCTAGGTATTGGCATAGTGGCTTTAGTGGTTGTGTCTGGCGGCAGTTTATTGTGGCAATTTTTTGATAAACCTAGCGAATTTATAACTAGTGGTTATGGCCAAGCGATGCTGTTAAAGCTAAGTTTGGTATGCGTGATTTTACTTATTGCAGCCCGACATAAGTTTATTTTAGTACCAAGTTTAACAAATCAAAACAATCGGATAGCTGCCCGAAAATTGCAAAAATCAATCGCCTTAGAGGTTGTCGTGGGGATATTGATTTTGGCTACAACTGCGGTGCTATCAAGTGTTTTAGGGCCCGTTAGCTTGAGTTAACTCACGTTCAGTAATATTGATTAAAATAAACTGTAAGAAAACACCTACTGGTAACGACAAATAGTTGTAGTACCCTAGCTTACCCGCTGACGCTGCACATAAGCTTTACCGTGCCGATGGCTTTTCGAAGTTAAAGGAAGTTGTTGAAGAGGCCGCACTGTTATTAATTGTAGAAGTGGAATAACCATGAAAGTAGGTATTAACGGCTTTGGCCGCATGGGGCGGCTTACCATGCGCGCTCTTTTTAACCACAGTAGCGTCGAAATTGTGCACATTAACGACCCGGCTGGTGATGCCGCAACCCTAGCGCACTTATTAAACTTTGACTCCATTCATGGCCGTTGGAGCCATGAAGCAACAGCCGATGGTAATGCCATGCTCATTGGCAGCCAGAGAATAAAGGTGAGCCAGAATAAAGCCATAGCTGAAACCGACTGGTCGGGCTGCGACCTGGTTATTGAAGCTTCAGGCAAAATGAAAACCAAAGCCGTGCTGCAAGCTTATCTAGATCAAGGCGTGAAGCGTGTGGTGGTTACCGCGCCGGTAAAAGAAGAAGGCGTGCTTAATATTGTTATGGGGGTGAACGATCACCTTTACGATGCCAAGCAGCACCCAATTGTTACCGCCGCTTCTTGCACCACCAACTGCCTAGCGCCGATTGTGAAAGTGCTGCAAGAGTCGCTCGGTATTCAACATGGCTCAATGACCACCATTCACGATATTACCAACACGCAAAATATTCTCGATGCGCCCCACAAAGACTTACGCCGAGCGCGTGCCTGTGGCATGAGCCTAATTCCAACCACCACCGGCTCGGCAACGGCTATTACGCACATTTTCCCTGAACTAAAAGGCAAGCTGAATGGGCATGCCATTCGTGTTCCGGTGGCGAACGCGTCGATTACCGACTGCGTATTTGAAATGGCGCGCGAAACCACGACGCAAGAAGTGAACGCGCTGATGAAAGCCGCCGCTGAAGGCGAGCTAAAAGGCATTTTAGGCTACGAAGAGCGGCCATTAGTTTCCATTGATTACAAAACTGATCCACGCTCGAGCATTGTCGACGCACTTTCAACCATGGTAGTGAATGGCACCATGGTGAAAATTTATGCTTGGTACGACAACGAATGGGGCTATGCCAACCGCACCGCTGAATTGGTGTTAAAGGTAGGGCTGCCAAAAGTAGGGAATGCATAAATGCTAAGCCAGTTGTCGCCGGCAGTGCGCCAATACTTGGTGGTAACCGGCAATTACTGGGCCTTTACATTAACCGACGGCGCCTTGCGCATGTTGGTGGTGCTGCACTTCCATAGTTTAGGTTACACGCCCCTTCATATTGCTTTATTGTTTTTGTTCTACGAACTCTTTGGTGTGGTAACAAACCTAGTCGGTGGCTGGTTAGGTGCCCGCATTGGGCTAAATCGCACCATGAATATTGGCTTAGGGTTACAAGTTGTTGCTCTCGCAATGCTGCTAGTGCCGACCACCTGGCTAACGGTGCTTTGGGTGATGGCGGCGCAGGCACTTTCAGGCATTGCCAAAGACCTCAACAAAATGAGCGCGAAAAGTTCGATTAAGTTACTGGTGCCAAGCGACGCTCAAGGGCGGTTGTATCAATGGGTGGCGACGCTTACCGGCTCTAAAAATGCGCTGAAAGGCGTTGGGTTCTTTTTAGGTGGCACATTACTGATGCTGCTGGGTTTTAAACTTGCCATTGGTGCAATGGCTATTGCGTTGGCGCTCGTGTGGTTACTGAGCTTGGTATTGCTGAAAGACGATTTAGGCAAAGCCCAACACAAACCCAAATTTAGCGAAGTGTTTTCACAAAGCCGGGCGGTGAACATTCTTTCTGCAGCGAGAATGTTTCTATTCGGTGCTCGAGATGTGTGGTTTGTGGTGGCGTTACCGGTTTTTCTTTCCCAGTCGTTAGGTTGGAACCATAGCCAAACCGGTGGGTTTTTAGCGCTGTGGGTGATTGGTTACGGCATAGTGCAAACACTGGCGCCCAGAGTCACAGGTAAGGCAGCAGGCACATTACCCGACGGCCGAACCGCTACCTTATGGGTGCTATTACTCACCTTACTGCCGGGGTTTATTGCCCTTGGGCTTATGCTAGAACTGAACCCAGCAACGGTTTTAATCAGTGGTTTACTGCTGTTTGGTGCTGTGTTCGCAATCAATTCCTCGCTCCACAGCTATTTAATTATTAGCTATGCCAAAGAAGACGGCGTTTCCATGGACGTAGGCTTTTACTATATGTCGAACGCCATGGGCCGCTTGCTGGGGACTATACTTTCCGGCTTTGTGTTTCAGTGGGCAGGCCAAGGCAGCAGTGGCATGCAAGCCTGCCTGTGGATTTCATTTATATTTTTACTGCTAGCAACACTTATTTCAATAAAGCTACCGCGAACAAAACCGAGTAAGGCCTAGTCCGATGACTGCCTAGCCGTTAGGTAGGGTATATTGGGCCACGCGAAAATAATAAAGGGAGCGATTTTAATGTTAAAACGAATGATTACGCTAACGCTGGTAAGCGGTTTGTTGTCAGCGCCGGCACTGGCGTGGCAACAGCCAAGCACAGCTATAGCTTCGCCTGCTGCACCAACCACCTTTGTGGCGGAAGATATTTTCAACCTTGAATATGCCAGCGACCCGCAAATATCGCCCTATGGCCAGTGGGTTGTATATACGCGCAATAGTTTCGACATAATGAACGACAACACTAAGCGTAGCTTATGGTTACTTAACACCAAAACCAGCGAGCACACGCCGCTATTTGCCGACGGAGCCAGCTATGGCAATGCTACTTGGTCGCCAGATGGAAGCCGCTTAGCCTTTACGTCGAACCGCGATGGTCGCAACCAAATTCATGTGCATTTCATTGCGCAAAACACCACCGCTGCTATTACCGAAGTGCAAAAAAGCCCAAGTGATTTGAGCTGGTCGCGCGATGGCCGTCAAATTGCGTTTACTATGAATGTGGCCGCGCCTAAAACGACCTTTGCTGCTTCGGTTTATACTCCGAGCAAGCCAAAGGGTGCACAGTGGGCGCAACCTGCCAATGTTGTTGAGCGCACTTACTACCAGCGCGACGGTGCAGGTATTTTGCCAAACGAATATCGCCAACTGTTTGTGGTTCCAAGCGACGGTGGCACAGCACGGCAGTTAACCGCAGGCGCCTTTAAGCATGAAGGGCCGCTGGTATGGCGTGCCGATAGCAGTGCACTAATATTTACCGGCAACCGCGACGAAAGCTGGGAATACCAACCTTCGGAATCAGACTTATGGCAGGTGAATATACAAACTGCAGAGCTCACTCAACTAACTGACTTACCAGGTAGTGAATATTCGGCAACCTTGTCTGATAACGGCCAGAAACTGGCATTTTTATACCGCACAAATGCGCAAGTGCCATACCAAAATACCAAGCTACGCATTCTTGATTTGAACTCGAATAAGCAACAAGAACTACTAAGCGACTTCGACCGCTCGGTTGAAAATCCACAGTGGATTAACAACCGGAGCTTAGCCATTCAATATGCTGATCGTGGTTTAGTGAAGTTGGCTGAAGTGAGCACCAGAGACCGCCTTAAAACCGGCGTTGAAGACGTCGGCGGCGTGTATATTGGCCGCCCTTACGTGAGTGGTTCATATTCTATTGCCAGCAAGTCGGGGCAGGTCGCTTATACACAGGCAAGCTCGTATCGCCCAGCCGACGTTGCCATACTAAGCTCAGTGTCGAGCACGCGCGCAGAAACCTTAACGGCCCTAAACGAAGACGTATTAGGCCAGCGCGAGCTAGGGAAAGTGCATGGCATTACTTACAAGTCGAGTTTTGACGGCACGGAAATTGAAGGGTGGTACATTACCCCGCCAAACTTTGATGCGACAAAAAAATACCCACTGTTATTAGAAATTCATGGTGGCCCGCACTTGGCCTATGGCCCGATGTTTGCCGCCGAGCTGCAACGCTATGCGGCGGCGGGCTACATTGTTTTTTACGATAACTACCGTGGCAGCACCAGCTATGGCACTGAACACGCCATGAAGCTAGACGGTTTTTATGCCTCAGACCGTGACTTTGCCGACCATATGTCGGGTGTCGATGCGCTGATTGCAACCGGCATGATTGACGAAAACAATCTGTTTATCGCTGGTGGCTCGGCAGGTGGTATCGCTACGACCTATGCTGTGGGTTTAACCAACCGCTTTAATGCCGCGGCTGCTACCAACCCAGTGATTAACTGGATTAGTAAAACCCTAACCGCCGACAGCTATATGGGGCAAATTGCCAACCAATTCCCAGGTATGCCGTGGGAGCATTACGAGCACTACTGGCAGCGTTCGCCGCTGTCGCTGGTGGGCAATGTAACAACACCGGTAATGTTATTTAGCGGTGAAGACGACCGCCGCGTTCCTATGTCTGAAATAGAACAGTTTTACCAAGCACTGCAATTACAGAAAGTGGACAGCGCCATGGTGCGCGTGCCGGATACGGCACACGGTGTGTCGGCGCGCCCTTCGAATATGATCTCAAAAGTGGAGCATACGTTGGCATGGTTTAAGCTGTATATGAAGCATTAAGTGATAGCACCTGGTTGTACCGCAACTTCTGCATTTTAACTGGTATAGAAAGCTATTGGCGGTTAACATAAATGCAACTTTAAATGGAAGTTGCGGTTGAGCTATAAAGGGGCAGTCATGAAAAGCATTTTACAGGTTTCGTTCTTCTTACTCATACTCTCACTGAGTGTTCAACATCATGTGCGCGCTGAAGAAACGCAGCAGCAAGAAGAAGTTCAGATAGAGTGGGTAATAGCGCAAGCAGAAGAGGGTGATGCTGATGCCCAAAACTACTTAGCAACCGCTTACTTGCTTGGTAAAGAATTAGAGCAAGATGACACGCAAGCTGCCCATTGGTTCAAGCTGGCTGCAGCGCAGGGCAACCCTAATGCGCAAGTAAACCTAGCAAGTTTGTACTTGAATGGGCGCGGGCTGGAAAAAGACGAGGTGAAAGCCGCACAGCTGTACAAGCTTTCAGGGCAACAAGGTGTCGAGGTTGCGCAAGTGAGTTTAGCTGGCATGTTTTTAGTTGGCCAAGCCGTAGCGCAAGATGATGCACAAGCGGCTCATTGGTATGGTTTAGCGGCGGAGCAAGGGAATGCCGTTGCGCAGATTAACTTAGGCTGGATGTTCGACGTTGGTCGGGGTGTTGTGCAGGATGATGCGCAAGCAGCCCATTGGTATGAGCGTGCGGCGGTACAAGGACATGCAACAGCACAAGCCAATATAGCTTTAATGTATGAAGCGGGGCGTGGGGTAGCGCAAAGCTTTGAACAAGCGGCGCACTGGTATGGCTTAGCGGCAGAGCAAGGGGTTGTTTTTGCGCAGTCGAATTTGGGTGGCTTTTACCAGCGCGGAAGTGGTGTTGATCAGGACGATGCACAGGCTGCATATTGGTATAACTTGGCTGCTGAGCAAGGTGAGGCCGTTGCACAAATAAATTTAGGTTGGATGTATCAGTATGGCCGAGGTGTTACGCAAAGTGATGAACAGGCTGTGCACTGGTATACATTGTCGGCCGAGCAGGGCAATGTGGCTGCGCAATCGAATTTAGGCTGGATGCACCAAAACGGCAAGGGGGTCACTGCAAGCGACGAAAAAGCTGCTTATTGGTATGCATTAGCGGCTGAGCAAGGCGATGCAAACGCACAAGTAAACCTTGGTTGGCTGTGCGAAATGGGCCGGGGTGTGGCACAAAACGATGTGCAAGCGGTGCATTGGTATCGCTTGGCTGCTGAACAAGGCAATGCAATTGGGCAAGCGAACTTAGGGAATATGTATCAACATGGCAGAGGTGTTGAGCAAAGTGACGAGCAGGCTGTTTATTGGTTCGAACAAGCGGCTGAGCTGGGGAATGAGTTTGCTCAAGAAGCGCTCGAAAACTACCAAGCTGACGGTTCAGTGCAGCAATAATTCGTTCTAGCCCTACGCCGTTAGGGCTTTTGAGAGCATCGACATGTTAGGTCAACATTGGCAACGTATTGTTTTAAAGGTGGGTAGCGCCCTGATTGCGCCGCAAGGCCAGGAATGCTCAACCCGTTATTTATTGGCTTTAGCGCGCTTTATTAATGAATGCCGGCTACAGAACATTGACGTTATTTTGGTGTCGTCCGGTGGCGTTGCCGCTGGCCGGCATGCTATTGCGTTTCAGCACCCCGCATTACCCATTCCTGTAAAACAGGCCATGGCGTCGGTTGGTCAATACAAAATGATGAACATTTGGCAGAACCTGTTCGACTTCCATTGTGGCCAAATTCTGTTAACCCATGACGACTTTAATAACCGACGCCGTTATTTAATATTCAAAATACTCTTCGCACGTTACTCGATAACCAAGTGCTGCCTATCATTAATGAAAACGACAGCGTTGCCACGGCTGAATTGAAATTAGGCGATAACGACAACCTAGCGGCGTTAGTGGCAACCGCAGTAGACGCCGACGCACTGATTATTTGCTCTGATATTGACGGTTTGTTTTCGAGTAATCCTCGAACCAACCCGGATGCCCGCTTTATAGAGGTTGTTGCACAAATAACACCTGAAATATTCGCTATGGCCGGGGGCAGCCACCACAATATAGGCACCGGCGGTATGGTGACCAAGCTGCAGGCCGCGCAAAAGGCGACACAGCAGGGCATTGATACTTTAATTGTAAATGGCCAGAAGGCGTCTGTGTTTGAATCGCTATTAGCTGGGCAGCAAGCAGGCACTCTGTTTCAGCGCCAACAAGACAGGCTTAGTGCTAAAAAACACTGGCTACTGCATGGTTTGAAAAGCCAAGGTGAAGTGTGGCTCGACGCTGGCGCAGTAAAAGCCCTTGAAAAGCAAGGGGTGTCGCTTTTAGCGAAGGGCGTACTTGCTGTTCATGGGCAATTCGAAAAAGGCGATGCCGTTTTAGTATGTAATGAACATGGTCAGGCTTTTGTAAAAGGTACTTGCCAGTATTCGGTTTCAGAACTGAGCCGTATTAAAGGCTTACACAGCCAAGACATTATGGATATTCTGGGTTATTGCCCGCGTGAAGAAGTGATTCACAGGAACGACTTGGTACTACTGTCGGCAGCCGAGCAAAGCCAAACGCCAGCTGTTATTTAAACCGCAAACCGAGCATAAATAGGGTTGTGATCCGAAACGGTGGTGGTGTCAATGGCGGTGGCTTCTTTGAGCCATAAGTCGCGGTAGAAAATAAAGTCTAACGGGTGTTGGCGGTACGCTTTAATGTGTTGTGCGTCTTGCATGTAGGCTTGGCGCAAGCCTACACTGCGGCAAAACTGGCGAAGATATAAGCGTCGCTGGCGGCTCCATACATTAAAGTCACCCGCCACAATTAATGGGCCGTTATGGTCTAATAACTCCGCTTTTAATAACTCAATTTCCATAAGAAAATAATTTGCGCTGACAAAATTAATGGCATGCACGTTCACCACAAGCAGTGTTTGCCCATTAGAAAGCGGGTGGTAAGACAGCATATAACTTTTAAATGTGGCGAATATACCTTCACGCTTTAGTGTTAAACGCGCTTGCGCGTCAGTAAAAGCAAACTGACTGGCTGTTAGCACGCCATAAAAAGCCTTATTTGTTTGCATATTAGGCGCCACCGCATAAGACCACTTCGGAAAGTGCACGTCGGTTTGCAAGGCGAGCTTGGCTTCTTGGAATAATAGAAAAAGGCTTGGGAACTGGCTGAGAACCCGAGCTAACTCAACTTGAAAGGCTACTGTTTCTGTCAGTTTTTGTGTATTCCAACAAAGCACACCAAATTCCTCACCACGCACAATCGGCTGTTGGTGAATAAAGCGCTGGGGTGCAATGATATTGGGCTTTAACAAAACGAGCGCTTCCTGCCATAAAAAATTCTAGAGCTATCGTACCACTAAAAAGAGGTTGAGTAAGACAGCTTTCCTCTTCATCGTTACAGTAAGTGAAGTAACCGAACAGCGTTTCACCACCAAAAAAAAAGACGCCTAGACATCCAAAGGTGATTTTGTTATTATATGTTTTGCATTAAGAGTAGAGCGATGTTCTCACCAACCTGCCTCACGAGGTAAGGTGGTTTCTAAGTTATTCTTAGGATGTGCCTGTTAAGTCAGGAATATAGTAAGCATTGCTCTCCTTATTTGCTTCATTTATGCACTTAAGGAGTTAGTTATGAGTCACCCACACGATTACCAACGCCACACCGCACCTAAGGCTTATTTAAAGCGTGAGTTTGTAGAGCCTTACCCTCGCCAAATTACCTTTGCCGGCATGATAGGTTCATACCGGATATCTGTTCTCGATCTTTCAGAGCATTATCAAACCTTAAAACAAGGACTAGATGAGCCTTTGATTGCTCAGGCCATTAGCAATGATAAAGGTGGCATTCACCTCATAAGAGGAACCGTAAAGCACTATATTTTAATAGTAGATGATATTCCTGCAGCTGTATTTGACACGGAAGGACGCTTCATACACGAGGCCTCGGAGGAAGAGATAAGTACTTCGCGGGCAGTAGCAAGCATTAAAGGTAGAAGCATCAGTTTTGAGCAGAAGTAAGGATTAAAGATCATGAAATCAATTTGGAACTGTATTGAAGAGAAAGCATTTGGAAAATGGCGTGAATACTGCAAAGAGATTGGCGAGCTAGAAGCCTGTGATGCACTTATTAAAGCAAACCGCGATAAATTAGTGGCCTTTAGTCAGGCAGGCACAGAAAGATTGAACTGTAATACCCCCATTTCAAGCAGCAGTTATTCGTAGAAATTGTTATGCCGCTAGCAATAGTTGTTTGGGAGGTATGCCTCCGATGGCCGTGTTAGGCCGTTCATTGTTATAAAGCCAAAGCCACTCGGTGGCAAGCTGCTGAGCCTGCTCAACGCTTTCAAACAGATGTAAATCCATCCATTCGTGCCGCGCCACTCAATCATTTGTTCAAGTGCTCGAATGATCCGGGCGCTTGGAAGCGACATATCCACTTCAATACCTAAACCCTCACGATTGTAGTCGTCGATGACATTGAAGGTTCTTAACGCGCGACCATCCGCCATGCTATCGGACATACAATACATCGACCAGACTTGGTTTATGGCTGTCGGCACGCTCAAGGCGTCAGGTTTATCGCGCTTAATTCGACGTTTAGGCTTAATTCTCAGGTTCAGCTCTAGCTCCCGGTAAATTCGGTAAACGCGCTTGTGGTTCCATTTGAATCCCTTCACGTTACGTAAGTACAAAAAGCATAAGCTGAAGCCCCACCTACGATGACTCTCCGTCAGACGCAACAACCAGTCTGCAACCAAAGCGTTTTCACCGCTCAGCTTACTCTGATAGTGGTAGCAGCTTTCGCTAATGCCCATAACGAGGCATGCAAAGCGAATACTGATACCATGGCGCTCAATTGCTGCTCACGCCATCTCCTTGCGCTGAGATGGCTTTACAACTTTCCCTCAAGGGCTTCCTTGCGGATTTCAGCTTTAAGTCGCTCTTCAGCATACATTTTTTTGAGGCGTTTATTTTCATCTTCAAGCTCTTTCAGGCGCTTCATCATGGACGCATCCATGCCGCCAAACTTAGCTCGCCACTTATAGAACTGAGCCGAGCTCATGCCATGCTCTCTGCATAGCTCAGGAACGGGTACCCCGTTCTCATTTTGCTTCAAGATCGAAAGGATCTGACTATCTGTGTAACGTGATTTGTGAGCGTCGTTAGTAGCACACATTGACCGTATTATTTTTCTCAAGGTGGGTCAATTTTATTGGCCAATTAACCGGCCAAGATAATTGACGCTAGTGCGTAAGCTCGATATTCCAAGGCAGCAGGTGGTCGATATCATCGTCTTCCGTGATAAGCGGCCATTGCTCGAACAAGCGCATCAGGTAGTCAATCGGTTGCACATTATTCGCTTTGGCGGTTTCGACCAAGCTGTAAAGTACCGCACTGGCATCGGCACCACCATGGGTGTTGGCGAACAGCCAAGCTTTGCGGCCAATGACGAACGGATTAATGGCACGCTCGGCACGGTTGTTGTCGATGTTGATGCGCCCGTCGGTTAAGTATACTTGCAGTTTTGACCATTGGTTCAGCGTGTATTGCACGGCTTTGCCAATGATGCTGGTGGGTGGCACCTGCATTGTCTGCGCATCAAGCCATGCTTTGAACTCGCTCATGATGGTGCTTGATTCAGTTTGTCGTGCACGCCAGAGCTCATCAACAGGCTTGCCGGCCATGCGTTTTTCAACCTGATACAGCTTCTGAATAAACTTAATCGCGACATCGGCGCGGCCGGTTTTCTTTTTGCCCTGCACGGTTTTAGCGTCCACGAACTTACGTCTGGCATGCGCCCAACAGCCAGCGAGTTTGGCTTCGGTTTGCTCATAGCCTTGATAGCCATCCACCTGCAAGGGACCGCGATAACCTTTTAATAAGTCTTTCGGGTGTACGCCGCCGCGACCATCCTGGTAATCGTAGAGTACGATGTTTGGTGATGTGCCATCAGGCGGCGGTTTATCACCGCCACAACCATACACCCACATGTAGGATTTACTTTTTTCAGATTGGATAACCTTTAAGGTCGTTTGTGAATCACATCCCTGTGATTCACCCCTTGCGGGGCCAGCACAGCTGTCCAAAACTGTTCCTACAGTTTTGTCGTCTGCCCATAATACGGGCTGTTGCAGCAGAAGGTCATGCATGCGCTGGTACAGCGGCTCCAGCTTTTGACTGACTGCAACCAACCAGCGGCTCATGGTCTGGCGACTAATGTCTGCACCGAACTGCTTAAACATGGCTTCTTGACGATACAGCGGTAAGCCATACTGGAACTTGGCTGTGATGATTTGCCCCAACAAGCTCGGTGTAGCAATGCTTTTGGGAAGCATGCTTGGCGCTACGGGCGCTTGCTTGATGTTACTTTCGGTACCTTGCTGCTCACAGGTGCGGCAGCTGTACTTTAGCCGCACATGACGAATCACTTGTACCTTCGCAGGAATAAAGTCGAGCTTCTCGCTGACATCCGCCCATGCGATGCATGTCGGTGCCACAGCATTCACAGGTTTTCTCATCATCGCTGATGTCGTGGATAACTTCTTTGCGT
>NZ_JAMFTN010000021.1 GCF_023922585.1 Aliidiomarina quisquiliarum
AAAAACAATTGGAGATTGTCTATGGAAAGCTGCATGACTCTACTATGTAGACATGTATTTATAGTACAATCCCACTGTTTATAATGGTTTACAGCTTTAGAATTTAAAATAGTTTAGATAATGACCGAGATGTTAATGCCGCACTCAACATCCTTGAAGAAGGTATTTTGGCATTAAAGGCGGCTGGGCAAGCCGTTACTGCTTGTGGAGGCGTGCGTCATTCTTGGTCATACCAAGTTGCAGCCTGTGAAACAAGAAGCATCGCCCTTTAAGGGCGGTGAGAAGTCACCTAACCATAGGTAAAAGTTGCCTGTGGAGTTAAAACATAGCTTATAATAGCAGTTGAATTGCGTTACTTACTTGCTCGCGGGCCTTGCGCTTGTTAAAGTTAGTCGGTTTTTTCAGACAATAATTATGGGATCCCTTCAGAATGTTCAAGAAGCTGCGTGGCATATTTTCTAATGACCTGTCGATCGATCTCGGTACGGCCAACACTATTATTTATGTAAAAGATAAAGGCATAGTGCTCGACGAACCTTCGGTTGTTGCTATTCGACAAGACCGTACGGGTGGGGCAAAAAGTGTTGCTGCTGTGGGTCATGCGGCGAAGCAAATGCTTGGACGTACGCCTGGTAACATTAAAGCCATTCGGCCAATGAAAGACGGCGTAATAGCCGATTTTCACGTAACCGAGCAAATGTTACAGCACTTTATTAAAAAAGTTCACGCCAATAACGTACTAAAACCAAGCCCTATGGTGCTGGTGTGTGTGCCTTATGGTGCAACGCAAGTTGAACGTCGTGCTATTCGCGAGTCGGCCTTAGGTGCCGGTGCCCGCCGTGTGGTGCTGATTGAAGAGCCGATGGCAGCTGCCATTGGTGCCGACTTACCAGTTTCAGAGCCAACGGGTTCAATGGTGGTTGATATTGGTGGTGGTACCACGGAAGTGGGTATTATTTCACTAAACGGTGTGGTGTATTCGTCGTCGGTGCGTATTGGTGGCGACAAGTTCGACGAAGCCATTATTAGCTATGTACGCCGCCGCTATGGCTCGCTGATTGGTGAAGCTACAGCAGAACGTATTAAACAAGAAATTGGTACTGCTTACGCCAGCGACGAATTACGTGAAATTGAAGTGCGTGGGCGTAATTTAGCCGAAGGTGTGCCGCGTTCATTTACCTTAACCAGTGCGGAAATACTTGACGCATTACAAGAGCCGTTAATGGGTATTGTGAGTGCGGTTATGGTTGCCTTGGAACAAGCACCACCAGAACTTGCTTCTGATATTGCCGAGCGAGGCATGGTGTTAACGGGGGGTGGGGCGTTATTACGCGACATAGACCGTTTGTTAATGGAAGAAACCGGTATTCCAGTAATTGTTGCCGATGATCCCTTAACCAGCGTGGCCCGCGGTGGTGGTAAGGCTTTAGAGCTTATCGACCTGCATGGCGGTGACCTGTTTAGCGAAGACTAAGCTGTGACACCTCTTTTCCTTCGCACTATTTCGTTACGTTTTCGATTAACGCTAGCTTTGTTGCTAGCGTTTTTTCTTGTGCTTTTAGACCACCGCTTGTCGGTTATGCAACCAACCCGTATGGTGCTGAATTCTATTGTTAGCCCAGTGCAATACCTTGCCACCATGCCAGAAGAAATATACCTGCGGCTAAGTGAAAACGTGCGTAGCCGCTTTCAAATGCGCCAAGAGCTAAGCCAACTTCGCAACGACATGCTCGACATGCAAGGTGAAATGCAGCGTTACCAATTTTTAGTGCGCGAAAACGAGCGGCTACGTAATTTACTGGCTTCAGATGCGCGGGAAGACAGTTTGCGTATGGTAGCCGAAGTAATTGCAGTAGATTCCGATTCGTATTCTCACCAAGTGGTAGTAAATAAAGGCACTGCCCACGGCGTGTTTATTGGCCAGCCAGTGCTCGACGACCAAGGTGTAGTTGGGCAAGTGTCGAGCGTGGGCTTAACCACCGCGCGTATTTTACTTATTTCCGACCAAAGCCACGCTATTCCTACCCGTTCCGAACGCAGCGGTATTCGCGTGGTGGTACAGGGGGTGGGCGACACCAGCATGTTGGAAGTAATGCACGTGCCTCATTCAACGGAATTAGAAGTAGGCGACTTATTGCTTTCTTCGGGGTTAGGCGGTGTGTTTCCAGAAGGCTACCCAGTGGCAGTGGTAAAAAGTATAGACCTAGACATAAGCGCGACCTTTGCAAAAGTAACGGCACGGCCTATTGCAAACCTAGACCGAATAAGAATGTTACTGTTGGTATGGCAAGCCAGTAGTGAACAACAACCTATTTTCAACCCTGTGCAAGCAGTGCGCGAGCGCTTTAGTAAAACTAGTTCAGAGCTAGAAGAGAGCGTTGAACATGATGATTGAACACAGTAGTTGGACTCAGCGCGGGCTAATTCTAGCCACTTTTGTGTTGGGCTTAGTATTAGCACTGATGCCCATGAGCCTAGGCTTAGCCGCATGGCGGCCCGACTGGCAAATACTGGTGTTGTTTTATTGGCTAATGGCTTTTCCGCACCGGGTGAGTATTGGCACAGCCTTTATATTAGGCATTGCGGTAGACGTGTTATTAGGTACCACCTTTGGTATTCATGCGGCGGCTTATTCCCTAGTGGCCTACCCAGTGGCACGCCACTACCAACGTATTCGCCACTTTTCTTTATTGCAGCAAGCGGCGTTAATGGGTTTTTTAGTGGCGGCAGAGCGCACTCTTGCCTTTACCGTAGAACATTACTTAAACAACGCCACCTTGCTAAGTAGTTATTATTGGCCAGTCCTTAGTTCGGCGCTGGTGTGGCCTTGGTTATACTTGCTGCTGAGAAAAATTCGCCGTCGGTTTCACTTGGTATGACAGCGCTTACTCTTACCCTGGCTTCTGCTTCACCTCGTCGTAAAGAACTACTTGCTAGCTTACACAGTAACTTTGCTGTGTTGGCGGTGGACATTGAAGAAATACCAGCGCCCCATGAAACCCCGCTGCACTATGTAAACCGTTTAGCCTTAGAAAAAGCCAGTGCGGGCTTAGCCAGGTTAAAGCAACGCCATGCCAACAGCTGGGTGTTAGGTGCCGACACTATTGTAGTAAGCGGTACTGCTATTTTGGAAAAACCCCGCAACTTCGCTGATTTTAACCGTATGATGACCCTGTTGTCGGGGCGTAGCCACGAGGTAATAACCGCCGTGTGTTTAACCAGCCCTAAAGCTACCTTTACCGAGTGTGTGGTAACCAAAGTGAATTTTCGGCCGCTTAGCGAGTCTGACATTCACAGCTATTGGCAAACTGGCGAACCAAAAGACAAAGCCGGTGGCTATGGTATTCAAGGTATTGCCGCGCGCTTTGTACAAAGTATTAGTGGCAGCTACAGTGCTGTGGTGGGTTTACCTTTATGCGAAACCGAGGCGCTGTTAAAGCAGGCTGGTTTTGCGTGCCCTATGGTGCAAGAAAGCGCGCCCGTATTCGCACAGAACACCCTGGCCGAGAGGAAATAATGACCGCAGAAGTATTGGTGAATGTTACGCCTAGCGAAACGCGAGTAGCTATTGTTGAAAATGGCATTTTGCAAGAAATTCATATTGAACGTGAAGCCCGCCGAGGATTAGTGGGCAATGTGTATGTGGGCAAAGTTATTCGCGTATTGCCGGGTATGCAGGCTGCCTTTGTGGATATAGGCTTAGATAAAGCGGCTTTTTTACATGCCTCAGACATTTTTACTAAAGCACCAGCTGGCGAAGAAAGCCAGCGTGAGCACGTAGCCGTAAAAGAAATTGGCCAACTGGTGCGCCAAGGCCAATACCTTATGGTGCAGGTGGTAAAAGACCCACTAGGCACGAAAGGAGCGCGCTTAACCACAGAAATAAGCATACCTTCTCGGTACTTAGTATTAATGCCCCGTTCAGAGCATGTGGGGGTGTCGCAGCGCATAGAAACCGAAGCTGAGCGCGATCGGCTGCGTACCATTGCCAGCGACTATTCCGACAATGACGTTGGTTTTATAGTGCGCACTGCAGCAGAAAGTGCAAGCGAAGAAGACCTCGCCCAAGACGCTAAGTTTTTACGCCGCCTCTGGGCGAAAATTCAAGAGCGTAGAAAGCTAAAAGCAAAGGGCGGCATGCTGTATGAAGACTTAAACCTAGCGGCCCGAGTGCTGCGCGACATGGTGGGCGTAACCGTTGAGCGTGTGCGGGTAGACTCTCGCCTTTCGTTTCAGCACTTAAGCGAATTTGTGGCCGAGTTCATTCCTGAATTGGTAAGCAAAGTGGAAATGTATGAGGGCGAACGGCCTATTTTCGACTTGTTTGATGTGGAAAATGAAATTCAACGGGCGCTTGATAGGCATGTAACGCTGAAGTCGGGCGGCAGTTTGATTATTGATCAAACAGAAGCCATGACCACCATTGATATTAATACCGGCGCTTTTGTAGGCCATAGAAACTTAGCCGATACTATTTTTAATACCAATATTGAAGCTACTCAGGCTATCGCCCGGCAACTGCGGTTGCGTAATTTAGGCGGCATTATTATTGTCGACTTTATTGACATGCAAAACCAAGATCACCGCCGCCGAGTGTTACACAGCTTAGAGCAAGCCTTAGCCAAAGACAGGGCGCGTACTAGCGTAAGTGGTTTTACTTCGTTGGGCTTGGTAGAGCTAACCCGCAAGCGTACCCGAGAAAGTTTAGAGCATGTGCTTTCTTCCGAATGTCATGTGTGCCGTGGTCGCGGCTCAATGAAAACTGTTGAAACCGTGTGTTATGAAATAATGCGTGAAATAGTACGGGTAAATCGCGCTTACGACACAGAACAGTTTGTGGTGTATGCGTCGGCTGCGGTGGCCGAGCGCTTACTAAATGAAGAAACCCACGCCTTGGCCGAGCTAGAAGTGTTTGTAGGCAAACAAGTGAAGGTTCAAATTGAGCCTTTGTACCATCAAGAGCAGTTTGACGTGGTGATGATGTAGTGAAATTTAGGCGCGCAATTGCATATCTTATTAATAAGTTATGGCTACTGCTAGCGGTGCTGTTGGTTACTTCGGCATTGTTATTGTCGGCGGCGCGTTTTGCCTTGCCTTATTTAGACCATTACCGAACGGACATTGAGTCGTTTGTTGAGCAGCAATATGCTCAGCAAGTACGTATTGGCGCACTTAATGCTAGATGGAGTAAGCGCGGGCCAGCTTTAGTGTTAGAACGAGTTGCCTTGGTAACCGACAAAGCCTTGCCTTTTGAACTTGAAGTGGGTGAAATTCATGTGGTGCTGCGCTTTTGGCAGTCGCTGCTTGACCGCCAGCTTGTGTTTGAAGAATTTGTGCTCGACGACATTTCTGTAGAGCTGTATTTAAACCAAAAGTCTACTAGCGAACTACCTTTGTTAGACGCCCTTGAACGGTTATTATTACAGCAACTAGAACACTTCCAAGTACGCAATAGCCGTTTGCATTTGAACACACCCGACGGCGGCCGGCGTACCATTAGTATTGAAGGTTTGCGCTGGCTAAACCGCGACGGCACTCGCCAAGCCACGGGGCGCTTTAGTGTACCCGACGTAACAACCAACCACTTGAACTTTATTGCTGAATTTGACAGTAAAAGTGAGCACGCTTTAACGGGTAGCTTATATGTGGAAGCCAGCCGCTTAGACGTTTCGCCGTGGTTAACCCAGCTAACCAATACCGCCACCATTGAGCGGGCCGAGTTTAACTTGCGGGGCTGGCTTGACTTTCAAAATGCCCAGTTTATTAGTGGCCAAGTTCACTTTGACGAAAACTATTTGGAATGGCGTCGGGGTGACGAAGTACACTCGCTTACCACCAATGCCACCACCTGGTTGCTAACGCCGCAAGAGCAAGGCTGGCTAATGAATTCAGAGCCGTTAGAAGTTCATATTGACGGCCAAACTTGGCCCATTGCCAAAGTTGCTTGGGAATATAGTGCAGGCGGGCATCTGTGGAACTTAAATGAATTAGACATACGCGACTTTGGCCCTATTTGGAGCTTGTTTGGCTCGCCAGGAGAAGAGGTGCGCGAGTGGTCGGCAGGTTTACAACCCTATGGCAAAGTAACCGACTTTAAAGTGCGCTTAACGCCACAGCGCGAATGGCAGTTTTATGTGGCCGCCGATGACTTGTCTTGGCAACCTTATCGGGGTGTGCCTGGAATTTCTGGTTTAGGCTTTGAGTTTTGGAGTGGTGCAGATCGCGGGCGTTTTGAAATTACGGGCAGCTCGGTGTCCTTGTCGTCGCCAAACACCTTTAGTGAAGCGCAAGACTTAGCCGAGTTGGTGTGGCTAGGCTACTGGGAGCGCGACAAATTTGGTTGGAGCTTAAGGTTGCCAAATGCGCGCTTTAGTTTACCCAAGGCCGACTTGATTCAAGACTTTCGGCTGTCGGGTGGAAAAAATTTAGACACCCGAGTGGAATGGTCGGCAGGCAGTGTGTCGCGAGGTATGCAGGCGCTAGAAATATTGCCCTATTTGCCCCTGCAGCTGGGTGAAAAGTTGGCCACTTATTTACAAGGCGCCTTAAAAGAAGGCGAATTAAACGAATTAAATATGATTTGGCGGGGCAGCCTAGCTGACTTTCCGTACCGGGCTGGTGAAGGAGTGTTCCAAGCGCAGGCGTCGTTAGCGCAGCTGAACTTTGAGTTTCAGCCAGATTGGTTGCCAGTAGCTGCAGAGCAGGCCACTATTTTATACAAAAACGAAACGATTCATATAAATACCGACCATGCCACCTTAGGCGAAGTAAAAGCAAGCAGGGTGCGATTACAACTGCCTGAATTGCTTTCGCCCCAGCGCTGGTTACATATTAGCGCCCAAGTTAGCGGCACCCCGACAGCCGCCCGCGAGGTGTTTCGCCATAGCCCGCTTGAAAGCTCGGTGGGTTCGGTGTTAGACCAAGTTGTGTTGGGAAAAAGTATAACGGGTGCATTACGCCTGTCGGTACCATTTTTTGCCGAGGCCGATATACAAATTGAAGGCGAGGTAAACTTACCTGAACAACCAATACATTTAGCCGCCCTTAACACTACAATTGATGATGTAGCGGGGGTGTTGTCGTTTCGAGGGTCTACAATTAAGTTCAAACCGACAACCGCTTCTTGGCAGGGCCTACCGATAGATATACAAGTAACCAGTAATATGGAAGACGAAGGTTACCAATTAAACGCTACGGTGGCCGGCGATTGGACCTTAACTCATCTTGCCGACGCCTTTCCTACAGCACCATTTCTACAAAACTTGATGGGTGAAATAACCAGCTCTGCAGACTTTGTTATGTATTTTGAAGAAGAAGGCTTTAGCTACGACTGGAATATGCGAACCAACTTAACCTCGGTAGACAGTAAATTGCCAGCTCCTTTTAGCAAAGCGCCGGGTGAAATGTGGTTTTGGGACACCCATGTTTATGGTGATAACAAAGAGCTGTTTATTCAAAGCGGAGTAGCTAACCATGCTGTGTTCGACGGCCGCTTGGGTTTAGGCGACGAGCGTTTAAGTACTGCCCGCATACGCCTAGGCCAAATAGCGGACAGCGAGCTTCCGCACCAAGGGTTAGCGCTAAATTTAGATATTGCGCAATTAAACATGGCCGCGTGGTTGGAAATATGGACGGGCTGGCAAAAACAAATCAGTGCGTTACCGACAGCACTAAAAGCCAATAGCCCGAGTATTTTGCGCTATGTGCCGCCGCTAGAACACATAAAGGGCATTGTCGGACAAACCGATGTATGGGGGCAAAAATTCAACTCGGTGCGTATAGACATGGGCCTGTCGGACGGTAAATGGCTTGGTGAAATAAATGCCGACCAAACACGAATGGCCATTGACTATGCCGAGCACAGCGATGCGCTACGGGTAACGGCAGACTTTTTAGAATTAACCAAAGTAGCTTGGCTAGACACAGAAATAGCAGCTGAAACAAAGGCCCAGCAGCGGGGCCAGGCAGCCAATAACTGGCTAAAGCAGGTACCGCCAATTGAGTTTGTGTGCCGCATTTGCCGCTACGACGGTAAAGACTTTGGCCGCGTTACCTTTGGCTTAGACCCGCGCCTTGAAGGCGAACAGCTGCGCCATTTGCGCATACTTAAAACCGGTACGCGACTAGAATTGGTAGGTGGTTGGTACGAGCAAAACGAGCGTATAAATAGCCATGTGAAAGGTAGTTTTAATAGTAAAAACATTAGTGCACTGCTGCAAGAGTTGGGTGCAGACTCGGTGGTACGAGACTCTGAAACTCGGTTAGACTTCGACTTAACCTGGTCGGGTAATTTGCTTGAGTTTAACCGTGATTCGATTGATGGAAGTATAGAATATGCGATGGGTGCGGGGTATTTACGCGACGTAAGCGACGGTGGCGCACGCTTGTTTTCGGTACTTAGCTTAGAAAGCATAGTGCGCAAATTAACACTCGACTTCCGGGATATTTTTGCCCGTGGTATGTTTTATTCTAGCTTTACCGGCACCTTGAACATAGACGATGGGTTAGTGGGCACCCAAAATACAGAAATGATAGGTTCGGCCGGCGACCTAACGGTAAAAGGTACCACTAACTTAGTTACCGAAGAGCTAAACTACCAGCTGTCGTATACACCAAAGGTAACGTCGAGTTTACCAATATTGCTGGCCTGGATGGTGAACCCGCCAAGTGGTTTGGCGGCATTGCTGATTGACCGTGTGTTGCATGAAGCCAAGGTTATTTCGCGCTTGCAGTACCAAATAACCGGCACCTTAAGTGCCCCGGTTATTAAAGAAATTCAGCGTGAAGCCAAAGATGTACAAATTCCAGAAGCCGAGCGCCTACAAATTGAAGAAAGGCTTGAGCCGCCCGTTACTAGTGCGCAGGAGGAAAACAATGACCCCGTACATTAGTGTTTTGCAACTAACCTCTGCAGCCTTATGGGCAACAAACAAAGCTGTTGTGGCAGAGCTATTTGCTTGCTTGCCGGCACAACGGCCGCAACTGGTATTAATACCTGAAGCTTTTTCGCATTTTGGCGCGGGCGAAGCGCAGCTTGGTAGGTACGCGGAAGAGTTAGGCAAGGGCGACGTACAGCGCACCATTGCCGACTTAGCCCGTAAGCATGGGGTGTGGGTGGTAGCAGGCACCATTCCTATGCGTAGCCAAAACGCCACCGACCAGCGTTATGGGGCGGCGTCGCTATTGTTTAATGACCAAGGCGAACAGGTGGCGCGCTATAACAAAATACACTTGTTCGACGCGGCCATTGCCGACAATACAAAACAGTATACTGAGTCGGCCTTTACTGCTCCGGGCCAAGAAATTGTGGTGGTTAATACACCTTTTGGCCGTTTAGGTATGGCCGTGTGTTACGATTTACGCTTTCCAGAGTTGTTTCGTGCTATGCGTAGCCAAGGCGCTGAGATAATTAGTTTGCCGTCGGCGTTTACCAAAGTAACAGGGGCGGCCCATTGGGAGCCGTTATTACGCGCCCGAGCAATTGAAAACCAAGTATATATGCTGGCGCCCAACCAATGGGGTAAACATAACGATGGCCGAGAAACTTGGGGCCAGTCGATGATTGTTGACCCATGGGGCGAAATTATTGCGCAGCAACAGGAAGGTGTTGGGGTTATTTCAGCCGCCTTAGACTTACATAAATTACAGGCCATACGGGCAAAAATGCCGGTAGGGCAGCACAACCGATTCGAGGTAAAGTTTCTTGAGAACTGATTACAGCATACAGCAGCAAGTAAGTGACATGTTATTAAGCCCCCATGGTTTAACCACCGAAAGTTTGCAACGTGGTTTACAGGGTATGTATTCGGGTGCGCTCGATTATGCAGATATTTTTTTACAGCATAGTGTGAACGAAGCCTGGGCGTTAGAAGACAGCATTGTAAAAAGTGGTAGTTATTCGATTGAAGCGGGCCTTGGCGTTCGGGCTGTAACGGGCGAAAAAACCGGCTTTGCTTATGCGGACAGTATTTCTGCCCAGTCGCTTAACGACGCGGTAAGTGCTGCCCGAGGTATTACCGAAGCAGGCCAAGCGCGCAAAGTACAGGTGTTAACGCCAAGCCAATTTACGCCGCTGTATTTAACCGACGACCCGTTAACCACCTTGTCGGAAGCAAAAAAAATAGATCTACTGCAACGCATGGACAAACATGCGCGCAAGCTTGATTCGCGCGTGTGCGAGGTGTCTGTAAGTTTAACCGGCGTATGGGAACACATGCTGGTTGCCGCCACCGACGGCACCTTAGCCAGCGATGTACGGCCTTTAGTACGGCTAAACTGCACGGTGTTGGTTGAGCAAAATGGCCGCCGCGAGCGGGGTAGCTCTGGTGGCGGTGGCCGGGTAGATTACGAATATTTCATGCTAACTGAAGGGAATGAAAAGCCGCGGTATATTGGTATTGTTGAAGAAGCTGTACGCCAAGCCATTGTGATGCTAGACGCGCGGCCTGCCCCGGCGGGCACTTTACCTGTAGTGCTTGGTGCCGGTTGGCCAGGCGTGCTGTTACACGAAGCCGTAGGGCATGGCTTGGAAGGCGACTTTAACCGCAAAGGGGCTTCGGCTTATTCGGGCCGTATTGGTGAGCAAGTAGCAGCCAAGGGTTGTACCATTGTTGACGATGGTACTTTGGCCAACCGCCGTGGCTCGTTAAGTGTCGACGACGAAGGTACGCCTTCGGCCTATAACGTATTAATTGAAGACGGCCGTTTAGTGGGCTACATGCAAGACAAAATGAATGCACGGCTGATGGGTGTACCGGTAACTGGTAATGGCCGCCGCGAGTCGTATGCCCACTTGCCAATGCCGCGCATGACCAATACTTATATGTTAGGTGGCGACTATCACCGCGACGAAATTATAAGCAGTGTTAAACGGGGTATTTACGCTCCACAGTTTTCCGGTGGCCAAGTTGACATTACTTCAGGGAAATTTGTATTTAGCGCTTCCGAAGCTTACTTAATTGAAAACGGTAAAATAACCACGCCGCTAAAAGGCGCAACCTTAATTGGTAACGGCCCTGAAGCTATGGCGCAAGTGTCGATGGTGGGGAACGACTTAGCCCTCGACGCGGGTATTGGTGTATGTGGTAAAAACGGCCAAAGCGTACCGGTAGGGGTAGGCCAACCTACGTTAAAAATTGACGGTATGACAATTGGCGGTACAGATTAGTAGCCTGAAACTTCGCGTAAATACTTGAACAGTTCGCGCTGTGCTGCAGGTGGTTTGTTTTCAGCGGCTTGCTTTTGCGCGGTGCGAATAAGCTGGCGCAGGTGTTGGCGATCAACCGCGGGCCATTTTTCAACGAGGGCTTGAATGGCGTCGTCGCCTTGGCGAACTAAACGGTCGCGCCATTGCTCGAGGGCATGAAAGTTACGTTGTTCGTGTAAATGCGCCTGTTGGCGTAATTCAAGGGCGTCGATAATTGGCTGTGGGTCGTCGCTGCGAATAATTTTGCCAATGTATTGAATTTGGCGGTTAAAGCCAATGTGTTTATTGCGAATTTTACGCGCTAAAGCAAGGGCTTCAAGTAGTTCGCTACTAAGCGGTAAGCCGGCAAGTTGGTTTGGCGACATGTCGACTAGTTGTTTGCCTAAGTCGGTAATGGCTAACGCGTCGCGTTTACGCTCAGACTTGCTAGGGCGCATATCGTCGTGGGGCATGTTGTTTTGGTCTTTTGACATAAAGTTTATTCCGTAATTCGTACAGCAATAAGAGATGAATTACTTATAGTTTATCAGGAAGGGCACTGCGGTGGTACGTTTCAACGTTGCCGGGGGTGTTTCTTCGCCAGTAAAGAGGTTGTTGCAGTGACAAGTCGGGAACAGTTAGAACAAGAAGTAGCTCGCGCCGAAGAGGCCGTAAGCACAGCCTTAGCCCATGCCAAGCGGTTAGGTGCTAGCGCTGCTGAATGTGCGCTTAGTTATAGCCGTGGGTTGTCGGTTAGTTCACGCATGAATGAAATTGAAACCGTAGAATTTAACCAAGACGGCGGTTTAGGTATTAGTGTGTACCGTGGCCAACATAAGGGTAATGCCAGTACCGCCGACTTGTCGCCCCAAGCGGTGGCAGCGGCAGTAGAAAAGGCCTGTGAAATAGCTCGCTTTACCGAAGCCGACCCTTATACGGGTTTGGCCGACGCTGATCGCATGGCCTATGGCTACCAAGACTTAGAGCTGTTTTACCCAGCCGACCAAAGTACCGAGTTTGCCAGCGAACAAGTGTTGCGCTGCGAACAGGCCATGCTGAATATAGACCCACGCATTGTTAATTCCGATGGCGCTAGTTATGCCACCCATTGTGGTTTTCGTATGTACGGTAATACGCATGGCTTTTTGGGCCATTATTTAAGTTCGCGCAATAGCTTAAGCTGCATGCCTATTGCCAAAGAAGGCGAGCGCATGGAGCGAGACTACGCTTACACGTTGGCGCGCAATACTGCCGACTTGGTGGCCCCAGAGCTAGTAGCAGCTGAAGCGGTAGCAAGTACCTTGTCGCGCTTAGGGGCGCGCCGTTTGCCCACGTGCAATGCCCCGGTTATTTTTCACCGCGACATTGCCCATGGCTTATTTGGTCACTTTGTGAGCGCTATAAGCGGTGGTAACTTATATCGGAAAACCAGTTATTTACTCAACCAGCTTGGAAACCAAGTTTTGCCGGAGTGGTTAAATATTTATGAAGACCCCTTGTTGAAAGGCGGCTTGGCTTCTTGTGCCTTTGACCACGAAGGCATTGCCACTACTCCGCGCCAAATTGTTACCAATGGTGTGTTAGAAACTTACTTGTTAACCAGCTACGCGGCTCGGCGCATGAACATGACAGCAACCGGCCATGCGGGCGGTATTCACAACTGGTTAGTTAGCCATGGTAATGAAGGGCTCGACGCACTGTGTAAGCGTATGGGCCGTGGTTTGCTAGTAACGGAGCTAATGGGCCAAGGGGTAAATATGGTGACCGGCGACTATAGCCGTGGTGCTGGTGGTTTTTGGATTGAAAATGGTGAAATTCAATTTCCAGTTACAGAAGTAACTATTGCCGGCAATTTAAAAGACATGCTGAAGTCGATTGTGGCGGTGGGTAACGACGTAGACTTACGCCATGGGGTACAAACGGGTTCGGTACTGTTAGAAGAAATGAAAATAGCCGGCGAGTAGCCGTATGGCGAGGGCGCTTAAGCGTCCTCGTCGAACTTGTCTTGAATAAGCTGTTCAATGGCATTCATAGCCGCTTCGGCTTCGTTTCCTGAGGCGATAATTTCTATTTCACGGCCTTGCTGGCTAGCCAGTAACATAAGCCCCATAACGCTGCCGGCGTCGACTTTTTTGTCGCCTTGGCGCACATGAATAGAGGCTTCAAACTGGTGGGTAAGCTTAGCTAGTTTGGTAGCTGCCCGTGCATGTAACCCAAGTTTATTGCGAATGGTTACCATACGACGTATTTCAGGCATTCTTTTGCCCCGCTTGGTCTAGCTTTTGCTGTTTCTTAATTTGCTCTAGTTCACGGTGTTTCACCTTTACGTTTATGCCAAGTTCGGTTAACCGTTTGCCTAATACTTCAGCAATATACACCGAGCGATGCTGGCCGCCAGTGCAACCAATGGCAATGGTAAGGTAGCTGCGGTTGCTGCGTTCAAAGTAGGGCAACCAGGTTTCGGTAAAGGTTTCTACTTGGTGAATAAACTTAGTCACCAAAGGTTGCACACTTAAAAAATGTGCTACGGGCTCGTCTAAACCGGTGAAGGGTTTTAGTTCGGGCTCCCAATGGGGGTTGGGTAAAATACGGGCGTCGAATACGGTGTCGGCATTAGCGGGTACGCCGTGTTTAAAGCCGAAGGACAGTATAGTAATAATTAAATTCGCGTCTTTACGGCCAAGTACATGTTCGCGTACTGACTCACTAAGCTCGTGAACGCTTAAACCGCTGGAGTCGATATGCCACTGAGAACGGGCTTTTAACGGTGCCAACATTTGGTTTTCAAGGGCTATGGCGTCGGGCAACGAACTTTCTAATCGCGACAAAGGGTGCATGCGCCGAGTTTCGCCATAACGGCGCAACAATACTTCGTCGCTGGCGTCGATAAATAGAATTTCGGGTTTAATTTTGTCAGGTAAAAAGTCGAGCGACTCGGCAAGTGCGTCGCTGTCGTCGGACAGGTTACGCACGTCAACGCTTACCGCCAACGACTGATACTGGCGCAGCGAGTGGATTAATGCCGGCAATAACTGCAGTGGTAAGTTATCGACACAATAGTAGCCAAGGTCTTCTAGCACTCGAAGGGCGATTGTTTTTCCAGAGCCGGAGCGCCCGCTAACAATAATTAATTGCATGGCGTTTCAACTTCCGTAAATACCGTATAAAGCTCCTCGTCGTTGGTGGCTGCCCGCAGTTTTCTGCATACGTCGCGATTATCGAGCCGTTGGGCAACTTCTGAAAGTGTTTTCAAGTGAGCTTCAGGCTCGTTTTCAGGCACCAGCAAAGCGAAAATAATATCAACAGGTTGGTTGTCAATGGCGTCAAAGTCGATTGGCGTAGCCAAGGTCATAAGCACTGCCACCGGGCGGCTAGCATGGCTTAGCCGGCCATGTGGAATGGCTATACCAAGACCAATGCCGGTGCTGCCCAAACGTTCGCGTTGAAGTAAGCTGTCGAATACATCGTCGCTACTTACACCCGCTAGCTTGGGAGCAACCAATTGACTAATAACTTCCAAAATTTTCTTTTTACTTGTTTCCTGAACTGCACTACGCGTGCAGTCCAGGCTCAAGATCTCACGAAGGTCCATACGTATCTAATGTCTTCTCAGCTTTTCTTTATGTTTAATAACCTGGCGATCGAGTTTATCGATTAGGCCATCGATTGCAGCGTACATGTCTTCATGCTCAGAGGTGGCAAATAGCTCGCCGCCACTTACATGCAAGGTAGCTTCTGCTTTTTGGCGTAGTTTTTCAACATTTAAAACCACGTGCACATTGGTGATGTGATCGAAATGACGCTCTAACTTTGCAAACTTAGTGTCTACATAGTTACGAAGTGCGTCGGTGATATCAACATGATGACCGGTCAGATTAATTTGCATATTACGTCTTCCTTATTTTGCCGCCTTCTATAAAAGGCTTTTTCTCTGATTGGAAGGAGGGATGCTAAGCGCTTCCCGATACTTCGCAATCGTTCTGCGAGCGACTTGGATTCCTTGGTCGGCCATAAGTTCGGCAATTTTGCTGTCGCTTAATGGCTTCGCCGCAGGCTCCGCAGCCACTAGTTTACGTATCAATGCGCGTATAGCTGTAGATGAACGCTCCCCCCCATCTTCGGTACTTACGTGACTGGAGAAGAAGTACTTTAGCTCAAATATGCCGCGCGGGGTATGCATGAACTTCTGCGTAGTAACTCGCGAGATAGTTGATTCATGCATCTCTATACTTTCTGCGACATCGTTAAGTACCATTGGTTTCATTGCTTCTTCGCCATACTCAAAGAATGCCTGTTGTCGCTGCACAATACAATTGGCGACCTTCAATAAAGTTTCATTTCTGCTTTCAATGCTGCGAATAAACCAACGGGCTTCTTGGGTATGGTGGCGAATATACTGGCTGTCTTCGGGGTTACGAGCACTTTGTGCCATGGCGGCGTATTGCTCGTTTACCCGTAATTTTGGTAGGGAGTCGGGGTTTAATTCAACCAGCCAGCGGCCCTTGTGTTTGCGTACCGACACGTCGGGAATAACATAGTCGCCTTCGCTGGGCATAAAAGAGTCGCCAGGGCGAGGTTGTAATGAATGAATTAGTTTCATTACTTCTCGCAGTTGGTCTTCTTTTAATTTGGTTTTACGGGCCAAAGTACGGTAGTCGCGGTTGCCAAGTAGGTCGATGTGCTGTTGTAAAATAACGCGGGTTTCCGCTAGCCATGGGGTGTTTTCAGGCCAGTGGTTAAGCTGTAGTAGTAAACACTCACCTACGTCGCGGGCACCAACGCCTACGGGATCGAAATTTTGAACGCGTTTTAAAACTACCGCAACTTCATCAATTTCCACGTCGGGGTACTGTTTAACCACCGCGGCTAAAACCGTGTCTAACGACTGGCTAAGGTAACCGGTGGTGTCTATGGCGTCGATAATTACTTCTGCAATATATTGGTCGACTTCAGAAAAACGTGACAAACGCATTTGCCATAGCAAGTAGTCTTGTAGGCTTTCACTGGTTTCGCCTTGGTACACATAGTCGTCGTCGGAGGCCATGCCCGCAGACGAACCGCTACTGCTACTCGAGCCAGCGGTATAGGTGTCGTCCCAGGTGCTGTCGGTGGCTAAGTGTTCGGGCAGTTCTTCATTTGCCATGGCGTCGGCCGAGTCTTGCTCACTGGCATCTACTTGTTCTTGTTCGTTGCTATCAAGCGCTTTTTCTTTACTGGTCGCTTCGTCGTTAAAGTCATCTTCTTCAACTTCAAGCAAAGGATTATTGTCGAGAGCGTCTTGAATTTCTTGCACTAATTCCAAGGAAGAAAGCTGCAAAAGCCGGATCGCTTGCTGTAGCTGCGGGGTCATTGTCAGCTGTTGGCCAATTTTAAGCTGCAGGCTTTGCTTCATAGCGCTTCTAAAATAGCTCCTTTAAACAAGAATAATAGATGTGCAATACAGTTATATATTACAAAGAAAATTGTTCACCTAAGTAAACTTCTTTTACTTTTTGATTTGCTAATACCTGTTGCGGTGACCCTTCGGCGATCAGCTGCCCTTGGCTAACAATGTAGGCGTGTTCACACACCGATAAGGTTTCGCGTACGTTGTGGTCGGTTATTAACACGCCTATACCACGTTGCCTTAATTGGTGAATGATTTTCTTGATATCGATCACAGAAAGCGGGTCTACGCCAGCAAAAGGCTCGTCTAACAAAATAAACTGGGGTTCGGCGGCAAGGGCGCGAGCAATTTCAACGCGGCGGCGTTCACCACCTGAAAGCGCCATACCTGCACTACTTATAATATGGCCGATACTGAATTCGCTGACAAGGCTGTCGAGTTTGTCTTCTCGTTCGGCTGGGCTGAGGTCTTTGCGGGTTTCTAAAATAGCCATAATATTGTCGCGCACCGACAACGTACGAAACACAGAAGACTCTTGTGGTAAATAACCTATGCCACGCCGAGCTCGCTCATGCATAGGTAGCAAGGTAATGTCGTGGTTGTCGAGATAAATTTTGCCCTTGTCGTTTTTAACTAAGCCAACGATCATATAAAACGTGGTGGTTTTGCCAGCCCCGTTCGGGCCAAGCAATCCAACCACTTGGCCGGCGTTCACGGTTAGGCTGACGTCGCTTACTACGGTTCGGCCTTTGTAGGCTTTCGCTAAATGCTCTGCGCGTAATTGTGACATGCTGATTAATTGTTCCCTTTTTTCTCTTCAGACTGCTCACGAGGTTGTAAACTGGTTCTTACCCGTTGGCCCGACTGTTCACCGCGTTCGGCCGTAATGGTTTGGTTTTCGAGATCATAAGTTATGTCTGAGGCTTTTAAAAAATTTCCGCTTTGTAATAACTCAGCATTACCCGATAAAATTAGAATACGATTAAAGGCGTCGTAAGTAATAATATTAGCACTGGCGTTAACGGTTACTCCAACGTCTACTTCTTGCTGGTAAGTGGCAGGAGAGCCCGTTGCTACCAACCGTTCAGCATCGCTTACGTCGCTGCCAAAACCTTCTATAACTAAGCTTTCCGCGTGAATAATTAAACTACCTTGGGTAATAACAACGTGGCCTTCAACGCGCACTATATTATTGCGCAGATCGAAAAACTCGTGGTCGGCGTCGATATTAATCGGCTGCGCAAAGTCGCGAGTTAGAGTTTCGTTAGCCCAAGCGGTATTGGTAACGAAGCTAACGCTGATGGCCACTAGGATAAAAAATTGTTTCCACATGCTGTATTAATTCCAGTTGTTGAGACTCAATGTCGACGGTTAAACCTATACCACGAATAAGAAATTGCGGCCCAGAAATAGTCACCGGTGACTCGGTATACATTTGCTGAGTAGTTAAGTCGATAGCTAAGTAGTCGGTGTTAATATTCCGAATATACCCGATATTCGATAAATTCATGAGTTCTACCTGCGTTATTAACTCAAGTTTCTTGTCGTTATAAAAACGCCCTTCGGTGGCTTTCACTTGCCATAGTTCGGTTGCACCTTCAGGCTGATTTTCAATATTGGTTATATATACCGGCAAAGTAAGCTCGGTTAAATTTTGCTGGCTGTAATGGGCCATGTGCGCGGCACGAATTCGGTGCGACAAACGACCATTCGATTCGAAAATACGGGTTACTAGGTTTTCGGCAGTAAAGTCGGGCACTAGCTGCTCTTGCTCGGACAATGCAGGCGCTTCTTGCTCTTGCTGCCATGGTTGCCAAAGTATCAAGGTGGCAACTATTGCTAACAGGCTGATAAGAAACAGTGTGCGTTGGTTCACGTACTGCTCTCCATTACTTGGTGCAGTTTGCCAGCGCCCAATAATATTAAGTCGGCTATTTCCCGTACCGCACCAAAGCCACCACGGCAGGTGGTAACATAGTCGGCGGCGTGCTGAACCGCTGGATGGGCGTCGAAGGGAGCAACACCTAGGCCGGCTAATTGAATAAGGGGTAAGTCGGGGCTGTCGTCGCCAATATATGCGGCTTGGTCGGCCGTTAGCCCCAGAGCGTCGAGAATTTCTGCAAAAGGCGCTTCTTTTTGCTCTTGCCCTTGGTAAATAAAGGGTACGCCTAGGGCGGTCATGCGCTCGTGCACTATGTTTGAGGTACGGCCAGTAATAACGGCCACTTCAATACCTGCCGAGCGTAACGCCTTTACCCCAAGGCCGTCGCGGGTATGGAAGGTTTTAAGTTCTTCACCGTTATTGCCTAGGTAAATACGGCCGTCGGAAAATACGCCGTCTATGTCGCATACTAGCACTTTTATTTGCGCCAGTTTTTGTAACAGTTGTGGCGCAATATTACCGTACCAGGTACTAACCATATTAAATTACCCCAGCTTGTAAAATGTCGTGCATGTTAAAAGCGCCAATGGTTTGTTTGTGTTCGTCGACAACAATTAAACCATTTATTTTACGCGCTTCCATTAGTTGTAAGGCCTCAGCAGCAAGCATGTGTGGAGTGGCAATAATACAGTTGCTGGTCATTACTTGGGCAATGGGCGTTTGGTGAACATCGATACGTTGATCGAGTATGCGGCGCAGGTCGCCGTCGGTGAAAATACCTAACAATACATTTTGGTCGTTCACTATGCTGGTCATGCCAAGCCCTTTACGCGACATTTCTAACAAGGCCGCCGAAATAATAGCATTGCTTTTTACTTTAGGAATACGGTCGCCTTGGTGCATAATGTCGGCCACCCGAAGAAGCAAGCGTTTGCCTAAACTACCGCCTGGATGCGATAAGGCGAAGTCGTCGGCGGTAAAGCCTCGCGCATGCAATAATGACACTGCCAACGCGTCGCCCATGGCTAAGGTGGCTGTAGTGCTAGCGGTTGGCGCCAACCCAAGAGGACAGGCTTCTTCGTTAACAGCTACACATACGTGTACGTCGGCCAAGGTAGCTAAGGTAGAGTCGTGGCGACCTGTTAGCGCTATAAGAGGTACGTTTAGCCGCTTTAGTACCGGAATAATACTAACAACTTCGCCGGTTTCACCAGAATTAGACAGCGCCAAAACAACGTCTTGCTTGGTGATCATGCCTAAGTCGCCGTGACTTGCTTCGCCGGGGTGAACAAAAAAAGCCGGTGTGCCAGTACTGGCTAAGGTGGCTGCAATTTTACCGCCAATATGGCCCGACTTTCCCATGCCTGTAACAACTACCCGGCCTTTACACTGCAACATAAGTTCGCAAGCAAGGCCAAACTGTTCGTCTAGGCTGTCGTGTAAGGCGGCCAAGGCGGCACGTTCAATATCAAGCACTCGGCGCCCTTGGGCAAGATAATCCGGTTTCAACATAAGGACTTTCCTAACTATATTTTTAGTTGCTGGCAGTATACCACCTTGCAAGCAAATACGTTTAAGAACCTAGCAGAGGAAATAGCGTTTACTTAACTAGCTATATCAATTACTATACCGCACGGACGGTTGTGGTGTATCGTAATTTTACAGCAGCATTAAAAGGAATGACACATGACAGAGGCAAAAGCAGTTGGACGCGGTGGTCGTCCGAGCAAACGTGACTTTATATTAGAGCGGGCTGAAGAGTTAGTACAAGACAAAGGCGCGGCGCAATTAACCTTCGACGGTTTAACTGAAGTTACAGGTATTAGTAAAGGCGGTTTGCTGTATCATTTTTCGAGTAAAGACGCACTGATTGAAGCAATGTTAGAACGTTATGTAGATCGGCGTATAACATTGCGTCGGGAATTAATTGGCGACCAAGAGCCCACCAGTGATAACGAAATAGTTGCCTTGATTAAGTCGGAGCTGGCCCACAACAAACGTGGTAAGTTGGGTGTCGACAGCGCAATTATTGCTGCCGCGGCTACTAAACCATGCTTAATGGAAATTATTGCTGACCGACAAAGAGAGTTGTTTACCTTATTAGACCAAAGCAGTGCCGGACCAATTCAAGCACGGGTGGCTTGGTATGCGGTGTTAGGTAATCGCTTGTGTCGCCAATTCGGTATTGCTGGTGGCGAAGAAGGCAACGACGACGCTTTTGCCAAGTATTTAATACAAATGGTAGAAGCTGATAACTCGAACTAAGCAAAAGCCAATAACAATAGTAGGCCGAATTCAGGTACAATAAAGTGTTCGTTCGGTCTACTTTAGAATAAACCGTGAGGGTGGCGCATGCGGCCCTTCAAATTCAAGTTTCCAAGCATAAGCGAGACATAACGTGGGCAACTTGGTCGAGATTAAAGACGTATACTTTAACCGCGGTGAGCGCTCTATTTACGAGGGCGTGTCGTTAGTTATTCCGCGGGGCAAAATAACTGGGGTGTTAGGCCCTAGTGGCAGTGGCAAAACTACCTTGTTACGCCTTATAGGGGCGCAGTTGAAAGCGCACCGCGGGGAAGTATTATTTGGCGGGCAAGACATGGCCAAACTGGGCCGTAGTGCTTTGTATGAAACCCGTAAACGTATGAGTATGCTGTTTCAAAGTGGTGCACTTTTTTCTGAAATGTCGGTGTTTGAAAACGTGGCCTTCCCATTGCGCGAGCATACTAAGCTGCCAGAAAACATTATTCAAACTATTGTAAAAATGAAGCTAGAGTCGGTAGGTTTACGTGGCGCTGGCGGTATGGCGCCTAGCGAACTGTCGGGGGGTATGGCCCGGCGGGCGGCGCTAGCACGTTCAATAGTGCTCGACCCAGAAATGATTATGTACGACGAGCCTTTTGCTGGCCAAGATCCTATTTCTATGGGCATGTTGGTGAAGCTAATAGACGAGCTTAATGCCACCTTAGGCTTAACCAGCATTGTGGTGTCGCACGACGTAAAAGAAGTGATGAGTATTTCTGACCACTTGATTGTAATGGCCAATAAGAAAATTGTTGGTGAAGGTACGCCGCAAGAGTTACGGGAAAATGGTTCGGAATTAGTGCAGCAGTTTTTAACTGGCGCGCCCGATGGCCCGGTGCCATTCCATTACCAAGCAAAGCCCTACCACGCCGACTTGCTAGGAGCCAAGCCATGAGTATGTTTCACCTTTTAGGGCGCAACATATTGAATAATATTCAAGGTGTTGGCCAAGCTACTATTATGCTGGCGCAAGCGTTAATAGGTAAGCCGCAACCACGGAAAATGTTGCCGCTGCTAATTCGCCAACTGTATGTGGTGGGCGTACAGTCGATGCTGATTATTATTATTTCGGGCTTGTTTATTGGCATGGTGCTGGGTTTGCAGGGCTACACTATTTTAGTGGACTTTGGCGCCGAGCAGGCGTTAGGGCCTATGGTTGCATTGTCGCTGCTGCGTGAACTAGGGCCGGTAGTTACGGCACTATTGTTTGCTGGTCGTGCGGGCTCAGCGTTAACCGCAGAAATTGGTTTAATGCGCGCAACAGAACAGCTTTCTAGTTTAGAAATGATGGCCGTTGACCCACTGCGCCGAGTTATAGCACCACGCTTTTGGGCGGGTGTTATTAGCATGCCGTTATTAGCGTTGATGTTTAATGCCGTGGGTATTTATGGCGGTTTTATGGTGGGCGTAGAATGGCTAGGCGTTGACGACGGGGCATTTTGGTCGGTAATGCAGTCGAGCGTGCACTGGCAAGACGACGTAATGAACGGCGTAATTAAAAGTTTAGTGTTTGCCGTTGTAGTTACCTGGATAGCACTATTTAAAGGGTATACGGCAACGCCTACGTCGCCGGGGATTAGCGCAGCAACCACACAAACTGTGGTGTACAGTTCGTTAGCTGTGCTGGGTTTAGATTTTGTTTTAACCGCAATAATGTTTGGGTGATTTATGACAACTCGTACAATGGAATTAATGGTAGGTGTGTTTGCTGCTGCAGCAATTGCCGCGTTGCTTTTTTTGGCGCTACAAGTTGCAAATACGAGCGATTCAACGCGCGGTGAAACATACACCTTAGTGGCTAAATTCGATAATGTTGGCGGCTTAAAAGTGCGTTCACCAGTGAAAGTGGGGGGCGTGTTGGTAGGGCGAGTGTCGGCTATTCAATTAGAAGGCGACTATTACGAGCCTGTGGTAGAAATGCAAATAAGCATGCGTTATAACCGCTTTCCTGAAACCAGCACGGCGTCTATTTTAACTTCGGGCATTATTGGCGAACAATATATAGGCCTTGAGCCGGGCTTTATTGACGACTTTGTTGAAATATTAGGAGATGGTGGAGAAATTCCAAACACCAACTCGGCCATGGTGCTAGAAAACTTAATTGGCCAGTTTTTGTTTAGCCAAGGCGAAAAGTGAGTTGCCATGACAATGCAAAGCGAACAGCCTAATACAGAGTTAACCTTTCGGGCAGAACAAAACCTGGTGCATGTAGCGGGTGCATTGAACCGCGACAGCGTGCCTAAAGCCTGGCAAGAGAGGCACCAGTGGGCGGCGGGTAAAGAAACCTTGGCCTTAGACTTGTCGAAAGTAAATGCGGTGGACTCCGCTGGTTTAGCCATGTTAATTCAGCTAAAAGCCGAATTACAAACCCAGCAGCGCAAACTAACTTTACACAACGTAAACAAACAGCTGGTGGCCTTTGCCGCAGTGAGTGGTGTTACTGAGCTGCTTTCGTTAAGCTAGAGCTTATTGCTTGCAGCACCACAGCTGCCGTGTAAATTCGTTATTGATAAAAGTATATAAAGGGAGCCGAATGGAACCGTCTGACATTGAAGAGCTATTAACAAAAGAACTGGGCCTTGAAGAAGTTCATGTAAAGGCTGAGGGTACGCACTATCAGGTTATTGCCGTGAGTGAAGAAATTGCGCAATTAAGCCGAGTAAAACAGCAGCAAATGATTTATGCACCGTTAAATGACAAAATTGCTGACGGTACAATTCATGCCCTTTCTATTAAAGTGTTTACTCCGGAGCGCTGGCGCCGAGAAAAGCTTTTAAATATGCCAGGCTAGGGCGTAAATTAATGGAAAAGTTTATTGTTAAAGGCGGCGCCAAGCTTGTTGGCGACGTTCGCATTTCGGGTGCGAAAAACGCTGCCCTACCTATTCTACTGGCTTCTTTATTGGCCGACGAGCCGGTAACTATTCATAACGTACCCTTATTGCAAGACGTACAAACGTCGTTGAAATTACTTGAGCGTTTGGGTATTCCCCATGTGCGCGAAAGCCACGACAGTTACACCATACAACCAGGTAAAAGCCATGGTCATGTAGCCCCTTACGACTTGGTGAAAACCATGCGGGCGTCGGTGTTAGTGCTTGGGCCTTTGTTAGCTAAGTGTGGTGAAGCTGAAGTGTCGTTACCGGGCGGCTGTGCTATTGGCGCACGGCCCGTGAACTTGCACATTGAAGGTTTGCGCCAAATGGGTGCCGACATTGTGGTTGAGCAAGGCTACATTAAAGCTAAAGCGCCACAAGGGTTAAAAGGCGCGCACTTGCTCATGGACATGGTAAGTGTAACGGGCACAGAAAACCTCATGGCTGCAGCCACCTTAGCCAAGGGTGAAACCATTATTGAAAACGCCGCCCGTGAGCCTGAAGTAGTTGACCTAGCCAATTTTTTAAATGGTTTGGGTGCCGATATTCGCGGTGCAGGTACCGACACCATACGTATTCAAGGCGTGCCACGCTTACATGGTGGTGAATACCGCGTAATGCCTGATCGTATTGAAACGGGCACTTTTTTAGTGGCTGCCTTAGCTACCGGTGGCCATGTGCGCTGTACCCATACAGACCCAAGCTTGCTAGATGCAGTATTGAAAAAACTAACGGAAGCCGGTGCCGACATAACCCGTACAGCCACTACCATAGAACTACGCAGTACGGGTAAGCCTCGTTCAGTAAATATTATTACTGCACCTTACCCAGCGTTTCCCACCGATATGCAGGCGCAATTTACCGCCCTAAATGTTATTGCCGAAGGAACTGGTTGGGTGCGTGAAACTATTTTTGAAAATCGCTTTATGCATGTGCCAGAACTAAAGCGTATGGGTGCCGACATAGATTTAGAAGGCAATACGGCTATTTGTCGTGGTGCGGCTAAACTAAGTGGCGCACAGGTAATGTGTACCGACTTACGCGCTTCGGCGTCGTTAGTTATTGCTGGGCTTGTGGCGGAAGGCGAAACGGAAGTTGAACGTATTTATCATATTGACCGCGGCTACGAGAAAATAGAAGAAAAGTTACGCGCACTAGGTGCTGACATTCAGCGGGTTCAAATGTAGTTGTTTGGCACCTAGGTTAGTGTTCAGGTAAGCGTAAGTGTTGAATAACTGCTTCGGTAACGAACTGTTCTTGCTCACGAATAAAGTGAATGCGTAATTTTGAACCAGGCCGCGCGGCGGCTACAAGATCGAGGGCTTGGTTCAAACTTTCTAGGGGTATGTCGTTAATACGAAAGACAAAGTCATTCGGCTTTAAATTGGCCAATTCTGCGGGGCTGTTCGGTTCAACCCGCTCTAAAACTATACCAACCATATTCAATTCTGAATGAAAACCTTGCCGTGCTTCTACCCCAAGGTAACCACGGGTAACCGAGCCTTCAGCAATAATCTGCTCCATAATACGTTCGGCTAAATGATAGGTAACCGAAAAAGAAATACCGGTTAATTCTTCCCCTTGCTGAGATAAATAGCGACCACTGTTAATACCTACCAATTCACCTCGAGAGTTTACTAAGGCGCCGCCCGAGTTACCTTCGTTTATTGATGCGTCCATTTTTATAAATTCAGAGTAGCCATTTTCAGGGTTGGTGCGGCCGGTAGCCGACACAATGCCTTGGGTAACGGTTTGGCCCAAATTATAGGGGTTGCCAATAGCCAGTACCACGTCGCCAACGCGGGGAGTGTAGTTGTCGTTACGGGGAATAACCGCCAAGTTGTCGGCTTCAATACGCAGTACGGCTAAGTCGGTGAGGCTATCGCTACCAATAAGTTGAGCACCAAATACACGGCCGTCTTGTAAGGCAACACGAATTAGATCAACGTCGGACACCACATGGCGAGCGGTAAGTATAAAGCCGCGAGAATTCATAATAACGCCCGAGCCAAGGCGTAAAGTAGAGGCGTTTTGTAAGGGCCAGCGCGGATTGCGAATAGACTGCGTAGTATAAATGTTCACCACTGCTGGCGCTGCTAGTTCTACCGCGTCGGCGAAGCTTATTAATGCTGGCTGTGTGCTAGTGTGAACAGGAGCGGTTGGTTGGTTGACCAGAGGTAAAGCCACAATAACCAATGCAGCAACAATAAAGCCAACAAGAGCAGGCTTTATAAGGTATTGAGTAAGTGCTGACTGGCGGAATTTGGGCATTAATTATTTTATGTTAAGAAATTATTGGCTGATCTTAACATTGAAAAGGGAGCGGAGGTAGGTTTCCGCTCCCAGAGTTAGTTAAAGTTTATTTAATTGGGCAGTAACAAGTAAAGCTGGCGGTTGCCCCGCACAATTGTTAATGCCGTAACGCCCTTACTGCGTTCTAAAACGGCGCGTAATTCAGTTACCGTATTCGTTGGCTGACGATTTACTGCAATAATAATATCGCCGGTTTCTAAACCAATTTGTTCGGCAGGCGACTTTGACTCAATGTCGCTGACCCGCAAACCGCTGCCATTATTAGTTTGCAAGGTAGCGCCGCGAAGGGCTTCGTGCATTGATTCGGCAGTAATGGCCTTGTCGGCTTCACTTAGCTTCACCGGTATGTTTATTTCGTGACCGTCGCGAATAACACCTAGGGTAATATCACGGCCAGCACCAGCAGCGCCTACTTTGGCAGCAAGTTCTGACATGGATTGAATAAGCGTACCGTCGATGCTAATTATAACGTCGCCGGCCTTAATGCCAGCTTGTTGTGCGGCGCTGTCTTGAATAACTTCACTTACCCAAGCACCGCGGGTACGTTTAATGTCGAGAGCGTCAGCAAGCTGTTGGTCAAGGTCGCGGCCACGCACACCTAAAATACCACGGCGTACTTCACCGAACTCAAGTATTTGGTCTACAAGGCTTTTCATCATGTTTGAAGGTATAGCAAAGCCAATACCAATATTGCCTGTTGAGCCTAAAATAGCAGTGTTAATACCAATAAGGCGGCCATTAAGGTCGACTAAGGCGCCTCCAGAATTACCGCGGTTAATTGCCGCGTCGGTTTGAATAAAGTTTTCTAAACGATCGACCCCGAAGCCCCCTCGGCCAAGGGCTGAAACAATACCTGAAGTGACGGTTTGACCTAAGCCAAAGGGGTTGCCAATGGCTATGGCGAAGTCGCCTACCCGAAGTGCGTCGGAGTTAGCAAGTGGCAATTCTTTAAGGTTCTCAGGCTCATTGAGTTTGAGTAAGGCAATGTCGGAATCAGGATCGGCACCTAGTACGGTGGCGGTAAAAGTACGGCCGTCGTTCAAGGTTACGGTAATGTCGCTGGCACTGTCGACCACGTGGTTGTTGGTAACCACATACCCTTCGCGGGCATTAATAATAACGCCTGAGCCAAGCCCTTGAAAAGGTTGTTCGCGCACTTGTTCTTGTTGGCCAAAGAAATGCCGAAAAGCATCGGGTATGCGTTGCCGGGTAACCCGAGTGCCTTCTACGGAAATATTAACCACGGCAGGAGTTGCTTGTTCTAGCATAGGGGCTAGTGTTGGGGTGCCATTTTGCTGTGATAACTGGGCAAAAGGAATTTGTGCATACGTGAAGGTAGAAAAAGATAAGGCTAAAAAAGCCACTAGAATATGAAAACGTTTCATAGCATGCGGTACTCCACTAAATAAAATCAACAAGGTTTACTTAAACGAGTTGCGGCGATAAGCCTACATAAACTATAGGTGTGCTGCTTATTAACAGACTGATAGAAGCAAGATAAGTTCTGATAAAGTGAAATTCAAGCGTGCTGATAAGAAAAACCCAGCACGAGGGCTGGGTTGTATGGGGTTAGTTTACTCTTTGGGTTTAATAGGTGAAAACAACCCGCTGCCTGGTTCTGAATAGTCGCGAGGGGCTTCGTCGTGACGACCTTCGCTTGTTTTACGGCGCTCTGGCTCGGGCTCCAGCAGGTTCGATTGACGCAGCTGCTTCATGGTGCCGTCGGAAAAGAAAGGTAACGGCTGCTGCCATTCTTTTTCGCTTTGCAGGAAGTTTTCACTTTCGCCCAGAAAGCGACTGAGCTTGCTTTGAATTTCTGTTACTTGTTCAGACAGTTGCAATGCCGTTGCCATGTGTTCGGAAACATCACGACGGTACGCGTCGAACTGCTGTTTTGTGTCTTCTAGTTGCGCAGCCAAGCTTGCTGAGTGGCCACCTTTGCCAAGCCAAAAGCGACTGGCAAAAAAACCAATAATAGCACCAGCAATGACTAATAAAATTCCGATAAGCCATCCCATTGTATTTCTCCTTACCGCCGTGGTTCGTGTACTGTGTTTAATGGTATCATGTATTTTTCCAATCAGTCGTCAGATGTCAGGGTATTTTTTCTTCATGAGTGAACCAGCGGCGCAGTTAATGCCGAGCAACGACGATACGCCTTTGGCGTTGTACCAGCAAGACCTTGAGAAAAACGGGTTTAGTTACGATAAAGCACAAGAACAGGCGGTGCTACACTTGCAGCGCCTGTACGACGACTTAATCACGAAACCGGGCCGACGAGTGCGGGTGCGGCGTAAAATTAAGCGTGTGCTTACGGGCAAGCCGCAAGGTAAAAAGGTAAAAGGGCTTTATTTTTGGGGTGGGGTGGGCCGTGGTAAAACCTATTTGGTAGACACCTTTTATAACGCTTTGCCTTTAGAACGGAAATGGCGGGTGCATTTTCACCGCTTTATGCAGCGCGTGCATGAAGACCTAAAACACTTAAAGGGGCGGTCTGATCCTTTAGCTGTGGTGGCTGAAAAACTAGCAAGTGAAGCTCGAGTTATTTGTTTCGATGAATTTTTTGTGCAAGACATTGCCGATGCAATGATTTTAAGTACGCTTTTGCAAGAGCTATTCAAACGCAATGTAGTGTTAGTGGCCACGTCGAACATTGTGCCCGACGACCTATATAAGAATGGCTTGCAGCGAGCACGGTTTTTACCCGCTATTGAGCTTATTAAAGAACATTGCGACGTGGTTAACGTAGATAGCGGCATTGATTACCGTTTGCGTACTCTGGAAAAAGCTGAAATATACCACTGGCCGCTAGACGCACAAGCCGACCGTAACCTAGTAAGTTACTTTTGCGATTTAACCACCGGCAGCGATGGCGTAGAAAAAATGGTAGACTTAACCATTAACAATCGCAGTATTCACGCTCGCATGGCCGCCAACGATGTGGTGCTGTTCGACTTTAGCGATATTTGTGAGGGCCCCCGTAGCCCGTATGACTACATTGCTATTGCACAACAGTATCAAGCGGTACTAATTAGCAACGTGAAAATTATGCACGCAGACGCCGACGACACGGCACGGCGCTTTATTGCTTTAGTGGACGAGTTTTATGAGCGGCGGGTGAAGCTGATTATGTCGGGCGCAGCGCCAATAGAAAGCCTTTACCAGGGCAGCCGTTTAGCTTTTGAATATAAACGCTGTTTAAGTCGGTTATTGGAAATGCAGTCGCAAGAATACTTAGCGTTAGCACACAAAGCGTAAATAGAAGGTGATCTTCTGCCGCGCTTTCAGTATAATCCCGCGCAGCCCACGTTACTTCCCCTGCGTTATCCCAGCGCAGTTGGCCACAGGGCCACGGGAAAATTATTGGCATACTCGCGGGGAAGCCCGGAGCAGCCTTGGCTAAATTCATGAATTCTAGGTAATCTAAGCATGAAAACTTTTGTTGCAAAACCAGCAACCGTTAAACGCGACTGGTTCGTTGTTGACGCTGCAGGTAAAACTCTTGGTCGTATTGCGACCGAAATTGCCGTACGTTTACGCGGTAAGCATAAGCCTGAGTACACCCCACACGTAGACACAGGTGACTATATTATTGTTATTAACGCTGAAAAAGTTACCGTTACTGGTAACAAAGCAAAAGACAAAATATATCACTCACACAGTGGTTACCCAGGTGGTTTGAAGTCGATTAGCTTTGAAAAGCTACAGGCTAAAAAACCAGAAATGATTATTGAAGCCGCCGTTAAAGGTATGCTGCCACGTGGTCCGTTAGGACGTGACATGTTCCGTAAACTAAAAGTTTATGCGGGACCAGAGCACAACCACAGCGCACAGCAACCTAAAACCCTTGATATTTAATGGAGCAGATGACTATGGCAGATACTCAATACTACGGTACAGGTCGTCGCAAAAGCTCTACAGCGCGGGTTTTCCTGCGTCCGGGTAGCGGTGCGATTCAGATCAACAACAGCACAATCGAAGAATACTTCGGTCGTGAAACAGCGCGTATGGTTGTTCGTCAACCACTTGAATTGCTAGAAATGGCAGACAAGTTTGACGTATATGTTACTGTTGCAGGTGGTGGTACGACTGGCCAGGCGGGTGCTATCCGTCATGGTATTACTCGTGCACTTATGCAATATGACGAAACCCTACGTGGTGAATTACGTAGCGCGGGTTATGTAACTCGTGACGCACGTAAAGTTGAGCGTAAGAAAGTTGGTTTTGCGAAAGCGCGTAAGCGTCCACAGTTCTCAAAACGTTAAGCCTTTCTTTTCTCGCTTCAAAACCCAGCTTTGGCTGGGTTTTTTATTGCCACCACACTGGGAATAGCCTTGTAAAGAGCCGGGCTTTTCTTTATTATCGAGAAGCATTTTTTTTTGTCGCGAGTATTATGTACTTGTGCTGCGGATGATTCCGCACAGCGTCCAATACTGGAGAAAGATGGATGAGCAATGCGCCTGTAGATAAAGGCCGCCGCCGATTTTTAACTGTTGCTACCTCTGTTGTAGGTGCTGCAGGTGCAGTCGGGGCCGCCGTACCTTTCATTGCTTCCTGGAACCCAAGTGCGAAAGCCCGAATTGCGGGTGCACCGGTGGAAGTGAAGATTAATAAAATAGAGCTTGGCCAACTGGTTCGTGTTGAGTGGCGGGGTAGTCCGGTGTGGATTATTCGTCGTACAACCGAAATGCTAGACAGCCTAAGTACAACTGAAAACCGCTTGCGTGACCCGGATTCAAAAGTGCCGCAGCAGCCTATTTATGCACAGAACCAATACCGTTCAATTAAACCCGAGTGGTTTGTTGCAGTTGGTATTTGTACCCATTTAGGTTGTTCGCCACAGTTCATTCCGAGTAAGTTTGCTGAAGCAGAAGGTGTTGAAGCTGGTTTCTTCTGCCCGTGCCATGGCTCACGCTTTGACATTGCAGGGCGCGTGTACCAGTCGGTTCCTGCACCTACGAACCTGGTTATTCCGCCATATTACTTTGTTGACGACGACACGGTTATTATTGGTGTAGACGAGGGAGCAGCATAATGAAACGTATAATTGACTGGATCGACGAACGGATTCCGTTTACGAATACCATGAAGCTGCACGTGACCCAATACCCTGCACCGAAGAACTTTAACTTCTGGTACATTATGGGCTCGCTGGCCATTGTTGTGTTGGTTAATCAAATAGTAACGGGCATTTGGCTAACCATGAGCTATGTGCCAACAGCAGAAGGTGCGTTTGCCTCCGTTGAATACATCATGCGTGACGTAGAATACGGCTGGTTGCTGCGCTATATGCACTCAACGGGTGCGTCGGCCTTCTTTATTGTGGTTTATTTACACATGTTCCGAGGGTTAATGTACGGTTCGTACCAGAAGCCACGGGAGCTGTTGTGGATTTTCGGCATGCTCATTTTCCTCGTGCTAATGGCTGAAGCCTTTATGGGCTACATGCTACCTTGGGGGCAAATGTCGTTCTGGGGTGCACAGGTTATTATTTCTCTGTTTGGTGCTATTCCAATTGTTGGTGACGAACTAACCACTTGGATTCGCGGTGACTATGTTATTTCGGGTGCCACGCTAAACCGATTCTTTGCTTTGCACGTTATTGCATTGCCATTGGTATTGGTTATTTTAGTTTTCTTACACTTAATTGCGTTGCACGAAGTGGGTTCGAACAACCCAGACGGTGTCGAAGTAAAACGTAAGAAAGGTTCTATACCAAAAGAAGAACAGTCGAAATTTGAGTTTCACAAATATTACGCAGACAAATACGACATTGTTGACTCGATTCCGTTCCACCCTTACTACACGGTGAAAGACTTAGTCGGCTTGTCGGTATTCCTTATCTTGTTTGCATTGGTAATATTTTATGCACCAACAATGGGTGGCTTCTTCCTTGAAGGTCCAAACTTCGAGGCCGCCGACCCAATGCGTACGCCTGAACATATTGCGCCGGTTTGGTACTTTACCCCGTTCTATGCAATTTTAAGGGCGGTACCAATTAAGTTGCTGGGTGTTATTTTAATGTTTGGCGCAATAGTACTGCTGTTCTTGTTGCCTTGGATTGACCGCGGTAACACGCGTTCAATGCGCTACCGTAGCGGTTGGCACACTTTGAACATAGTGCAGTTTGTTATTAGCTTCATTGTACTAGGTTACCTAGGTGTGAAGCCGGCAACAGACTTGTACACCTTGATGGCGCAAATATTTACCTTCTTATACTTCGCGTTCTTTGTGTTCTTATGGTTTTACAGTAAGAATGAAAAAACCAAGCCTTTACCGGAGAGGTTGACGAAATGATGAAGCGATTTCTTCTTGCGGTGACCTTTTTGCTACCGTCGGCTGTATTTGCAGCCGGCCCAAGCATGTCACTTGATAAAGCAAACTACGACCTAACCGACAATGCTTCATTACAGCGTGGTGCACAAATTTTTGTGAACTATTGTATGGGCTGTCATAACGCACAATACCAACGCTATCAGCGAACCTTTGAAGACATTGGTATTCCGTTAGACTTAGGTGAAGAGCTACTGCAGTTTACTGGTGATGGTGTTGGCGCGCACATGGTGTCGGCAATCGACAAAACGGCTGCGGCAGAATGGTTTGGTTTAACCCCACCAGACTTAACCTTGGTTGCTCGGGTTCGTAGTCCGGACTGGTTATATACTTTTTTCCGTAGTTTCTACGTAGACGAGTCGCGCCCCTTTGGTGTGAATAACGAAGTTTTTGAAAATGTGGGTATGCCCTGGATGCTTGAAGAGCTGCAAGGTACACCACGAAAAGTTTGGGAACGTCGTATGGTCGACGGCGAAATGCGTGACGTGTACGCAGGTATTCGTGCCGACGGTAACGGACGCCTTAGTGCTGATGAATTTGATCAGGCCATGCTCGACTTAACCAATTTCTTGGTTTATGTGGGCGAGCCAGTGATTTTAGAACGTCAACGTTTAGGTTTCTTTGTTATTGGCTTCCTAATTGTATTATTAGTCCTAACCATGTTACTCAAGAAAGAGTACTGGCGGGATGTTAAGTAAGCCATTCCAACGTATTACACGGCTGGAATGACCGGGGGCGTATAGCGCCCCTTTGCTGTTAGCTAATGTGGAGAAAAACATGGCTACTTCTGCCAATAAACGTTCAGTTATGACCCTTTACTCAGGCCGTGAAGACCTATTTAGCCACCAAGCACGTATTGTGCTGGCTGAAAAAGGCGTCACTTATGAGATCAGCTTTATCGACGACGGGAATATCCCGGAAGATCTACAGCAATTGAATCCTTACCCTGATAACGTGCCCACGCTGGTTGATCGTGAGCTCGTTATTTATAACTCGCGTATTATTCTTGAATATTTAGATGAGCGCTTTCCTCATCCACCATTGATGCCAGTTTACCCTGTTAGCCGCGGGAACAGCCGCCTAATGATGTATCGCATTGAGCGTGACTGGTACGCTTTAGCAGACACTATTTTAACGGGCACTAAAAAGGAAGCGGAACAAGCTCGCCAAGAGCTACGAGAAGGAATTCTTTCTCTAGCTCCTGCGTTTGCCGACCAACCGTTTTTTATGAGCGACGACTTTACTTTAGTTGACTGCTACTTAGTGCCGTTGTTATGGCGCTTACCAATTTATGGTATAGAGCTTACCGGCGCTGGGGCGAAAGAAATTCAAGGTTATATGTTACGCCTGTTTGATCGTGAGTCGTTCCAAGATTCGCTTACGGAAGCCGAACGCGAAATGGGCAAGGCCTAGTTGTTATGCAAAGTATGAGCCCGAAGCGCCCTTATCTTGCACGTGCGCTGTATGAATGGTTACTCGACAACGAGCTAACACCACATGTGGTGATTGACGCCAGTTGGCCAGGTACTGAAGTGCCGCAAGAATTTGTGCAAGACGGGCAAATTGTATTAAACATTCACCCCGACGCCACAACAGCGTTTCAAATGGGTAATGTCGACATACAGTTTCAGGCTCGCTTTGGCGGTGTACCACGCCGAATAGTGGTTCCCTATGGTGCGTTACTGGCTATTTATGCGCGGGAAAACGGTGCTGGCTCGATTTTCGAGCCGGAAGCCGTTTATGAAGACCCTACAGCTGAGTTGCTTCCTAATGCACCGCAGGGCAATAACTTAAAGTCGGTAGACTCGCTTATTGATGAACCAGACCAAGGTGGCGGCGACGACGACAAGCCACCACCACGTGGGCGACCACAATTAAAAGTTATTAAATAAAAAAACAGCCTAGGGGCTGTTTTTTTATTTGTGCCAGAGTAGCTAAAAACTAATTTACGATATTAAATACCCGCACCACGCGTTTTACCCCAGACACATTGCGCGCCACTTCTACAGCGTGTTGAGCAATATTTTCTTCGACTATGCCAAGTAAAAACACATTGCTATTTTCGGTTATAACTTTAATGCCTGAAGTGTCGTAGGTGGTGTCGCGTAAGAGTTGGCTTTTTACCCGAGTGGTTATCCAGGTGTCTTTAGAGCGGTCGGTTAAGGTAGCAAGATTACCCACTTCAAGTTCATTGAATAGGTTTAAAGGTGCCCCAGCTTCATGAGCTACACGGCCCGCCCGTTGCTTTAACGATTCGTTAATAACTTGGCCAACCAGTAACACATCGCCGTTGTAAGCAACAACAACAATGCGTTGGCGGCTTAAGTCTTCATCGTCGCTAATAGCTTGTAAAACGCGCAAACGTTGGCCGGTATCGTCTATTTGGGTATTTACCTCGCGGCTGTCGAGTAACACGGAAGTACCAGCTACCACTCCGCCCACTGCAATTGCAGTACAGCCCGATACAATGGGTAAAACAACTGCAAGAATTAAGGTACGAAAAATTGTCATGGTTAAACCCCTTGGAAAATACTTGCTTCAATGGCATCGCAGAAAGTTTGAGCCAGAAACAGCTGTTGTTCAATAATGCGAGCACGAACTAATGATGGAATTCTAATTTCTATATCAAGAGCGCCTAGTAAACCAGTAATTTCACCTGGATCGTCGCCACTAATAGTAATTATGCTCATGTCGCGCGCTACTGCTGCAGTCATTGCCTGATGAATACGTTCGTTTTGGGTTTGAGTAACAAACACCACTAACACGTCGCCGGTGTTGCCTAATGCAGTTACTTGGCGCGCAAAACATTCTTGTGACAATTCTCCTTGAGCCTGACCAACTAAGTGAATAGCGGCAAAAGGAGGGCGTTCAAGGGCACAACCATGTAGCATTAGCTCGGCAAATTGGGCAGCAATAAAACTATTGCTTTCGTCGCCACAGGTAAACACATTGTTACCCGCTAATAAGGCTTGCACCAATTTGTCGATGGCAGCAATAACGGGCGGGCCAATACTGTCGGCTGAAGCAACTTGTATTTGAATACTTTCATTAAATAAATTTTGTACAGTTTCCTGCATACTTAAAAAGCGTCCTTTAACCATTCAATTTGAAAAGGGGCACCGGTAATAGCAACTACATCGAAGCGACACGCGGTTAGGTGCTCTACAATACCATGTTGAAGCATAAAAAGTTGCGCAGAGCGGCGTATACGTTTTAATTGGCGTTGATCAATTTGCTCAAGAATAGCTGCAAAATGGCTATTACTACGAAATTTGACCTCAATAAATACAAGATAGTTCTTATCTCGCATGATGAGATCGATTTCGCCGTCGCGTAGTCGATAATTACGAGCAACAAGTGTAAGACCTTGTTGGGTTAAATAGTCAACTGCAGCATTTTCGTGTTTAGTTCCTACGTCGCGGCTGGACATGTTGTAATGGCTCCAAGCTGATATGGTCACCATCAAACATAGCCCAAGAAAGTTCGCGTACAAGGGTATGGCCATGAATACGTAATTGCCCACTGAGCCCGTTGTATTCATAGCCATTTAAATGTTGCATGAGGGCTAACCGTGGAGCAATACGAATGCTGTCGTAGCCCATGGCAGTTAACCGTTGCTCGCTACGCGACCAGCCACGAATTAGCGCTGTAAGTTGCGTATGCAAGGCTTGCTGTGCGTGCTGGGGTAACAACCAAGGCGCGTCGGCAAAGCGTATACCGGCCAAGTCGGACTCACCTTGGGTGCGAGCCTCTTCGTTTACTGTTGAGTTAGCATATACGGGAATAGGGCTGGCAAAAGAGCTTAAACTCACGTTAATAAAAGGGTTCAATAACCTTGCTTGGCTTGCGTCGCCTAATAGGTAAATAGCGTCTATATCTTGGCGGCTGCGAAAGTCCATTTCAATTTTACTGCCAGGAATTAAGCTTTCTAGCCGTGCTTTACGGTCTTCGCTTTGGGCGACTTTTAAGTTATTGCGCACTAAATTACGCATTTCAGCACTGGTGGCATAGAAGCCAGTACGAATATGGCCAGTAGGTTGTTGGTTATGCCAATAGCGGGAAAACAAGTCGGATAGTTGCCTGCCGCGGTTGGTGTCGGGGCCTAGCAATAAAATACCCTGATAATTTTTTTCTTGCATGGCGGCGGCTGCGGCTTGGGTTTCTGCAGCAATGTCGAGGGCAAAGTAACTGCTACCTGCGGGAATGTCGCCTTCAGGAGCATGGTTTAAGGCCAATTGTAGCCATGGGTGGTCGGTATATTTAAACACCCGTTCTACCATGGTGCGGTCGAGCGGGCCAATAACCAGTTGGGTATTTAATTGTTCTAACCGACTGATTATTTGTTCATCGGTAAACTGGTTGGTGTCGATAAAATGTACGTCTTCTTGGCCCTGTTCAGCTAAAGCCGCTAAAATACCGTAACGCACCGCATGGCCTTGTTTTTCAAACGGACCAGTAAGCGGCAGCAAAACAGCAACTTGTTGTGGCGGCGTAGTAATTGCCGGAGTTGTTATTAGCTGGTGCACAATACTACCGGCCAAGTGTTGCGGGAAGTCGCGCTGCCATTGTTCTAACGCGCTAAGAATACTGGTTTGTTGGTCGAGTGCAGCAGTTAGCCGAGCCAGCAAACTATACCAGCCCTGAGCGTTCTGATTATTAGAGCGCGGCACGTTGCGCCAAACATCGGCGGGGACATTACGTAAATGAAACCAAATTTGCTCAGTAAGGGGTTCGCCGGTTAAATAAGGCTCTAATTGAATAAGTTGTTCGCCAGCACGAAAGTGTTGCTGTTGGGCAGCGGCGGCTTGGTAGTTTAAGCGCATTAACTGAGTGCGTTCTTGGCGCGTGGTGAGGCGCTGTTCAAGGTCGGCAATATTCAGCATTACATTGGGCCAGTCTTCAATGGCTGCATGGAAACGTGCTTTTTGCATGCGCAGTTGTGCAATATCGTCGGGGCGTAAATGAATGGACTCAATATCAATAAGAATAGCCCCGGCGTGATGGGGTTGGTTATTGTCTAAAAATGCGGTGGCCGCGTGCAGCAAATTTAGCTGTACAGCATGCTTGCTATGGGCAGCATGAGCAGCGGCCAACCATTGTTGAGCACTTGGTTGGGCAGGGTCTTGGGTTACTTTTGCTTGAACTACAGGCGGCAGTTCGGTTGTTTTAGGTGTGCTGCCACAACCTAAAAGGGTAAATACAGCGATGCACATCAACAGCTTCTTTGGCACAATGCAGTTCTCTTCCGTTATCAGCTAGGCTCTACTATAAACCGCTAAGCGGTTACAGACAAACAGAGGTACGTAATGAACCCGGGTATTTTGTATATTGTTCCTACTCCAATTGGTAATTTAGCTGATATGACCCAGCGCGCGCAGCAGGTACTAGCCGAAGTGAGCGCAATTGCTGCCGAAGACACACGGCATTCACGGGTGTTACTTGACCACTACGGTATTCAAACGCCTATGTTTGCGCTGCATGAACATAATGAACGGCAAAAAGCCGCGGCACTGGTAAAGCGCTTAGAAGGCGGCGACTCTATTGCCCTTATTTCTGATGCGGGCACGCCATTAATTAGCGACCCCGGCTTTCCGTTAGTGCGGGCCTGCCGAGCAGCAGGTGTACAAGTGGTTGCTTTACCTGGGCCTTCAGCGGTAATTACGGCATTGTCGGCCAGTGGTTTGCCCACCGACCGATTTTTGTATGCAGGGTTTTTACCGGCCAAACAACAAGCGCGGCTAACGGCACTGACTGAATTGCTCGACGAGCCGGCCACCCTAGTGTTTTATGAGGCACCAAGACGCATAGTTGACACTTTAACAGCGGTAGTAGAGGTGTTTGGTGCAGAGCGCGATGTAGTAGTAGCACGGGAAATTACTAAACAATTTGAAACCTATTTAGTGGGTACAGCTTCTGAGGTGCTGGCGCAAGTACAGGCAGACCCCAACCAACAGCGGGGTGAAATGGTGCTGATTATTGCCGGAGCCGTTCGGGCTGCAGACGCTATACCTGCCCCAGCGCTGCAGTTATTGGCCACCTTAAGTAAAGAGCTAGCGCCAAAAAAAGCCGCTAAAATAGTTGCCGGCCATTATGGGTTAAGGGCGAACGAGCTATATAGAATTGGTCTTGAGCAGGCTTAGCTTTACATAGCCAGTTGGAGCACCCTGGTGTATACTTTGCCGCGGAGTCAGCCAAGGCAATCGCTGCTTGTTGCTAATTTAGGTTTACCTAAGCTGCAGCAAGGGGAGGAAAGTCCGGGCTCCATAGGGCAGAGTGCCAGGTAACGCCTGGGCGGCGCGAGCCGACGACTAGTGCAACAGAGAGCATACCGCCGATGGCCTACCTTAGGGAAGGCACAGGTAAGGGTGAAAGGGTGCGGTAAGAGCGCACCGCGTGACTGGTAACAGTTCATGGCACGGTAAACTCCACTCGGAGCAAGACCAAATAGGGATCCTTGGGGCGGCCCGCTTCGGATCCGGGTAGGTTGCATGAGGCTATGGGCGACCATAGTCCTAGATGAATGATTGCCCACGACAGAACCCGGCTTAATGGCTGACTCCACCTTCCTTTTATTACCTTTCGATTACCTTTCGTATAGTTCTTGCCAACCCCAGCGGCACAAAATGCTGCTTTGGCTTCCACATTACCCCACCTAAGCGGTTGTTTTGCCAAATTGCGTGTTGGCAAAGGCGTAGCTTGCTGACTAAAGTTCTTGTTTTATCTTGACAGGTGATCAATGAGACACCTAGACTGTGTAGTTGTGGGGAAAAGTGGAGAATAGTGGATCTGTCATGGATCCCAGAGATGAACACTATGTTTCGTGGAGCAAGCTTAATCAATTTAGACGACAAAGGTCGCTTAGCCATTCCAGCTAAGTACCGTAATTTGCTGTCGCTAGATTGTGAGGGGAAATTAGTGTGCACGATTGATATCAAGCAACCGTGCCTGCTGCTGTACCCGCTTCCCGAATGGCAAGTAATCGAACAACGCCTTGCTGGACTTTCTAGCATGATCCCCGCTGAGCGTCGTATGCAACGTTTGCTTCTTGGTTATGCCGAGGACTGTGACATGGATAAAAGCGGCCGGGTACTTATTGCCCCAACGCTTCGTCAACATGCCGGATTAAATAAAAAGTTAATGCTGGTAGGCCAGCTAAACAAGTTTGAAATTTGGGATGAGCAAGCGTGGCACGAGCAAGTTGCCGCAGACATGGAAGCTGAATTAGCAGACGACAACATAATAAGCGAACGACTAAAAGACTTTACACTATAATGGCGCAGACACCGCAACATATACCGGTTTTACTCGCCGAGTCGATCGACGGATTGGCGATAAAGCCTGACCAGCTATACATTGACGCTACATTTGGCCGTGGCGGACACAGCCGTGCCATATTGAGCAAACTAAATGCAGAAGGGCGCTTAATTGCGCTCGACCGCGACCCAGCCGCTGCGCAAGCTGCCCAACAGCTTGCCGATGACCCACGCTTTGAATTCATCCACACTCCATTTTCTGCTTTGGCCCACATCATTGCAGAACGAAACTTAACGGGTAAAGTAGCCGGCATTTTATTTGACCTTGGTGTGTCTTCCCCACAATTAGACGACGCTGAGCGTGGCTTTAGTTTTATGAACGACGGCCCGTTAGATATGCGCATGAACCCTGAACAAGGGCAGTCGGCCGCAGACTGGCTAGCACACGCCAGCCAAGACGAAATGGCCGACGTGTTTCGCCAATTAGGCGAAGAGCGTTATGCGGGCCGTATTGCACGAACCATTGTTGAACGCCGAAGTGAGCAACCACTTACGCGCACATCTGAGCTGGCTAACCTTGTGGCTGAAGTAAGCCCTTCACGAGAAAAAAAGAAGCACCCAGCTACCCGTGTATTTCAGGCCGTGCGTATTCATATTAACCGCGAACTAGAAGAAGCTAGCAATGCCTTAGATGCCGCCGTGCATGCCTTACAGCCGGGTGGCCGAATAGCAGTTATTAGTTTTCATAGCTTGGAAGACAGGCTAACCAAACTGTTTATGCGCAAGCACAGCCAGCGCGAACAATTACCGCCGGGCTTACCCTTGCGGGAAGACCAAATAGCAGACCATCGCACTTTGAAAACAGTTAGCAGAGCAATTAAGCCAAGCACGGAAGAAGTGAAGCTAAATCCTCGATGCCGTAGTTCGGTATTGCGTGTGGCGGAGCGGTTGCCATGAAACGACTGCTCTTACATACGCAACTAATAAAAGACGTAGGGCGCGACTTAGTGCGTTTCCGAGGTTTGTTATTCTGGACAGCGCTGGCAGTGGTCAGCGCTTTTGTGATCGTATACCAGGCGTATTTGTATAGGGATTTAATGGCCGAGCGGGAAGTTTATTTTTCTGAGCGCGACGCCTTAGATGTGGAATGGCGGCATTTAATTGTGGAACAAAATTCCTTGTCGGAGCACAGCCGCATTAATCGCTTAGCGCGCCAGCAATTAGGTTTGCAGCGCCCCAATGAGTTGCAGGAGGTGCTGGTGCCATGGCGTTAAAGCGTAACCAGAAAATTTTGCGACCAGAAGCACTTAAGGGGCGTTTTATATTTGTCACTGTGTGCTTGGGCTGCATGTTTTTTGCGCTTATTGCGCGGGCTGCATTTATTCAAGTAATTGCCCCGGACCGTTTGGTGCACGAAAGCGATTTACGTACGGTAAGAGTAAGTGAAGACCGCGTACAGCGAGGCAATATTACCGACCGTAATGGGGTTGAACTAGCCGTAAGCGTACCGGTGCATACGGTTTGGGCTGACCCGAAAGTTATCCATGATACCAATAGCTTAGCCGACACCCGCCGGTGGGCAGCTTTAGCCGAAGTGTTTAATGTACCCGTGGCGCAATTATTAAGTAAAGTTGACAATCCGGAACGCCGATTCGTGTACCTTCAGCGTATGGTAACACCAGGTGTAGCGCACTATGTGGCGCAGTTACGTATTCCTGGTGTGTCTTTAAAGGAAGAGTCGCGACGGTTTTATCCGACGGGTGAAATTTCAGCCCATATTATTGGTATTACGAATATTGACGGCCAAGGGCTAGACGGCATTGAAGCCGTGTTTGACAGCTATTTAACCGGTACCTCTGGGCAGCGACGTTACCGCCGTGATGGCTCGGGCCGTGTGGTTGAAGATATTGAAGTAACGGCATCGGAATTACCCCAGTCGATTCGTTTAAGCATTGATCAGCGGGTACAGGCTATGGCTTATAAGGAATTGAAAAAAGCGGTGAGCTATCACCAAGCTACGTCGGGCTCGGTGGTAGTGGTAAATGTACATACAGGTGAAATTGTGGCCATGGTGAATAGTCCTTCATATAACCCGAATAACAGAACCGACGTGCAACAGCACCAGTTGCGCAACCGAGCAATATCGGACAGCTTCGAACCAGGTTCAACGGTAAAGCCCTTGGTTATTTTAGGGGCCTTACAAAGTGGCGACTTCAACGCGGAAAGTGTGATTAATACCAGCCCAGGCTGGATGACGGTGGGCGGCCGGCGAGTGCAAGACGGTCGTAACGAAGGCGAATTAAACTTAGCGGGCATTTTATCGCGTTCAAGTAACGTGGGCACGTCTACTTTAGCGTTGCATATTGGCGTAAACGAATTACTGGAAAACTATTATGCGGTTGGCTTTGGCACCGACACCGGGTTAACCCTATTAGGCGAAAGCATGGGCCAAATGCGCCACCGTAGTCGCTGGTCAGACTTTGAAGTTGCGGCCTTGTCGTATGGATATGGCTTAAGTACTACTACGGTACAGTTGGCACAAATGTATGCCATTTTAGGCAGCGGCGGTATTAAACGGCCGCTAACCGTGTTAGCACAAGACAAAGAGGTGCTAGGACAGCGTGTGTTTGAGCAGGAATTGGTAACAAACGTAGTACAAATGCTTGAGCAAGTAACCCTAGACGAAGGTACTGGGCGCCGCGCGCGAGTGCCGGGCTTCCGGGTGGCGGGCAAAACGGGCACTACCCGTAAGGCTATTGCTGGTGGCTATGGCGACGAATATGTAGGCTTATTTGCTGGGCTTATTCCAGCGTCGCGGCCTGAACTGGCCATAGCCGTGATGATTAACGAGCCAGCAGGCGACAACTACCACGGTGGCACCATAGCTGCGCCGGTGTTTTCGTCGATTGCTGAGCAAGCGGCACGAATTTTAAATTTAAACCCTGACAACATTCAAGGCCGCGATATACGCGTGGCTGGGTTTGCCAGAGGTGCGCACTAATGCAATTACAACAACTACTAAAACACGTTAAAGAGCCTTTGCCGAATGTTCAGCTGAGTGGGTTAAAGCTTGATAGCCGCAAAGTAGCAGCAGGCGATGCCTTTATTGCCATTCCAGGCTACGACGTAGACGGCCGTAACTTTATTAGCGCCGCCATTGCCGCAGGGGCCAGTGTGGTGCTGGCGCAGGGGAAACAATTTACGGTTAGTATGGAAAACCAAGTGCCAATTGTAACTTTGCCCAATTTAGCCATGCAGGTGTCTGACCTTGCCGGCCGGTTTTTTGCCACGCCGTCGAAAGCCTTGCGTTTAACAGGTATTACCGGCACCAATGGTAAAACCACAGTAAGCCATTTGCTGGCACAGCTATGGCACGAAATAGAGCCACCTGCGGCAGTTATTGGTACCGTAGGCAGCGGCTTAATGAGCCAACTGTTACCAGAGCAACTAACTACACCCGACCCTGTAACAGTGCAACAACGCTTGGCGGCTTTTGTGGCGGAAGGAGCGCGTTCGGTAACCATGGAAGTGTCGTCGCATGCCTTAGCCCAAGGGCGAGTGGAAGGTTTGCACTTCAATACGGTAATAGCCACTAACGTTAGCCGCGATCACTTGGACTACCACGGCACCATGAAAGCCTACGCAGCTGCTAAACAGCGTTTGTTTACCGACTTTCCAGCGCCCATTCGCGTACTAAACGCCGACGATAAAATAGTGTCTAGCTGGGGTTCGGTAGACGATTTTTGGTTCAGCATGAATCAGCATTATTTAGGTCAGCCGCATACCTTAGTGGCGTCGGACTGGAACTTTAAACAAGACACCACGCGCTTAACCCTAAATTGGGAACACGAAAGCATTCGGGTGGAAAGCCCGTTGCTCGGCGAATTTAACATTGCCAATGTGTTAGCAGCTGCTACGGCAGTTATAGCTGCAGGCCATACTTTAGCAGAAGTAGCGGCATTAATTGGCCGCTTAGAAGCAGTGCCTGGGCGTATGGAAACTTTTCAAGTGCCCAATGGGCCTTTAGTTATTGTGGACTATGCCCATACCCCCGACGCTTTAAAGCATGTGCTAACGGCGGCACGCAATCATTGCTTTGGCACGCTATGGTGCGTGTTTGGCTGTGGTGGTGACCGTGACCGAGGTAAACGCCCGCAAATGGGGCAAGTTGCGGCGAAATATGCCGACTTATGTGTGGTGACCGACGACAACCCTCGCACCGAAGACCCGTTACAAATTATTGACGACATTATTACTGGTATGCCCCATGGCACCAACTATAAACGCCACCCTGGCCGGGCCGACGCGGTTCGTTATGCTATGACCAATGCTGGCCCGAACGACGTTATTGTGTGTGCTGGCAAAGGCCATGAAACCTACCAAGTAATTGGTAGCCGCAGCCACGATTACGATGAACGTGCACATGTGGCCTTGCTTGCCGAGGAGTTACGCCATGATTAAGGTGTCGCTACAGTGGATAACCGAACAACTAGCTGGGCGCTTAGTAATTAGTGCAGGGAATGAAGCAGCGGCGGCCGCACTGAGCATTAGCAATGTCACCATTGATAGCCGCCAAGTAGCGCCTGGCGATTTATTTATTGCCATTAAAGGGCCAACATTTGACGGCCACGATTATGCTGCGCAAGCCTTAGCACAAGGAGCTGCCGCGGTGGTGGTAAGCCGCGATATGGGCTTGGCTGGGCCACAGTTGTTGGTTGAAAACACCCGTTACGCCCTTGGCCAATTAGCCGCAGCAGTGAAGCAAAAAGTGGCCCCAATAACCATTGCTATTACCGGTAGTAGCGGCAAAACCACGGTAAAAGAAATGTTGGCTACTATTTTACGGCTGCATTTACAGGGTGCAGGTGAAGTGCTTGCCACCGCAGGGAATTTTAATAACGACATTGGCGTACCGCTAACCCTATTACGGCTAACCTATGAGCATAAATATGCGGTGCTTGAACTTGGTGCCAACCACCGCGGGGAAATAGCCTACACCACAGGGTTAACCAAGCCCAACGTGGCATTAATTAACAATGTGGCGCCCGCCCATGTGGAAGGTTTTGGCGACATTTGTGGAGTAGCACGAGCCAAAATGGAAATATTCCGCGAGCTCGACAGTACCGGGGTGGCAATTACGCCGGCTCATTCCGACTTTCACGACTTATGGGTTCGTGAACTACAAGGTAAAAACCATTGGGTGTTCGCGACCAGCACGAACGGCTCGGTTGAGCAAAGCGGCGCCAAAGTTTGGGCGGAAGCAGTACAAATTGACAATAAAGGCTGTGCCGAATTTGAGCTGCGCACAGCCACAGCACAAAGCCCAGTTAAATTAGCTGTACCTGGGGTGCATAACGTAAGTAATGCCTTAGCAGCGGCATCTTGTTGTTTGGCAGTAGGTGTTCCTATGGCCACCATAGCCAGTGGCCTAAGCAGTATTAACCCGGTTCCTGGGCGTATGTGGGTGCATGAAACCGGTACTGGCTTACGTGTTATCGACGATACCTATAACGCCAACGTAGGCTCGGCCCGAGCGGCTATTGATGTGCTACGGACCTTGCCCGGACACTGTATTTTTGTATTGGGCGACATGGGTGAGCTTGGTGCCGACGCCCGTGCGTACCATGAAGAAATTGGTAATTATGCGTTACAAGCGGAAGTAAATGAGCTTTACACCGTAGGGGTATTAAGCCAAAGCGCCAGTGACGCCTTTAGCGGCCAACAAAACGGCCATCATTTCGATAATAAAGAAGCATTAACGGCGGCATTATTAGAACGAGTAGCGGCAGTACCAGAGCTCACCATATTAGTAAAAGGATCGCGCAGCGCCCAAATGGAACGCATTGTTGAAGCGTTACTGGCACATACAGAACAACAAAAAAAACAGCGAGGGGAAACCACATGCTAATTTGGCTTGCGGAATATTTACAAGCTACGGTTGCTACGGGGTTTAACGTATTAACCTACATAACCATGCGGGTGATTCTTAGTATTTTAACCGCGCTAACAGTGTCTTTATGTTTAGGCCCCTGGCTTATTCGTTCGCTACAAAAATTACAAATGGGGCAGGTGGTGCGCGACGATGGGCCACAAAGTCACTTAGCTAAAACAGGCACCCCGACTATGGGCGGGCTGCTTATTTTAGGTACTATTTTATTGTCGGTGCTGTTATGGACAGACCTAAGCAACCACTATGTGTGGGCGGTTATTACTATTTTAGTGGGTTTTGGTGCGGTGGGCTTTATAGATGACTATCGCAAAGTGGTACGCAAAGACACCCGTGGCTTACCCGGCCGCTGGAAGTATTTTTGGCAGTCGGTAATAGCCGCAACAGTAGCTACTTACTTGTATTTTCATGCTGCGCAACCAGCGGAAACAGCCCTGCTAATTCCGTTTTTTAAAGACATAATGCCGCAGTTAGGCCTGTTTTATATTGTGTTGGCTTATTTTGTCATGGTGGGTACTAGCAATGCGGTGAACTTAACCGACGGGCTAGACGGTTTAGCTATTATGCCAACCATTATGGTAGCAGGTGCCTTAGCGGTGTTTGCGTACGTAACGGGGCACGTTAATTTTGCTGCCTATTTGCATATTCCTTATATTCCGGAAGCCGCAGAACTAACCGTAGTGTGTGCCGCCATTGTGGGCGCAGGGTTGGGCTTTTTATGGTTTAACACTTACCCAGCACAAGTATTTATGGGCGACGTAGGCTCGCTGGCGCTAGGTGGGGTGCTGGGCATTGTCGCTATTTTAGTCCGCCAAGAATTAGTGTTGTTAATTATGGGTGGTGTTTTTGTAATGGAAACCGTGTCGGTAATGTTGCAAGTAGGCTCTTACAAATTGCGCGGTAAGCGAATTTTTAGAATGGCGCCTATTCACCATCACTATGAATTAAAGGGCTGGCCCGAGCCACGGGTTATTGTGCGTTTTTGGATTATTTCGCTTGTGTTGGTTGTGGTTGGTTTAGCCACGCTAAAACTAAGATAGTAAAAAGGGAAGCTTGCAAACTATGAAACGTAATTTGAAGCATTATGAAGCAGTTGCGGTAGCCGGGTTCGGCTTAACCGGTGTTTCTGTTGCGCGCTTCTTATTACGCCACAACGTAACTCCTCTGCTATTTGACACCCGCGCTGAACCACCAGGCTTAGCTTTAGCCCCCGAATTAGCCAACCAATGTGAATGTTACTTTGAAGAGCTAAAGCTAGAACACTTACTGGGGCTAGACTTAATTATTGTTAGCCCAGGCATAGACACGCGGCGCGGGCCGCTGCGTATGGCTGCCGAAGCTGGGGTAGTGCTTATTTCCGATATCGAGCTATTTGCTTGGTATGCAACAGCGCCGGTGTTAGCAATTACTGGCTCGAATGGTAAGTCGACAGTTACTGAGTTAGTAACACACCTGCTTACCAAAGCCGGCCAGCAAGTGGCTATGGGGGGCAATATAGGCACCCCAGCGCTCGACCTATTAACAACCAAGCACGACTTGGTAGTGCTTGAATTGTCGAGCTTCCAGCTAGAGCTAACATTTAGCTTAGCGCTACAAGCGGCCTGTATTTTAAATATTAGCCCCGATCACCTTGATCGCTACGACGACGAACGGGCTTACTGGAAAGCCAAACAAGGTATATATGCCCATGCCCAGCATTTAGTTTGGAATGCCGACGACGACGCTACTAAACCCATAGCAAGTGAAATAAAAGTAGCCAGCACTCCTTTTGGCCAAAGCAGCTGGACCGAAGGTTTTGGCTTGCAGCACGATAACCACGGCCACTGGCTATGCTGGCGGGGCACGCGCCTAATTAATACCGCTAAGCTACCGTTGGTGGGGGTACATAATTGGCTAAATGTAATGGCTGCTTTGGCCTTATGCCGTCAGGCGGGGCTTGAACCTGCAATAGCGCTGCAACACATTCACGATTTTAAAGCTTTGCCCCACCGCTGTGAATTGGTAGCCCAGTATTTTAACGTGCGCTGGATCGACGATTCGAAAGCTACCAATGCTGGTGCTACCGCAGCCGCAGTAGCGGGCTTACGGCCAGATGTAGCAGGTAAATTAATATTAATAGCCGGTGGTGACGCCAAGGGCGCGCATTTAAACGAATTAATTAAGCCCTTAGCCGATGTTGACGTGCTTATTACCCTAGGCCGTGACGGCCCGCGAATTGCGGCATTAAAAGAAGGCGCCATAGAAGTTAAAACCATGCAAGAGGCTGTGGCCGCAGCCAAGCAACAGGTGGTGCCCCATAGTGTTGTGCTGCTGTCGCCGGCCTGTGCCAGCTTAGACATGTTTAGTAACTACAAAGAGCGCGGTAAGGTGTTTCGCCAAGCAGTGGAGGTGGCGCATGGGGGCTTTTGAACGCGAACTAGACTTACCCATGCCGGGGCGTATTTCTCTGTGGTCGAGCGTTATTAACTTTTGGAATGGTGGTGCCGAGCAACAGGCCTTTGATCGTATGTTGCTGTGGTGTGCGTTGTTTTTGCTTGGGTTAGGCTTTGTTATGGTGGCGTCGGCGTCGATGCCAATTGGCGAACGCTTAACGGGTAACCCGTACCATTTTATTACCCGCCACGGCATGTACCTAGTTATTAGTTTAGTATTTAGCGCCGGCTTGTTAATGGTGCCCACGGTAGTGCTCGATAAAAGTAATTTTTTATTGTGCCTGCTGGCGATTTTATTGCTGCTGGCGGTATTGCTGGTAGGCCACCAAGTAAATGGTGCCACCCGCTGGCTTAAAATTGGCCCGCTAACATTGCAAGTGGCCGAGTTTGCGAAATTATTTTTCTTTATATTTCTAGCCAGCTACTTAAATAGACGCTACGACGAAGTACGAAAAAACTGGCGCGGATTTTTTAAAGCCCTGTGCGTAATGGGTCTTATGAGCGGCTTGCTATTAATGCAGCCCGACTTAGGTACGGTTATTGTACTTACGGTAACGGCCATGGTGATGCTGTTTATAGCAGGTGCCCGCATACCGCACTTTATTGCGCTGGCGCTAACCTTTTTAGTGTTGTTTGTGGCTTTAATTGTTTTCGAACCCTACCGTATGCGCCGGGTAACGTCGTTTATGAATCCATGGGAAGACCCCTTCGGTAGTGGGTACCAATTAACTCAGTCGTTGATGGCCTTTGGCCGTGGTGACTTAACGGGCCAAGGCTTAGGCAATAGTATTCAGAAGCTACAGTTTTTACCTGAAGCCCATACCGACTTTATTCTAGCGGTTATTGGCGAAGAGCTTGGTTTTATTGGTGTGGCCATAACCATTTCTTTGGTCATGGTTATTGTTATTAAGGCGCTGTTGTTAGGGCAGCGTGCGCTGCGTCAAAACCGACCATTTGGTGGTTACTTGGCCCATGGCATTGGTATTTGGTTTTTCTTTCAGGGCGCCGTAAATATGGGCGCTGCAGCAGGCTTAATACCAACCAAAGGGCTAACCATGCCGCTGATAAGTTATGGTGGCAGTAGCTTGGTGGTGATGTGTGCGGCTATTGCTATTTTATTGCGTATTGACCATGAAGTACGCACCGGTTTTGTTATGCCCACGGCGTCGGCAAAAGCTAAGCCTACCCCCAAGCCGAAACGTCGTCGAGCTGCGGGGGCAAGGGCATGAAACATGTATTAATTACCGCGGGTGGTACCGGCGGGCATGTATTCCCAGCTTTAGCTGTAGCGCAATTAATGCGCCAGCAAGGTTGGTTAGTAAGTTGGTTGGGTACTGCTGATCGCATGGAAGCCCACCTTGTGCCAGCGGCGGGTTTTGACTTTACTGGCGTGGCTCAACAAGGTGTGCGCGGCCGTGGTATTAAAGGTTGGATAATTGCCCCCTTCCGTTTAGTGCGCTCAGTGTTTAAAATGCGCAGCTTTTTAGCTAACAAAAAACCAGACTTGGTTTTAGGCTTTGGTGGTTACACGGCAGGGCCAGCGGGTATTGCGGCATGGACGAAACGTATACCGTTAGTGATTCATGAGCAAAATGCAGTGGCCGGCTTAACTAACAAATTATTAGCTCGCTTTGCCAATAAAGTTTTAGTGGGTTTTGCCGCTGCTAAGCAGCAATTGCCAGCCAGTGAATATGTGGGCAACCCGGTGCGCAGCGACATTACCGCCTTAGCCGAGGTGGCGGTGGTTACACCCGTTGCCCCGTTTAAATTATTAGTGGTAGGCGGTAGCTTAGGCGCCGAGCACTTAAACCAAGTGGTGCCAGCAGCGGTGGCAACACTAGCCCCGTTGGCCATTGAGGTGTGGCACCAAACTGGTCGAGGAAAGCAAGCAGAAGTGATTGCTGCCTACGGAAACCATGCGGGTGTACGGGTTACCGAGTTTATTGACGACATGGCCCAAGCATATGCGCAAGCCGACTTAATTGTATGCCGAGCAGGGGCGTTAACCTGCAGTGAAATAGCCTGTGTAGGGCGAGCCAGTATTTTGGTGCCTTACCCCTATGCGGTCGACAATCACCAATTGCAGAACGCCAATGCATTAGCCGCCGTAGGCGCTGCACAGGTTATTGAGCAGCACAACTTAACGGCCAACCGTTTGCAGGCAGAGTTGCAGCGTTTATTTAGTGCGCCGCACCTACTTGCGCAAATGGCGCACAATGCGCGCCAAGCAGCAGTGAGTAACGCCGGGCAGACGGTCGTGAATATATGTAATGAATTAATAAATGGGAAACCACAGGAATGACAACGGTAGCTAAACAACCCTTTAAAGTGGTAAACGTGCCAGAAATGCGTCGTGTACGTCGTATTCACTTTGTTGGTATTGGTGGCGCAGGCATGGCAGGCATTGCCGAAGTGCTGGTGAACCAAGGTTACCAAGTGTCGGGGTCTGACTTGAGTGAAAATGCCAATACCCAGCGGTTGCGCATGCTTGGTGCTAGCATTGCTATGGGCCACGATGCGGCCCACGTGGCAACAGCAAATGTAGTGGTGGTGTCGAGCGCAATTCATGCCCACAACCCTGAATTAGTGGCGGCTAAAGAGCTATTAATACCTATTGTTCGGCGTGCAGAAATGCTCGCTGAATTAATGCGCTTTCGGCATGGTATTGCGGTAGCTGGCACACACGGAAAAACCACCACCACCAGCTTAATTGCTAGTGTTTTTGCGGAGGCAGGCAGCGACCCCACCTTTGTTATCGGTGGCTTGTTAACCAGCGCTGGCAGTAATGCTCGCTTAGGGCATAGTAAGTACTTAATTGCTGAAGCCGACGAAAGTGATGCGTCGTTTTTGCATTTGCAGCCTATGGTGGCGGTGGTGACCAATATTGAAGCGGACCACATGGACGCATACCAAGGTGACTTTAGCCGCATGGAAGCCACTTTTTTAGAGTTTTTGCACAACCTGCCTTTTTATGGATTGGCAGTGCTGTGTGTAGACGATCCAGTGATTGCCGCCTTATTGCCAGACATTGCGCGACCAATTATAAGTTACGGCTTTAGTGAAAATGCAGAAGTGCGAGCGACTGATTATCAGCAAACAAAACACACCAGTAGCTTTACTGTAGTTCGCCGGGGCTTGCCTTCACTGGCTATTCGGTTGAATTTACCGGGTAAACACAATGCCTTGAATGCGCTGGCAGCTATTGCTGTGGCCACCGACGAAGGTTTAGCCGACGACGCTATTGTCAGCGCCCTAGAAAAATTTGAAGGCATTGCACGGCGCTTTGAACAACATGGCGAATTCCCGTGCGACAATGGCCAAGTAATGTTAATTGACGACTACGGACACCACCCTTCGGAAGTTGCTGCAACAATTGCGGCAGTGCGAGCTGGTTGGCCTGAGCGCCGCTTGATTATGTGTTATCAGCCGCATCGTTATTCGCGCACCCGTGACTTATATGAAGACTTTGTCGACGTGCTGGTTGACGTTGACGAACTGCTGATGTTGGAAGTGTACGGTGCAGGTGAAGAGCCTGTAACTGGGGCCGACAGCCGCTCGCTGTGTCGTTCCATACGCCAGCGTGGGCAGATAGAGCCTATTTATGTGAAAGGGCCTGAGCAAGTAGCAGAAATACTCGCCCGGATTATGCAGCCTGGCGACATTGTGTTAACCCAAGGAGCTGGCAATGTTGGCGCTATAGCGCGACAACTGGCAGAACTAAAACTAGACCGAGAGCTTATGAAAGCCACCGTTAAGGAGGCCCAATGACAGCTGCTTATCAAGGTGGGAAGGTAGCGGTATTAGCTGGCGGTAACTCTGCCGAGCGTGAAGTAAGCCTGCGTTCAGGTAAGGCGGTTATGGCCGCCTTGCAAGAAAATAATGTGGCCGTTGAATGGTTTGATCCTGCGGAGCGCTCAATACTAGAACTAGCCAAGTTAAACATTGAAGTGGCATTTATTGCCCTGCATGGTCGTGGCGGCGAAGACGGTGAAATTCAAGCAGTGTTGAACTGTTTGGGTATTCCTTTTACCGGCTCGAAGGTGTTGGGTTGTGCCTTGGCCATGGACAAATCACGCACTAAACAATTATGGCGCGGGGTAGGTTTACCCACCGCCGACGCACTGACCATTAATGCCCTGCAATGTGACAACCTAGATGCGGAACAAGTAATGGCCCACATGGGCGGGCGGGTAATGGTAAAGCCTGCTCGGGAAGGCTCCAGTATTGGCATGTCGGTAGCCACCTCGGCGGCAGAGCTACGTGAAGCACTGCATGAAGCGGCTAAGTTTGACGCCGAGCTATTGATTGAACGCTGGTTAAGTGGGCCAGAATACACCGTAGCAGTGTTAGGCAATGAAGCCTTACCAAGCATACGGGTGAAAACTCCGCATGTGTTTTACGACTATGTGGCGAAATATGAAAACACCAGTACCGAATATATTTGCCCAGCAGGTTTAAGCGACGACATGGAGCAACAACTACGCACCCTGGCTTTTAACGCCTTTATGGCTGTGGGCGGCCAAGGTTGGGGCCGCGTTGACATTATGCTAGACGCAGCGGGTCAACCCCAGTTATTAGAAGTAAACATGGTGCCAGGTATGACAGCAAAAAGCTTAGTGCCCATGGCAGCAAAACAGCATGGCTTAAGTTTTTCGCAGTTGGTTATGCGGATACTTGCTACCGCAACTGTAGATTAGGGCGGAGAGTAGCGCCGTGAATACGCAATTGCCTAGGCAGCGCTACGAGTTTTGGGCGGGGTTAAGCGCCTTTATAATAATAATGCTTGGCTTGGTAGTGGGTGGGGTGTGGTTAATAAACACCTTAGTTGATGAAGAGCAGCTGCCTATTACCGGGGTAATTATTCAGGGTGAGCGAACCTACACCAGCAATGCTGATGTGGTACGGGTACTAACAGCGGCAGAAACTGGTAGTTTTTTTGCTGCCGACGCAGACGTTTTACGGCGCCGTATTGAGGCTTTACCTTGGGTGTATTCGGCTTCAGTGCGGAAAGAATGGCCTGCCAACCTGCGGGTGTTTATTGTTGAGCAGCAGCCAATAGCCGTATGGAATGGCCATGAATTATTAAATAGTTCGGGCGAGTTGTTTGCCGCCGACCCAAGTGTAGTGGCTGGCACCATACCGGAACTAGTAGGGCCTGAAGGTGATGTGGCTGAAGTGTTTTATCAATATCAGCGTATTCAGGCTTTATTAGCCCATAGCAACCACCATATTCAACGGTTTGCTATGAGCGAGCGGTTTTCAGTACGACTTTGGTTAGAGTCGGGAATTGAACTGCGCCTTGGCCGAGAAGCCAGACTAGAGCGGGTACAGCGGTTTATGGAATTGTTACCCATTATTCAAGGTGAAAGCGAAAAAGAAATTGCTTACATCGACTTAAGATATGACACCGGCGTAGCTGTCGGCTGGCATGACATACAACCAGGTGAATAGCGTGATAGTAAAAAGCGAAGAAGGAACCATGATCGTCAGCCTGGATGTCGGCACCAGTAAGGTGACCGCATTAATAGGCGAAATACTCCCCGACGGCGAGTTAAGCGTTATTGGTGTTGGTGCAACTCCGTCGCGGGGTATGGACAAAGGCGGCGTGAATGACTTGAACTTAGTGGTTCAGTCGATTCAACGGGCAATAAACGAAGCCGAACTGATGGCCGATTGCCGCGCTTCTACAGTGTATTTAAATATTTCTGGTCGCCATATTTCTTGTCAAAACGAAAGTGGCATGGTGCCTATTAACGACGTAGAAGTAACCCAAGAAGATGTAGAAAATGTGATTCATGCGGCCAAGTCGGTGCCTATTGCCCAAGAGCGCCGAATTTTGCATGTGCTACCACAAGAATTTGTAATTGATTCACAAGAAAGTATTAATAGCCCAATTGGTATGTCGGGTGTGCGTATGGAAGCGCGGGTACATATTATTACCTGCGCCAATGATATGGCCAAAAACATTATTAAAGCGGTGGAGCGCTGTGAACTGCAAGTGCAAGGGTTGGTGTTTTCAGCTTTGTCGTCGGCCCATTCAGTATTAACCGACGATGAAAAAGAACTAGGCGTAGCCTTGGTAGACATGGGCGGCGGCACTTTAGATATTTGCTTGTATTCTGGCGGTGTACTGCGCCATACGGCAGTAATACCTGTGGGTGGCAACCAAGTAACGAACGACATTGCGAAAATATTTCGTACCCCGCTGGGTAATGCGGAAGAAATAAAAGTGCAGTATGCCTGTGCCATTCGGCAAATGGTAAGCACCGAAGACACTATTGAAGTACCTTCGGTGGGCGGCCGGCCTTCCCGTATTATGAGCCGCCACACCCTGGCCGAAGTGGTTGAGCCACGTTATTTAGAGTTATTTGAGCTCGTGCGCGAAGAGCTTGATAAAAGTGGTTTTTTCGAGCAAATAGCCGCAGGTGTGGTGTTAACGGGTGGTACCAGTAAAATGGAAGGTGCCGTGGAGTTCGCCGAAGAAGTATTTCAAATGCCAGTGCGCCTGGGGGGGCCGCTGGGAGTGAAAGGGCTAACCGACTATGTAAGCGACCCTGAATATGCCACAGCGGTCGGTTTATTGTGGTTTGGCCAACAGGAGCTAGCAGAGCAAGCAAAAGAACGCAGCCGCCAACAACAAGCACGAATTTGGCCGCGATTAAAAAGCTGGTTCCGTGGTGAGTTTTAATTTTTTGGGGTAACACAAGAAAAACTACAGGAAAGTGGAGAGGTAACAACTATGAACATGTTCGAAGTGATAGAGCAGTTTGAAACAGACGCCATTATTAAAGTAATAGGCGTTGGCGGCGGCGGTGGTAACGCCGTTCAACACATGGTGTCGCAGTCGATTGAGGGGGTGCAGTTTCTTGCCGCCAATACCGACGCACAAGCCCTACGCCGTAACGATGCAGACATTACCATTCAATTAGGTGGTGAAATTACCAAGGGCCTAGGTGCCGGTGCGAACCCAGAAATTGGACGTTTAGCCGCGGAAGAGAACCGGGACGAAATTGCCCGTTACCTTGAAGGCGCAGACATGGTATTTATTGCTGCCGGTATGGGCGGTGGTACGGGTACGGGCGCAGCACCTATTGTTGCCGAAATAGCCAAAGAAATGGGTATTTTAACTGTGGCAGTAGTAACCAAGCCGTTTTCGTTTGAAGGTAAAAAGCGCATGCTAGCCGCTGAAGAAGGCGCAGCAGAGCTTGCCAAGCACGTAGACTCGTTAATTACCATACCGAATGAAAAGCTATTGAAAGTGTTAGGCCGCGGTACTACTTTACTCGACGCCTTCGGCGCGGCGAATAACGTGCTAATGGGTGCGGTACAAGGAATAGCCGAGCTTATTACCCGCCCAGGTTTAATTAACGTTGACTTTGCCGACGTGCAAGCAGTTATGCGTGAAATGGGCACAGCCATGATGGGTACTGGTATTGCAAGTGGTGAAGACCGCGCCCAAGAAGCTGCAGAAATGGCTATTAACAGCCCATTATTAGAAGACATTGACCTGTCAGGTGCGCGTGGTGTGCTGGTGAATGTAACCGCTGGTTTAGACATGAGCATGGAAGAGTTTGACACTGTAGGTCAAACCATTCGTGCCTTTGCTTCAGACAACGCCACGGTAATTATTGGAGCAGTAATTGACGTAGATATGTCAGACGAAATGCGCGTTACTGTAGTGGCAACCGGGATTGGTGCCGAGCGTAAGCCAGACATTTCTTTAGTAGAACGTCGTAAAGTAGAGCCTGTTGGTAGTCGCACTACAGCGCCAAGCCGTGGTTACGCAGGCGCCGGTGCCACAGCTAGACACTTAGAAGAAGAGCAGCAGCCAGCCGTAGACGAACCGGCGGCAACGCGCACAAAAGGTAACCCAGATCAGGACTTTTTAGACATTCCTGCATTTTTGCGCCGGCAGGCAGACTAGGCGCCTAATAAGTCGACTGGCTTGACCAGTAGCCTGCCGTTTGTTATAGTTTTCGCCGTTTGGCAATTTTTTAATTGCTAGTAGGCTAAGCTGTAAGTCATGAACACGGACAGGAAGCGGCTTCGGACCAGCTGTTAGTAGGTTTCGAAAGTCGGCAAGCTAGGCAAAAAGAGGGTAGAGCGATGATCAAACAACGGACACTTAAGGAAGCGATAGCAACCACTGGTGTTGGCCTGCATAAAGGCAATAAGGTCAATTTAGTGTTGCGTCCAGCGGCTATCGACACAGGTATTGTGTTTCGCCGTACTGATCTCGATCCTGTAGTCGAGATCAAAGCGTCGGCCGAATTAGTGCGCGACACGCGCATGTGCACCTGTTTGATCAACGACGACAATGTTCGCGTTTCAACCGTAGAGCATTTGCTTGCTGCTGTTGCTGCCATGGGAATTGACAATTTGTATGTTGAAATTGATTCCCATGAAATTCCGATTATGGACGGTAGTGCACATCCATTTATTTATTTGCTGCAGTCGGCAGGTATTCAAGAACAATCGAAAGCGAAGCGGTTTATTCGAGTGAAAAAACCAATTCGTGTAGAAGAAGGAGATAAGTGGGCCGAATTGTTACCCCATAATGGCTTCCGTATCGACTTCGCGATTGAATTTGATCACCCTGCTATTGCGGGCTCTAACCAAATGGTGTCGATGGACTTTAGCAGCCAAAACTTTATTCGCGACATTAGCCGTGCCAGAACTTTTGGCTTTATGAAAGACATTGAATTGCTGCGGGCCAATAATTTAGCCTTAGGCGGCAGCATGGACAATGCCGTGGTTCTAGACGAATACCGTGTGTTAAATAACGACGGTTTGCGTTATGACGACGAATTTGTAAAACATAAAGTGCTAGACGCAGTAGGCGACTTATATATGAGTGGCCACAGTATTCTTGGCCATTTACGTGCTTATAAGTCGGGCCATGCGTTGAACAATCAGTTGTTAGTTGCCCTGATGGAGCAGCAGGAAGCTTGGGAGTTTGTAACTTTTGAAGAGCCTGCATCAGTGGCACCGATTAGCTATTTAAATCCTGTTTTAGCTTAATAACGATTAAGCTAGCGCTGAAAAAGTGACGGGTCCATACGAATTTCGAGTTGCTTTACCTTAACTTCTGGAATTTGTAAGAAAAACTTAATAATATGCTGTTCGGTTAGTCGCAGCCTAGTTGCCCAGGCAGCTGTTGCGACGGCCACCGATAATGTACCATCACGTAGTCCTATACATCGTGAGGCCGCAGCCAGCTCTTTTGAAACAGCTTGCTGCCAGAGTGCGCCAAGATGCTCGGCCTTGTTAGAACGCTGACTTAGTTCAGCAAGCGTTCCTTGCGCCAGTAAATGCTGCACTGTTTTAGGTGGTTTATTTAGCATTATCGTTACCAACTGAGAGAGTGAGTGAATATTGCATGAGTTTAGCAATCCTATACAAGGGGCGGAAGGTAAGGTTTGAAATTAACCTGTCACAGCGTCGTCTTCTCACAATTTTAGGCATTACCTTATTTCTTCTTCTTAGTTATTACCAACCATGGCAAGGCCGCACTATTAACCCCGAAGTAGCACAGCAGCGCATTCATGAAGAGCAGCTGCGTTTAGCTATGGAGTCGGAAGCAATAAAAGAAGTACGTAGCCAAGTGCAACGTGAATTGTCTGCCATGACAATGAAAATGGGTGAGCTACAAGGCCAGCTTATGCGTCTTGAAGCCTTTGGGCAACGTTTATCGGCTGCTGCAGATATAGACGAAGGGGAATTCTTCTTTTCCGATCCATTGCCTTTAGGTGGGCCCGAGTCAAACCTTAGCCAATGGCCGGTTGTTACCGAGCATAGTCTGCTTAGTGGCCTCGACCAAATGCTTGAGCAGTTAGAAGATCGACAAAAACAGCTTCACCTACTTGAGTCTGTGATGGTTAATCACCATATAGAAGAGGCACGCTTCATTGCAGGGCGACCAATTTCAACTGGTTGGCTGGCTTCGCAGTATGGTATTCGCCGCGATCCTTTTACTGGTAACCCTACCATGCACCGTGGTATAGACTATGCTGCAGCAATAGGTACAGTAGTTGCAGTAACTGGGGCAGGTATTGTAACTTATGCAGGTCGCCGCTCTGCCTATGGTAATATGGTAGAGGTTGACCATGGGGCAGGGTTACGCACCCGCTATGCGCACTTGGATAGTTATACTGTAGAGGTGGGTGAGGTGGTTACCCGGGGCCAAGAAATTGGCCAAGTAGGGCAAACAGGCCGTGCCACAGGGCCACATGTTCATTATGAAGTATTACAGAATGGCCGGCATTTAAACCCGGCGGAATACGTAACACGCCGTGCGCCAAAGGAATAGGCGCAATAAAGTTGATAACGGCACCTGCTATGGTGCCGTTTTGTTTTTAATTCACTCACTTTTGTCCGGGCACATACATACTAGCGTTCACCGGAATAAAACTCAGGACTTCAAAGCAGATGATAGGTAGTTTAGTAAAACGCATTTTTGGCAGCCGGAACGACCGTATTATTCGTAAACTAACAAAAGAGACAGAGCATATAAATGCTCTTGAAGCTGAATATGAAGCGTTAACCGATGAACAGCTACAAGCCAAAACAGCTGAGTTTAAACAGCGTTTAGAAGACGGCGCCGAGCTAAACAGTTTAGTGGTTGAAGCTTTTGCGGTGGTGCGTGAAGCAAGTAAACGTGTTTTTGGTATGCGCCATTTCGACGTGCAGTTTATTGGCGGCATGATTTTAAACGACAACCGTATTGCCGAAATGCGCACCGGTGAAGGGAAAACCTTAACGGCAACTTTACCCGCCTACCTAAATGCGCTTACAGGCAAGAGTGTGCATATTATTACCGTGAACGACTACCTGGCTAGCCGTGACGCGGAGTGGAGCCGACCCTTATTTGAATATTTAGGCATGACCGTAGCCTGTAACGTTGCTGGTATGCACCCGCAGGCGAAGAAAGCAGCCTACCAAGCCGATATTCTTTATGGTACCAACAACGAATTTGGCTTCGACTATTTGCGCGACAATATGGCGTTTTCTCCTGCTGAGCGTGTTCAACGCGGGCTTTACTACGCCATTATTGACGAAGTTGACTCTATTTTAATTGACGAAGCCCGTACCCCGCTAATTATATCGGGCCCAGCGGAAGATTCGTCAGAACTATACAAGCAAATAAATAAGTTGGTACCGAGCTTAACTCGCCAAAGCCATGAAGACGGCCAAGAAGAAGACGGCGACGAAAGTGGTGACTTCACTATTGATGAAAAAGCGCGGCAGTTACATTTAACCGAAGCGGGCCAAGAAAATATTGAAGACATGCTACGGGGTGCTGGCTTATTAGAAGAGGGTGAGTCGCTCTACTCGGCTGCGAATATATCGTTACTGCACCATGTAAATGCAGCATTGCGTGCACACCACTTATTTCAGCGCGACGTAGACTACATAGTTAAAGACGACCAAATTGTTATTGTTGACGAGCATACGGGCCGTACTATGGAAGGGCGTCGTTGGTCTGAAGGCTTGCACCAAGCAATGGAAGCGAAAGAAGGTGTGCCGATTCAAAATGAAAACCAAACCTTAGCTTCTATTACCTTTCAGAATTACTTCCGCTTATATGAAAAACTGTCGGGCATGACAGGTACTGCAGATACGGAAGCCTTTGAGTTTCAGCAAATATATGGTTTAGAAACTATTGTTGTGCCAACCAATATGCCAATGGTGCGCGACGACCGGCCAGACCTTATTTACTTAACTCAAGAAGAAAAGTACCAGGCCATTGTGGCCGACGTGCGCGCGCAGCGTAAAGCTGGCCGGCCGGTGTTAGTGGGAACCAGCTCGATTGAAAGTTCTGAGTTGCTGTCGAAATTGCTGAAAAAAGAAAAAATAAAACACAAAGTATTAAACGCTAAATTTCACGAGCAAGAAGCTGAAATTATTGCCCAAGCTGGTCAGGCAGGTGCCGTTACTATTGCTACCAACATGGCTGGACGTGGTACCGACATTGTGTTGGGTGGTAATTGGCAGGCCGAGCTAGAAGCGTTAGACAACCCAGATGAAAAACAAATAGCGAAGTTGAAAGCAGCTTGGCAAGAGCGCCACGACGCAGTTATTGCCGCTGGTGGTTTGCATATTATTGCTACCGAGCGTCATGAGTCACGCCGTATTGATAACCAGTTACGTGGTCGTGCTGGGCGTCAGGGTGACCCTGGCTCGTCCCGTTTTTACTTGTCGTTAGAAGACAGTTTAATGCGCATTTTCGCTTCAGAGCGCATGGCCAGTATGATGAAGCGCCTAGGTATGAAGCCTGGCGAAGCCATTGAGCACCCATGGGTAACAAAAGCCATTGAAAATGCTCAGCGTAAAGTAGAAGCCCGTAACTTCGATATTCGTAAGCAATTGCTTGAATATGACGACGTGGCCAACGACCAACGTAAAGTTGTGTATTCGCAGCGCAATGAACTACTCGATGAAGGCGATATTGCGGAAACTATTAAAGTCATTCGCGACGATGTGTTAAACCAAGTTATTTCTGAATACATTGCGCCAGGTTCATTGGCTGAAATGTGGAGTGTGTCGGGTTTAGAAGATCGCCTGCGGGCAGATTTCGACTTGAACCTACCATTGCAAGAATGGCTCGATAATGACGATAGATTATTTGAAGAGTTATTGCGTGAACGCATTATTGAAGCAGCATCCACTGCTTATGCCGAGAAAGAAGCAGTGGTGGGCGAACAGGTGCTGCGCAACTTTGAAAAAGCGGTAATGCTGCAAAGCCTCGACACGCACTGGAAAGAACACCTTGCGGCCATGGACCATTTGCGCCAAGGCATTCATTTACGTGGTTACGCCCAGCGCAACCCGAAACAAGAATATAAGCGTGAAGCCTATGACTTGTTTATGGACATGCTGGAAGAATTAAAAGTAGACGTTATTAGTGTGCTGAGCAAAGTAAAAGTTCGGGCCGAAGAAGACGTGGAAGCAGTTGAAGAGCAGCGCCGTAAAGCCGAAGCTATGCCACGTGAGTATAAACACGAGGCGGCAGACAGCTCACCCAGCGCGGCTAGTTTTGCTGAAGGAGCAGGTCAACCAGTGGTTCGAGACGGGCAAAAAATTGGTCGTAACGACCCTTGCCCATGCGGCTCAGGTAAAAAGTATAAGCATTGTCACGGTAAGCTAACCTAGTAGGTTGTGTTATGAAGCCTATTCACGTTGCGGTTGGCGTGGTAATAAACGCCAACCAGCAAGTACTTATAAGTTTGCGCGCTGCACATCAGCATCAAGGCAACCGCTGGGAATTCCCCGGTGGTAAAGTAGAGGCTGGTGAAGCAGTGTTAGCAAGCTTAAGTCGTGAACTTACAGAAGAGCTCGGCATTGGGGTAGAGCAGGCCGAGCCCCTGTGCGCTATAGAGCATAGCTACAGCGACAAGAAGGTATTGCTTGATGTATGGTGGGTTACTGCCATTTCTGGGCAGGTGCAGGCATTAGAAGGTCAAGAGTGGCGTTGGGTGCCCGCTAGCACACTGGCTGACTATGAATTTCCAGCCGCCAATGTGCCTATTCTGCAGGCTATTGCCGAAAAACTAACGAGTCGAGTTAACTAATAGTCCCATTCACTCGACGACTCATTTGCCGTAGGTGGTAATTCTTCACCTGGAATTCTTTTTTCTTCGTTCGCCCACTCGCCTAAGTCAATCAGCTTGCAGCGTTCACTGCAGAAAGGTCTAAATTCCGCAGTCGGCCCCCATTTTACGGAAGTTTGGCAGGTAGGACATTTAACAGTGGTTACAGCCTTGGTCATAGCAATATAGTTCTCTTTGTTTATATTCAAGAAGAATGACAATGATAGTGTGTTTCGCCCCTGCACTTCAAGGCAAGGGCTGCTGTGAAAGAGCAAGGTAACGGCGATGCAGCTCTGCAACACGGCTTGGTAGTGTGGTTAAGGGCAGGCTATTGTCGATAACGTCGGTGGCCTTTGCTAATCGTTGTTCACGGCTCCATTGTGCTTTTAAAATAGCGTCTACTTGCTCTTTACTTACCCCGTCTCGTTGCTGGGTGCGTGCTATTTGTACGCTTACCGGTACGTCGACCACTAAGGTGCGTTGGCAATACTGGTCGAGCTTGTTTTCAAACAATAGTGGTGCCGACAATATAACGTAAGCAGACTGTGCAGCCTGTAGTTGAGCAAGTAATTGCTGGCGAATGGCGGGGTGCATTAAGCTATTCAGCTGTTGTTTTTTCCGCTCATCAGAAAAAATGATTTGGCGTAAGGCGGCTCGGTCGAGAGTGCCTTTATGGGGCCCTTCGCTTAGCAAAATATGCGCCCCAAAGGCCTGGACTAATTCAGCTAGCAAGGGCTGGCTAGGGGCAACAACTTCACGGGCAATAACGTCGGCGTCGACCACAGTAATGCCTAAGGTGGCAAATTCGTTCGACACGGTTGTTTTACCACTGCCAATACCACCGGTAAGACCAATAACTAAGGGTTTGGTTGGTTCAGACATGGTTATAACCCAAGCCATTGCCAGTAAGTGCTATACAAAACCTCACCAAAAAATAGCGCGGCAATACCGGCTAACGCTAAAAATGGCCCGAAAGGCATTGGGTTACCTTGCTGGTGACGGCGCAATATAATCATTAAAATGCCATATACAGCGCCAATAACCGACGACAATAAAATGATCATCGGTAACATTTGCCAACCAAGCCATGCCCCGAGTGCAGCTAAAAGCTTAAAGTCGCCATAACCCATACCTTCTTTGCCGGTTAGCAACTTAAATAACCAGAACACACTCCATAACGCCAAGTAACCACAGGCGGCACCAATAATTGCGTCGCTAGGGCTTACCGGGGTTAATTGCAAGCTGGCAAGTAAGCCAAGCCATACCAAAGGTAGGGTTATTTGGTCGGGCAGCAGCATGTGGTCTTTGTCGATAAAAGTTAAAATAACTAAGGCATAAATAAAAAGTGCGTAACTCCAACCTAGGGCATTAAAACCAAACGACGCAATGGCACAAGCGGTAAACACAGCGACAAGTAGTTCTACCAGTGGGTAGCGGCTGGAAATGCCTCCCTGGCAATGACGGCATTTGCCTGCTTGTAAGGCGTAGCTTATTACTGGAATATTTTCATACCAACGCAATGAGGTTTTGCAAGCTGGGCATTGGGAGCCTGGTACCGCTAAATTAAAGCGTTCGGCTGGCGCTGCTGGTTGGCCAAGGCTTTCGGCGCAGTCTTGTTGCCATTGGCGTTTGAGCATAACTGGGAAGCGGGCAATAACCACATTGGCAAAGCTGCCAAAAAGTAAACCAATAATGGCAGCAAGTCCTACACTCCAGGCAAAACTTGTTTGAATGAGATCGAGCATTGCTTCTCCTTGGCAATTTTAGTACTAGCCAACGGCTAGCCCTAGCTGAAAAAGTGGTAAGTAGAGAGCAATCATAACAGCACCGGTGATAATGCTCACCACTATAAGAACCAGATTAGGTAACAATTGCAGGCTATTTTGCAGGCGTTGCGCTATGGCTTGCTGCTGGTCTTTGGCTACCTGCATTATTTTGTCTTCTAGGGTACCGGTTTGCTCGCCTAATTCGATTAACGCATATTCAGTGCTCGTTAAGTACTGGTAATTAAAAATAGCCCGACTGTTTTTGCCTGCTTTCAACGTCTGTAAGCTTTGTAACCACAAGCCTTGGTGCCATGTCGACGAATGCGTTAAGGCCACACTTATTATGCTTTGCTGCAAGGTCATGCCATGTTGCAGGCCTAAGGCAAGGGTGTGTAAGTCTTGTTGCACTGCGGTTAACTCAACATACTTGTGCCAGCTTGGGTTACGCATAAGCCAACGCCTTAAGCCTGGTTTAGCTAACCAAAAGGGCAGCCACAACTGCACTAATAACCCCAGCCCGCCGAGCATGAATAGCAGGGCCACAAAGAAAGATAGCTGAAAGTTGCTGGCTGGCTGTAACAGCAACTGGGTTAAAAACGGTAGTTGGGCGTTGGTTTCTGCATATAAAGCGGCAAATTTAGGCAGAATAAATAGCTTCAAACCAACCCCAAGAAGTACCACCATAGCCAACACTGCTGCGGGATAGCGCATGGCCTGGCGTAATTGTAGAGCGCGTTTTTGACGTTCAGCCGAAGCTACACTAAGTTGGGCTAACACGTGTTCAAATTGTCCTGCCTGCTCGGCAAACTCCATCAGTTGCAAATAGCGGTTATTCAAAGGAAGTGGTGAGCGTTTAAACGCATAACTAATAGGTAAACCCTTGTGTAATGCTTGTAACGCCGCTTGGCTCAGTTCAGCTTCTGCTTGGCACATACTTTGATTGTGCAGCTGCTGTAAACTTTGTGCCATGTCGAAGCCACTTTTAATCAGGCTGTGCCAGCGACTAAACCAACTAGCCCAAAAAGCTAATTGAGGCAGGTAGCCTTGACGGGTTGTTGGCAGTGGTATGCGGCGCGTTAAGTGAATTTGTTGTTGCCATAATTGTAAAGCAACGCCAGTGCTATGGTGTGCTTGCAATACACCTTGGCGCAGGTCGTGCGCATCATCTTTGGGGTGGCCGTGCCAACGATACCAAATGGCTTTCATGGTGCAATATAGACAGGTTTTAAAAGCTCTGCAGTGCGTTGCCAATAATCGGGGCTAGTAGGCGAACTCAAGAGCACATGCTGGGCTTGTTCATCGACTAAATTCACATCGAATACCCCAGCCCGTTTTTGCCCAATGGTGACTAAACGTTGGTTAATTAGTAGCGATAAAGCACCAGCCACTTGGGCATGGGTAACCCCTAGCTGTTGTAACCGAATTAAAGCCGCCATGGCATTGCTTGCATGTAAGGTAGCCAGCACTAAGTGGCCTGTTTGCGCCGCTTGCACAGTCATTTGAGCTGTTTCTGCGTCGCGAATTTCACCAACCATAATCACATCAGGATCTTGCCGTAACAAAGCCCGTAAACAATCGGCAAAGCGCATTAAGCCATTGTCGCGAACTGCGGTTTGGTTAATACCTAGTAAAGGGATTTCAATAGGGTCTTCTACGGTGCTGATATTTATACTAGGGTGGTTGATATGTTCAAGCATGGCATACAAAGAGCGGGTTTTGCCGCTACCGGTGGGGCCCGTTACTAACACTAACCCCTGGCTAGCGGCAAGGGCTTGGCTTACTTGTTGATACTGATTTGGTAATAAACCCAGTTGGGATAAGGGCAGTGCTTGGTCCTGTTGGTTGAATAAGCGCAGCACAATTTTTTCGCCCCATAAGGTAGGTAGCACATTGAAACGGCAGTCGAGCACCAGCTGACCATGAAGCAATTTAAACCGACCGTCTTGCGCCACGCGCCGTTGGGTTACATCTGCCCCGGCAGCATTTTTAAGGGCTGCTACCCATTGCTCGCCTACATGTTTAGCAATAACCTCACGCTGCTGCAGCTTGCCTAATAATCGTTCCCGCACTAAATAGTGTTGATCTTGCGCTTCTAAATGCATATCAGACACCCCTGTATTGGCCATTTCAAACAGTAATTGAGCTAAATGTATGGGCAGTTGCGCACTGGCGTTGTGTAACACGGCCTTGCTCCACAGTTACTCAGTGCTATTCGGCAATGCCCCAGCGCAGCGTTGAATACGCGCACCTAAAGCAAAGTCGGAACAGTACAGTTGCCAACTCAGTTGAGTAGATTGAGCAATAGGCAGCGCTTCGATAACTACAGCGTCACCATTACTGTCGCGGGCGTTTATGCTGGCGCGTAACGAGCCCGGTTGGCTACCTACCCGTAAGCTAGTCAAACCTTCGGGTAAAGGTGCCGTAGCAGGGGGAATACCAGCTATGCCAAGTTCGCTACAGTCGGCTAAGCTACCATTTTCTTGCCAACATAAGGCAATGGCAGTTTGCCACGGTTGCAAGGCTAGGTAGGCAGTAGTGGCTTTGGTGCGCTGGGTATAATCGGTAAATGCAGGCACTGCGAGTGAACTTAGAATGCCCAGTATGGCAACAACAATCATTAGTTCGATGAGGCTAAAGCCTTTGGGTACTAAATTAGTAAGCGGCACAAGAACTCCTTATCTTTTTATGTCATGGGTACGGCACAAAGTGATAAGGAAGGTATAGGGCAGGTTAGGCAGTTGGGCGAGATAAGTAGGGGCAATTAAGCTATTACCCCTAGTTTTAAAACATTCGTAATATAGCTGTTATAGGGTGGTCATACGCATAGACAAGTCCATAGCGTGTACATGCTTAGTGAGTGCGCCCGAACTTATGTAGTCTACATTCATGCTGGCGTAATGGGCGAGGCGATCAGCAGTAACATTACCTGACACTTCAAGCTTGGCTTTGCCTTTTGCCAGTTGTACCGCAGTGCGTATATCGTTGTCGCTAAAGTTGTCGAGCATGATAATGTCGCTACCGGCCTGCACGGCTTGCTCTAACTCGGCCAGGTTTTCCACTTCTACTTCTACCCAGCGTGAAGGTTGTAATTTGCGCGCTTGGTTTACGGCAGCAGCAATACCACCACAGGCCATAATATGGTTTTCTTTAATTAAGTAAGCGTCGTATAAACCAATACGGTGATTTTGCCCGCCACCACAACGAACCGCATATTTTTGCCCCAGCCGCATGCCTGGAATGGTTTTGCGGGTATCTAATAGCTTGGTGTCGGTGCCGGCTAAATGAGCCACCGCCGAAGCAGTAGCAGATGCAGTACCACTTAGGCTTTGCACAAAGTTAAGGGCGGTACGCTCACCGGTAAGTAAGGCGCGAGCATTGCCGGTTAGCTCAAACAGTAATTGGTCGGGCGTAACAGTGTCGCCGTCGGCCACATGCCAAGTAACGACGACAGTTGGATCGAGCTGGTGAAACACTTCATTAACCCAGGCTAGGCCGCAGAAAACACCAGCGTCGCGGGTAATTACTCGGGCATGGGCCCTTGTTTCGGCAGCAATAAGCATGGCGGTTACGTCGAGTTCAACACTTACGCTGCCGCCTAAGTCTTCTTCCAAAGCGTTTTTCACTTCAAAAGGAATGCGTTGCTGTAGGGCTGGCTCCATAGCAAGTGCTGTGTCGGTGGTCATAAATTGCTCCATTGGTATAAAAAAACAGGTGATTTAAGTTTTAAATTATTGGCGAATAGTTAGTTGGCGATCACGTTGACTGAATTCTAACGCTCTTAAGGCGCTCATGCCCAACAAAATGTGGTTGCTGTGGTAGTCGGGAACAATAGTAGCGGCCACATTATTTAATAGAATGTCGCCTAATTGAAGTTGTGCGAGCTCGGTTTGATAGGCAATGGCCACACCGTTAGCGGTTCGTACCTGAATTTGTTGGCCCTGGCGAAGCCCAAGGTGGCTTGCCAAACTGCCAGGAATTGCCACTTGGGTGGCGCCAGTGTCGAGTAAAAAGGTAACGGGGCGTTGGTTAATACTACCATTAGCCACATAATGGCCGGCTCGGTTTTGTTGTAGTACCACCACCGCTTGGTTGCCTTGGCGGTAACTTTCCACCTGCTGATTAGGATTTTGCTGCTTCGATAAGGCACCGTCAAAAAAGTAGTAAAGTAAGGCCAGCGCTCCAAGCCAAGCAAACCAAATAAAAAAACGGCCTATGGTTTTGCTACTGTCGTGGCTGTTAGCCATGCACTATTCCCCTGTACAGATTTGTGTGAAACACTTTACCTTCAACGTAATTGTCCTGATACTTAATGATTATGCAAGACGGTAGTTTTACCGGCAGCCATAAAGCAAACTGTAACGAAGGAAACGCTAGGTGTTACGAATAGACGATCATATTGTAAATGGGGTTTCATTTCACCCCTCGCCCCATAAAGATGAGCGGCCAATAGCCCATGATATTAGTTTATTGGTTATTCATGGCATAAGTTTGCCCGCCGGCGAGTTTGGCGGCAAGCATATCGATCAGTTATTTATGGGGTGTTTAGACTGTAGTGCCCATAGTAGCTTTGCCGAGTTAGAGGGGTTGCGGGTTTCTGCCCATTGTTTTATTTGTCGCAACGGCATTTTGCACCAATATGTACCTTTTCATCAGCGTGCTTGGCATGCGGGGGTGTCGAGCTGGGCAGGGCGTGACAACTGTAATGACTTTTCTATAGGTATAGAGCTTGAGGGAACGGACGTAGCACCCTACACTGAACAACAATACGCTACGTTAGTACAATTGAGCGCTGCTTTAATGGCCACTTATCCGGCAATTTCGTTAGACCGAATAGTAGGCCATGAGCACATAGCTCCTGGGCGGAAAAGCGATCCAGGCCCAGCATTTAATTGGGATGACTTTAAACGTCGTTTGGCAGCAGCGCAGGTTTATGCTAACGACAGCAGTTCACTATAATAGGAAGCAAGTATGATTGTTCTTTCCTTGTTCGTTGCCCTTATGTTGGAACGTTTACGCGTTAGCCCAGCAGGTTGGCAACTAGACAGCACAGCACAGCAGTTTAATGATTGGCTGTACCAACACGACACCTTTAGTTCAGGCCGTAAAAATGAGGTGTTTGGGCCTTTAGTTTTGCTTATACCCGCCCTGCTTTTGGCAGTTATTATGTTGTTTGGAGTAGGAGCCTTAGCAACGTTTTTTATTAATGTTGCAATGCTTACTTTAGCTTTTGGCTGCCGGCCTTATCGCGATGCCTTAAAGCGTTGGTATTTAGCCACCGCCAGAGAAGACAAAGAAACTCAGCAAGAAGCCAGTGACTTTATTATGCAAGGCAATGGCAATATTAGCCTTGGCCAACAGTTGGTGTGGCTTAATTTCCGCTACTACTTCTCGGTAGTGTTTTGGTTTGTGTTGTTTGGTGCCCCAGGTGTACTGGGCTATACCATTTTACGCGCGAATGAGCACCAGGTAGGCCAACTTATGGGCTGGGTTGACTGGTTACCGGTGAGAATAGCAGGGCTCGCATTTTTGTTCGTTGGGCACTTTACCCGCGCAATGCATGCCTGGTTAGCCAGCATTGGGCTAGTGCAAAACAGTCAAGAAGTGTTGCTACAATTAGCGGTTGCTGCCGAAGACATAACTGTAGACGAAGAGGAAAAAAGTACCGAGCCGCAAGCCATGCTAGGTTTGGCTCGGCGGGCCACCATTTTTCTTTTGGCCAGTGTTGCCTTGGCTTCACTGTTAGGCTGGATTGTTTAGCACAAGTGGTATTACCAATGAATTGATAACCGCTACTAGGAAGTCTGCCGATGACGCGTTATACTAAGGGGCGAAGGTCAATTGGTCTGACCAACATACCAGCCTAGGGTTGCTACATGAATGAATTAAGTCGAATACAACATACCAAGCTGTCTGACATTATCGTCGGCCAGATCGAGGCGTTGATAATCGATGGTAGCTGGGCTGCAGGTGAACGTATACCTTCGGAGCGCGAACTAGCCAAGCGTTTCGAGGTGTCGCGGCCGTCGTTGCGCGAAGCCATTCAAAAGCTTGAAGCTTTAGGCTTAGTTACCCGGCGTCAAGGTGGCGGTACTTTTGTTGCCAGTGCTTTAGACAAGCAAGTGGTTGACCCTCTTTTTGATTTATTGGCTAGGCATCCAGAATCGCAGTTCGACTTACTTGAATTTCGTCATGCTTTAGAAAGTGTGTCGGCTTACTTCGCTGCTTTACGTGGCACCGACACCGATATGGCGCGTATTGCCGAAAGCTTTGCGGCGGCGTCTAAAAAAGGCTTAACCACAGCCCAACACGCACATGCTTTAGTCGCTTTCTATGTGGCTGTAGCAGAGGCATCACATAACTTAGTGTTGCTACATTTAGTTCGCGGTATGAACGATTTACTCCGCGACAATATCCGTAAAAACCTCGATCAACTCAAGGACCGTAGCGATGTACAGGCACAAATGCAGGTGCATCGAGAAGCTTTGGTGAAAGCCATTATGGAACGGCAGCCTGAACAAGCGCGTGAAGCTTGTCATGATCACTTGGCTTATATAGAAAATGTTTTATTGCAATTAAATCGGGAGCATAGCCGAATTCAGCGGGCGCTACGGCGCACTGATAAGGCCAATGCTTAAGAGATTAAACAGGTAGTAGGTGAAGGGAACCATTATGGCAGATCAAGAACGTAATGATATCGATCCACAAGAAACGCAAGAGTGGCTAGATTCTTTAGAAACCTTATTCGACGCAGGTGGGCCTGAGCGGGCTCACTTTATTTTAGAACATTTAATTGAAAAGGCGCGCCGCAGTGGCGCGTACTTACCATACCAAGCAACCACCGCTTACTTAAACACTATTCCAGTAAGCCAAGAGCCAGTAGTGCCGGGCGACCAAACCTTAGAAGCACGTATTCGTGCAGCTATTCGTTGGAACGCGTTAGCTATGGTTCTGCGTGGTTCGAACAAAGAGCTTGAGCTTGGTGGGCATATTTCCACCTTTGCTTCGTCTGCAATGATTTATGACGTTGGTTTTAACCACTTCTTCCGTGCTCCAGGCGAAGACGGCGGTGACTTCTTATATGTGCAGGGCCATGGTTCACCGGGTATTTATGCTCGTGCCTTCCTAGAAGGCCGCCTTAACGAAGAGCAGCTTGATAACTTCCGTCAAGAAATTGGTGGTAATGGCTTATCAAGCTACCCGCACCCGCACTTAATGCCCGACTTCTGGCAGTTCCCAACCGTGTCGATGGGCCTTGGCCCAATTCAGGCCATTTATACGGCGCGGTTCTTAAAGTACTTAACCGACCGAGGCATTAAAGACTGCTCCAAGCAGCGTGTTTACTGTTTCTTAGGCGACGGTGAAGTAGACGAGCCAGAAAGCTTAGGTGCCATTGGTTTAGCCAGTCGTGAAGGCTTAGACAACCTTACCTTTATTGTGAACTGTAACTTACAGCGTTTAGACGGTCCGGTACGTGGTAACGGCAAAATTATTCAAGAGCTAGAAGGCACATTCCGTGGCGCCGGCTGGGAAGTTATTAAGGTTATTTGGGGCCGCTATTGGGACCCACTACTGTACCGCGACACAGAAGGTAAACTTGCTGAAATTATGCAAACCAGTGTTGACGGAGAGTACCAAAACTATAAAGCGAAAGGTGGTGCCTACACCCGTGAACATTTCTTTGGCAAAACCGAAGAAACCAAAGCCATGGTGGCCAACTTATCAGATCAAGATATTTGGCGTTTGAACCGTGGTGGCCATGACCCAGTAAAAGTGTACGCGGCATATCATAAAGCAGTGAACACCAAAGGTCGGCCACAGGTTATTTTAGCTAAAACCGTAAAAGGTTACGGTATGGGTGCGGCGGGTGAAGGTAAAAACGTTGCCCATGGTGTGAAAAACATGGGTATTGAAGACATTCGCCACTTCCGTGACCGTTTTAATATTCCGATTAAAGACAGCGATTTAGAAAGCATTCCGTATTACCGCTTCCCAGACGACAGTGAAGAAGCCAAATACATGAAGACACGCCGTGAAGCTCTAGGCGGGTTTATGCCGAAGCGTTTAGCGAAGTCGACCAAAGAGCTTGAAATACCTTCGTTGAAAGCCTTCGACGCAGTATTGAAAGGTTCGGGCGACCGCGAAATTTCAACTACTATGGCCTTTGTACGTATTCTTACCGCCATGTTGCGCGACAAGAAAGTAGGCCACCGCGTAGTACCTATTATTCCAGACGAAGCCCGTACTTTTGGTATGGAAGGTTTATTCCGTCAGGTAGGTATTTACTCCAGCCAGGGGCAAAAATATACCCCGCAGGACGCTGACTTGGTTGCTTACTATCGTGAAGACACGAAAGGCCAGGTACTACAGGAAGGTATTAACGAACTAGGCTCAATGGCTTCGTGGGTGGCAGCGGGTACTAGCTATTCCACCAACGACGAACCCATGATTCCGGTTTACATTTACTATTCCATGTTTGGTTTCCAACGTGTGGGCGACCTAGTGTGGGCAGCGGGTGACAGCCATGCACGTGGTTTCCTGATTGGGGGCACAGCTGGGCGTACCACCTTGAACGGTGAAGGCTTACAACACCAAGACGGCCACAGCCACCTACACTTCGGTACGGTGCCTAACTGTATTACCTACGACCCAACCTATGGCTACGAAGTTGCCGTCATTGTACAAGACGGTATGCGCCGCATGTTTGGTGAGCAGGAAAACGTGTTTTATTACATTACTGTAATGAATGAAAACTACCAGCAGCCTGAATTACCGGAAGGCTCTGAAGAAGGCATTCTACGCGGTATTTATAAGCTCGACGAAGTGAAAGTAAGCAAGGCAAAAGGCCATGTGCGCTTAATGGGCTCGGGAACTATTTTGCAGCAAGTACGGAAAGCAGCGGGCATATTAAAAGACCAGTTTGGCATTGCCTCAACGGTGTTTAGCGCAACGTCGTTTAACGAACTTGCCCGCGATGGTATGAATGTTGAGCGTGAAAACATGCTTAACCCAACCAAAACAGAGAAACAAGCATACATTACTGGTGTGCTAGAGCAGGGCAAAGGTCCTGTTATTGCCGCCACTGACTATATGAAACTGTATGCAGATCAGGTACGAGCGTGGGTGCCAGGACCATACCGAGTACTAGGTACCGACGGTTATGGTCGTTCCGACAGCCGTGAAAACTTGCGTCGTCATTTTGAAGTGAATGCAGAATACATTGTTATTGCAGCACTGACAGAATTAGCCAAAGCTGGCGACATCGACAAAAAAGTAGTGGCGCAGGCATTGAAAGACTTCAATATTGAAATCGACAAACTGAACCCACTTTACGCGTAAGGAGCAAGTAATGGCCGATGTAATAGAAGTCAAAGTTCCCGACGTTGGTGGGGACGACGTAGAAGTTATTGAAATCCTCGTTAGCGCGGGCGATACAATTGAAGTTGAAGACTCGTTAATTACTGTAGAAACAGACAAGGCGTCGATGGACATTCCGGCGCCTGTGGCTGGTACAGTGAATGAAATTAAAGTGAAAGTTGGCGACAAACTTAACCAAGGCGACTTGCTTGCGTTGGTTAGTGTTGCCGCGGCGGAAGCTGCACCTGAAGCCCCAGCGGCAGAAGAACAGCCGAAAGAAGAGCCAAAGGCAGCAGCAGCGCCAGAAGCTAAACCAGAACCAGCTGCTCCGGTGGCTGCTAAGGCTGCAAGCGCAACGGAAGTTATTACCATTGCGGTGCCAGACCTTGGTGAAGACGGCGAAGTAGACGTTATTGATGTTTTGGTAAGTGTGGGTGACGAAGTAAATGTGGAAGACGGTTTAATAACTGTTGAAACAGACAAAGCCACCATGGACGTGCCAAGCACCCATGCAGGTACCGTTAAAAGCATGACGGTTAAAATGGGCGACAAGGTAAGTAAAGGTACGGTGTTGCTCGAGCTTGAGGTAGCTGGCGCAGTTGCAGAAGAAGCACCTGCAGAAGAAGCAAAAGCCGAGCCAGCAGCTAAAGTGGAACAGGCTCCAGCGGTGATTGCCAGCGAACACCGTGAGCCACCGGTGCCAGACCACCCACTCGACAAAAAAGAGCCAGGTAAACAAATGGCGCATGCGTCGCCAGCGGTGCGCCGTTTAGCACGCGAATATGGCGTTAATCTCGACTTGGTAAAAGGCACTGGGGCGAAAGAGCGGGTATTGAAAGAAGACGTACAAAGCTACGTGAAGTATGAATTATCACGTCCTAAAGCGTCATCTGCGTCTGTAACGGGTGGTGCTGGCGGCCTGCAAGTGATTGCGCAGCCGAAAGTTGACTTCAGTAAGTTTGGCGAAGTGGAAGAGGTTGAATTAACCCGAATTCAGCGTATCTCTGGGCCGAACTTGCACCGTAACTGGGTAACTATTCCACACGTTACTCAGTTTGATGAAGCTGATATCACTGAAATGGAAGCGTTCCGTAAAGCAGAGAACGACCAGTTAGCTAAGCGTAAGGCCGATGTGAAATTTACCCCGCTGGTATTCATTATGAAAGCCGTGGCTAAAGCACTACAGGAATTCCCAGTATTTAACTCGTCGTTACATGAAGGTGGCGAACACCTGGTAATGAAAAAGTATGTGCATATTGGTATTGCTGTCGACACGCCCAATGGCTTAGTGGTGCCAGTGATCCGTGACGTGGACAAAAAAGGCATTGTGGAGCTTTCTTACGAGCTTACAGAAATGAGTGCTAAAGCCCGCGACGGTAAGCTGAAAGTGACCGACATGCAAGGTGGCTGCTTCTCAATTTCTAGTTTAGGCGGTATTGGTGGTACAGCCTTTACGCCAATAGTAAATGCGCCTGAAGTAGCTATTCTTGGTGTTTCAAGAAGCGAAATGAAGCCCGTGTGGAATGGTAAAGAATTTACGCCACGGCTAATGTTGCCATTAAGCTTGTCGTACGACCATCGGGTTATCGACGGTGCTTTAGCGGCACGCTTCTCGGTGTATCTAACTCAGGTGTTGTCAGATATTCGTAAGCTAATACTTTAAAACAAAAGCCAGCGCGTCTTTTTTACACAAGACGCGCCTTTATTTTCTCGTTACAATAACCGCCTAAATAAGTGAATGCCTTTACGCAGTTATTGAAACAGACAGAACAAAAACAGGGGTCAAAATGAGCAACGAAGTGAAAACACAGGTTGTTGTATTAGGTGGTGGGCCAGGCGGGTATTCAGCTGCATTCCGTGCTGCCGACTTAGGTTTAGATGTAGTTATAGTTGAACGTTATAGCACCTTAGGTGGTGTTTGTTTGAACGTGGGCTGTATTCCTTCTAAAGCATTGTTGCATGTGGCGAAGTCCATCGAAGACGCCAAAACTATGGGCTCGGCAGGGGTTGAATTCGGTACGCCGAAAATCGATCTGGACAAAATTCGCGCCCACAAAGAAAAAGTTATTGGCCAGTTAACCGGTGGTTTAGCGCAAATGTCGAAAATGCGTAAAGTAACCGTGGTAAATGGCTACGGTGAGTTTGTTAGTGCCAATGAATTAAAAGTAACCGGCGACAAGGAAACCACCGTTAAGTTTGAACACGCCATTATTGCTGCAGGTTCAAAACCAGTTGAACTACCATTTATTCCACACGACGACGAGCGCATTTGGGACTCTACTGATGCACTTGAGCTACCGTTCATTCCAAAGAAAATGCTTGTTCTTGGTGGCGGCATTATCGGTTTGGAAATGGGCTGTGTGTACAAAGCACTAGGTTCAAACCTTGACGTGGTTGAGTTTATGGACCAGCTAATTCCAGCGGCCGACAAAGACTTAATTCGCGTGTTTAACAAGTCGATGAAGTCGAAATTCGACAACATTATGCTAGAAACCAAAGTAACCAAGGTTGAAGCCAAAAAAGACGGTATTCACGTTACTTTTGAAGGTAAGAAAGCGCCTGCAGAGCCGGTGGTATACGACGCAGTGCTCGTTGCTGTAGGACGTACACCAAATGGCGACAAAATAGGTGCCGATAAAGCTGGCGTTAAAGTAACAGATCGCGGCTTTATTGAAGTAGACAAGCAAATGCGTACCAGCGTGAAGAATATTTTTGCCATTGGTGACATTGTTGGTCAGCCAATGCTAGCGCACAAAGCTGTACATGAAGGCCACGTGGCTGCAGAAGTAATTTCTGGTAAGAAACACTTCTTCGACCCGAAAGTTATTCCTTCCATTGCTTACACCGATCCAGAAGTTGCATGGACAGGTGTAACAGAGAAAGAAGCCAAAGAACAAGGCTTGAACTTTGAAGCGGTAACCTTCCCATGGGCGGCTTCAGGCCGGGCTATTGCTTCGGGTGCCACCGACGGCTTTACCAAGCTGATTTTCGACAAAGACACGGACCGTATTATTGGTGGTGCTATTGTTGGTGCGCACGCAGGTGAACTTCTAGGTGAAATTTCGCTAGCCATTGAAATGGGCAGCGACGCGGAAGACATCGCCTTAACCGTGCATGCACACCCAACCTTGTATGAAACAATTGGGCAAGCTGCGCAGGTGTATGAAGGGTCGATTACCGACATTCCAAACAAGAAAGCAGCGAAGAAGAAGTAAAGGTTAGCTATACACCTTCGTATAAAGCCCTCAGTGCTGGTTGCAGTATTGAGGGCTTTTTCGTTTTAAACTAGCTAATATGAGTGAGCCAACCTTTATAACAATAATGTATCTACTCACTGATCTTGAGTAACAAGGAGAACTATCATGGATATCAATGCAACTTTATTAGGGCGAGCGGTTATTTTTTTCGTGCTTATTATTGGAGTTATTAGTTATTTACTTGGGCGGACAAAAACGGAAACACCGATACTAACAGGAATTGTTGGTGCTTTATTGGCATTGGTACCGCCTTTAGGTTTGATTTATATTGGCGTCTTAATATTTAAAAAAGACATTATTAAAAACTAGTATTCAGTTGTCTTATACGATTAAAATTAGTTTTTAGCCGCTTACAGCCATAGGATGTGCGATGCTCCTATGGTTTTTTTACAGGCATGTAAAATGCCACCTTGAAAAAGTTAGGTCAAACCCAATATCTAAGAGATACGGCCTTAGTTAATAATCAACTTGCTAGAGAATGAACTCTCTTGCTAAATAACTTTCCTGATAAAAAAGAAGTACTCTGATGCCCAATGCTATTGTAACCCTTGATGCACGTACAAAATTACCTACCCAATTTACTGAGTTCGAGCTGGTTGGCTTCACTGACCAAGCAGGCAAAGAGCACGTGGCTTTGGTGTTAGGCGCAATTGATGACGGTGCACCTGTGCTAGCGCGAGTGCACTCAGAGTGCTTAACCGGCGACGCTCTGTTCAGCCAGCGCTGTGATTGCGGACCACAATTAGAAGCTGCTATGGGTAAAGTAGCCGCCGAAGGGCGCGGTATTATTGTGTACCTACGCCAAGAAGGACGTGGTATTGGGTTAATTAATAAAATTAAAGCCTATGCCGAGCAAGACAAGGGCTTAGACACCGTTGAGGCAAACGAAATATTAGGCTTTGAAGCCGATGCCCGTGAGTATGACATTGCCGCTGCCATGTTAACCGCGCTGGGTGTGGCAGAGGTGCGTTTAATGACCAATAATCCACAGAAATTAGCAGCGTTAGAGCAGCTTGGCGTGAAAATTACCGAACGAGTACCACATATCACAGCCGGCACGCCGCATAATAAAAGCTATTTAGCCACCAAAAGCAAAAAATTTGGCCACCTGTTTTAATGCTGGGGTCAGAAGCAACTTTTCACACTTGGCTGTAATTAGAACAATACCTTAGCTGTTTGGTTCTGACCCCAAAATTTCTTTTCTGTTGTGGGTAAACGATTTACACTGATTCACTTTCTTTTTTCTAATAACAATAACGAGGTAGGCCCCATGTTAAAACTTAAACTTGCCGCGGCAAGTGTTGCTATGGCGTTAAGCCTAGTTGGCTGTAGCCAAGAAGCGAATACCAATACCACCACCGTAGCGCAAGAGCAGCAACAGCTAAGCTCGGGCTTAAACCTACAAGATTACGACCGCTCAGTGCGCCCACAAGACGACCTATTTATGTTCGTAAATGGTAGCTGGTATGAAAGTGTTGAAATACCTTCCGACCGTCCGCGCTTTGGTGCCTTCGACCTATTAGCGCAAGAAAACGAACGTCGGTTACGCACTATTATTGAAACTGCCGCCGCACAAAAGGGCGAATTTGGTTCCAACAATCAAAAAATTGGTGACTACTACTCCAGCTACATGGACGAAGCCCATATTGAAGCACTAGGCATGAAACCGGTGGAAGGCATGCTCGCGCAAATTAAAGCCGTTAAGAACCATGAAGAGCTTACGCTGTTAATGGCTAAATTAAGCCGTAATGGTGTCACCATTCCCTTTGGCTTCTATGCTTACGCCGACGCTAAAAACCCTGAGTTTAATACCTTATACCTTGGCCAGTCGGGCCTAGGCTTACCCGATCGCGACTACTATTTCCGCGACGGCGAAGCCTTTGAAAACAACCGCCAGGCCTATGTGGTTTATATTCAAGACATGCTCGCTGCTGCAGGGCACGCCCAAGCAGAAAACGCTGCCAACCGTATTTATGCATTGGAAAAAGCATTAGCTGAGCACCACTGGACCCGCGCGGAAAGTCGCGATGCCGAAAAAACCTATAACAAAATGACCGCTGCCGAGTTAGACAGTTTGCTAACTGGTTTTAACTATTCTGCCTTTGCCGAGCAAGCGGGTATTACTGCAGCTGAAGAAGTTGTGGTAAGAATGCCGTCTTATTTTGAAGGCTTTGGTGCCTTGTTCGACGAAACTAGCCTAGAAACCTGGAAAGACTACATGCAGCTGCGTTTAATGAGCTCGGCTGCTTCACGGTTGTCGAGCCAGTTTGCAGACATTCAATTTAACTTCTATTCAAAAACCTTGAACGGTATTCCAGAACAGCAAGAGCGTTGGAAACGTGCTGTACAGGCAACCAACGGTGCCTTAGGCGAAGTATTAGGCCAAGAGTATGTGGCGCAGTATTTCCCACCCGAAGCGAAAGCACGTATGGAAGAACTTATCGATAACCTAATTGTGGCCTTTGAAGGTTCAATTAAAGAGCTTGATTGGATGACCCCAGATACGAAAGAAAAAGCTCTTGATAAGCTCAGCAAGTTTACCCCTAAAGTGGGTTATCCGAACGAATGGCGCGACTATTCAAAGCTAGAAATTTTACCTGGCGACTTATTTGGTAATAGCGTGCGGGTGGCTAACTTTGGCTACGACCTAAACATTGCTGATATTGGTCAGCCGGTTGATCGTGAACGCTGGGGCATGACGCCACAAACCGTAAACGCTTACTACAGCCCAGTAAGTAACGAAATTGTATTCCCTGCTGGTATTTTGCAGCCGCCTTTCTTTAATATGGAAGCGGAAGACGCAGTAAACTACGGTGGTATTGGTGCGGTTATTGGCCATGAAATTGGCCATGGTTTTGACGACCAAGGCTCACGTTACGACGGCGACGGCAACCTACGCAATTGGTGGACCGAGCAAGATCGTGAACAATTCGACGCCCGTACCGGTATGCTTGTTGAGCAGTACAATCAATTCGAGCCTTTACCAGGCCTGCACGTAGACGGCCAAGTGTCACTTGGCGAAAACATTGGTGACCACGTGGGCTTAATTAGTGCCTACCGTGCTTACCAACAGTCGTTACATGGTAAGCCTTCGCCAGTAATGGACGGTTTTACCGGTGAACAACGGTTGTTTTTAAGCTGGGCGCAAATTTGGAAAATTAAATTCCGTGACGACGCCATGCGCGAACAACTAGCCCGTGGCCCTCACGCGCCAGGCCAGTACCGCGCATTGGGTGCACCACGCAATATTCCAGGTTTCTACGAAGCCTTCGACGTTAAACCAGGCGACGGCATGTATGTTGCTCCAGGTGAGCGCGTGGTGCTTTGGTAATCTGTAGGTCATGCATTGCATGACATTAGCTTCAATTCAAACCCCCGATTGTGAAAACAACGGGGGTTTCTTATTTCGGTAATATGACCATGGTTACAATAACCACATGATTACCGCATAATATGGGTATATATGAATAAGCCGAGTCGATGAGTGAGTTGTTATGTCTAAATCGTTAGCAGAGCAGTTATTAGGTGCGGGTTTGGTTGATGAGAAAAAAATCAAAAAAGCCCGCCAGGAAAAGCGTCAATATAAGAAAAAAATTAAAAGTGGCCAGGCTGTTGAAGACAATAGCCAAAGGCTTGAGTTAGAGCGCAAGCGTGCAGAGCAACGTGAGCGTGATCGCCAGCTTAACCTTGAACGCCAAGCGCAAGCCGATGAGCGAGCGCGGATGGCACAGGTGTTACAAATGCTGCAGCAAAGCCAACTCCACACCAAGGGCGATATTCGCTTTAATTTTAATGATTCGCGCAGTAATGTAATAAAAAGCTTGTATGTTGACCCAACCATGCAAAAACACTTAGCCAATGGCAAGTTAGCTATTTGTGCTTATGAAGACAGCTATTACGTGGTGCCGGTACATGTGGCTGATAAAGTTGCCGAGCGTTATGCCGCGTCGGTTCTATTTATTGCCGATGCGAGTGAACAAGAGCCAGACGAGGACGATCCGTATAAAGACTATCAAATACCAGACGATTTGATGTGGTAAGTAAGCAAGAAAACAAAAAGGTCAGGCATTTGCCTGACCTTTTTTATATGCGCTTTGAACCCCCAAGCTGTGCCTGAATTACGGGGTTAAGGCGTTGTTAATCATGCGTTTCATGTAGTCGTAATGAGCAACCAGGTCGAACTCAGAACGACGTGGTGCACGCATGGCAGCAATACGCTCAAGTTGAGCAAAGGCTGTGGTGCGGGCAACGTTGTCAAATGCCGACTCTTCCACTAATCCAGTCATACTAATTAAACGCTTCACATACTCAATCTGTAAGTTACGGCTGGTAGTGGAAAGCGATTTCGTTGATGGAAAAATAGCATTGGTTAAGTCGGTCATTACTGCGCTCAACGGATACTCGTTGCCATAACGGGTTGAATCTGTAATACGCTGGGTAGTGGCCGGGTGCATCACTTGGTTCAACACGTTTTGTTGCATGCTAAGTATCATGGCATGGAACTTCGGGTCTTCGTTGTTACCGTAATGGTCGAAACCACGGCGTTGGCGTTGCATATACGCAAGCACTGGCTCGATATCTTCCATTACATTTGGCGCAAACACATACTTAGCTAAGGTGTTCATAGCCTCTTTCTGTGTTGCTTTTGGTACCGGCGTGAACGGAGCCGTGTTTGGCGCTTGGCCTACGTTGGCACGCTCTACATATACGCCGCCAATTTGACGAGAAACAACACCGGCTTGGCCACTATAAATACCGTACAAACGGCGGGCTAAGGTACTTAGCTTCTCGTGTGATTGGCCTTCATTGCGGGCACTATCGAGCAAGTTAGCAAAGGTGTTGTTAACAATGTCAAAACGGCCACGGGCATAAGCCACAGGGTTAGACGACATATCACCAATCATAACTTGTGGGTCAATATGGCGGCCTGGGGCGCGCATATCGTCGGCGTCGTTACCGAAGGCAAGGCCATGCTCATGGGAGCGGCTTAAAATGGCATCTAAGCGGGCTTGCTCTGCTTCTGGGTCTGCAACAGCGGGGCTATAACCGTATTCAATGGCCCATTCGTCGTAAGGACCCACCACCCATTGATAGTAGTCACCTTGGCTAAGGCCTGGCGGGGCAATGTTTACCGGTGCATAGTCCATAACAGAGCCGGTAAGTACACCTTGGGTAAGGGCTTGGTCATGTACTTGTTCATGGTCCCACAAAATAGAGGCTTTCATATTGTGGTTTAAACCGAGAGTGTGGCCCACTTCATGTAAAATAACGTGAATCATGCCTTGGCGTAACAGTTCGTTGTCGTCGATCGACTCTTTACCTAACAAACCAGCCATAGCATTACCCGCCACTAAACCTTCATGCACCAGAAAACCTTGGCTGCAATATAAGGCGTCGCTGGCGCCTGCATCGTGTTTATTGATACCGTTGGCGTCATACAGCTCGCCTTCAATCCAACGGTTCGTCATGTAAACGTATTCCATCATAATATCAGCCGCAATTAGCTGGCCGGTAAGCGGATTAGCTAACGACGGACCATAACCACCAAAAGGCGGATTAGGTGACGAAGTCCAACGAATCACGTTGTAGCGAATATCACCCGCGTCCCAGTCCGCGTCGTCGGGTTGAATACGTACTTCAATGGCATTACTAAACCCGGCGGTTTCAAAGGCTTTATTCCAACCTAAAACACCCTCGGTAATGACGTTGCGCCATTCTTCCGGGGTCGTGTTTTCTAAATAGAATACAATCGGCTCGACAGGATCAGACAAGGCCGCAGCAGGGTCTTTCTTAACTAAGTGCCAGCGGTTAATCACGTCGTTATAAGGCGTCCAGTCGGGCGAGGTCATATCGTCGTATTGGCTGCCAAAATAACCAACGCGAGCGTCGTCGCGGCGTGGCTGAAAGTCATTGTCGGGTAACTGAATGAAAGAATGTTGTAGGGTTACCGAAGTAGAGCGTGCATCAGCAATGGCGTTACTACCACCACTGGTGGGGTTTGGGTTGTTAAATACATAGTTTACCACCACGTCAATATTTTCAGGGTATACGCGGTCATTCACTACGCGAGATTGTGCCGCATTTAAGCTACCCACACTGAAAGATTCAGGACCAGCACCCGGGCGGCTGTACGGCGACACTTTGTGTAATGCTTCGCTGAGGAATAAATCGTCGGCAGCAAAAATAAGGCGGCCGTCTTCTTCATGTTTAATCGGGAAGCTGGCGAGTACGGAGGTACTCATGTTAGCGTCTGCCGCCCGGCTTAAAGCACTACTTTCGTTAAATTGATAGCGCAAAGGCTTTTGAATAATATCGATGCGATCAAAGTAACGACGAAACTCAATCACTTTTTCATCGCGGTAATTTCCACGGAAGTGGCCGGCTTCTAATACACCGTCGGTGGAAAGGGCAAAGTATAAAAATGGCGTGTCGAGCTGAGTGTCTTTAATCGACATCATTAACTTACCGTCTTCTTCATTACGGTACAGGTTAAATAGGCCTTCTTGAATTTGTAGGTCTTTGGTTAAAGACGCATAAGTAACTTCTTCGTCTTCTTTTGCTTTTTTATCGGCATCTTCAGCATAGGTTGGGAAGCTATAACTATTTAACCCAAGCGCTAAAGCAACAGCTGCGCCAACAGCGATTCGTTTAAACATGGTGGTTCCTCTTGGTTTATTAACTTTTTGATTCTATATGGAACACAAACGAAATGACAAAACTAACCCGTAACAAAGTGTGACTAAATTTTGCATTGGTTTAACATTGTCTTTGCAATGGCGGGCTGGAAGTGGTATTTATTGCACTCTCGTTACTTACTAAGTGCACTTAGTAAGTGCAAGGTAAGTACTGAATAAGGGCAGCTGTGAAGGCTATTTGGATTTGTTTTACATTATTAACACTGTTACTGGCGCCGTTTTCAGCGGCCCAGTCGCAGGCGATGAATATTGAAAACAGTAATCTGTCTGGCCATCACGAAACAGCTATATGTGCTATGCATGGCGTGGGGCAACCGGTTAGTAAAGCGGCCAACAGTGGCCATGACTGCTGCCCCGATGTTCTTATCAGCGACATGCTTACCGACAGCTGTGAAACCATCGACTGTGAGCAAGACTGTGGACACTGCCTTGGTTCCGCCTCGAATTTTGCCACTTTACAGGTAGACAACCGCGTGTCGCCTTATGTTCCTGTTAGTAATAACGCCCACTATCACTTCTCGTTGCAAGTGATGGTTGCTTCACCCCAAACTCCACCCCCGAACGCCTAATTCAACTCAAGATATACCTATTTATTGCGCCGTTGGAGAAATTCCACACGGTCGCTACGACTTGGTAGAACGTTTGCACACACGCCTTTATTGGTTTTCATTCGGATCTACCGCCCCCGTTATTACTGAATAAATTCAGGAGCGCCTATCATGGCATCCACTATGCGTTTTATTATCTTAGTTGCACTTTCTCTGCTTGCAGTTACTGCCTGTGGGGGCGACAGCAAAGCTCTCAATTCGTCGCAAACAGTGGCTGAACAAGTCGCTGCGGCGGCAACAGTAAATGAATACACCTGTTCTATGCACCCTTCTATACGGTCGAGCGACCCCAATGGTAAATGCCCGATTTGTGGCATGGACCTCATTCCAGTGCGAAGTAGCCAAAGCAGTGGCGAGCATACGGACCATGGTTTAGTTAGTTTAGACTTGTCTGAACGGAGCAAAGCCTTAGCAAGTATTGAAACAGCGCCGGCTCGCTATCGCCAGCTGGAAAAACACATTGCTGCGGTGGGTGTAGTGGCGTGGAATACTCGCAGTATGCGAACCTTGTCGGCCTGGACTGACGGCCGTATTGATCAGCTATATGTGAATGCGGTAGGCGACAAAGTAGAGCGTGGCCAAGCCGTTGCCCAGTTATACAGCCCAGAACTATTTATTGCCCAACAAGAATATGTAGATGCGGTACAAAGTGTGCAAAAGTTGCAGGGAAATGACAATTTAATGCGTTCGGCCGAGCAAATGCAGGCTGCTGCAGAGCACCGTTTAGCATTGCTTGGCGTGCCTACGGCGCACATGCGAAAACTTGCACGCGAACAAAAAGTGGCGGCGCAAATTGATATTCAAGCACCGGTTACGGGTATTGTTACCGCAACCTTTGTGCGTGAAGGTCAGTACGTTACCACAGGCTCGGCCATTGCCAGTGTGGTTGACCCAAGCACCATGTGGGTGTTGCTAGAAGTGTACCAAGACGACTTGCCATGGCTAAGCACAGGGCTACAGATTGAATTGCAACTGGCAAACCAAGCGAAAACACTTAGCGGTACGGTGGTAGAAATATTGCCGGAATTAAGTGCGCAACAAATTGCTCAGGTTCGAGTTGAAGTAGCCAATGCAGACTTCGCGCTGCGCCCAGGTAGTTTTATTAATGGTGGCTTTACGGTTGCCACCAACCAGGTGTTAACCATTCCCCGTAGTGCAGTATTATTTACTGGTTCACGGTCGTTAGTGTATGTGGCTGACGGGCACCAGGCTGGGGTTTTTCATCAACGTGAAGTGGTGTTAGGCGAGCGCATAAACCAGCACTACATTGTACATTCAGGGCTTGAAGCAGGTGAGCTAGTGGTAAGCAAGGGTAGTTTCCGTATTGACAGTGAACTGCAGTTACAGGGTGAAAACAGCATGATGTCGCACGACGCTACCGCAGTTGAAGTAGAGCATGATATGTCTGCTCATAACCATGCTAATCACAGCCTGCCTGAACAAATTATGCTGGATCACCAAGCGGTTGAAATTTTCCCGGCGTATTTTGCGATGTGGTCAGCGCTGCATAGCGACCAACTCGAGCAATGGCAGCAGGCAGCTGAACAGTATTTTGCGGCTGTAAATAGGGTGCACTGGCCCGACGCTTTAACTGCATTGAAACAAGGGCTGCTAACCAATAGCGAGCACTTACATCATGTAACAAGCATAAGCCAAGCCCGCAGTCAGTTTTTCGACCATTCCAAAGCCATGATCGAGCTGGCGCGTATGGGGGTGCATGAAGGTGAAATATTCCGTGCGCATTGCCCTATGGCCCGCGATAACGCGGGTGCCGACTGGTTGCAACCCAACAACGAACTACTGAACCCCTACTTTGGGGCCAGCATGTTGCGTTGCGGTAGTATTGAAGAAGCCATTGGAGGACATAACCAATGATTAACTGGTTATTACGCCATCCTTTTATAGCTATGGTGTCGATACTATTGGTGGTGGCGGGTGGCTTAGCCACCACTCCCTTTAGCACCCACGAGGCCTTACCAAGTTCGCCCGTGGCCGTCGATGCACTGCCGAACCTAGGTGAAAACCAACAAATTGTGTTTACCCAGTGGGCCGGCCGTTCGCCGCAAGACGTAGATGACCAAGTAAGTTACCCCTTAAGTTTAGCGCTTATGGGCGTACCTGGAGTGCGCGATGTACGCACCTTATCTATGTTTGGCTTTTCCAGTATCGCCGTTATTTTTGACGACAACATAGACTTTTACTGGTCGCGTTCGCGGCTGTTGGAAAAACTAAGCGCCTTACCAGCGGGCACCTTGCCCACCGGCGTACAGCCTACCTTAGGGCCAGACGCCACAGGCCTGGGCCAAGTGTACTGGTACACCCTTGAAGGCCGCGATAGGGCAGGTAGCCCTATTGGAGGCTGGAATTTGGACGAAATAAGAAGTGTACAAGACTGGTTAGTGCGTTACGCCTTACTGGGTGTACAAGGCGTAACTGAAGTGGCTTCCGTTGGTGGCTATGTGCGCGAATACCAAATCGACGTCGACGCCAATGCCCTGCGATTGTACAACCTAACCTTGGCAGAAGTGGTGCAGGCGGTTGCCAACTCAAATTTAGACGTGGGCGCTCGTACTACGGAAATTAATCAAGTGGATTATTTAATTCGTGGCGTTGGTTTTTTACAGTCGTTAACCGACATAGAGCAGGCGGTGGTAGCTTACCGCAATGAACAAACGCCTATTCGTGTAAGTGATGTAGCTACGGTCGGTTTAGGCCCAGCAACGCGAGCTGGCGCCTTAGACGTAGGCGGTGTGGAAGCCGTCGGTGGAGTGGTCACTATACGAGAAGGTGCCAATGCCCTACAAGTAATAGAACGGGTACAGGAAAAAATTACCCAAATGTCAGCTACTTTGCCCCGTAAAGCAGTGATAGATTGGGCGTTGGTTAGCCCTGAGCAGGTCGACGCCTTTGCCGCACTTAATCAGTTACAACCTTGGCAAGTAGGCAGCACCAATAGCATGGCCGTAGCAGCGAATGAAAGCTGGCGCCAGTGGTTGTCGCAACACCCAGTAGAACAATGGCCTACCTGGCTGGCAGAAAGCCAATTAAACATTGTTCCCTTCTATGACCGTTCGATACTTATTGAAGAAACTTTAAGTACTTTAAGCCAAACTTTGTACCAACAAGTGTTGGTAACGGCAATTGTTATTCTGTTGCTGTTAGTGCGTTTTCGAGCCGCTGTGGCTGTGGTTATTATGCTGCCGCTTACCGTTTTAATGACTTTTATAGCTATGCGGTTATTGCATATTGAAGCCAATATAGTGGCTGTGGCGGGTATTGCTATTGCCATAGGTACCATTGTTGATATGGCCATTATTATGACCGATAACGTCATGCGCAAGCGCGAGCAGAACCCTACTTGGTCGGCCTTTGAGCAAGTAAAAGAGGGCTGCGAAGAAGTAGCGCCGGCGGTGGTTACGGCTATTACCACTACTATTATTAGCTTTTTACCGGTGTTTGCTTTAACGGGCGCAGAGGGCAAGTTATTTTCGCCACTAGCCTATACCAAAACCTTAGTTCTTATTTGCTCGGTAATGCTGGCATTGGTGGTGTTGCCGGTGCTATTACAATGGTTGTTTAATAGTAAGTTTGAGCGCTGGTCAGTCGGCTTTGAACGTTATGCGCGCACTCGCCGAGTGGTGTTTTTTAGCCTAATAATATGGCTGGTTTGGGGCTTGAGCACGGTATGGATGCCCCTAGGCGTTGACGCCAGCACAGTAAAAAATACGCTGTTTGTAGCGTTAATATTTTCACTGTTTGGTGGCGGCGTATGGGTATTGTGGCGTTATTATGCGCGCTTACTTGGCTTTTTATTACAGCATAAGGCGTTGTTTATGCTGGTACCTATAAGTTTGGTAATTGTAGCGTTAGTTATTGCGCCGCGGCTTGGGCGTGAATTTATGCCGGCCTTAGATGAAGGCACTTTTTTATATATGCCCACCACCATGCCTCATGCGTCTATTGGTGAAGTGCTTGATGTGCTGAGTGAGCAAGACCGGGCCATTGCCGCTATTCCTGAAGTTGAACGCGTGGTAGGAAAGCTAGGGCGAGCGGAAACCGCACTCGACCCGGCGCCTATTTCAATGATAGAAACCATTATTCAATATAAGCCCGAGTTTGCTTTTAATGAAAGCGGCAAGCGGGTACGCCAATGGCGCGATCATATACGAACTCCCGACGATATTTGGCAAGAAATTGTTGCTGCGGCGCAGGTGCTAGGGGTTACTTCAGCGCCTAAACTACAGCCTATTGAAACCCGCCAAATTATGTTGCAAACGGGCATGCGTGCCAGTATGGGTATTAAGGTGCAGGCCCCCGACTTAGCCCGTTTAGAGCAAAGTGTGATTGATCTCGAAGGGCTGGTACGCGAGTCGCCCATGGTTAGTGTTGGCTCGGTAAATGGTGAACGGGTAGTGGGCCAGCCATATTTAGAAATACATTTAGACCGCACGCAGCTAGCGCGCTATGGGCTAACCGTAGCCGATGTGCAGCACACCATAAGTACGGCCATAGGTGGGGTAGAAGCGACCAAAACAGTAACTGGGCGTGAACGCTATTCGGTGCGAGTACGTTATCAACGAGAGCAGCGCGATAGCATTGAAGCCATGGAAAGTGTGTTGCTGGCAACGCCAGCGGGCACCCATATTCCACTTTCGTACGTGACCACTATTGAATATGTACGTGGTCCGCAAATGATTCGTTCGGAAAATACCTTCTTAACGGCCTATGTTACCTTTGGCGCTCGTTCGGGCTTGGCCGACGTAGACGTGGTGGAGTCGGTGCAAGCATTAGTGGCCGATACTATTGCCAAGGGTGAACTTAACTTAGCTGAAGGTGTGCAATATAGTTTTGCGGGTAGTTATCAACACCAGCAACGGGCTAGTGCAACCTTAAGTTGGGTGCTGCCCATTGCCTTGTTATTAATTTTCACCGTGCTGTATTTACAGTTTAAGCAGCTTGGCACCGCACTTATAGTGTTTAGTGGTATTGCGGTGGCGTGGTCGGGTGGGTTTATTTTACTTTACCTATATGGCCAACCGTGGTTTATGAACTTTACCCTGCCTTGGCTAAGCGACGGGGCTACTTTGCAGGCTATTTTTCAAATTAAAACCGTGCATTTAAGTATTGCTGTTTGGGTGGGCTTTTTAGCCCTGTTTGGTATTGCGGTAGACGACGGTGTAATTATGGCCACCTATTTAAAACAGCGCTTTGACGAAGGCGTTGGTCGCTCGGTGGCAGAAATACGTAGTGCCGTAATAGAAGCGGGTATGAAGCGGGTTAGGCCGTGTTTGGTTACCAGTGCCACCACTATTATTGCTCTGTTGCCAGTGATTACTGCATCGGGTCGGGGGGCCGATATTATGATACCTATGGCAATTCCTACCATTGGTGGGTTATTCTGTGTTGGATTAAGTATGTTTTTAGTGCCGGTGTTTTGGAGCTGGCGCGAAGAGCAGCGTTTACAGCAACAAATGGTTTCAGTAAAACATGAGCAATAACACCAAACATTGCCGGGTTATTCAACACACGCCGGTAGGGCATTTATTGGCCTGTGCGGCAAAAGTGGAAGGTATGGGGGGTATGGAAGGGCTGGTAATTACCCAGCTTGACTTTCTTCCCGCCGAGCAACTAGAACAAGGGCTCGCAGCTGAGTATCAGCCTGCGAGCTTTGTATTAGAGCAGCTAGAAAGCGAGCTAAAGGCTTACTTTGCTGGCCAGTTAAAAGAATTTACCGTGCCGCTGGCACCTAGCGGAACTGAATTTCAACAAGCCGTATGGGCTGCTTTAACCACCATTCCTTATGGTGCCACTTGGTCGTACAAACAACTCGCCGAGGCAGTACATAGACCGAAAGGGTATCAAGCTGTGGGGCAAGCCAACGGCCGTAACCCAATTGCGATAGTTATTCCTTGCCACCGGGTTGTTGCCGCCAATGGTGGTTTAGGTGGTTACACCGGCGGGGTAGGTATAAAACAGCGATTACTCAATTTAGAGGAGGCTTCATGTCGTTGAGGTTGATATGGATATTGGTGTATGCAAGTGTATTTTTAACAGCATGTGGTGAACAGCTAGAGGCTAAAGTTGAACAGCTCGATGCAACTGCCTCGGTAGCGCAGTTGGAAGACTTTAAAGCCAGTGGTTGGCGCGGTTGCGAATTAGGCATAGAAAAAGCCCAGCGAGATGAGGAAATGGTTGACGGCACGGCTAACTTACCATTTTGGAACTGCCGCGGCGTGTTTGAAAACTCGTACCCTTACGAGCTATTACTGGTATTAAGCCCGAATGATGAAAACCAGGTAATATTTAGTCAGCTTGAATATCGGCGCGGCCATCAAGACAGCTTTAATGCGTTGTTACGGTACTTTTTACGCTTGCAGGGCGTTGAAAACGAAGAGCAGCGTTTACATATACGTTCGCAGGTAACCAGTGTAATTTCTTCGAACCCGCGGCGGCGTGAATTTACGCCCATCATGTTTTTACCCGATGGGCGCCAAATTGAACTTGCGCACAATTACCCGAAAATGGCGTTTACAACTTTGCGGGTAAGGAATCTGCTGGCGGATGAGTAGCAGAGCCTTTACCAATAGGCAGTAGTAAGCTGTACATTACCGGTACTACGATAAGTGTAAGCAAAGTAGCAAAGCCTAGGCCGAACATAATGGTCACTGCCATACTGGCAAAAAATTCGTCGAACAACAGCGGGATCATGCCAAGTATGGTAGTTAATGCGGCCATAGCCACTGGCCGTACCCGTTTTACCGAGGCGTCGATTAAGGCGCCGTAGCCTGTTTTGCCGGCCTCTTCTTCACTTTTAATTTGCTCTAGCAACACAATGCCATTTTTAATTAGCATGCCCGACAAACTTAAAATACCGAGCAAGGCCATAAAACTAAAGGCTTGTTGGGTAATAAGTAAGCCAAAGGTAACCCCGATAATCGACAAGGGTACTGTGGTCCATACTACTAACGCTTTTTTAGCCGAACTAAACAACAGCACAGTAATTAAAAACATGACTAAGTAGCCAATGGGTATTGAGCTAAATACCGCCGACTTGGCCTTACTTGAGGCTTCGTATTCACCGCCCCATGAAAGTGAATAACCTGGGGGCAAAGCAATGGCTTCAATGCTGCCACGTACGCGATTAAAAATTTCAGCGGGAGTTTCCTCGTGTAATGGATCAGGGTCGGCCATTACCGTTAAGGTGCGCTTGCGATCACGGCGCTGAATTAATGACTCTTCCCAATCAAGGGGCATACTGTCAATCAATTGCGTTAAAGGTATGTAGCGATTCAGCGTACTGCTATGGGCTAGCATATCTTGCCATTGTTCTAAATAAATACGCTCGTTCTCAGGCGCTCGCACCACAATAGGTAATAACTGGGTGCCGTCACGATACACACCCACTCGGCGGCCATGGAAGTTGGCCAACAGTAAGTCGTCAACGTCTTGTTTAGTAATGCCTACACGGCGTGCATGCTCTTCATTAAACTGTGGGCGTAATACCTTACTGCGCTCACGCCAGTCGCTCCATACATTTGCTAGCCCTGGGTCGGCGGTTAAAATGGCTTGGGCCTGAGCCGACAAGCGTCTTAATTCCGCGGGTTCGGGGCCAATAAAACGAGCTTCAATGGCCGCCTTCACCGGTGGCCCTATTTCCATTTGGCTTAAACGCACGCGTACATTAGGGTGTTCAGCGCTTAAATAATCGCGGGTGCGGGCCATGAGTAAATGCAAATTACCGGGCTCGCTGGTGCGAACAATAATTTGGCCGTAGTTTTCATGCGACTTTTCCACTAAATAAGGCAAGGTAAAGCGCGGTGCGCCTTGACCAATGGTGCTCGACACTTGCAGTATTTCGGGCTGTGTTAGTAAGTAACGTTCGGCACGGGCCATGTCTTCAGCAGTGGCGCGTATATCGGTACCTTGTGGGTACCAAAGGCTAGCAAAGTATACGGGGGTGCTAGAACTTGGGAAGAAGCTTTGCCTTACCATGGTAAAGCCAAGTACAGCACTTACCAGTAATGCTGTCATTAATAACATAGTGGCAAGCCGCCAGCGTAAAGCAAAGCTAAGCAAACGTTTATACGCCAGGTACACGGGCTTACCGTATAGCTCGTCGTCGCTGGCCGACACTTTAACGCCTTTGCGAAACAGCAGGTCGGCTAAAAACGGAATGAGTATTAATGCTGTTACCCAGCTTAAACCAAGCGATATTAACAATACCCAAAATAAGGCGTTGGCAAATTCACCGGTTGAGTCAGACGAAAGGCCAATGGGGGCAAAGGCAATAATGGCAATTAAGGTGGCGCCAAATAGCGGCCACTGATTTTGTTTCAGCACTTCTTGGGCCGACTGCAACCGGCTTTTACCCCGCTGCACGCCAACTAAAATACCTTCGGTAATAACTATGGCGTTGTCCACCAGCATACCCAGGGCAATAATAAGTGCGCCAAGCGACACTCGGTGTAGTTGAATGCCGCTGAATAGCATGAAAATAAAGCTACCCAAAACAGTAATAAGCAACACAAAACCAATTAAAAATCCGCTGCGTAAACCCATGGTAAGTAACAGTGCCACAATCACAATGACCACGGCTTGCACCAAGTTCCACAGGAAACCGGAAACAGAGCGCTGTACTTCGGCGGGTTGATTGTAAATGGTATGTAGCTCCATACCAACGGGGGTCGCATAATTAATTTCAGCTAAGCGTTGTGCTACCGCAGCACCTATTTCCACCACGTTCACATGTGAAGCAAAGGAAATACCCAGCCATAAGGAAGGCTCGGCGTTATAGCGCACTAAGTGTGTAGGTATAGGAGCAATTTGACGTGAAATGTTAGCTACGTCGCCAAGAAACAATTGTTCACGGGCGCCGGGGTTGCTGATAACCAAAGATTCCAACTGCGCCACCGAGGTGAACTCACCACTGGTAGCAAAGCGCACTGCGTCGTCGCCCAAGCGTATTCGGCCAGCATTTGACACGGTATTTTGGGTTGCCAATAACTGATAAATGCGTGAAGGAGGAATACCCAAGTTGGCCAAGCGCGACCGCGACACTTCGATTATCACTTGTTCTTGCTGCTCGCCATTAATAATAACTTTGGCTACGCCGGGTACGAGCGACAGTTCGCGGCGTAAAAATTTTGCATGCTCAAGCATGTCGGGTAGCGAATAGCCTTTACCAGACAAGGCCAATAACACGCCGAACACGTCGGCAAAATCGTCTTTAATAATAACCGGGCCGGCACCTGGAGGAAGTTCGCGGGTTTTGTCGTTTACTTTTCGGCGTAGTTCGTCCCAAATTTGGGGCAGCACATCGGCACGATAAACATCTCTCATTTCAACGGTAATTTGGGCCATGCCAGGCATAGAGGTTGAGGTGATATGACGAATATAGGCCAATTCCTGAATGGCATTTTCCATTGGTACGGTTACTTCTTCTTCCACTTGTTCGGCAGAAGCACCAGCATAAGGAATGACCACCATGGCTTGTTTAATGGTAAATTCAGGGTCTTCTAACCGACCTATCTGCTGCAGCGCAAGGGTGCCGCCAAGTAGCAAAACCAGTAAGAAAATCCAGCTGCTGGTAGGGCGCTGAATACTATAGCGAGCAATATCCATAGTTATAGGCCTCTTTCACGGTGCCAAGGACGCACCAGCATATTGTTTTTTAATTGGTGCACACCAGCACTTACCACCCATTCCCCCGCTTCTAAGCCAGCCAGCACAACTAATTCATCGGTTGTGGCGTCGCCTAAGTGCACTTGGCGTAACTGTACTTGGCCTTGCTCAGGGCTGGTTTCTGTATATACCCACACATAGCGTTCGTTGTTGTTATTGGTTAATTCAGGTGGAGAAAATACCGCACTAACGGGAACTCGAACGGCCGCCAGTGTGCGGGTAAGTAAGTGGCTACTGTCAATGTAAACTTGAGCGGTCATGCCAGGTAAAATATTAACGTGTTCTGGTTTAGTTAAGGAAAACACCACTCGGTAGGTATTAGTAACAGGATCAGCAATGCGGTCCCACTCACGGATACGGCCCAAAAAAAACTGGTCGGGAATGCTGTCAAAGCGAATGTGTGGTTGGTAGCTGTCGTCGCGGTGTACACGGGCAAATAACCGTTCGGGTACTTGAATCACCACGTCGATTAATGAGTCGGTTTGCAGCGTAACTATGGGTTGTTGTGGGGCTATGTTTTCAAAAGGCTCCACATGTAAGGCAGCCACAACGCCAGAAAAAGGCGCGCGTAGCTCGGTGTAACTTAGATTGGCCTTGGCCGTGTTTAAACTGGCAATGGCCATTTGCCGTTCTGCTTGAGCTTGGTCGTAGTCGGCTTGCGACACAATACCGTCGGCTAATAAGCGCGCGGCACGAGAAAATTGTGCCTTAGCAAGTTCTGCGCGTGCCTGGGCTTGGGCCACATTTAAGGCGTAGTCGGTGGGGTCAACTTTAGCGATTACTTCGCCCATATTAATTGACTGGCCAGGACGGGTTGACAGTTCAATAAGTTCGCCGGGCACACGAAAAGTAAGGTTGGCCGATTGGGTAGCTTCAACCGCACCGGGAAAGCGGCGTATTTGCTGCGGTACGCCTGACTGTACTTGGACTAATAACACTGGGCGTATATCTGGCGTGTTGGCGCTAACCGCCTGGGGTTCTGAGCAAGCGGTTAAGGTAAAGGTACTAATAATAGCTAACAAGCCGATATTTAACAGCCAACAACGCATGGTTCAACTCCTCCACTTCCATTTAAGAAGTATAACTATAAAACATTTACAACAACGCCATTGTATGCGGAATAAAAACAAAGGTATATTGAATGTAATTTGTAAAGATATTAAGGAAAGCTTAATGAATTACTGGGCACTTAAAGTTTTGCACACGGTAATAGAAAAAGGTAGCTTGCAAGCAGCTGCGGCAGTGTTGCACCGTACCTCGCCCGCGTTAAGCATGACCTTAACCAAGCTAGAAGAAGAAGTGGGCTTCGCTATTTTAGACCGCTCTGGCTATCGCTTGCAGCTAACTCCTAATGGCGCGCTATTTATGCGCCATGGGCAAGAAATATTACGCCAGCAAGAGCGCCTTAACTCGGTGGTTAAGCAACTTAAAGAAGGGGTTGAACCGCAATTGCGCATTGGTATCGACGCCGGCATAAGCGTAGCAGTGGTGCGTGAGGTGGTGGCAAACATTCAACAACAGTTTCCCGTTACGGAAGTACGCGTTAGTGGCTGTTCGCAGCTTACTTCACTGCAGCGGCTAACGGAAGGCGAAGAGCACCTAGCTATTTCGCCTTGGCTGCCAACTTTTCAGCAAATGGCCGATTTTGAAACCACTCGTATTGGCCAATACGACATTGTGGTGGTTATTGGTAAAGCTTTAGTTGAGCAAGTGGGCTTGCCTAACAGTAGAGAGGCCCTAAGTGAACTGCCTTACGTGTTGCCGCAAGAAATGCAATTTGGGATTAATCCGGAAAAAATATACCGTATGCCCGGGCGTTCACCCGTGCGGGTAAATGATGTGCATACACTGGTAAACTTTATTGAAGCAGGCATGGGTTGGGGGGCCGCTCCACGGCAACTTATTGCAGAGTCGTTAGCTAAGGGCAGCTTGCTGGAAATAAACGTACCGGGCTTTCTTGACCACATGCATGCGGAATACCACTTGGTAAAAATGGCCAGCCTAGAATTAGGGCCAGCAGGCCGGCTGTTTTGGCAGCATTTTGTGGATAAAGAGCAAAAGGATTAAGGCGCCGCTAAGTGTCGCCATGTTTTTGGCGGCTATGCTGGCACATGATTTGCATCATTTATACTCATAGTAGTGATGTTTTGTGGGTAGGAAATGAATTATGGACAGTATTAGCCGTGATGTTGGCGTAGCGCGACCACCTATTTCGACCAGCCATGGTCAGTTGAGCAATAATGAAAAACAGTCAGGTGCTGAAACTGAACAAAATGCAGTGCGCAAAGAACAGCGCATGGTGAACGAACTGGCGCAACAGAAGGTTAGTGCACAAAATACCACCAACACTCCAGCTGAGGTTACCGAGGTTCAGCCCGCTATTGCTAAAAGCACCGCAAGTACCAGCCAACAAAGTAACCGCGCGCCCAACTGGTCACAGCTAAGCGCGCAAGTAAATGGTTACACCCAAATACAGCGTGCCATGAACTTATATCAGCGGATAAATAACCTTGGTTAGCAAATAAACGAAAAAACTTCCCGAATTTGCAAACAGCTGCGGTATTATCTTAATCATTAGCAGCAATGAGAATACCTCATGTTAGAAGCAGTATGGATTGGCTTTGCGTTTATTGTTGGGCTGTTTGCTCGTTCTATTGGTTTACCAACCTTGGTGGGTTACTTAGCTGCAGGCTTTGTAATTGCCGCCGCCACCCCTTATTTGGCCTTACCCGACCACGGCCAAGGTATTATTGAGCATGTGGCGCACCTTGGTGTTTTACTACTGTTATTCAGCGTTGGTTTAAAGCTTAACGCCCGTAGTTTGGCCAAGCCAGAAGTGCTTGGTGTGGGTATTATTCACTTTATTGTAACGGTTATTGTATTGTTCGCGGTTTGTACCTGGGTATTTGAATTTGCCCAGTACGAGGCCTTTATCGTAGCCGTGGCACTGGGTTTTTCTAGTACCGTATTGGCCGCTAAAGTATTGGAAGGTAAGCGCGAACTAGGTGCGTTTCACGGCCGGGTGGCTATTGGTATTCTAATTTTTCAAGACTTAATTGCGCTGCTTGCCATGACTTTAGCGCAAGGTGTTACCCCGTCGCCTTTTGCCCTGCTGGTGTTTTTACTGCCTTTTTTACGGCCATTATTATATAAACTGCTCGACTCGATTGGCCATGACGACTTATTAATTTTATTCGGTTTGCTGCTAGCGTTAGTTATTGGTGGCTATGGTTTTGAACTAGTGGGGCTAAGTTCCGAATTGGGTGCGCTGGCCTTTGGTGCGCTATTGTCGAAACACCCACAAGCTAGTGAGTTGTCGAAGGCTTTATGGGGCATTAAAGAATTCTTTTTGGTGGGGTTCTTTTTAAGTATTGGTATGGGCGGCTTGCCCGAGCTTGCCGACTGGGCCTTTGCAGGGGTAATGCTATTGTTTGTGCCCTTTAAAATAGCCTTGTTTTTCTTCCTTTTAATTGCCTTTAAATTACGTGCTCGCAGTGCGTTTTTATCGGGCTTAAGCTTAGGGAACTTCTCCGAATTTGGCCTTATTGTGGCCAGTGTAGTGGTGCCGGAATACCTTATTCCATTGGCGCTGTTAGTGTCGCTGTCGTTTGTGGTGTCGGCGCCGCTCAATGCCATGGCGCACCCCTTGTACGACCGTTTAAGTGACTTCTTAGTCAAGTTCGAACGCAACACCCACCACCTCGATGAACAGCCGGTGCAGTTAGGCAATGCCGATGTACTTATTATGGGCATGGGCCGTACCGGTAGTTCGGCTTACAGTCATTTAAGCGAAAGCAAAAAAGTAATAGCCATGGACGCTGACCCATTTAAAGTAGAGCAGCACAAAGCCGATGGTTTTAATATATTTTACGCCGACGCCGAAGACAGAGTATTTTGGGAAGGGCTCAACTTTGGCTGTGTGCAAGCGGTTATACTGTGTTTGAATGAATTAGAAGCCAACATGACCGCCTGCCGAAAATTACGCAAGCGGGGCTTTACCGGGGTGGTTATTGCCCATAGTTTGCATGACGACGAAGCCGAGCGAATTATTGCTGCGGGTGCTGATCATGCTTACTTAACCATGGTTGAAGCGGGCGTAGGTTTAGCCGAACATGTAAAACAACGGCTAGAACGGGCTTAATAATATTTAATGAAGAATGGAGTGCCACTATGTTGTATTTTTTTCATGGACTAGAAAGCGGCCCACATGGGGCTAAATACCACTTATTAAAACAGCAGTATGCAGAATTACAGTCACCAGACTTTCAAAACATGAACCTTAACCAGCGTATTGCAGCTGCCAGTAAACTTACCGTAGGGAAAACAAACCTAACCTTAGTGGGCTCGTCGTTTGGGGGCTTGTTGGCCGCGCGGCTATATTCGCTATTTCCTGAACGAATCACGAACTTATTATTGTTAGCCCCTGCCGTGCACACGGAAGAAGGCGACAAAGTAGAGCGCATGCCAAACGGGGCCCAAGTGCGGGTGTTACACGGCTACCAAGACGACGTAGTGCCCTACGACAAAGTAGCCGCTTTTTGCCAACGCTTTGACTTGCCGCTCACGAGTGTAAATGACGGCCACCGCCTGAATAGCAAAACCTCGCAACAAACAATTTTAAAATTACTAGCCGAACTTTATTCCTTGTAGCTAAACCTTCAATTGCCAATTAACTGCTTTAACGTTGTTATGGTGCCTGGGCGATCTGGTGCATAGCCAGGCACTTCGCTAATACGATCAGTGAAATATTGTGAACGAACCACATCGAGTAAAGGAGCGAGTAGCTCGGGCGCTAACTGATCTTGGCGGAACAGCAGTAAGTAATATTCATTGGCCAACTCGATAAACCGTAGGTTGAATTGCTCGGCTGCGGCTTTAAGACCAAAACCGGCGTCGGCCATACCCGAGGCGACATAAGCAGCAATGGCCGTATGGGTGTATTCTTTTTGTGAGCTGCGGTTAATACTTTCTTCTGCTAACCCTTGTTGCTCCAGCAATATCTTAAACAGTAAACGGGTGCCTGAACGGCTATCGCGGCCAATAAAACTAAGTTGCGAGGCGCTTAAGTCGGGCAAGCTGTGAATATGATCATGGCAGCCTTGGCGAAGCATTAAGCCTTCGCTGCGGGTAACTAAGCGGATAGCTTGTAACTGATTACTGGCCAGCAGCTGTTGGTAGTGACTAAACACCTGCTTTGCCAATGCTCGGTCGGTGGGAATATGCAAACTGGCGAGATCACATTCCCCCCGGTTTAATGCCGTGAGTGCTTCTTCGGGGTTGCGATACTGCAGGTTTATTTTTACCTGTTCAAAAAGCTCCGGCAGCAGGGCAATGGCAAAACCATGGCTGGCGTGAATACGCAGTACTGGCTGAGTGCCTGTAATAAGCTGGCTAATTTGTTCGTTTAGTTCTGAAGCCATACTTTCCAGTTGTGGTCCTAAGCGTGCCTTAACCCGCTGATCTGCCCAAAGTAACTTTTCGCCCAACAAAGAAAGCTTAGAACCATGGCCTTTACGCATTTCAACTAAGGGCAAGCCAAAAATGTCGGCACCCCGATTCAGCAAATTCCAGGCATGGCGGTAAGATATTCCCACCGCTGCTGCCGCATGGGTAAGTTTGCCGCTGGCTCGAATATTTTCCAGCAACAACAATAGTGCGGGCTCAAAAAGTTCGTCGGTATCGGTTCGAAAAATCCACGCTGGGCTTATTGTTAGCTGCTTGTTATGCATAGGTGTTCATATTCCGTTGCTGTGTGCTAGGTGCTAAGTTGATAGAAATGCTGTATTCGCCAAACAGGTAGGAACTATTATGCATATATCAGAGAGCGTTGACCAACCAGCGGCCACTTTATCCGCAACGACGAGCTGGACCCCTGACCTGATTAAGCAGGAAGTGAGCGTGCTTAAGCATAAGCCCGGTGCACTGTTACCCATTTTGCACGCTATCCAAGACAAAGTTGGTTATATACCTAAAGACGCCGTAGCCATTATTGCTGAAGAATTACAGCAAACCCGTGCCGATGTGCACGGGGTTATCAGTTTTTATCATCATTTTCGAACCGAGCCCGCAGGTAGCCATATTGTTGAAGTGTGCCGTGCCGAGGCCTGCCAAGCGCAAGGAGGGCGAGAGTTTGAGCGCCATGTGAAACAAAAGCTGGGGGTAGACTATACACAAACTAGCGCCGACCGAGAATTTACCTTGGCGGCGGTATATTGTTTAGGTAACTGCGCTTGCGGGCCCTCCATTCGAGTGAACAACGCCGTTTATGGCCGCATGAACGCCCAGAAGTTCGATCAGCTCGCAGATCAACTCACCACCACCATTCTCGAACTTAAATAAGCGCAGGAGTTACTCATGTTTACCGCCATGCCTATAACCATTTATGTGCCCTGCGACACTACCGCACTTTCTTTAGGTGCCGACGAGGTAGTAAAACACCTGCTTTATCATGCCCAACAGCAACAGCTAAACATTCGTATTGTGCGTAATGGCTCGCGAGGGTTATTTTGGCTAGAGCCGCTTATAGAAGTGGTTACCGACCATGGCCGCGTAGCCTACGGGCCGGTTGAGCCAACACAAGTGGGCGAGTTAGTGGCGGCGGGTTTGTTTGCCGGCAAGCCTGGGCATGCGCTTTATTTAGGCAATATTGAACAGCACCCGTATTTAAAGCGGCAGCAGCGGCTAACCTTTGCTCGTATTGGTATTACCGACCCTTTGAGCTTAGACGAATATAAGGCCCTCGATGGTTTTATTGGCCTAACAAAAGCCGCCAGCTTAAGCTCGCAACAGATTGTCGATGAAGTGAAAACCTCTGGCTTGCGGGGCCGCGGTGGGGCCGCTTTCCCAGCAGGCATTAAGTGGCAAACCGTATTAGACGAACCCAGCAATCAGCAGAAATACATTGTGTGTAATGCCGACGAAGGTGACTCGGGTACTTTTGCCGACCGCCTAGTAATGGAATGTGACCCTTATATGTTAATTGAAGGAATGGCCATTGCTGGGTTAGCGGTAGGTGCCACGCAGGGCTATATATATTTACGTTCGGAATACTTGCTGTCGCAGCAAATGCTGAACACCGCCATTGCCCGCGCTGAAGCAGCAGGTTATTTAGGTAACAATGTAGCCGGTAGCGGTCGTGCCTTTCATTTAGAAGTGCGCCTTGGTGCTGGTGCTTATATTTGTGGTGAAGAAACCTCGTTATTAGAAAGCCTTGAAGGAAAACGCGGCTTGGTGCGCTCAAAGCCACCTTTGCCGGCCATTGAAGGTTTATTTGGCCAACCCACGGTGGTAAATAACGTGCTGTCGCTGGCGGCGGTACCTTATATTATGGCCAAGGGCGGGCAAAGTTATGCCAATTACGGTATGGGCCGTTCTTTGGGTACCTTAGCTGTGCAACTGGCCGGTAACATTAAGCAAGGCGGACTAATTGAACTGGCGTTTGGTGTTAGCTTGCGTGAAATTCTTGAAGACTTTGGTGCCGGTACCATTACTGGCCGCCCAATTAAAGCGGTGCAGGTTGGCGGGCCATTAATGGCCTACCTGCCAGAGCAACAATGGGACACCCCCATGAACTATGAAGCCTTTGCTGAACTAGGCGCGGGTATTGGTCATGGGGGCGTGGTGGTGTTCGACGACAGGGTAGATATGGGCGAGCAAGCCCGTTATGCCATGGAGTTTTGTGCTATTGAATCTTGCGGTAAATGCACTCCTTGTCGCATTGGCTCGGTGCGTGGCGTGGAAGTGATTGATCGTATTCGAGCCGGTGATAATTCCGCTGCCAATTTAACATTGCTAGCTGACTTGTGCGAAACCATGGTCGACGGTTCATTGTGCGCCATGGGCGGCATGACCCCGTTTCCGGTCCAAAGCGTAATGAAATATTTTCCTGCCGACTTGCAGCCTAAACCAACCAAAGTGGAGGCCTAACATGTTGCAGTATTATGATCCAAACAGCAGCGACACAACTAACCCGCAGCCATTAAACCCGAATACTGATTACGGCACCCCAGCGAGTGAGTCTAAAACCTTAGTGTCGGTTGCCGTTGATGGCCGTAACATTACTGTGCCTGAAGGTACTTCGGTGTTACGGGCCGCTGCTTTAGCTGGAATAAACATTCCCAAGCTGTGTGCCTCGGATAATTTAGAGGCCTTTGGCTCGTGTCGCCTGTGTGCGGTAGAAATTGAAGGGCGTCGAGGCTATCCAGCCTCTTGCACCACACCGGTGGCAGAGGGCATGAGCGTGACCACACAAACCGGCAAATTGGCCAAGCTACGCCGTAATATTATGGAACTGTATATTTCCGACCACCCGCTTGACTGTTTAACTTGCCCCGCCAATGGCGACTGTGAATTACAAGATATGGCCGGGGCGGTGGGCTTGCGCGAAGTACGCTACGGTTTTGACGGGGAAAACCATCTGGATACGCAAACCGATAACTCCAATCCGTATTTCAGTTTTGACCCCAGTAAATGCATTGTTTGCTCGCGCTGTGTGCGGGCGTGTGCTGAAGTGCAAGGTACTTTTGCTTTAACCATCGAAGGGCGTGGTTTTGATTCCAAAGTAGTGGCCAGCCAAAACGACAGCTTTATGAATTCAGAGTGCGTGTCTTGTGGGGCCTGTGTGCAAGCCTGCCCAACCTCGACCTTAATGGAAAAAACCGTAATCGACGCGGGTATTCCAGAACACAGCGTGGTGACCACCTGCGCCTATTGTGGTGTGGGTTGTTCGTTTAAAGCGGAAATGAAAGGCGACCAATTAATCCGCATGGTGCCCTACAAAGGCGGCGCTGCAAACCAAGGTCATTCCTGTGTAAAGGGGCGTTTTGCTTTTGGTTATGCTACCCATAAAGACCGCATTAAAGAGCCGATGATTCGTGCGTCTATCGACGACCCTTGGCAAGTGGTGTCGTGGGATGAGGCGTTAGCTTTTTCTGCCAAGCGACTGAAAGCCATTCAGGCCCAATATGGCCGAGAAAGTATTGGTGGCATTACCTCGTCGCGCTGTACCAACGAAGAAACCTATTTAGTGCAAAAATTAGTACGCGCCGCTTTTGGCAATAATAACACCGACACCTGTGCGCGGGTGTGTCATTCGCCCACGGGCTATGGCCTAAAAACCACCATGGGCGAGTCGGCGGGCACCCAAACCTTCGACTCGGTCATGAAGGCCGACACCATTGTGGTGATCGGTGCTAACCCCACCGATGCCCACCCGGTATTTGGTTCACAGCTGCGGCGGCGTTTACGCCAAGGCGCCCAATTAATAGTTATTGATCCGCGGCGCATTGACCTGCTTAGTACGCCCCACGCTGGTAAAGGTATTCATTTGGCGTTACGCCCTGGTACCAACGTGGCAGTAGTAAACGCGCTCGCCCATGTAATTGTTACCGAAGGATTGGAAGACCAAGCCTTTATTAGCAGCCGCTGCGATACGGAGGCCTATAACCGTTGGCGCAGCTTTATAGCCGAACAGCGCAATTCGCCTGAAGCCATGGAAGCGGTGTCGGGGGTGCCGGCAAGCACCGTACGTGAAGCGGCTCGGGCTTATGCCGAAGTAGAAAACGCCGCCATTTATTATGGCTTAGGGGTAACGGAACATAGCCAAGGCTCCACCATGGTCATGGGAATTGCTAACCTGGCCATGGCAACCGGAAATATTGGCCGTGAAGGCGGTGGAGTAAACCCATTACGGGGGCAAAACAATGTGCAAGGCTCTTGCGATATGGGTTCTTTCCCCCACGAACTGCCTGGTTACCAGCATGTGAATGACGATGTGGTGCGCAGCCGTTTTGAAGCGGCTTGGGGCGCTACTATTGATCACGAGCCGGGTTTACGCATACCAAATATGTTTGATGCGGCCATCGCCGGTACCTTTAAAGGGCTGTATATTCAAGGCGAAGACATTGCCCAGTCCGACCCCAATACTCAGCATGTGGAAGCTGCGCTCAGGGCCTTAGACTGCGTGATAGTACAAGACATTTTCTTGAACGAAACGGCCAAATTTGCCCATGTGCTGTTGCCGGGCTCTACCTTTTTAGAGAAAAATGGCACCTTTACCAACGCCGAGCGGCGCATTAACCGGGTACGCAAAGTGATGGCGCCTATTGCCGGTATGGAAGATTGGCAAGTAACTATGGCCTTATCGAATGCCTTAGGTTACCCCATGCACTATAACCATCCGTCTGAAATTATGGATGAAATAGCCGCTTTAACTCCCACTTTCACCGGGGTGAGCTACGACAAGTTAGAGCAGCTAGGCAGCATTCAATGGCCCTGTAATGACAAGCACCCTGAAGGTATGCCCACCATGCACGTGAACGACTTCCCCATCGGCAAAGGGCGCTTTGCGGTGACGGAGTACTTGGCCACGGAAGAGCGGTCGAGCCGTCGTTTCCCACTGTTATTAACCACTGGGCGAATTTTGTCGCAGTACAACGTGGGTTCGCAAACCCGCCGTACCGATAACAGCAAATGGCATGAGCAAGACGTGTTGGAAATTCATCCCAGCGATGCGGAATTACGCGGCATTCATGACGGCGACTGGCTAGGCATAAGTAGTCGCGTTGGCCATACGGTGTTACGTGCGCAGCTAAGCGAGCGCATGTTGCCAGGGGTGGTATATACCACCTTTCATCACCCGGGTAGTGGCGCGAACGTGGTTACCACCGACAATTCCGACTGGGCCACCAACTGCCCTGAATACAAGGTTACTGCCGTACAAGTAGAAGTGGTTAGCCAGCCGTCGGAATGGCAGCGAAACTTTAAACGCTTCGATAAACGCCAACAAAAACTACTGAAACCGGCCATGCACAATGAGGGCAGCCAGCATGCCAAACCCACTGATTAAGGCGGCACTGAACAGCGTTGAAAAGGAGTTTGGCCAGCCCTTTACGCCGATAACGGAAGCGCAGGTGAATGTGCGTGGCGGTATTAAAGGCACGCCTGTGGGCGACTGGGACCAGCTTGCAGAAGAAGTACCTGTGGCGATGGTGTACAACGGCATTTCCCATGCGGTAATGATGGCTTCGCCCCAGGATTTAGAAGACTTTGCGCTAGGTTTTAGTTTAAGTGAAGGCATACTTGAACGGCCACAACAGCTATTCAGCTTAGACGTGTTACCGAGTGCCGAAGGGATAAGCCTTGAAATGCATATTGCCGGCGACTGTTTTTTTCGCTTAAAACAACAGCGGCGCAATATGGCTGGGCGCACTGGCTGCGGGCTTTGTGGTACTGAGTCTTTGGCCCATGTGGTACGTGCTATTGCCCCGGTCGCCGGGCAACCATTACCCAGCGACGAGGTGGTGCAGCGCGCCTTAAGTAATTTAAAACAGCATCAACCACTACAACTACAAACCGGCGCTACCCATGGGGCAGCTTGGTGTGACAACAAGGGTGCGGTGTTACTGGCCCGAGAAGATGTAGGCCGGCACAATGCGCTCGACAAATTGATAGGTGCGAGTATACAAAAATTTGGCCTTAAGGCCTTCCAGCACGGCTTTGCGCTTATTTCCAGTCGCGCTAGTTTTGAAATGGTACAAAAAAGTGCCGCGGTAGGTATTGGCACCGTGCTTGCGGTGTCTGCACCTACGGCGCTAGCTGTGCGCTTGGCGCGGGAAAGCAACATGAATTTAATTGCCTTTGCCCGGCCCGGACGACACGTTATTTATACCCAAAGTAGCGCAGGTGCTAAGGAGAACACAGAGTGAGCGAGCAGCAGTTAAGTAATTTAATTAAAATGCTAGAGCAAATTATTGCCAATAACCTGCACCAAGGAGAGGCTGCTGAGGTGGCTGAAGTGGCGGCTACGCACGTGCATAATTTTTGGGCCCGCAGTATGAAACAACTAATTATTAACCTTGCCAATACGCACCCAGAACAACTGTCGACAGTGGCGCTTCAGGCGGTTGTTTTACTGCAGGCAAAATCAGTGGGGCAGCCTGCCTCCTTTAACCCTTAACCTTTAACCACAGCCAGTGGCTGCAATTCAATTTGCACCTCAACCAAGTCGGTTTGGTTACTCATTACTTCATCAATGTCTTTATAAGAGCCAGGTGCTTCGTCTAAGTCTTGGCGGTTGCGAATAGCATGCAAAATACCGCGCTCTTTCAGGGCTTGTACTTCTGTTTGTACGTCGAGCTGTTTGCGTGCTTGGGCTCGGCTCATAATTCTGCCAGCGCCATGGGCGCAGGACTGAAAAGACTGCGGCTCGCCTTTGCCGGTTACTAGAAACGAGCTAGTGCCCTGTGAACCGGGAATCATGCCCCATTCGCCTTTACGCGCGCGGGTGGCCCCTTTGCGGTGCACCATCACCCAGAGAGGGTTACTTAGCTACCACCTTAGCTCATTCCAGCGCAGAAGTTGATTGGCATAATACTAATAGGTAATTGCAGCCATAAGTTTGGTGAATAGCTTATATAGTCGAAGTATAGCCTTCTCCCATTCAATTAAAGGCCTAACTAGCGTATAATAACCGCGTTTCTAATTGCTCGCGTTTTATCTGTTTTGTTGGGCTTTGTGCCCGCAAGTGTTGAGCAGACAGCGAGGGCTTCTAATTAAGGGGAATCATTTGTGTTAGAACAATATCGCGCACATGTGGCCGAGCGTGCCGCAGAAGGTATTCCAGCTAAGCCGTTAAATCCAGAGCAAGTTTCCGCGCTAGTTGAATTATTAAAAAACCCACCAGCAGGTGAAGAAGAATTCATCCTCGAATTAATCAGCGACCGAGTACCACCGGGGGTCGACGAAGCCGCGTATGTAAAGGCGGGCTTCTTAACGGCTATTGCCAAAGGTGAAGTAACCTCGCCTATTATCGATAAGTTTGCCGCTATTAAATTGCTAGGCAATATGCATGGCGGTTACAACATTGAAACACTTATTGAATTACTTGACGAACCAGAGCTTGCAGCAGCAGCCGGTGAAGAGTTAAAGCATACTATTTTAATGTTCGACGCCTTCCACGACGTTGAACAGCGCATGAAAGCGGGTAACGCAGTTGCCAAAGAAGTCGTTGAATCATGGGCCAATGCAGAGTGGTTTACCAACCGCAAAGAAATGCCAGAAAAGATTACTGCTTCGGTATTTAAAGTAACCGGCGAAACCAACACCGACGACTTGTCGCCAGCGCCAGACGCTTGGTCGCGCCCAGACATTCCACTCCATGCTAAAGCCATGTTTAAAATGCCACGTGAAGGTATTACCGACGCTGCCGCACAAATGGCTGAGTTGCACGAGAAAGGCCACCCAGTGGCCTTTGTTGGCGATGTTGTAGGTACAGGCTCATCGCGTAAGTCTGCCACAAACTCAGTATTGTGGTTTATTGGTGAAGACATGCCAGGTACCCCGAACAAACGTTCTGGCGGTATTTGTATTGGTGGTAAAGTTGCGCCCATTTTCTTCAACACCATGAAAGACACAGGAACCCTAGTGTTTGAAGCGGACGTTGAAAAAATGAATATGGGTGATGTGATTCACATTTACCCATACGCAGGCAAAATTGAGAACGACGCGGGCGAAGTAATCGCTGAATACCAGTATGCGTCCGACGTTATTATTGACGAAGTACGTGCCGGTGGCCGTATTAACTTAATTATTGGCCGTGGCTTAACCACTAAAGCGCGTCAGTCACTTGGCTTAGGCCATTCAGACTTATTCCGCACCCCAGTACAACCAGACGAAAGCAACAAAGGTTATACGCTGGCGCAGAAAATGGTTGGTAAAGCATGTGGCGTAGAAGGTGTTCGCCCAGGCACTTACTGTGAACCACAAATGACCACAGTAGGCTCGCAAGACACCACTGGCCCTATGACCCGTGATGAGCTAAAAGACTTAGCTTGCCTAGGTTTTAACGCCGACTTAGTGATGCAGTCATTCTGTCACACGGCGGCCTATCCGAAGCCGGTTGATATCGACACCCAGCACACGCTACCCGACTTTATGATGAACCGTGGCGGTGTATCACTACGCCCAGGCGACGGTATTATTCATAGCTGGTTAAACCGTATGTTGTTACCAGACACAGTTGGTACCGGTGGTGACTCGCATACGCGCTTCCCATTAGGCATTTCATTCCCAGCAGGCTCGGGCTTAGTGGCCTTTGCAGCAGCCACAGGTGTGATGCCACTAGACATGCCAGAGTCGGTATTAGTGCGCTTTAAAGGCGAAATGCAACCGGGTGTTACCCTACGTGACCTGGTCCATGCTATTCCTTTATATGCTATCAAAGCAGGTTTGTTAACGGTTGAAAAGCGCGGTAAGAAAAACGCCTTCTCTGGCCGTATTCTAGAAATTGAAGGGTTAGAAAACCTAACTGTTGAGCAAGCATTCGAGCTTTCAGACGCTTCAGCGGAGCGTTCAGCCGCAGGTTGTACTATTAAGCTGTCGGAAGAGTCGATTGCTGAATACTTACAGTCGAACGTCACCATGTTGCGTTGGATGATCGCAGAAGGTTACGGCGACGCACGTACCCTTGAGCGTCGTGCCAAGCAAATGGAAGAGTGGTTAGCCAACCCAGAATTAATGGAAGCTGACAAAGACGCTGAATACGCAGAAGTGATTGAAATTGATTTGAACGAAATCATTGAGCCAATTCTTTGCTGCCCGAACGATCCAGACGACGCGAAAACCTTGTCTGATGTTGCAGGCGACAAAGTTGACGAAGTGTTTATTGGTTCGTGCATGACCAACATTGGTCACTTCCGTGCTGCAGGTAAGTTGCTTGAGCAAAATACCAAAGAGCTAGAAACGCGCTTATGGGTTGCGCCACCAACGAAAATGGACGAAGCCCAGTTAATGGAAGAAGGCTATTACAATATCTTCGGCCGTAACGGTGTGCGTACTGAAATGCCGGGTTGTTCATTGTGCATGGGTAACCAAGCACGTGTGAAAGCTGGCGCCACGGTGCTGTCTACTTCAACCCGTAACTTCCCGAACCGTTTAGGTGACGGCGCGAACGTATACCTAGCCTCAGCAGAGCTTTCTGCAGTAGGTGCTATTTTAGGTAAAATACCAACCCGTGAAGAGTACATGGAATACGCAGCAAGCTTAGACGCCATGTCGGGTGAAATTTATAAGTACTTAAACTTCGACGAAATGCCTGATTTCCAAGCGGCCGAGAAGAAAGCCAAAGAGCTAATTATTCCAACCTTTAACGTGGCGTAATTTAAACTTTAGCTAGTTACACAAAAACCAAGGCCCGCTCAGTGAATGAGCGGGCTTTTTTCTGCCACAAGTGTCATACGTATCAACCCACTGCATTCACCTTGGTAGCAAACTCATCGTCGACAAAATGGTTCACTTAACCAAGCAAAAACACTTCTTGGTATTTTTGTTCTATATCTTTTACTTCGGCTTCCGTTAGTGCGGAAAACTCCTTAGTTTGGGCTCTCTTCGATAACTGCCCATTATTCTGTCGTAAAAAATTCAGTAGTAAACTTAAGCTTACTTGAGGCATGTCAAATCGATTATTTACATAATTCCAAACCTCATCGTACCTTTCAAGATAAAGAACTTCCTCAGGAAGAACAGTGTCAACCGTATCTTTTACGCATTCAAACAAAAACTCCACTTGGCGCGTCATATCTCCATATCGATACAAGTCAGCGGTGTCATTTGTCACATGAACATTGCTATCTTCAGTCGGTTGCCACTCAATATACTTTAAACGTGGCTGTGTGAACTGCTCTAACACGGCTTTGTACTCTTCTATTTTTTCTAGGATTACTGCTGATACGGGAAAAATAACCCCTTTAGGGCTGAAGCCACTCTCAGCTAGTACGTGATGAATTAAGTAGCGATGAATTCGTCCATTACCGTCTTCTAGCGGATGAATAATAACAAACGAAAAAGCAATGACTGCAGCAGTTAAAACAGGGTGAAACCCTGATTCTATCATTAATTCATACGCATTTAGATAGGCAGCGAGCAACTCATCGAGATCTTCTGGTTTTGCTGATATATGTTCAGGTATTGGTATGTTGGTTACACGATCATGAGCACCAACAAAACCGCCAATGGTACGAATTCCGGGCAGGATAAATCGACCATCAGGAATGACGACTTTTTGTAAACGCTCTATCTCTTCTACGGTTAATGGGCGCATACCTGCTTGACCGATAATCTTTCCCCATCGCTCTATGCGATTATGAGGAGGCGCTTCTCCTTCAATGGTATATGAAGCTTTCGAGTCTGAAAGCAATAAAAAAGCAGCAGCTCTTGCAAGTAAGTCACTGTGAACAGCCCCTATATTTTCGAGCGCTTTTTCGTCTAAGTTTTCGCCAATATACTGAACTAGTTTCTCGGTTTTTTTAATTAAAGGACAAAATCCATTAACACCCGGTAAGTTGTTATTTATCCGTTGCCGTGAAACCTTGGTTTTGGCGCAGCCAAATTGTAGTTTTTCATTGAGTGCGTCAACATAATTACCAGTAGTAACATCCTCAATGGGGAGTACTTGCGCAGTAAGCCATTCATAAAAAAACCAAACTCTGCGGCTATATGCGCCTGTTATTTCATTTTCAACAGAAGCCGTAATATCTTCAATTGCCAAAGTGCCAAATAAACTTTTCATAACAGCTAAATCAACACCTTCGTATTTCAACGCAAATGTTAATTGTGCAAACCAATGGGCTTTAGGTTGATAACGGCTCCCCCATATTAACCATCTTCCTTTTCTTCGTTTAGCGTTTATAGCTGGAACAATGGCGCATATGTCATTAGGAGTTGGAACCCTTAGTTGGAATTCATTGATAAGCCAAGCATATCCAACCAGCTCAGCTTCAGGCTCGGGATAGATTTCTTCATCAAAGAACTTTGCGCGTTTAGCTAATACCATATTACCCACCTAAAAATGATGATTCACCATGAAAAATGATTGCCAGGTATAAAAAGCGATTATGTACAGGGTCAATTCGTGAATTCTGATTGCAAACTATATTATGAGTGAAAATTTAAATCAAATGCGTGAAAAACAATTACGGGGCGTGAAATAAGGTTGTAATCGACGTCTTGGCGTGGGTTTTGGTTAATTTAGTGTTTATCTAATCTAGATTGCGTATTGGTACTATGAAAGAAGTGAGTGTTACATGAAAAAACCCAGCCGAAGCTGGGTTTAAATAAAACAAAGGTAGGTGGTTATGCTTTCACTTTGGCTGCTTTGCGCTCGCTAAACCAAGTGCTCACATCTTCGAGCAACTTATAGGCGAGAGGAACAAACAACAGCGCCAAGCTACTGGCTGCTAACATGCCACCAACCACCACGGTACCAATTTCCTGGCGGCTAATAGCACCAGCACCCGATGCGAATACCAGCGGCAGGGTACCTATAATAAAGGTTGCTGCAGTCATAATAATGGCACGGAAACGTTGGCGTGCAGCGGCTATAGCGGCGTCGGTTGAACTCATGCCTTCTTTACGGTTTTGTGCTGCGAACTCCACAATTAAAATGGCGTTTTTAGCGGCTAAACCAATAAGCACTAGCAGCCCTACTTGGAAATATACGTCGTTCGGGAAACCTTTATACATAGAGGCTACCGCACCACCAAACACCCCGAACGGAACCGCCGTAGCAACAGCGAAAGGTAAGGTGATACGCTCGTATTGGGCAATAAGAATCAGTATAACCATAAGCAAACCCATGGCAAAGGCCGAGGTTGCTGCACCTTCAGCGGCACCTAACTGGTAGGCTTCACCAATCCAACCCATTTGAATATTGGTGTTTGCTTGCTCAGCAAGAATCACCTCATCTAGGGCTTGTTTGGCTTGGCCAGAGGTATAGCCAGGTGCTGGATCGGCCATTATTTTAGCTGCACCATAAAGGTTAAAGCGGTTAATAATGTCGGCACCGGCAATACGCTTTAGAGTTACTAAGGTGCTAATGGGCACCATGTCGCCAGTATTTGAGCGTACATATACGTGGCGTAAGTCTTCAGGTGTGGCACGGTAGTCGGCCTCCGCTTGTAAGTTTACTTGCCATAAGCGCCCGCGGTAGGTGAAGTCGTTTACATACTGCGAACCAATGGTTGAACCAAGGGTGCCGAACAATTGATCAAGACCAACGTTCATTGCCTTGGCTTTTTCGCGGTCTACTTCAACTAAGTAGCGTGGAATGCTGGTGTCGAGCGTAGTGCGGGCACCCACCAATTCAGGGCGTGCATTGGCTGCGGCGACAACCCGTTGTGCAATGGCTTCAATTTCTACCGCGTCGGAAGTACCACGCGACTGCATGTAACCTTCAACCCCACCGGTTAAAGACAAACCTTGAATGGGTGGTGGCACGAACACAAAGATATTCGCTTCTTGCATGCCAAAACCAATACCCATGATTTTACCGGCCATGGCCTGTGCGGTTTGATCGGCACCGGTACGCTTGCTCCAGTCTTCGAAACTAATAAAACCAGCCAGAGCATTACTACGTAACGAACTAGCGATAATGTCGAACCCAGCAAAGGCAGTGAAGTCGGCTACTTCAGGTAAAGATAAGATCTTGGCGGCCAATTCATCTCGAACAGCGGCGCTTCGTTCCAGTGAAGAAAGGGCAGGTAACTGTGCTACTGCTAGCGCCACACCTTGGTCTTCACCGGGTACTAGGCTTGATGGCATACGGCTCATTAGCACGCCGGTAGCAATGGTGAAGGCAACAAATAAAGCCACACCCAATGCCCAGCGACGAATAAGGAAGCTGACACCACCAATAAACCAGTCGGTTAGCTTGTCGAAGCCACGGTTAAACAGTTGGAATGGCTTGGCCACGTGCTCGCGTTTATTACCAAGTAACATGGCACACATGGCGGGTGTTAAGGTAAGTGCAACTACCCCAGAAACTACCACGGAAACAGCAATGGTTACCGCAAACTGGCGGTATAGCTCGCCACTTAAGCCCGATAAAAATGCCACTGGCGCAAATACCGCAACTAGCACTAAAGTAGAAGAAATAACCGCACCAGTTACTTGTTCCATGGTGAGTACCGAGGCTTCTTTCGCATTCATGCCGCGCTCTTCAATGAGTCGCTCAACGTTTTCCATAATGATAATGGCGTTGTCTACCACCACCCCTATGGCTAGCACCAGCCCAAATAAGGTCAGCATGTTTATGGAGAAGCCAAGCATTTGCATACCGGCAAAGGTACCAATAAGCGACACTGGAATAGCGGCGATTGGAATTAGGGTCGCGCGCATGCTTTGCAAAAACAGGAAGGTAACCAAAACTACTAAGGCAACGGCCATAATAAGTGTGATCACTACTTCCTTAATGGAAATTTCGATAAACTTAGTGGTGTCGTAAGGAACATAGTATTCCAGCCCCGCAGGGAAGCGAGTCGACATGTCTTCAAGTGCGCTCTTTACGTTTCGTGCTGTTTCCAGTGCGTTGGCACCAGGCTGCAAGAAAATACCCATAGGCACAGCAGAATGGCTGTTGTAAATGGCAGAGAAGTCGTAGTTTTGAGCTCCAAGCTCTACCCGAGCCACATCGCCTACCCGCAGCGAGTTACCAAATTCGTCAGAACGAATAATAACGTTCTCGAATTCTTCTGGTGTTGTTAGTTGGGTACGAGTAGTGGCACTAAAGGTAAAAGGTTGGTTAACCGGGGCAGGCTGTGCACCAAAGCGACCGGCGGCGTACTGAGCGTTTTGCTCGCGAATGGCATTGGCAACATCAGACGGGTTTAAATTAAACTCGGCTAATTTAGCTGGGTCGGTCCAAATACGCATGGAATAGTCTTGTGCGCCAAATAACGAGGCGTCACCAACACCTTCAACCCGTACTAACTCGTCAAGTACGTTAAGAAGCGCATAGTTGCTCATATCAATCGTATTTAATGCGCCAGTGCTGGAAAACAACACCGGTACCATTAAAATATTGGTGGAACGCGACTCAACGCGTACGCCAAGGTCTCGAACGGCTTGTGGCAAGCGCGCGGTGGCGGCTTGAACACGGTTGTTTACGTTAATAGTGGCTTGGTCTGGGTCGGTGCCCATGGCAAAAGAAATGGATATTTGCAGCATGCCTGAGTCTGTACTGGTCGACTCCATATATAGCATGTCTTGCACACCGTTAATTTCTTGCTCGAGAGGAGCAGCTACCGCGTTGGCTAATACTTCCGCAGAAGCACCTGGGTACACAGCGGAAACAACTACTTGCGGTGGCACCACATCGGGATATTGCTCAATAGGCAAGGCCCGAAGCGCTGCTAAACCAGCGATCATAATAATAATAGATATAACCGACGCAAAGAGCGGACGGTCAATAAAAAATCGTAGCATGGGTGTCCTCTTATTGGTTGGTTATTTGAACGGGAGCACCGTCGCGAACAGACACATGACCGTTTACAATCAGGCTTTCACCTTCGCTTAAACCGTCGAGAATAATTTGCCCTTCAGCAACAATAGGGCCAAGAGTTACGGCACGGGCTTCGGCCACACCTTGTTTATTCACCAAGTAAACTTGCGGACCATTAGGGCCTTGGCTTAATACACTGGGGTGAACCAAAACGGCATTGGCATATTTTTCTAAAGTCACCACCACACGCACAAATTCGCCTGAACTTAATACTAAGTCAGGGTTTTTAAACACCCCACGCATGGCAATGCGGCTGGTACCAGAGTTGATACGGTTGTCGATAAAGTTAATGGTACCCGTATGTTCGTAGGTGTCGCCGTTAGCCATAATAAGCGTTACGTCGTCTATTACGTCACCATTACGGATCGAAGCGCGATAGTTTGATAAGTCTTTTTCGGCCATGGCGAACTGAACGTAAACAGGGTCTGTTTGGACTAAATAAGTCAGCGAAGAGCCAGCCTGAATTAAGTTACCTTCCGATGCTTGCTCGCTACCTGTATAGCCACTAATTGGGGCTTCAACACGGGTATAACGCAAATTACGCTCGGCATTTTGCAATCCTGAGCGGGCTTGAGCTAAACGCGCTTCAGCGTTTTCATAAGCTGAGCGGGCTTGGTCGTAATCACGCTCGCTAACTGTATTGCTTTTGAATAAATCTTTAATGCGGTTCCATTCGCGCTCAGCTTGATCATACAAAGCCTGCACACTGGCAAGTTCGGCTTTGCTGTTATCAAGTGCAAGCTGGTACGGTTCTGGGTCGATTAAAAACAAGGTTTCGCCTTGTTCGATATAGTCACCTTCCTGGTAACGGCGCTCAAGTAGAATGCCCGACACCTGTGCCCGTACTTCAACTTCACGAGACCCTTGTACCCGCGCTGGCAACTCAATTTTATAGCTGGCGGGCTCGGCTGTTACATTTTGTACGGTAACCAGTGCTGGTGGCATACCACCTTGACCCTGTTGAGGCGCTTCGTTACAAGCAACAAGAAACAAAGCACTACCAGCAAGGGCAATGCCAGCAAGTAGGCTGCGGTGTTTAAAGGGGGTGGTGCTGTGTGTTTTCATATAGGTTGTTTCTCCGTGAACAAATTCGTGGCGTTGCAATTAACAATAGTTGTACAGTGTTTGAAATAATGAACGAGCAATTAATCCACAAGTAAATATTGAGTTGGATTGTCGCTGCGTAAAATGCCATGTAAATAAAACTCAAAAATATCATCAAGCTGCTGGTAAGCGGTTAAACCGTCTTGACCACGAAAGCTCATATAACCGGCGCCATGCATTAGCTCACTAAAGCGTGCCATCATGGCGTCGATGCTAATGTCGCGAACCGGAAAGCGGTCAATGACTTCTTGGAATAATGCGACCCATTCATGGTTGCACGTACGCATACGCTCAAAATAGGTTGGGGTAATGGCACTACCAAACTCAGCTCGCTCTTGAGCAAACAGCTCAATGGTTTCTGGGTAGTGATCAAAAAACAGGAAGTAGGCGCCCATTACCGCCTTAATTTTTGCCAAGGGGTTGTTGATGCTTTGCCCAGCCGCGTGCAAGCGCTCTCTTAAAATATCTAGCTGACGATGTAAGGCTTCACTAAACAACTTTTCTTTGGTAGGAAAGTAACGATAAAGAGTTCCTTTGCCTACGCCTGCTAAATCGGCAATGGCTTGGGTGTCGGCAACTTGATAACCGCGCTCAGCAAATACTTTGGTAGCGGCAGTAAGTATTTCTGCTTGCCGCTGCTCAGGTGATTTGTGTACACGCTTCTTTTTTTCAACGTTCGTCATGAAGTGATTGTTACCAAATGTTAAAAGATCGGCAGTTTCTATGCCGTAGTTACATATAGGACGGACTGGTCAGTCCGCGGTTCGTGGGGATAGTACAGAATAACTAGCGGGGGATCAATAGGCATTTCAGATATACAGCTGTGTTTTCATTATGTATGATCCTTGTAACAATAATTAGAATGTGGGCAAAGTATCTTGTTTGCGCTTAAAAAAGCAGGGTTTCGTTACGATATCAATGGATTGCGCGCATGGGCCGTTATGTCGGTATTGCTGTTTCATTTTGCAGTACCAGGCTTTGCAGGTGGTTTTGCCGGCGTAGATGTGTTTTTTGTTATATCTGGCTTGTTAATGACCGACATTATTGTTTCAGGCCTTCATCAACAACGCTTTCAACTGGGGGTATTTTACTTAGCACGGGCCAAACGTATTTTTCCGGCCTTAATTGTTTTGGTTGCAGTGTTATTAACCGCCGCTTGGTTTGTATTGCCCACCCCTGATTACCAAGAGTTAGGATCTCAGTCGGGCTATGCCTTAGGCTTTATATCTAATATAGATTTTGCCCGAGCCGATAATTACTTCGACAGTGCAGCCCACGAAAAATGGTTGTTGCATACCTGGTCGTTAGCGGCCGAGTGGCAGTTTTACATGGCTTTTCCGCTGTTGTTAATGTTGGTGTACAAGCTGGCTCGGGGCAATTTAGGTTGGATATTTGTCACTTTAGTTACGCTTTTTATTAGTTCATTTGCCTATAGTGTATGGCTAACGCCAAGGTCGCCAAATGATGCCTTTTACTTATTACCGGCCCGAGCCTGGGAAATGGCCGCAGGTGGTATTGTATATATGTTGGCGCATTTAAAACGTAAACCACAAGTTCCAACCTGGTTATATGCAGCTGGTTGGTTGGCAATAATAGCTACCTTTGTGTTCGTGAGTAACGAAACTCAATGGCCAGGGCCTTGGGCTTTTTTTGCCGTTGCGGGAACAATGCTGGTGCTACTGGCCGATCGGCAATCGAATATGTTAATTCGCCACCCAGTTGCACAATGGCTGGGCTTACGCTCCTATAGTATTTACTTATGGCACTGGCCACTGGCGGTATTGTTGTTTTTTATACAACAGCAAGGAACTTTAAGCTGGGTGTTATTAATGATGGTGTTAAGCTTAGTGCTTGGCCATTTGTCGTACCAATGGGTAGAAAACCCCACCCGCAAGGGCCTAACAGCGTTGAACATGAAGCCAGCAACAGCTATTTTATTAGCCAGCCTAGTGTTCACTTTTATCCCTTCTACTATTATTAAAAAAAGCCACTTTGGTGGCCGTGTCGACCCCGCCATTGACCTGATTGCCAGCGAAGTGAAAAATAGTAACCCATTGCGTAGTAAGTGCTTAGCACGTAACTCTAGTGGGGCGCCAGTGGGTTGTACCTACGGTGCAGAACAGCATGAGAACCCACAACTGAGTATAATAGTACTAGGCGACAGTCATGCGGGCTCGGTAGTACGAGCGGTAGAACGGGCATTGCCGCGCAGCGACCAGTATGTGCTCGACTGGACCATGAGCGGCTGTTCTATTATTGCAGGTATACAATCAACCACCGACTTTAATTATGCCTGCGACGACTTCGTGGCTGAAACCATGTTACGCAGCAAAACTTTACCTAGTCATGTGCCATTATTAATAGTAAACCGTTATGCCCAATATATTATTGGCCTTGAGCAGGAAGAAGCGCAGGCGCCTAAATATTATATTACTGAGCCGCATAAGGACCGAAACGAAGCTTTTTTTGCTGAAATGACTACAGGATTAATTAATACTGCCTGTGCGTATGCGGAAGACCGCCCAGTTTATATGTTGCGGCCAATTCCTGAAATGCCCGCAAATGTGCCGCAAGTTATGTCTCGTAGCTTATTGTTTGGCGGCACGCTAGAGCGTGTGGCGCTACCACGAGTAGTTTATGAGTCGCGCCAGGCGCGCATAATTGCCGCCCAAGACGAAGCTGCGGCACAATGTGGCATTGAAATCGTGGAAGTGGCAGAAACCTTTTGTGATCAAGAATACTGCTGGGGTGATAAAGCCGGACGGCCCATTTACTACGACGATGATCATTTAAGTGAATATGGCGCTGATTTTTTAGCGGCTGAATTTAAACGAATAACAACACGAGCAGCAGCACCGGAGGTCGAATGAGCGATAAAATATGTGTGGTAGGTCTAGGTTATGTGGGCTTACCGCTAGCAGTAGCTTTCGCTGAGCACCACCAAGTACTAGGATTTGACGTGAACGCAAGCCGCGTTGCAGCCTTAAACCAAGGCGTTGACGACACTAAAGAAGTCGGCAGTAAAGAGCTCTTAGCAGCTATGGCTGGTGCCAACCCCAAGCTGTGTTTTAGTAGCCAGGTAGCCGATAGTGCCGACTGCACAATTTATATTGTTACCGTTCCTACGCCCATTGATAGTGCCAACCGGCCTGACTTAAGCCCGTTGATTATGGCTTCTCAGGCGGTGGGCTCAGTGCTAAATAAAGGCGATTTAGTTATTTATGAGTCGACGGTTTACCCAGGGGTAACAGAAGACGTGTGTGTGCTTGAGTTAGAAAAAGCGTCGGGTTTGGTATTTAACCAAGACTTTTTCTGTGGTTATTCCCCTGAGCGCATTAACCCGGGCGATAAAAACAAAACATTCAAAAACATTTTAAAAATTACCTCGGGATCAACGCCGGAAATTGCCATTCGGGTTGACGAATTATATAAAAAAGTGGTTACCGCTGGTACCTACTTAACCTCGAGCATTCGCGTGGCAGAAGCCGCCAAAGTGATTGAAAATACCCAGCGCGACGTGAACATAGCACTAATGAACGAGCTGGCGCTAATTTTTAACCAAATGGGTATCGACACTCGGGAAGTAATTGAAGCTGCGGCTACCAAGTGGAACTTTATTAAACTGTTCCCTGGTTTGGTAGGTGGGCACTGTATTGGCGTAGACCCTTATTACCTTACCTTTAAAGCGGAAGAACTAGGGTATAGCCCCAACTTAATTTTGTCGTCGCGGCATATCAATAATGGCATGGCAAAGTATGTGGCGGAACGAGTTATTAAACTTATGATCGACGACGGCTTGGTTATTAAAGGGGCTAAGGTATTAGTTCTTGGTTATAGCTTTAAAGAAGACTGCCCCGATATTCGCAACACTAAAGTGGCAGATATTGTTGCTGAACTGAACGATTATGGCGTTAACACCACGGTACACGACAGTGGTGTGGGTGTTGCGCAATTGACCGCAGTGGGTGGTTTCGACGTGGCCCATAACCCACGCACCGACGGCAAAAAATACGATGCGGTTATTGTTGCCGTTGGGCATAAAGAATACTGTAGTTACAGCCAGGCCGAGTTTGAAAACTTATGCCAAGGCACACCTATTCTTGTAGATGTAAAAGGTATTGTGCCAAAACCAAGCTGGCGGTTATAAACTGAGGAGCCACGAATGAGCGAAAAATTAGTCTACGCAGTGGATGTACCTTGGTATCAAGGAATTCAAGAGTTTGCTTTGCGCATGGCGGTAAGTAAATTACTTCCTATGCGCTTTCTATATGGCAAAGCGCCGCAGCAACTTAACCCTAAAACGGGCCGTTTAAGCATAGAAATAGTAAGTCATTGTTGGCGCTATTCACATTTGCATGCTTACCAGCTCAGTTCACTCGTTCAGCATGCCCCCGAAAATGTAGACATTATTATGACAGTTTTCCACGCGGCCGAAGACGAGGCAACCTGCCAACTGTTGGAGTTTTTTGGCCAACGCCAAGTGGCCAACGTAACTTGGAACTGGCAACAAATAGCGGCACCCGACTTATTTCGTCGGGCCATAGGTCGTAATCGTGTAGCCAAAACCACTAAGGCCGATTGGGTATGGTTTGCCGACTGTGACTTAGTATTTGGTGAAGGTTGTTTAGACAGTTTGGCTCAATCGTTACAAGGTCGCACAGAACCCTTGGTGTTTCCTGCGCAAGAGCGTATTACCCCATTGCTAACCGACGACAGCCCAATGCTGAAAGCAGCAAAACAGCCCAAAATAGTGAGTGTGAATGCTGACGACTTCACCCTGCGGGTGTTAGAACGGGCGGTGGGTGCTTACCAAATTGTGCATGGCGACGTATGCCGTTCTATGGGCTATTGTGCCGATATAGGTGCTTACCAACGGCCTACCGACCGCTGGAAGAAAACCTTTGAAGACCGTGCATTTCGCTGGTTATTGGGCAGCCACGGCGTGCCAGTAACGGTTGATTCAGTGTACCGTATTCGGCATATTGAAAAAGGCCGCTACCATGGTGGCAAAACCAGTTCAAAAATGCGGCAAACCATTCGTAAAGTACAAGATGCTACCCGCGATTAACGTTAAGAAAAAGGATAAGGAACACAATGCACAAACCACAAGAAGGAATCTGTGCAGAACCTAGCATTCACAGTTGGGTGTTGTTATTAGATGTAACTTCCGACGATGTGCATGGCTTACGCCAGCAAATAAGCCGATTTCCTCAATTTGCCGATAAGTTAGCCGACCGATTTTCTGAAGCGCACCTAAGCTGCGTATTAGCCGTGGGTGAAGGCTATTGGGATATTCTTGCCTCAACGCGCCCACGGGAGTTAGCACCACAGCCAGAATTCCCTGATAGCGACTATCCTTTACCTGCTAGCCACGCTGACTTAGCGCTAATTTTTCGTGCCGATCGTATGGATGCTAACTACTTTGCCGGTCGGGTGATGCTAGAGTGGCTACAAGACTTTGTGGCACTAAACGAAGAAGTGCATGGCTTTCGTTATTTAGACGGCCGTGACTTATTTGGCTTTAAACTAGACACGGACATGCCCCATGGCTTGCAGCGTCGAGCTTTAGCCTTGGTGCCAGACAGCGACAGTAAAGAATTTGCTGGTGGTAGTTATTTATGGCTGCAACGTTACTTTTTAGATCTGAAGCGCTGGGACACACTAAGTGTTGAAGCGCAGCGCGACATAATGGGGCGTGAAAAAGTAAGTGGTCAGCCGTGGCCCACAGAAGGGGCTAACCACCATGTCAAAACTAAGCGAACCCTTAGCAACGATCAAGAGCTGGCCTTGTGGCGAGTACAAATGCCGGTAGCTAGCATGCAAACGGCGGGCGAGTTGGTATTTCATTGGAGTCGGTCGCAAAAAGATATTGAGCAATTCTTAGCACAGCGATACTGCGCCAGTGAACTAAATGAGGTAAGTGCAGATCCGTTATTAAACTACCAAACCGCTGAACGCAACGACATTATGTTTGCGCCGTCGCGTACCTGGTTAGCTGAACTGAAGTGATTATAAATTAGCTTAGGGTGCGTGGGTTTCAAATAGGCGACGCACGTTATCAATGGTTTGCTCAATATTTTGTACTTTCACGGGGGCAATAAATATAGTGTCGTCGCCAGCAATAGTGCCTAACACGCCTTCTTTTTTACCTACCGAGTCGAGTAACCGCGCAATAAGCTGAGCGGCACCTGGCGTAGTGCGAATAATCACCATTACGTCGTTGTGCTCTACGTCTAACACTAATTGTTTTAGCGAGCTGCGAGCCGAAGGCATGGAAAATTCAGGTGGCAAGCAATACACCATTTCCTCTTTGCCATTGCGTGCCCGAACGGCGCCAAGGCGACTAAGCATGCGCGACACTTTCGATTGATTCATCGAATGAAAACCTTGCTCTTGCAAGGCTTCAACAATTTCGGCTTGCGATGAATAGCGCTCTTCTTTTAATAGCGTGCGAAAAGCTTCTGTTAGGGGGTCTTGGTGTGAAGTACTCATAAGCTCCATAAATATTCAATATCAGACAAACTAAGTGTACCGTATAATAAGGCTTACACCTAGTATTGCTAATGTGGCAAAAGTTGTATTTCAAGGCAACATAATATAGTGTTTGTGCCCTGCAACTGACAAACGGAGTGAGACATGAAAGTAGCAGTTTTAGGCGCCGCTGGCGGTATTGGCCAGGCGTTATCTCTTCTTTTAAAAACCCAACTACCAGCAGGGTCTGAGCTGGCATTATTCGACATTGCACCAGTTACACCTGGTGTTGCAGTTGATTTAAGCCATATCCCTACAGCGGTTGCGGTAACAGGTTATGGCCAAGACGGCTTAACTAAAGCACTAAAAGGTGCTGATATTGTAATTATTCCAGCGGGCGTACCACGTAAGCCGGGTATGGATCGTTCAGACTTATTTAATATGAACGCGGGCATTATTCGCAATTTGGTCGAACATATTGCAGATACCTGCCCTAAAGCCCTAGTAGGTATTATTACCAACCCAGTTAATACCACCGTGGCTATTGCTGCTGAAGTATTAAAGCAAAAGGGTGTATACGACAAAAACCGTTTGTTCGGGGTAACAACACTTGACGTTATTCGTGCCGAAACCTTTGTTGCTGAACTGAAGGGGCTAAGCCCAACCGACGTCACAGTGCCGGTTATTGGTGGCCACAGTGGTACAACTATTTTGCCACTATTGTCTCAAGTGCAGGGTGTTGAATTTACTGCTGCTGAAGTTGAATCATTAACCTTACGTATTCAAAACGCCGGTACGGAAGTGGTTGAAGCGAAAGCGGGCGGTGGTTCAGCAACGCTTTCTATGGGCTATGCCGCAGCACGTTTTTGCGCTTCGTTAGTAAAAGCAGTGCAGGGCGAAGAGGTTGTTGACTACGCTTATGTGGAAAGCAATGGCGGTGAGGCCGACTACTTTGCCCAAGCAGTACGCTTAGGGAAAGACGGCATTATTGAAATATTACCCTACGGTGAATTAAGCGAGTTTGAAACCACGTCGAAAAACGACATGTTAGCAGGCTTGAATAAAGACATTAAAATGGGCGTGGACTTCGTTCACGGTTAATATGCGCCTATACAGGCATTAAAAAAGGCAGCTGGGTGAATTTCCTCAGCTGCCTTTTTTGTAACTAAAACAAGGGTTAGGTAACCCGTTCAACGGAAAGATGGGCAAGAGCTACCAAGGCGTCTTTATACTCACCTGGTGGAAACAGCTCAAGCTCAGCAATTGCCAAAGCACACTGCTCTAAGGCTTTGTTTTTAGTGTACTCAAGGGCGCCGGTACGTTCCATTATGGCTAGAATTTGGTCGAGTTTGTCGCGTTCGCCGCCATTTTCTATGGCATGACGTATTAATTCAGCATCGTCGCCGGTGCTTTGCCACATGGCATATAGCAACGGTAAAGTTGGCTTGCCTTCAGCTAAGTCGTCGCCGGCATCTTTACCCATGGTGGCCACATCGGCAGTGTAGTCGAGTAAATCGTCTACTAATTGAAAAGCCGTACCTATGTGGCGGCCATAGTTAGCCGCAGCTTGTTCAACATTGGCTGGCTGGTGGCTGATCACTGCAGCCAGTTGCACTGCTGCTTCAAATAGCCGAGCGGTTTTACTGTAAATAACATTGAAGTAGCTTTCTTCGGTGGTGTCGGGGTCGTTGCAGTTCATTAACTGCATTACTTCACCTTCAGCTATAACGTTGGTGGAGTTGGCTAAAATTTCCATTACCCGCATAGACTTGGTCGACACCATTAGCTGAAAAGAGCGGCTGTAAAGGAAGTCACCAACCAACACACTAGCTTCATTGCCAAAGCGCGCATTAGCAGTTTCTTTGCCGCGCCGCACGTGAGAGTCGTCCACCACATCATCGTGTAACAGTGTTGAAGTATGAATAAATTCAATGATAGTGGCTAACACGTGATGTAGTTCTCCCTTATACCCAAGGGCACGGGCAGCTAATACAGTTAACAAGGGGCGTATACGTTTACCGCCACTATTAATAATATAAAAGCCAAGTTGATTAATAAGAACAACATCTGAGCGTAGCTGTGAATTGATCAGATCATTGACTGCTGCCATGTCGTGTTGAGACAGCGATTGAATCGCAGATTGGTCCATGATTACTAATAACCCTTGTCGGATCATTTAAATTGAGGCTTTATTTTACCGATAAATAGAAATTCTTCCAGCCCTTATGCCGTGTATCGTGTATACTTCAGCCTATAAGTAGACGAGTGTAGGTAGATAAAGCAATAAAACGTATTTTTTATATACGTTCGTCTTGCTTTTCTAGGGTGAATTTTGTAGAATTCGCAACCTGAATTTAGATTGAAGCGCCCAATAGGGCATTTTGGAGAATAACTATGTACGCGGTATTTCAAAGTGGCGGTAAGCAACACCGTGTCACCGAGGGCCAGACCGTTCGCCTGGAAAAGCTAGAAGTAGCTACCGGTGATACCGTTGAGTTTGAGAATGTTCTCATGCTCTCTGATGGTGATAAAGTAACTATTGGTGCTCCTTTTGTGGCTGGTGGTAAAGTTACAGCGGAAGTTGTAAGCCACGGTCGTGGTGACAAAATTAAAATCGTGAAATTCCGTCGTCGGAAGCATTCACGTACACAAATGGGTCATCGTCAGTGGTACACTGAAGTGAAAATCACCAGTGTTGGCGCGTAAATAGAGGAGTAACGACAAATGGCAACAAAAAAAGCAGGTGGTTCTACCCGTAACGGTCGCGACTCAGAAGCCAAACGCCTTGGTGTAAAACGCTATGGCGGCGAGTCAGTACTTGCAGGTAACATCTTAGTTCGTCAGCGCGGTACAAAGTTTCACGCTGGGGTAAACGTTGGTGTTGGTCGTGACCACACCTTGTTCGCTAAAGTTGATGGAAAGGTTTCTTTCTCTCAAAGCGGACCAAAAAACCGTAAGTTCATCAGCATCGAAGCTGAATAAAAAACTTAGCGTTTTTGACAAAAACCCCGCCTTTACGCGGGGTTTTTTCGTATAAGGCCCAGTATTTTGTTAGAATGTATGGGTAAAGTAATTCAAGTATGAAGGTTTTCTTGCAGCAGGTAATTAAAATACCATGAAATTCGTTGATGAAGTTGACATTCGAGTAGAAGCAGGCGACGGCGGTAGCGGTTGCATGAGCTTTCGGCGCGAAAAATATATACCTAAAGGTGGCCCCGACGGTGGTGATGGTGGCGACGGCGGCGACGTATACCTGATTGCCGATGAAAACCTTAATACCCTAATTGATTACCGCTTCGAGCGCACCCACCGTGCGGGGCGTGGTGAAAACGGCAAAAGCCGTAACTGTACCGGTAAGCGGGGTGAAGACATCGTGCTTCGAGTACCTGTAGGTACCCGCATTCGCGATCAACAAACCGATGAAGTGATTGGTGACTTAACCACCGACGGTGCCAAAGTGTTGGTTGCAAAAGGTGGTTTCCATGGCCTTGGTAATACCCGATTTAAAAGCAGCACCAACCGAGCGCCACGGAAAAAAACCTTAGGTACACCAGGCGAGCATCGGGTGTTATTGCTTGAGCTAATGTTATTGGCCGATGTGGGCTTGCTAGGTATGCCAAACGCGGGTAAGTCGACGTTGATACGCTCCGTATCTGCGGCACGGCCTAAAGTAGCCAACTACCCATTTACAACCCTAACGCCTAATTTAGGTGTGGTACGGGTGTCGCCGCACCAAAGCTTTGTTATTGCCGATATTCCAGGCTTGATTGAAGGTGCGGCAGAAGGCACCGGCTTAGGTATTCAGTTTTTAAAACATTTAGAACGTTGTGGATTATTACTCCACTTAGTTGATGTAGCTCCCTTTGATGAAACTGATCCTGCACAAAATGCGGTGATTATTATTCAAGAATTGGAAAAATACAGCCCTAGTCTTGCGGCTAAGCCCCGTTGGTTGGTATTAAACAAAACCGACTTAATTGATGCTGAAGAGCTTGCCGAGCAGCGGGAAAGAATTACCAGTGCCTTAAACTGGGAAGGGCCGGTGTTTGAATTGTCGGCGTTAACCGGGAAAGATTGTAACAAGTTAACCCAAGATATTATGCTGTATTTAGAAGACTTATGGGCGCAACAACCCGATGAAGCTGAACAAGAAGCAGACGCGGTAGAGTTCAAGTGGAGCACGCACCATAAACAACAAATGACCTATGTAGACGAAGACGACTTTGACGAAGATGATGATGACTTCGACGATGATATTGACGACGGTCATGTGGTTTACGAACGCTAACGGTTGTGTGGTTGGGTTAGCTTAAGGAGCGGCAGCAATGCAACATATTTCTTTGGTTGCCGCTATGGCAAACAATAGAGTCATTGGCAAAAACGGCCAAATGCCCTGGCATTTGCCAAGCGAATTGCAGTACTTTAAAGAAATTACCATGGGTAAGCCTATTGTGATGGGGCGTACTACGTTTGAGTCGATTGGTAGGCCCTTACCAGGTAGGCAAAATATAGTTATTTCTCGTCAGCCGCATTTATTGCCTGCTACAGTAGACGCAGTAAAGTCGCCTGCCGAGGCGTTAGCGTTAGTGGCACAGGCTGCAGAAGTAATGGTAATAGGCGGTGGGCAAATTTATGACTGTTTTATACCCCATGCGACGCGGATGTATTTAACCCATATAGATATGGCCGTGGAAGGGGATACCTACTTCCCCATTTGGGATGATAAACAATGGCTTAGAAAAAAATTAAGGCAGGTGCCAGGTGTTAATGCCGAACAACCTGCTTATACTAGCTATGTTTATGAAAAGCTGCGATAACAAGCAGGTTTAGCACGCCACATGTCGGTAATCTGATTTGTTTCTATTGCCTATGTTGCGTAGAATTATAATAGTTCGTACTTTGTTTATTTAGTAAAGTAAGGCCTTGGGGGGCTTCTATGAAAAAATTGTTTGTTACTATAGTGAGTGCTGCTGCAATGCTTGCAAGCGCAACTGTGGCGAATCTTACTGTAACAGGGGCAGCTCAGGCAGATGCTTTAGCCCAGAACTTATGTACTTATGTTGAAGGTAATGACCGTTTACGTATGCGCCAGAAGCTGCGTGAAGACAGACTTCAACTACGACGGGTATATGAGTCGATAGTTTGCAATGGAATGACCTTAATTCAGTTTGCTATGCATACGGGTTCAGACGATATCGGTGAGTTTATGGTATCGCAGTTACCAGGCTCGGCGCTTGAAAGCACCGGTGATTTAGAGTGGGCAGAAAGTAATGGCCATGGCAATGGCAGTGTTGCCCAAGCCATTCGCGAGCGTATTGGCGGCTAATAGCCAAGGTTAGTATTATAACTTCAAAAACCACCGCAGCGTTGTTGCGGTGGTTTTTTTATGGTTTTAAATTAATTTTAAAGCGGCTTGCGAATCAGGAAAGTTGTTGTAATAAATATACCTTTTGGGTACAAATACCTATCATTTTTTTAAGGCTACTTGTTATGCATAGATTAATAACCCTTATTGGGTGCGTTGTTGTTCTTCTGCTCGGTTTTTATCTACCCTCAGCAACAGCGACCAACCTAGAAATGGCTCCATGCCATTTGAAAGGCTTTGCCGAACAGGTGGAGTGTGGCTACTTAAGCGTGCCCGAAAATTATGCCGAGCCAAATGGTAAAACCATTGCGATTCACGTGGTACGTTTACCTGCTGTAGCCACGGCTGCCGATAAAGACCCATTGTTATTTTTGGCGGGGGGGCCTGGGCAAGCGGCCACAGAAATTGTTGGCGGTATTGCGCGTATATTTAGAGACGTGCGGCAAACCCGCGACTTGTTATTTATCGACCAGCGCGGCACTGGCAAGTCGAACCCGCTGGACTGTGAAGTAACTGATTTAAATACCCTATGGGATGCGCTTGTATTAGAAGACAATGAACTTGATATAAGTACTGAAATAGCAGCTTGTGCTGCTAAACATAAGGTTAACTACCAGCATTACTCTACCTTAAATGCGGTGCGCGATTTTGATGCCGTGCGAGAAGCTCTAGGCTATGCCCAAGTGAACCTTTATGGTGGCTCCTACGGTACGCGGTCGGGGTTAGCTTACATGCGCGAGTTTCCCGCAAGTATTCGGGTAGCAGTACTTGATGGGGTAGCACCACCTCAGGTGAAGTTAGGTTTATTTAGCCAGTCTGCTAATGCTGCTTTTCAGCGTATGCTCGCCGACTGTGCCGCGCAAGAGGCCTGCCATAACACCTTTCCAAATTTGGCTGAGCAATACAGCCAGTTAATCGAGCGGCTTGGTAAGCAGTCTGAGCTGGTTACTGTGCCTGATCCGCGCAGCCATAGGCCAACCGACGTACGCATAACAGTGAACCGAATAAACCAAATGATTTTCCCAGCACTTTATAGCCCGCGCAGCCGTCAACTTTTACCCTTTGTTATTAGTGAAGCAGCCGCTGGTAACTATTTACCCATAGCGGGGCTATCGGGCCCGGTTGACAGAGAGTCAGCCATTTATATTGGCTTGCATTTGTCGGTGATCTGCCAAGAAGACGTACACCGTATTGTTGCTGCCGATTTTGAACAAGAATCAGCTGGGCAATATATGGGTAGTACCATGATGGAAAACTTCATTGCCATGTGTGTTGAATGGCCGGTAATGCCAAGTGAAACGCCCGTATGGGAGCCAGTGAGCAGCGATATACCTACTTTGCTGTTGTCCGGTGAACAAGATCCGGTAACGCCGCCTGCTTGGGCTGAGTTGGCTGCAGCTACCTTAAGCAATGTTACCCATGCGGTGGCAGCTGCAGGTGGGCATACAATTGCCAGCCATACCTGCGCCAACGAAATTGCCACGCAATTCATTCGTAACCCGAGTGCCACTGTCGATACCTCATGTTTAGCTGAAACCAAGGTATTACCTTTCTTATTGAACATTAATGCCCGCGGTATGTAGGAGCGAACCATGATTGAAGTAACCGAGTTAAGAAAAACCTACAAAGAAGTGACAGCATTAAATGGGTTAACCTTTAACGCTAACGACGGTGAAATTACCGGGTTATTAGGGCCCAATGGCGCAGGAAAAACAACCTGCTTACGGAGCTTATATGGGTTAATTAAACCTGATTCTGGCAGAGTACAAGTAGATGGATTATCGCCGGTAACTGAACCAATTGAAGTGCGGCGTAGTATTGGTATTTTCCCCGACAAATTTGGCTTGCACGAACGCCTTACCGCCCGAGAGCATATTCGTTATATTGCCGAATTACATGGCTTTCGTGGCGAGGCAATGCTAGAGCAGGTGGACAGGGTAATTGCTGAATTAAAAATGACAGATATTGCCGACCGTCGTACACAGGGCTTTTCCCAAGGGCAGCGCATGAAAGTAGCCTTGGCGCAGGCCATTGTGCACCAACCGAAAAACCTTATTCTTGACGAGCCAAGCCGTGGTTTAGATGTAATGAGCACGCGAATATTACGCGAACTGATGTTTGGGTTACGGGAACAAGGGCGCTGCATTTTGTTTTCTAGCCATGTTATGCAAGAAGTTGCTGCGCTGTGTGATCGGGTGGTTATTATGGTGCAAGGCCAAGTAGTAGCGAACGATTCGCCGGCCGCTTTGTGTGCCATGACAGGTAAAGCAAGTTTTGAAGACGCCTTTGTGCAACTGATAGGCACCGACGAGGGGATAATGGCATGAGCCGTACACTGCTAACAATTTGGTTGAAAGAATTGAAAGACGCCATACGTGATCGCCGCTCGTTGATGGCGGCTATGTCGTACGCGTTCTTTGGCCCTATGCTGATGGCGGTTGCCTTTTTTGCGGTGGTGAAAGAAGCAACGTCGGAAAGTGACTTAAAAGTACAATTAGAAGGGCAAGAGTATGCGCCAGAATTAGTGGAGTTTTTGCAACATAAGGGCATTTTAGCAGCCACAGAAGAAGACCTAGATACGGGCATAAAACTAATTATTCCGGCCGACTACCAAGAGCGCTTAGCAGCGGCGAAAGCAGTTAGTATTACTGTTCGCGCCGACTATTCCGAGCGCAAAAATAGTAGCAACAGGCAGCGTGTTGAACGGGCCTTAACCGAATATAATCAAGTGGTTGCTAGTGCGCGCTTAATGATGCGGGGTATTAGTCCAGAAGTGATGTACGCGGTAGTAGCCGAGCGCCAAGACACCGCCACCAAGGAGTCGCGTGCAGCGCTAATAATGGGTACTGTTATGGTATTTGTACTGATGTCGGTATTTTTTGCCGGCATGAATGTGGCTATAGACACCAGTGCAGGGGAGCGGGAGCGTAACTCCTTAGAATTTCTGTTGGCGCAACCGGTGCGGTTAATAGACTTAGTAACGGGCAAAGCCTTAGCGGCTAGTACCTTTGCCATGCTGGGTGGGGCGCTAACTTTAATTATGATACCAGCGGTGTTTTTATTTGTACCGCTAGAAAAACTGGGTATCGATATTTCCTTTGGCTTTGGTAAGCAAGTTATGTTGGCCTTAGTGTTGATACCTTTAGCAATATTGGCAAGTGCGCTGCAGTTGTTTGTGTCTTTTATGGCGAAAAGTTTTAAAGAAGCACAAACCTATATTACCTTCGTTATGTTCGCCCCCATGACGATTGTGTTCGTGTTGGAATTCACTCGTTTTAGTCACGCGGCATTAGACTACTTGCCAGTAACGTCGCAACATCAGGTGCTTTTAGGCTCTATTAATGGCGAGCCAGTGAGTGTTTTGGCTATGGCTATTGGTGCTTTAGGCACACTTGCGGTTGCAGCGCTGATTTTGTTAGCAGTGCAATGGAAATTACGTAGCGAAAAAGCAGTGTTTGGTTTGTAACAGTAGGGCAGCTAGTGCTTAGCTGCCCGGTTACCTTAAGCCGAAATGGCTGTTAAACCGGTCAGCTCGGCAAGAATTTTAGTGTGCGTGGCGGCGGGCAAACGGGGGCCGTAATGGGTTACTAGCTCGGCAGCAGCTCGGCTGGCCAAAGCCCCCGACTGAGCCGTAGACCAACCTTGGGTAACCCCGTATAGGTAGGCACCAGCAAACATGTCGCCAGCACCGTTGGTGTCGATGGCTTTTACTTTAATACCAGGAACTTGTACGCGTTTATCGCGGGTGCCTATTACGGCGCCATCTTTGCCTCGGGTAATAACAACTTCTTTGCTGAACTGAAGTAATTGTTCAATAGCACATTCTAAATTATCGGTTCCCGTATAAAGCTGTGCTTCTTCACGGTTACAAAATAACAGGTCAATACCAGGGCTTAAGAACTCTTCCAGGCCTTCACGGAAATACTTCACCATCGAGGAATCGGAAAAAGTTAAGGCTATTTTGGTATCCGCTTGCTTGGCAATTTTACGCGCTTCACTAACGGCGGCACGGGCTATTTCTGAAGTGGCTAAATAGCCTTCAATATATAAATAGTCACTGTTAGCAATAACGTCGCGCTGTAATTCAGCTAGGGAAAAGTCGATGGTAACGCCTAAAAAGGTGCACATGGTGCGTTCAGCGTCTGGGGTAACCATAACCACGCATTTGCCGGTGTGACCGTCGTTGTTTTGCACACTTAAACGGTTTTCAACACCCGCTTGGTTAAGGTCGTTGCGGTAAAACTCGCCGTCGTCGTCGTTAGCAATTTTACAACAGTAAAAAGCATTGCCACCAAATTTACTTAGCGCCACCATGCTATTTGCAGCAGAGCCGCCGCCGACCCTTTTTTCGAGCTTAAACTCTTTATGCAACTCGCCCAGCAGCAACTGTTGTTGCGGCTCATCGAGTAGCGTCATAATGCTTTTTTCGAAATTGTGAGTTTCTAAAAACTGGTCTGTAACTTGAAACTCGCGATCGACAAGGGCATTACCTAGCCCAACTACGTGATATTTTTTCATTTATCCAGGTCATTGAGTGAGAGTGCAGGCGGCGCATTATATAGCAAACAGCACTTAGTAACCAGTCGCACGTCTGCAATGACGCCTAGCCAGCAGCAATCCAGTAAGTTGAATTAGCCTTTAACAAATAAAAAAATGAGCACGGCAATAAATAACAAAAACAGTTGTACTGCATTAAGGTACTTTATGGTTGTTATAATGCGCTTGTTAGACCCAGCCTTAGGATGCTTAAAGCGAGGGCGAGTCATTCTTTTGTGGTTATATTTTATCGGGCCACCAAGTTCAAGCGGAAAAACCAGCGTTAAGGAATGCCACAGCTGTTGTTCGTGCTGACGAACATAAGGCAAAGAAAATGACTTTCTTGCTGTTACTAGCTGGGCACCCTGCAATAGGGCTAGGGTGAGTAAATATGGTGGCCAATTAACCAGCTTAAATAACGCTGCAGAAATGGTACCAAAGTCGCGCCAATAAGGTAATTGTGCTGGCCAAGCACGGTTTAGCTCAAAGCACACACGGTAACCAAGAGCAGCTATTGGGCCTAGTACCACAAACCAAAATAACACCCCAAACCAGGCTTGCAGTTGTCGTTTTACGCAGTGTTCGCTGGCGGCTTTTTCAATTCCTAACACCGACAAAGGCGCGCAGTCTCTGTTTAACCAGCGTTGCAAGCGAGTGCGAGCCAGCTGTTTTTGGCCGCGCTGTAAGGCCTGTTGAATAAGCTTGGCTTCACGCTGCCATGGTTGGCTAAATAAGCTCAACCATAGTATTACGGCTGCAAACCATAGCTTTAATTCAGCGAGCCAAAATAATAAGGCTGGTATAGCAACCCACAGCAATAGCAGCAGCAGTGTAGCCATTAACCCTGAAATGCGTTGTTGCGAGCGGGGCCGAGTTATGTCTGGGTGAACCCGGCGAGCAAGTTGTAGTGCCATTTGCCGCAGCACCCAAAAAGGATGCAAGTGCACTGGAAGAGGAAAGGCGCGCTCTGCTAAAGGCACGCCTAGTAAAAGAATAATTGCTAAGTGCTGGTTCAGGGTAAGCCAGAATTCAGTCACGCTTTGTTGTCCGCAATGAAAGCCGTCATGGGGTAGCTGTAGCTAAGTAGCAGCTGTTTTGTTGCCTTAAGATTATCAGCTTGCTAGGGCAGCGTCACTTTCTTCCGTATGGCCACGCTTGGGTCCTGCAGCACGAACATAGTCGGCTTGGCGAAGCTTGGCTTGAATAAACTCGCCTAACTCGTCTGGGCGGTAACCTGGGCGTGCTTTAAAGCGCAAAAAAGGCACACCAGCGGCTGACAAAGCGTTTTTTAAAAACCAATTGCGCTTCATTTGTGCACTTGACGGCTCTATGGCTTCAAGCTCAATAACCGCAGCCACACGCATTGTGGTTTTGTCGCACAGTACAAAATCGACTAAGCGGTTGTTTAACTTTTGATTGGCGTCGCGTTTGGCGGCGGTTGACAAGCCTTGTTGACGCACTTTAACCACATCGCCAAGGCGAATTTTAGTGAAAACACGATAGCGATCACCGCAACCACGCTCAAGTAGGTTCAAAAACGAATCTTCTGTGGCAGTGAAAAAACTTTCTTGGCGCTTTTTATAGGGGTAAGGAGCGAAGCTTTCAGAAACTCGCGCCGCTAAAATGGCAACTGCAATCAATGCAACAATAAATAAAATGAGCACGTATTCCATAAAAATTACCTCAGTGTCGAAATGATGGCGCATTCATGTGGAATACGCCGTTATATCGTTACTGATGCAATTCTCTTGCCAAATAGGTACAGGCCTAGTTTTTGTAACTTATGGCTGAAAACCGTTGGCAATGCCTTTGGTAACAATGGCTACCGCATCGTGGGCATGCAGCGACTCGTAATGGTTTACTCGTACTCTGAAGTCAGTGACGTGGTTGGTTTGATTCAGCTGCTGCTTTAAAATTCGCGCCGCGTCTTCACAAAACATATTGTTTTGGGCGTTTAATCGCGCAAATTCCTGTTCGTCTTCACGCTTTACGGCGGCCTGTACCGGGGTTTTTAAAACCCGCTCAGCACTGTCGATTAAGGCTTTAATAGGAAAGTTTTTGGCTTGATTGTCTAAGCGTACTTTAATTTCAGCAACAGAGCGTTGGCTATGGGGTGTTGCAACAATACCGGCGGTGGTGCCTAACCATTCGGCAATTTGCTCGGTGTCTAGCTTGTTGCCACTAAAACGGTTACGAAACGCTTCTTGAATAAGCTGTCGAGCCAGCGCGGCAGAACAAGGGCAGGTCGAAGAGTAGGTAACATCGACACTTAGGTCACAATGAAAATGGCCGTCAATTACGGCAGCGTTAAGTTCAACGGGGTAAGCCTTCCAGCCCGTGTTGTCACTTAATAATGAAGGCCGGCGAAGGTGGTAGTCAAAGCGTAAGGCCACACTAGCCCGTTGGCTTAAACCTTGGTGGCTAGTAAGGAAGCTTTGTAATAAGGCTTTCAAGTCGTTTAGGCTTACCTGGCCGTTGGCAGAAAGCTGCTCAAGCGCTAGGTATAGCCGCGACATGTGAATGCCCTTAGCGTCGGCTACATCTAGGCTTACATAGGCATCGATGCGCGCATTAATAGGGTGCTGCTCACCTAATTCATCGATTAAAATTAAAGGCATGTCAATGTTGCTCATACCTACCCAATCTAGAGTACCTTGATGCTGGCTGTTAGTATCAGCGGCAATGTCTGGCATGTCTGAAGCTGGTGCTTGAGCAGCTTCACTTTGCTTAGTTAATTCGTTGTACATAGTAGGTGTATAGTTCCTCGTCGGCGACCGAAGCGAACAAATGCACTTCACTCTATCCGGTGTAATTTCATAATAGACAGGTTATCATAACTTACCCCATTACGAGTAGTATTGGGCTTTAGATCTACGCGCAATTTACAATATTAGGAATTTATATGAGTCATATTGATACCACACTGCTTGAACAGTATGTGAGCATGCTAGGGCCGAATGGATTGCGGGAAAGTATGACCACCTTTAACGAGCTTATGCCTAGTTATATGGATGAGCTAAAAACAATGGTGGCAGCCAAAGACTCATCGGCAACGCGTCGGCAAGCGCATAAAATGAAAGGTGCCTGTCGCTCATTAGGGTTTGTGCGTTTGGCTTTAGCCATGGAATACATTGAAAAAGATGCCTGGCATTGGCAAGGAGTAGAGTCGCTACTCATGTCTTGGCCCACAGAAATGAGCCAAGACATTAAAACAGCAACCGAATGGCTTGATAAGAATAGCCCCGACCAAGCCTAAGAATGTCTTAGGCTACTTTCACTTCTACGTCGCCCACAAAACGGTACCCTTCACCATGAATAGTGGTAATAAGGTTTGGCGTTTCTGGGTGCGACTCAAAATGGCGGCGAATACGGCGAATGGCCACGTCTACGGTGCGGTCATTTGGGCGTAACTCCCGGTCGAGCATTTTCTTTACTAGGGTTTCGCGGTCATGAATTTTACCCGGTTGGGTAAGAAACAGCTCTAGTGCGCGGAACTCACTTTTTGGTAAACGAAACACTTTTTGTTCTGGAGAATATAGGCAGCGGCTATCGCAGTCTAAAATCCAGTTGCTAAAGTGGTATTGGCGGCTACCTTCTACCATAAACTCTTTCGGGGTATTAATTTGCTCAATACGACGAGACAAATTTCGCGCCCGAATAGTTAATTCCCGTGGGTTATACGGCTTAATTAGGTAGTCGTCGGCACCTAGCTCGAGTGCTAGCAAGCGGTCTTCGTCGCTGTCGCGGCCGGTTAAGAAAATAAGCCCTATATTTTTCTGTTCCCGTAGCGTTTCAGCAAGTTCAAGGCCACTTTGACCAGGCAAGTTAACATCCATAATAATTATATCGATGTCCTGCTGGGCCATAATATGTTCCATTTGTCGGCCATCAGCCGCGTCGAACACCTCGTAGCCTTCTTGTTGAAAAAGGCGGGAAAGTGTTTGGCGGGTAATAACCTCGTCTTCTACAATCAGCAGTTTTACAGTCATAATTGCTTCCATGGTGGTCGCTCGCTGGGTTCTTTAGTAATACCAGCAAATAATAAGTCGTTTGCCTATAAGGATATGATTTATTGTCTAATTAATGCAAGAGCTAATCATATTATTCTGTCAGTGGTATCTTAACAGTGATTAATGTGCCCTTACCCAAGGTGCTTTCGCACTCAATACTACCCTTTAAGATTTGGGTTACAAGATTATAGACTAAATGCATACCTAAGCCAGTGTGCCCACCTACGCGGGTTGAGGTCATGAAGGGCTCAAAAATTCTGTGTTGCATTTCGTCGTTCATGCCAAGGCCATTGTCTTGGCATGAAATAAAGAGCAGTTCATCGTTATTATCCACTTGCAGCTCTATAGTACCCTTTTCTTGCCCCTTAAATCCATGCAATAGGGCGTTTTCCAATAACTCGGCAATAATTGTTTCTAATGGTCGGCGTCGTTGCGTGATAATTTGATCAGGAGCCTCTACCTGTAAAGTAACTATAGGGCCCTGTTGCAGCAAAGGGCGAATATGGCTTGCCACACTTTCAGCGAGCAGTTTTAATTTAATAGCCTCAGGCGCCTCTTTAGCGTGCTCAAAAGCAAGGCTACGAAAGCTGCCAATAAGTTCGCTAGCACGAGCTAGGTTACGTTGTACGATATCAATATTGCTTTTTAGCTCGTGTAAAATGTTAGTGCTTGCGTTAGTACTTAGGTTTTCAATGTCGTTGCTAAAAGCATTAAGTTGCTCTTCCAATATACTAGCGGCAGTCACCGAAAGGCCAATAGGTGTGTTAATTTCATGGGCAATACCAGCCACCATATCGGTCATGGAGGCTAAGCGCTCTGTTTCTATGCGTCGGTGTTGGCTGGCATGCAGCTCTTCAAGGGCTTCAATAAGTTCGCTGTTAGCCGCCCGTAAGGCTTGGGTGCGCTGGGCTATTTTAACTTCAAGCTCGTTAGTAAGGGCTTTATGTTGCTGGTCGCTGGCTTCACTATGTAGGCATACACGTTGTAACTTATCTAGGATACCGTTCACGCCAATACTAAACTGGCTAATTTCGTTATATTTTGCAGGCGGTAAGCGCAAGTGGTAGTTTTTTTGAATGTGAATTTCTCGCAATTGGTTATTGATATCATTTAGCGGCCTTAATAGGCGGCTGTGAATAATTCTGGCAAGCACGGCAGCCAGCAAAGTTAACACAAAAATAGCTGCCAAATGGAGCAGTGTGGTGTGCCTTATATAATTGTTTGATTCAGCTAATGACGTTCGTATGTAAATATAGCCAGCAATACTGTTGTCGCTATTCAGTAACGGGGCAGCAAGTTCAATATGCTGATCGCTTAACTGCGGCTGGTTTAGCGGAGGTAGTTGGTTGGCTCGGCTAGGAAGTGGGTCCATGCTAGAACGGTTATAACTAGTAAAATACTTTGTGTCTGTTGCTGAAACTCGATACAGGTGCAGGTGGGTTATGAAGCTAGAATGTTGCAAATTGCCCAGTACGCGGGCAGCTTGGTTGGCGTCGTCATTTTGTACTGCGTCAAGCAAACTTGGGCTAAGTACGCTAATTGCATTTTGCGTACGTTTGATAAGCGCTTCTTTATAGTGTTGGTTTTGCAAGTAAATGGAGCAGGCAAAAGTTATCAATAGAGCAAGGCCAGTTACCGCAGCCACGGCAATGGATAGGCTTTGCTTAATTGAGTTTCCATGGTTCTCTAGCATTTTTACTGCCAGCTTGTTACGAACTTGTTAATCATGGCGATATAGTAGCGCGTACCTTGTTTAAAATACAAGGCTAGGCTAACGCGCTATGGTTACTGTGTAGCGGTTATTCTGGGCAATAGTGTTAACCTGCTTGAACTCGTTTTGCAGTAAGCTTGGCCAAGGTAAAAAGTTGTTAGCCACCATAACCACACGCCCACCAGGGTTTAAGTGTTGCTTTAGCGACTGAATAAAGCGCGTGGTAATGCGGTAGTCGGTTTGTTTACCTTGGTGGAAGGGCGGGTTGGTAATAATCCAGTCGAAGCGTTCAGTTACCTGCTGGAAGCCGTCGGAAAGCCGAACCTCGTGTGCTGTGCTGCAGCTTGCTAAAGTAAGGCTGGCTGCCGTTGTGGCTAGGGTGCTTAAGTCGATGGCAAGCAATTGAGTGATGGGCCGGTTGGCGCATAACCAAGCAGAAATAACGCCGCTGCCACAGCCAAAGTCGAGCACTGTTCCAGCTATATTCGCAGGCATATGTTCGAGCAGCAGAGCGGTGCCAGCGTCGAGCCGATTTTCACCAAATACACCGGGCAAAAAGAATACGTTATAGGTTTGGCCTTGAATGTTTAAGTGCGTGCATTGTGGAACGTCTGCAGCAACAAAAGGTTGGGTGCTCAGCAGCTCGGTTCTAATGAGTTGGCAGTGGCTACCACTGGCTTGCTTGTGTAAGGCGGCAAAACCCGGAATAGACTTTTTTAGCAGTGCTCGTATACCGCTGTCGTTGGCACCAACAATATAACAAGGGGTATGTATAGGTAGTTGGTTGGCAAGTTGCTGAAATATAAAATCGGCTAAGGCTTTTTCTTTGGGCAAAAAAACCACCACCGCATGGCAGTTGCTGTTGTGCTGGAAGTAAGCGTTAACTTGCTGCCCATGCTTCGGTGTCAAGTCTGCCGTGTAAACACCACTATGGGCATATATATGCCAAGCAGTATCAGCCCCTTGGACAGCCAAGTCGGCGGGTGGGTTTACAAATAAAACAGCGGAATATTGCTCAAGTATCTGCTGGCGCTGCAATAGGCGCCATGTGTTATCAAGACTCAATCTCTACCTTTCCTTCCCTTAAAATTACGGTGCAAGGCCCGCGTGGCTCGTGAAAGCGGGTTATTTTATCATGAAATATAAACTCGGCACCTAAATGCATTACTTTATTTATATGCACTCGCACTGTTGGGTGGGGCGGTTCATTGTCGCGCAGTGACAGCAGTTTACTGCGCGCGGTAGAAATTTGCTGCTTCGTATTATCAAATAGTTTTTTTAATGTGTGGCGAAAGTCTACGTTAAAGCTGTCTGGGTTAGCCAAAAAAGCCTCTTTAGCTTTTAATAGCTTACGCTTGGTTAATACCAATTCTTTTAGTGCCTTGGTGGCCTCGTCTACGGCGGCTAAGTATTCTTCACTTTGCAGCGGAACATTAAAGTGTATTCGGGTTTTTGTGCCCGCTGGGGCGCCTAGTTGGCCAACAAATAAGTCGTCGACAATTTCAATATTGCCGCCAATTACCTTTCCAGCAGCGGCCTTACCTTCACCGCCAACATGAATTTTGTCCGCGGAAATCACTTTGCAGTGGGTAAGTTGGCGCTCAATATGCACCCCATGTAATGCGCTAAGGGTTGCATATTGGCAATAGGCTACCCAAATACTGGCGTCGGAAATAATGCGCGTGCTGTGCTCTATTAGGCCATGCTCATCGTCGTTATCGGTTTCGGTGTGGCGGCCAATAACACCTTTGGTTACGGTAATGTTTCCTTCAGCCCGAATGATAGCTGAATCGACATAACCATTTACTGTAATGTCGCCCGTAGCGCTTACGCGCATGCCTGGGGTAACGTTACCGTCAATAATAATTGAACCGTCGTAGTCGATATGGCCAGTTGAAATATCGACACCTTTTAGCGTTAAGGTGTCATCTACGTTGGCCAAGTTGTCAATGAAAGTGGGTAAGCCATCAACGGTTGCTACCAGTATGTCGGGGTTGTCGATGTCGATGGCGGTGCCAATGCCCGCTTTTAACGGCTTGTCTTTACCGTCTTTGGCGTTAATCGCTTCGCCGGTTACCGTATAGCCTGGAATGCCAGTGGTAAAAGGAATTCGCTGCAGTATGGCGGTGCCTTCCTTCACCGACACTAAGGCACCAAAGTCGCGCATATCTACCCTGTGTTTGTCTTTTGGTTGGGGTTTTAATATACGCATGCGGGCGTCTTCAACTAGTTTTTTGAACCAAGTGTCGGTGCCGTCTACCGCCGCTTTGCCCTTAGCTATAAGTACCGTAAGCGAGGCGCCTGGAGGGGCTTCTCGGCTATGGGCCACTACCGCTTCAATAGCCCGCCGGCGAATACCATTAACGATACCTGCGTTGCGCAATTGGTTCAGTACTTGTTCGGTTACTAGCGAGGTGCCGCTGTAAGGTGCTTCTACAATAGCTTCGACTTCCATTTTGTCGTCGGAAAGCCGCAATGACAGTTGTGCCGGGCGTTGTTCGCCAATACGTATGCTTATTAACGGCGCAGTAGACTCGCCGCTTTCTAACATAAAATTGCGCGCTAAATTAGCCCATGTTTCGTCGCTAACAAAGTAATTATTATACTCTGAACTGCGAAAGGCTTTTTCAAGGCTAGCAGGATCAAGAGTGTCGCTCGACGTTCCCCTAGGAATCTCGATATATAGTTCACGCCGTTTTAGCTTGAAGTTAATGCCATTCATTACAGAACCTTATGAACCCTTATAGTTATTATTCTTGGCTCATTTGATTAGGATATCGGTTTTATCTTAAAACCTTTGCTTATACAACACTATAGCTACAATTAGGCATAAATAGCCAAGCTAGTATGTGGTGTGACTTGATCTTAGCTTACCCCATTGTAGTTAATAGTATATAGGTGAATATAGGGTGGTGCCTAACACGCCCAGTTAAAGGGGAGTGTCTGGGTAGGCTTCAACAAAAGTGTCTACCATTTCTGTGGCTGTTGGTATTTCTTCTTGGCCGAAGCATGCGATATGAAACAGGGCTTCGCCTTCGTTACTTACGGGAATGTTACTCATGCCAATAATAATGCCGTCGATAGGGGAAACAATGCTTACGGTGTCAATTTGGTGGGGGGCGGCAATAGCAGCAATTACTTGCCCTTTACTAACGGTTTGACCAAGTTCCACTTTAACCAACACAATACCGTCGCGGCTGGTGCGTACCCACAATGAACGTTGGGCAAAGACAGGTGTTACTTTTTTCCGGGTGCGGCGACCCTTCATCATTTTTAGCATTTTCATAACGTTGGTCACGCCGTTTAAACCAGCTTGAATAGAGGCGTAATCGAACCGTAAGGCTTCGCCTGCTTCATATAAAATAAGCGGAATACCAAGTTCTGTTGCCTGTGAACGCAGCGAGCCGTCGCGATCTTTAGCGTTCATAATTACGGGGCAATTAAAGGCTTCTGCCATGGCTGTCGCTTCGTCGTTATCAAAATTCACCCGAATTTGCGGTAAATTACTGCGGTGAATGGCGCCCGTATGTAAATCGATAATATGGGTGGCGCGCTCCACTAACTGGGTACGAAATAAATAGGCCAGCCGGCTACCTAAGGCACCACGCTCTGAACCAGGAAAACAACGGTTTAAGTCGCGGCGGTCTGGTAAGTAGCGCGATTGTTGAATAAAGCCAAACATGTTGACTACGGGTACTACTAATAGAGTACCTACCAATTCCTTGGGGTCGACTTTATTAATTAGCCGGCGACATACTTCAATGCCATTTAATTCGTCACCATGTATGGCCGCACAAACTAATAATACTGGTCCGGGTTTTGTGCCATGGATTACTTCCACATGCAGGTCGAGTGGCGTGTCGTTATATAAACGCGCAGCTGGTAACCGCACCGTTTGTTGTGTACCAGGTGCAGTACTACTGCTGCCTAAATCGAAATTGGCAAAGCGTTTACGGGCCATAATTAGCCTCTTCCTTTGGTTTTGGTTTTATGGGCTTTGGCGGTTTTCTCAATAAAAGAAATAATTTGTGAAGCAATGTCTTTTTCTGTTGCTACCTCTATACCTTCTAGCCCAGGTGACGAATTTACTTCCATTACTAAAGGGCCGTGGTTCGAACGTAAAATATCAACCCCAGCAACATTCAAGCCCATGGTTTTGGCCGCTTTAATTGCGGTAGTGCGCTCTGCGGGACTTAATTTCACTAAGGTGGCACTGCCGCCACGGTGCAAGTTGGAACGGAATTCACCGGGCTTCGCTTGGCGCTTCATGGCGGCAATAACGCGATCACCAATAACAAAGCAACGAATGTCGGCACCGCCAGCTTCTTTAATATATTCCTGCACCATAAAGTTAGCGTTAAGCCCCATAAAAGCTTCGATAACACTTTCAGCTGCTTGGCGGGTTTCAGCTAACACCACACCAATACCTTGGGTGCCTTCTAGTAACTTAATTACCAGCGGGGCACCACCCACCATGTCAATTAAATCAGGAATGTCGCTAGGTTTACTGGCAAAGCCGGTTACGGGCAAACCAATACCTTTGCGGGAAAGTAATTGTAATGAACGCAACTTGTCACGACTGCGGCTAATAGCTACCGACTCATTGAGTGGGTAGGTGCCCATCATTTCAAATTGGCGCAGCACAGCGGTGCCATAAAAAGTAATAGAAGCACCAATACGGGGAATGACCGCATCGAAGCTTTCTAAAATTTGCCCACGTACATGCATTTCGGGCTCTTTAGCATTAATATTCATGTAGCAACGTAATGGGTCGAGCACTGAAACCGTGTGGCCACGAGCTTCTGCAGCTTCAATTAACCGCCGTGTTGAATATAAGTTTCGGTTGCGTGACAGTATTGCAATTCTCATTCAGGTTCTCCAAATAGAAAGGAAGCCGCTGGGTTTACCATAAAGCGTCCATTCAATGCTTGTCGGCCAAGCAACATCCGAAACCTCATAGTGTCTCGGTTAGTAAGTGTTAACTCGGCTGGAAAAGATAGCCCGCCTGCCTTCATTGTGGTTTCTATCACGTAGCGTATTTCTTTATGGCCGCCCGAGTCGGTTACTTCACGCTCTTCAAGTATAGGGGCTTCACAAATATGCTCAGCATCACTACCTTGCTGCGGGTGAACCCATATTTTTAACCAGTCGGCGCCGTTTTTTTGAAAACGCTCAAGTTTGAAAGCATGCAAACAAGAGGTTTTTGCACCTGTGTCAACTTTGGCTTTAATGGCGGGAATATTTAAGTCGGGAAGTGATACCCACTCTCGCCAGCCACTCGCTTTAAGATTTGTTGTCAAAATGTTTTTCCTAAGTTGGCAATTATATTTTAATAGCGTTGTATGTTCGTTATAGCTTGTTCAGGTCAGTAAGCCAAAATAAATTAACAGCATAAGTAGGGCCCAAAGAACCATAAAGCGTAGTCGTCGGCAGGTTGGGCACGGGGGGCGTTTAGGCAATTATAACTCCAATGCTTCAGCGAGTACCTGAAAGGTGAATTCTTTTTTCAAATAATACCCTCGCGGCCGGGTTTGTATCATTTGCCCTTTGGGCCCTATAGCGGGAGTTAATACACTGCCGTCGGCGGCTTTGGGCCTTAATTGCAATACGGTGCCGGTGCGAGCGGTAATTTGCTCAATTTGGCCAAGCACAATGCGCTCGGTAATTTCTTCCCAGTCTTGTTGTAACGCCGCGTTTTGTTGCACGGTAGGGCTCCATAATACCGCAGGCCCAATCACTCGCTCGCCAGGAGGCACTTCACGGCGGCCATCGAGTGGCACCCATAGTACCCGTTGTAGCTTGTTGTGCACATTACTTTGTTGCCAGTGCACGCCATTTAAGTGTAATAGCGGCGCAATGCATACATAGGTGGTTTCTAAAGGCATGCCCTCAGCATTAATAGGAATGGTTTTTAGCTCAACTCCTAAGTGTGGAAAGTCTTGCTCTTGGCGCGACCCTGCCGAAGCGCCTAAGTAAAGTTCAAGTAACTGGCCAGCCCAGCCTTTCGCTTGGCGCAAATGGCTGGGGGTAACCCAGCCGGCTTCGGTAGCTAGCTGGCCTAAGGAATAACCTGCCAACGCACGGGCGCGAGCAAATAGTTCGGCTTCGTTGTTAGGCGCCGTAGTGGCAGGTTGGGGAGCATTGCTATTGATCATGGTTCACTTTAAATAGCCCAGACAGTAACCTATGTTAGCTGCGGCTTAAATGCGGTTCAAGTGAAGAACTTAGATTGCCCGAAGGCGTACTTTGTGGTTGAATTGAAGCAATAGAACAAATAACTGAGGATGCTCAAGTGATAGATGCCGAAGGCTATCGTTCAAATGTCGGCATAGTGATTTGCAATGAGCATGGTCAAGTATTCTGGGCCCGCCGTTATGGGCAACAAAGCTGGCAGTTTCCCCAAGGTGGAATCGACGCAGGTGAAACCCCCGAGCAAGCAATGTACCGCGAGCTGTATGAAGAAGTGGGGTTACACAAAGAACAAGTAGAGTTGGTTTATACCAGCCGGTATTGGTTGCGGTATCGATTACCGAAACGCATGGTGCGTAAAGGCCAGCAGCCTTTATGTATTGGTCAAAAGCAAAAGTGGTTTTTATTAAAACTTACTTGCCCAGAATCAGACGTGGATGTGTTGCAGTCTAGCCACCCTGAATTTGACGGTTGGCGTTGGGTTACCTTTTGGTACCCTGTGCGCCAAGTTGTGTCATTCAAACGTGATGTTTATCGCCGTGCGATGAAAGAGTTTGCGCCCGTGGTTATGCCACTTAAACATAAAAAAATAAAACGTAAGCGCAGGCGTTAAGTATGATGTTAAGTACGCTCCAACGTATTGTCGAGTCGGTTAACCAAGCCCCTGAATTTAACGTGGCCCTCGACACCATGGTGCGTAATGTTAAAGCGGCCTTAGGTACCGACGTGTGTTCGGTTTACCTTGCCGATCACGAGCAGCGCGAATTTGTGCTCATGGCAACCGACGGCTTGAACTTGGTTGAAGGTGAGCGCGTTGTGCTTGAGTTTGGTGAGGGCTTAATTAGCCTTGCTGCGGAACGAGAAGAGCCGCTTAACATTGCCGACGCCAGTACCCACCCCAACTTTAAATTAGTTGAAGGCCTTGCTGAAGAACCTTATCGGGCGATGCTGGTGGCACCCATTATTCACCAACGACAGGTGCTTGGTGTATTAGCGGTGCAGCAAAAATTAGCCCGGGCTTTTTCCAGTAATGAAGAATCGTTTTTAGTTACTTTGGCTGCGCAATTAGCAGCTGTTGTTGCACACGCAGAAGCCAAAGACCTAGTGTCTGATCAGCGTTCACCGTGGTTGCGTAACTTGCGTGCCGTGGCAGGTGCACCAGGCGTTGCTATTGGTCATGCGTTTATTGGTAAACCGCTGGCCAGCTTAAGTGCTGTGGTTCCGCGGCGCACCGAGCAGCCCATGCAAGAGAAGCATAAGTTTCGTAAAGCAGTATTAAAAACCCGCCAAGACTTGCGGGCGTTAGCGGCCCAAGTAGCCGAGTATGTGGCGGAAGACACCCTAGCTATTTTTGATGTGTATCAAGGCTTGCTAGACGCTGCCAGCTTAGGCAATGCGGTGGAAAACAAAATTAAAGAAGGCTGGCAGGCCCAAACCGCAGTAAAGCTGGTAGTAGACGACTTCGTTAGCCAGTTTGAAGACCTTGACGACTCGTATTTACGCGAGCGAGCGGTAGATGTACGCGATCTTGGCCAACGGGTATTGGCGCACCTACAAGATAGCGGCAATGTCACCATGGAAGTGCCAGACCAGTCTATTTTAGTAGCGGAAGAAGTGACCGCCAGCATGCTCGCTTCCATTCCTCGGCATCGCTTACAGGGGTTGGTGTCGTTGCGGGGTTCGCCCAATAGCCATGCGGCAATTATGGCCCGCAGTATGGGGGTGCCAGCCGTATTTGCAGTGGAAGACGTGCCACTGAATTACCTAGAAGACCAATACTTAATTGTTGACGGCTACAGCGGCGATGTATTTATTAACCCGCCTGCCCAGGTACTGAAAGAATACCAAGAATTGCTGTTAGACGAACTAGAGCTGGCTAATTTAGTTGATAGCAATAAAAACTTAGCGGCAGAAACTAGCGACGGTATACGGGTTGAATTGCAAGTGAACGCCGGCTTGAACGTTGATCATAACGAAGGCCGCGGTGCCCATAATGGTATCGGTTTATACCGCACTGAAATACCCTTTATGATGCGCGAGCGTTTCCCGACAGAAACCGAACAGTTTGAGTTGTATCGCGAGGTATTTAAAAATTACCGTGGGCAGCCAGTGGTAATGCGTACTCTCGACGTGGGCGGCGACAAGCCTTTGCCCTACTTTCCAATTAAAGAAGACAACCCTTTCCTTGGCTGGCGCGGTATTCGCATGACCCTAGATCACCCAGAAATATTTTTGGTGCAAGTGCGGGCTATGTTGCGCGCCAATGTGGGCTTCGACACGCTAAAAATACTCTTGCCAATGATAACCTCCGTTGATGAAGTAGACGATGCAACCCGGCTAATAAGCCAAGCCTACTTTGAAGTACGTAGTGAATTACAACAAAATGGTGAAGAAGCCAGCCTACAGCGCCCACAATTAGGCGTCATGATAGAAGTTCCCGCCATTTTGTACCAGCTCGACAGCATTGCGCAGCGAGTCGACTTTTTTTCAGTTGGCACCAATGATTTAACCCAATACTTACTTGCTGTAGACCGTAATAACCCACGGGTAGCTAGATTGTATGAAGCCTATCACCCCGCGTTATTAACCGTACTGCAAGACATTGTGGCCAGCTGCAATAGGCTGGGCAAGCCGGTTAGTGTGTGTGGTGAACTAGCAGGCGACCCTGGCGGGGCGCTGTTATTGTTAGCCATGGGCTACCGTAGTTTAAGTATGAGTGGCCACAACATTGATAAAATACGCTGGATAGTGCGCCAAGTTGAAGCACCTATGTTGCAAGTGCTACTTAACCAAGCGTTAACTGCTAAGCACCCCGACGAAGTGCGCAAAGTGGTAAGTATGAAACTAGAGAGTTTAGGGCTAGGCGGCTTTATTCGAGCGGGGAAATAATATGACAGCTTTGGCTACTTTGCTATTAGGTGGTGTGTTTGCCGGTTTGCTGTCAGGCATGTTAGGCATAGGTGGCGGTATTTTAGTGGTGCCACTGTTAATATTTTTACTTCCAGTAATGGGTTTACCGGCCGCTATTATAGTACCAACCGCTATTGGCACCAGTTTAGCTACAATTGCCATAACCACGTTTTCCAGCGCTTATGCACACCAGCGCCATGGCAATATTCAATGGCCATGGGTAAAGCAGCTGGCACCAGTATTAATACTTGGTGGGGTACTTGGGTCTTGGGTAGGGGTGTCTATTAACCCACTCATATTACAGCGAGTATTTGCGCTGATGTTACTTGTGTTAGCCATTCGTATGATTTGGAAGCGGCAACCCCGAAATAAAGAAAAAGCAATAAAAAACTGGAAAGTACGCAGTTTTGGTACAGCAATAGGTGCTATTTCAGCTTTAATTGGTATTGGCGGCGGTGCCTTGGTGGTGCCATTACTGCATTATTACCAAGTTCCTATGGCCCGAGCCGTGGCTGTGGCAGCGGTTTGTAGTGTAGTATTAGCAACTTTTAGTACTCTGCTTTATGCCACCATGGGTGGCAGTGCTCATGGGCTTGAAATACCTTGGCTGGTGGGTTTTATTTATGTACCAGCTTGGCTAGGTATTGCAGCTACCTCGGTATTATTTGCTCCAGTTGGGGCAAAAGTGGCCACCCGTTTGCCAGTTCGCTATTTACAACGAGTGTTTGCTAGCTTGTTAATAGTGGTTGCCATTCATTTATTAATTACAGGATAAAACATGATCGCCGAACCCTTACAGTACCCACAAATCGATCCAGTTTTAGTCAGCATTGGCCCCTTCGACTTGCACTGGTACGGCTTAATGTACTTAATTGGCGCCATGTTTGCGTATTGGTGGGGCAGCAAGCGTGCTACCGCCGACCCTTTTTGGCACAAAGAACAGTGGCAAGACTTACTGTTTTGGGGTTTTCTAGCCCTTATTTTAGGTGGCCGTATTGGCTATGTACTGTTTTATCAATTCGGCACCTTTCTGCAACACCCGCTGTATATATTTAATATCATGTCTGGTGGTATGTCGTTTCATGGCGGTATGTTGGGGGTTATTTTAGCCTTAGCTATATTTGCCAAAAAACGTCAGGTTAGTTTGTGGCAAGTGGGTGACTTTGTGGCACCACTGGTACCGGTAGGGCTTGGTTTAGGCCGTATTGGTAACTTTATTAATGGCGAGCTGTGGGGCCGAGTAACCGATGTTTCTTGGGGCATGGTGTTTCCCCACGCTGGCGCTTTTGCCCGCCATCCGTCGCAGTTGTATCAAGCGCTCGGCGAAGGGCTTTTGTTGTTTGTATTGTTATGGTGGTTTAGCCGTAAGCGCCGCCCAGTTGGAGCCGTGGGTGGGCTGTTCTTAGTAGGTTACGGAGCTGCCCGTTTTGTAGTTGAATATTTCCGCGAACCCGATGCCCATCTTGGTTTGCTTGGCTTCTTTAGTATGGGGCAGTGGTTGTCGTTACCTATGATTATAGCAGGCGCAGTAATTATGTTATTGGCATATAAGAAAAATGGGTTAGCCGCAGCCCGTAAGCTAGGAGGAAAAGCATGAAGCAATATTTAGAATTAATGGCCCATGTACTGGAACACGGCACGGTAAAAGAAGATCGTACAGGTACTGGTACTCGCAGTGTGTTTGGTTATCAAATGCGCTTCGACTTAGCTGCAGGCTTTCCTTTGGTCACCACGAAAAAGTGCCACTTGCGCTCTATTATTCATGAATTACTATGGTTCCTGAAAGGCGACACTAACATTCAATACTTAAAAGACAATGGTGTGTCTATTTGGGACGGTTGGGCCACTGAAGAAGGTGATCTTGGCCCAGTGTATGGGGCCCAGTGGCGTAACTGGGAAACACCTAATGGCGACAGTATTGATCAAATTAGCGAGTTAATTGAACAAATAAAAACCAACCCCGACTCGCGCCGATTATTAGTTAGCGCATGGAACCCAGCGGCCTTGCCTAAAGCAGGCTGGTCGCCACAAGAAAACGCCAAGCAAGGCTTGCAAGCGTTACCTCCCTGCCACACACTTTTTCAATTCTATGTGGCCGACGGTAAGCTTTCTTGCCAACTATACCAACGCAGTGCCGATATTTTTCTTGGTGTCCCCTTCAACATTGCTAGCTACGCCTTATTCACCTTAATGGTGGCGCAAGTGTGCGGCCTAGAACCTGGCGACTTTGTACACACCTTTGGCGATGCACACTTATACTCGAACCACCTAGAACAGGCCAAACTGCAATTAAGCCGCAAGCCCAAAGCATTACCAACAATGAAAATTAACCCAGCGGTATCAGACATTTTTAGCTTTAAATACGACGACTTTGAACTCGAAAACTATCAGGCACATCCGCATATTAAAGCCCCGGTTGCGATTTAATTATGCCATTACACGTACTAATTTGTGACGACTCGTCGCTCGCCCGAAAGCAATTGGGCCGAATATTACCAGCTTCATGGGACATTGAGCTTAGCTTTGCCGAACATGGTAAAGAAGCGCTCGAACTTATTCGGCAGGGTAAAGGCGAACTAACCCTGCTCGACTTAAATATGCCGGTTATGGACGGCTACGAAACCCTAGCCGAAATACGCAAGCACGACTTGCCAGCCATGGTGTTGGTGGTGTCGGGCGATATTCAGCCGGAAGCAAAAGCGCGGGTGTTGCAACTGGGGGCCTTTGAGTTTATTCGTAAACCAACCGACGTAGCCACCTTAGAACGGATACTAATTGAGTATGGTTTTTTTACCGCGCCAGAAGTAAGCGAAACCAGCCCACCGACTAAAGTAGTTCGCCCGGAACGGGGCAGCACCATTCAAGTAAGCCAGCGTGACATGTACCAAGAAGTGGCTAACGTAGCCATGGGGCGTGCGGGCGAACTATTGGCGCGGGCGCTGAATGTGTTTGTCGAGCTGCCAATTCCTACGGTGAACCAAATAGCCGCTTCGGAACTGCACATGGTGTTGTCGTCGGTGGAAGGCGCCCATACGGTGTCAGCGGTTACCCAAGGCTTTACCGGCGACGGTATTCATGGTGAAGCCATGGTTATTTTTAACGACGCCAGTTTTAAAGACATGGGCCGCTTGCTTGGTAATGACATTAACGACCAGCGTTATGAACTTGAAGCCTTGCTCGATATTGGCAATTTACTGATAGGTGCTTGTTTACAAGGTTTAGGCGAGCAGTTGTATGTGCGCATGAATCAAGCCCACCCGGCTATATTAGGCCGTAATGTGTCGGTGGCAGAATTGCTCAAGTCGTCAAAAACGCGATGGGAACAAGTGTTGGCTATTGAAATAGGCTACAGGTTAGAAGGCTTTGCCATTGAATTCGACTTATTGTTGTTATTCCCTAGTAGCTCGCTGCCCGCGCTAGAGCGTCAGTTAGCTTATTTGTTGGAGGGCGACGAACCATGTTAAATGGCGACGAGATGAACGACCTACACATGAAAATGAATATTTTAGCGGCCATTGATGTAGGTATTGTGGTGGTAGATCGCACCTTTGCCATTTCCATGTGGAATGAATTTATGGCCAACCATAGCGGTAAACGCCCCAGTGAAGTGCAAGGGCGTAACTTGTTCTCAGTGGCGCCAGAAATAGACCAAGCATGGTTTCAAGGCAAGGCCAAACGTACTTTCAGCCTGGGTAGCCGAGCGTTTATTATTTGGGAGCAGCGGCCATTTTTATTCCGCTTTTCACCTTATCGACCGGTAACAGGTACCGCTCCTTATATGTATCAAAACATTACGTTGCTGCCCCTTAGTAATGCCCGTGGCGAGGTAGAAAACTTAGGTATTATTGTTTACGACGTCACCGACACGGCGGAAGCGGCACGCTCGGAAGCCTTGCTAAGGCGCCGAGTGACTGAAAAGCCCAAGTGGAAAGAATTCTAATGACAGACTATGCCCGTCGTTTTGGTGGTATTGAACGCCTATATGGTCAAGCCGACGCACAGCGTATTCAGCAATTGCACTTGGCAGTAGCTGGCTTGGGCGGAGTTGGCTCTTGGGCGGCGGAAGCCCTAGCCCGCACAGGCGTTGGTGCGCTAACGCTGATTGACATGGACGACATTTGTTTAAGCAACGTGAACCGGCAGTCGCATGCGTTAACCAGTACAGTAGGACAACTCAAAACAGAGGTGCTAGCCGCCCGTTTGCTAGAAATAAATCCCGCCCTAAACATAACCATAGTAGACGACTTTATTCGTGCAGACGAGCCCGCAGCAGACTTACCAGAAGGGCTTCACGGGATGCTCGACGCTATTGACAGCGTGGCCCCGAAAGTGGCGCTTTTGGCTTGGTGTGTGCGCAACAAGCTGCCGGTAGTAACCACTGGCGGAGCTGGCGGGCAAATAGACCCCACTGCAATTCGTATTACCGATGTGGCGCGCGTGCAGCAAGACCCCTTAATGGCAAAAGTGCGGTATGAACTGCGGCGCCGCTATGGTTATAGCAAAAACCCCAAACGTAAATTTGGTATCGACTGTGTGTATTCAGAAGAGCAGTTACGTTACCCCGTTGGCGATGGCACCGTGTCGCACGCTAAACCGGGGTTGGCAGGGGGGCGGCTCGACTGTGCCACAGGCTTTGGTGCCTCGCTGATGGTTACCGGCTCATTTGGTTTTTTTGCTGCTGCGCGTTTATTACAACGGGTATTGCGCTAAAGCAAGTGGGCACTTTTTAGCTGTAAAGCCTGCACCACTTGGTGTAAACCATTGATGCGTGACTCGCTTAAGTGTTCGGCCAAGGCACATTGCTGCAGCCAGTGGTGAAAGTTAAACTGTTGTAAGTAAGCCACGGGTTGTTGTTGCAATGGCGCTGTAAGTACCAGTAATAATGCTTTCACTAAGCGAGCGTCGCTGTCGGTGTTAATGCAAAGCTTATGGTCTTTTAATTCAACCGTTAGCCACACTTGGGCCTGGCAACCACTGACTTGATTTAAGTCAGTACGAATTGTTGCCGGTGTGTTAGCGTGTTTGGCAAGCAAAAGTAGCTCGCGATAACGTTGTTCCCAACCACGGGCACCACTTAATTGTTGCTGAAGAAGCAAGGCGTCATGGTTAAGCTTTTGATTCATTGAAAGAAAACCTAGTAAGTAGCATTTAAAAGAAGGAAATTAAGGGCGTTGTTACCCGTGATCCGCAGCGAAATTTCGTCTATTATAGCGTTATCACTTGTACGATGCAGGCTGCTTTTACATAATGGCAGGCAAATTTATTCCCTTCCAGGATCTTTAGGATAAGGAAAGTAGTTATGAAAATTTTGGTCGCGGTTAAACGTGTGATTGATTTCAACGTAAAAGTACGTGTGAAAGCTGATCAGTCAAACGTAGACCTCAGTAATGTTAAAATGGCATTGAACCCATTTTGTGAAATTGCCGTTGAAGAAGCAGTGCGCTTAAAAGAAAAAGGCGTTGCGGAAGAAGTGGTAATAGTGTCGATTGGTCCGAAAGCGTGCCAAGAGCAAATTCGTACAGCGTTGGCGCTTGGTGGCGATCGTGGCATTCATATTGAATGTGACGACATGCCCGATTCATTAGTGGTAGCTAAGTTATTGCAAGCGGTTATTGCTGAAGAAGCACCGCAGCTGGTTATTTTAGGTAAGCAGTCTATCGACTCTGACAACAACCAAACTGGGCAAATGCTAGCGGCATTAACCGACATGCCACAAGGCACTTTTGCCTCAGAAGTTGTGGTTGATGGCGACACCGTGCAAGTTACTCGTGAAGTTGACGGCGGTTTACAAACCGTTGAACTTACGCTGCCGGCCATTGTTACCACCGACTTACGCTTGAATGAACCACGTTATGCGTCGTTGCCAAATATTATGAAAGCAAAACGCAAACCTCTCGATGTTAAAGCAGCGGCAGAAATGGGTGTAGAACTAGGCAGTAACATTGAATTACTTAAAGCCGAAGCTCCAGCAGAACGTAGTGCTGGCGTGAAGGTTGCCGACGTTGCAGAACTAATTGAAAAATTAAAGAATGAGGCGAAAGTAATATGAGTATTTTAGTTATTGCCGACCACGACAACACAACCTTAAACCCAGCCATGCTGAAAACCATGACAGCTGCACAAGCCATGGGCGACACTATTCACATGTTGGTTGCTGGTGAAGGCTGCCAAAGCGTTGCTGAAGAAGCAGCTAAAATTGCTGGGGTAAGTAAAGTGTTGTGTGCAGACCATGCTGCCTATGGACACTTTTTAGCTGAAAACCTGTCGGCATTGGTGCTTTCTTTAGGTAAAAGCTATAGTCACATTGTTGCGGCTGCCACAACTACAGGCAAAAACTTTATGCCACGTGTTGCTGCGCTACTTGACGTAGGGCAGGTGTCAGACATTGTTGCGGTTGAAAGTGCCGACACCTTCCGTCGCCCCATTTATGCGGGCAATGCTATTGCCACCGTGCGTTGTAACGAAGCTATAAAAGTGATTACCGTGCGTGCTACTGCGTTCGATGCAGTTGCAGCAGAAGGTGGCAGTGCTGAAATTGAAGCGGTAAGCGACGTATTTAGTTCAGACAAAGTGAAGTTTGTAAAAGAAGAGCTAGCAAAAAGTGAGCGCCCAGACCTTACTTCAGCCCGCGTGGTTATTTCAGGCGGTCGCGGTATGCAAAATGGCGAAAACTTTAAATTACTCGAAGGTATTGCTGACAAATTAGGTGCCGCTATTGGCGCTTCGCGGGCAGCGGTAGACGCCGGTTTCGTACCAAACGACATGCAGGTAGGGCAAACTGGTAAAATTGTTGCGCCTGAATTATATATAGCGGTAGGTATTAGTGGTGCTATTCAGCATTTAGCTGGTATGAAAGACTCGAAAGTGATTGTGGCTATCAATAAAGACGAAGAAGCGCCAATTTTCCAGGTGGCAGACTATGGCTTGGTGGGTGATTTATTCGATGTTTTACCGGAACTAGAAAGCGCGTTGTAATTGTTAGTAGTAGCAAGAAGGTGACAAGCAGGTTAGTGGTCTGCTAATCTGCTTGACAACGAGTTGATAAAAAACAACAACAATATACAAAAACTCAAAGATTTATGTTTGAATGGTTTTAAAGCTTGCGCTTGTGCGACTGTTCAGACATGATTTTTGGAAATTACTAGCCAGGGACTCCAGTTCCAGGTAACGCAGGATAGGTGGCAACAACAATGAAAAAAATGACATCTGTGTATAGAAAACTACCTCTCGCTTCGGCTATAGCGCTTGCTGTTGCTATGCCTGCTGTGAACGCAGCGAGTTTCGACATCGGTTCGGTGAATGTTGAGTTCGACTCAACTTTCTCGCTTGGTGCGCAATGGCGTGTACAAGACCGCGAGATGCGAGTGATACAGCCAGGTAACATGGCTGGTGGTGGCGGGCAGTCGGCCGTAGCCGACGATGGTAACCTTAACTTCGACAAAGGCGACTTAACGTCGTTTGTATTCCGTGGTGTGCACGACATTAGTATTACGGGCAGTGGTAATACCGGTGCGTTCGTGCGTTTTAACTACTGGTATGACGATATTCTTGAAAATAAGAATATGCCTCATGGTCATACGGCGAATAATTATACGCCCAACACGCGCTTAAATAACGACGCATTTGATAAATACTCGAAGGGCAGTGGGGTTAACCTGCTCGACGCCTTCGTATATACCAGTTTCGATATTGGTAGAATGCCAGCCGACTTACGGGTTGGTCGCCAAGTAATCAGCTGGGGTGAAAGTACCTTCATTCAAAATGGTGTGAATGCGGTTAACCCAGCCGACGTAAACGCGTTACGTCGCCCAGGTGCTGAATTAAAAGAAGCACTATTACCAGTGGGAATGGTCACTTTTTCACTCGGCTTAACAGAAAGTTTAAGCTTAGACACCTTCTATATGTACGAGTGGGACAACACCAAACTAGACGGTTGTGGTACCTACTTCTCGTCGGTAGACATACTGGGTGGGCCAGGGTGTAACAAAGTAACGCTTAACCCTAAAGTGGGTGCAAATACTATTCTTGGCGACAAAGAGTCGGTTGAAGCGGGCTTATACGTTGCCCGTGCAGACGACTTAAGAGCAAGTGATAGTGGTCAATTTGGTGTGTCATTCCGTTATTACGCAATGAACTTAGACACCGAGTTTGGTTTTTACTACTTAAACGTGCACAACACGGCGCCTATTATTTCAGCCTACGACTGGCGCACTCCGGCTATCAGCAATAACGTAGTGTCGACCCTAGGGCCGCAGTACTTTGTTGAATGGCCAGAAGACAACGAAATATTTGGCGTTAGCTTTAGTACCACGCTAGGTACTTGGTCGTGGAGTGGTGAAGTAAGTTATCGCCCAGCACAAGCGGTACAAATTAACACCACAGAAATACTAACGGCAGGGCTACAGCCTAATGTGCCAAGTAGTTTCTTGGTGCGTATTGCCGATGCACGGCCAAATGGTATACCAGTAGGCGGTCATGCCCGTGGTTACGAAGAATTAGAAGTATGGCAAGCGCAAACCACCTTCTTACAGTTCTTTGACCAAGTGTTAGGCGCTCAGCGGGTTACCTTTATTGCTGAATTAGCCATGAGCCACGTAGCCGACTTACCTAGCCTAGACGTACAGCGCTTTGGCCGTAACCCGGTATATGGTAAGTGTTTCACTGCTGCCGACGCTGCTGCTAACCCAGGTATAACAGCCGGTAACTGTGAAGGTTTTGTAACTAGCACTTCTTATGGTTATCGTACCCGCTTACAGTTTGAGTACTCGAACGCCATTATGGGCTGGAACTTAACCCCGGCCATTGCTTTTGGTCATGACGTAAGTGGTTACTCGCCAAATACCAACTTCATTGAAGGACGCCGCAATCTTTCGTTGATAATGGGTGGTAACTATATGAGTAAGTATAGCTTCAACCTTTCGTACAGCCGCTTCGACGGAGCTGACTACGACCCAACGCAAGACCGCGACTTTGTTTCTGCGAGCTTTGCAGTGTCGTTCTAAAAAATAGAAAGTACATGCTTAAAAAACCAGCTATATGCTGGTTTTTTGTTTTTATGCCTTTTTAACAGCTCAAAAGCTAACTTGACATTAGGTACAGCGGACACTAGTTTAGTATGAAAAGTGACCACTTTAACCCATGTGCAGCAAACCTTCAAAGCTCTGGGCAGGTTAATGGCCACATTAACAACAACGCTGATTAAGCCGTTCGGCGCTTCTTAAGGTAAGAAAAACATGATGAATATGAAATTACTTATCCTAGCGAGTTTGAGCGGATTATTATTAAGTGGCTGTAACTGGAGCTCAAGCTCTACGCCAGATACTGCGGTTGATCCAATAGAAGAGGATACTCAGCAGGAGCTGCTGCCGAATATTTTATTTATTGTTGTGGATGATGCAGGCGTCGATCAGTTTGAAGCCTTTGGCTATGGTGGTGCAGTACCCGCCGCTACCGATAACATAAATGCCATTGCGCAGGCTGGTGTACGCTTTAGAAATACCTGGTCGATGCCAACTTGCTCTCCCACACGAACAAGCTACTTTGATGGCCGTTATCCTTTCCGCAACCAGGTTTACAACGCCATTGTTTCGAATACCCTCGCAAACTCGCAAATGTCACCTTACCGAGCAACGGTTCCTAAGTTATTGCGTGAACACGCCAATTACCAAAGCGCTTTGATTGGTAAAATGCACCTAACAGGTTCTGACCTTGGTCCTGATAACCATCCTTTAGGCGACAGTGCGCTACATAGCCTTGGCTGGGATTACTTTGCCGGCTACTTAGACGGCGCCCCTTACCCAGTTGACAGCACCGCTGGTGGGGTAGCGCCGCAAGGTACCTACCAGTGCGGTTTTGTACCAAATACCAAGGCCGACGCCATGGCCGGTGCCGACTTTGGCATGTGCTACTTAGCCAATGGCGAACATATATTAATGAATGATACCGCGCTGTTTCCTACCCCGGGCCGAACTTGTATGGAACAAGGGGGTATATTTGATCCGAAACAAACAGAATACAGCGTAGCACGACACGCAGAATTACGCTTTGATAACCAGAATGGATTTTACACGGCAGAATGGAAAATAAGCCGCGCCGACGGTAGCACAGAAACCCTTACGGCCGCTGATCCGCGCGGCCGCGGCTACCGCACCACACAGGAAGCAAATCGCGCTATTGCTTGGATAAAACAGGCCCAACAGGACACCGAGCGGCCATGGATGTTAACCCTTGGCTTTGCAGCTTTGCATACACCCTTGCAACCCCCGCCGGCCCACTTGCTGCCTAATCCTGAAGCCGAAGAAAGCTTGCTTGGGTGTGGCACGCCAGTAGCGTCGGCACTGGCCGATGTAGGCGTGGTTGACCCCACCAACGTAGCCAATGCAGTACAACAACGCGTCATTGCCCAGCACATGTTAGAAGCGGTAGACCATGAAATAGGGCGGTTATTAGAAGAAACTGGTATAGCTTTACGTAATAGTTCGGGAGACCTTGAATACAACCCTAATAGCGACACAGTTATTGTATTTACTACCGACAATGGTACCTACATGCCCAGCGTAAAATTACCCTTTGACCCCTTGCGGGCCAAAGGTACCTTGTACCAAAGTGGCGTGTGGGTGCCTTTAATTGTTACTGGGCCAGTGGTGGAAGCGCCGAATCGAGATGTGGGACACATGGTCAATAGTACCGACTTATACCGACTATTTTTAGATATTGCTGGCATAGACACAGAACAATTAGCCACTACCATGGAAATAGACGCGCAACCAGTAATGCCGTACTTAAGTTATGTAGACCAACAACCCATTCGCAGCACTAACTTTACTGAATTAGGTACCAATAGCGCTCGTGAAGCCGCTCCACCTTGCGTTATACCGCAGGCCAATGTGTGTGTACAAATATTTCCCCAAGCGCAGGTATGCGAAGATCAAGGTGGCAACTGGTATGGCCCAGGTAGCGATGCGAACCCGCAAGGGTTTAGCTCTTGTTGTGCTGTAAACGACTGGCTGGCTGCTGAAGGCAAGGCGCCAACAGAACTGTTTCCAACCGAGCAGCGTGCCATTCGCAGCGCTGGGCATAAATTGCTGCGGGTTAGTACGTTAAATTGTGCAACTAATACCTTAGTTAGCAAAGAAGAGTTTTATGAAATAAATGAAAGCCCCTATACCAGTCAATTAAAACTAGATAGGGCCGAGAGTGATTTGTTAGCCTTGTTCGCAGAAAACCAGTTAACTGCAGTGCAGCAACAGCAGTTAAGTTTTTTACGTAATGAACTCGACAGTTTATTGGCAACCCAAGTAAGCTGCCCAGGCGACGGTAATGGCGACTTGTTAGTCGACAATACAGACATAGAGCAATGGGCATATTGGAGTGATCCAGAGCAGGGTGGTGGCTTGTCGAGTTGGTACGACTTGAACCACGATGGTTTAACCAACGAGTTAGACAAAGAAATTATCATGGCGAACTTAGGAAACATATGTGAGTAGTAAAGCAGTTGTAAACAGTGGGCAAGAAGGTTACTTAGCTAATTTTCCAACACCATGGCAGCCGTTATTGGCCGATGAAACATTCCGTACACAACTAGCTACCACGTGGCAGGCAGTACAAGCAGAACGGGAACAAGGTCAACAGGTGTACCCTACCAACGATCAAGTGTTTGCCGCTTTAGCGGCTGTTGCCCCTGAGCAAGTGCGGGTGGTTATTTTGGGCCAAGACCCTTATCACCAACCGGGGCAAGCACATGGCTATGCGTTTTCGGTGCCTTACGGCATTAAACCGCCTCCGTCGTTGAAGAATATGTATAAAGCCTTAGTTAAAGACATAACTGGTTTTTCAGCCCCACAGCATGGTTGTCTTGAAACTTGGGCGCAACAAGGGGTGTTACTGCTAAATACGGTACTTACGGTGCGTGATAGCGAAGCCGCTTCACATCAAAGCTTAGGTTGGCAAACCATTACCCGCAGCATTCTGCAACATGTTGCGAATGGCCCGCCGGTGGTGTTTATGTTGTGGGGCAAACATGCTGAGCGCACTATGCAAGGTATCGATATAAGCCAACATGGCGTATTAACGGGGGTACACCCGTCGCCTTTGTCGGCCTACCGCGGTTTTTACGACCAACAGCACTTTATAAAGGCTAACGAGTTACTAACAAAGCAGGGGCGAAAGCCAATAAATTGGCATTTGCCAGGCTAAAACCAAGTGCTGCGAGCTACTTACTAAGCAATTGTTGTTCAATTGTGTCAAATTGTTTTAAGTTTCTGATTTTTGTGGTATAAAGAGTCTGTGCAAGGTTGTTGGTTAATTTCAATAGAAGCACTGTTGATAGTACTCTTATTAAAAAAAAGCAGTAATAACAAGGAGATTTCTATGGACAACTCTGAAGAACTAAAAAATACCGAGGCAAAGACGAAAGGACGGAGTTCCAAACGCAAGTGGCGTGAAATAGAAATGCTAAAAGAGCGCCATAGTTTACTGAAAGAGCTTGAAGATATTGATTATTGCTTTGACTACGATTTAGACGAGCTAGAGCTTTAACAGTACAAACAAAAACGCCGACATAATGTCGGCGTTATGTTTTTTAGCGCATATTACGCATGCATGCTCAGGGTTATTAGTCTAATAAAGACTCTGGTAGCTCTTTGCGCATTTTAATCAGCATCGACTGAATTACTTTTTGGTTGGCAGCAACAATATTGCCCGACTTTTGATAATTCATACCACCCGCAAAGTCGGTAACCATACCACCAGACTCACGCACCAATAGCACGCCTGCCGCTGTATCCCATGGGTTTAAGCCAGCTTCCCAGTAACCATCTAAGCGACCACAAGCAACGTAAGCAAGATCAAGTGCCGCAGAGCCAGCCCGGCGCATATCGGCAGCTTCTTCAAAGAAGCTGGCAAATACTTTCTGGTAGTCGGGCAAAATATGTTTCATGCGAAATGGAAAACCGGTGGCCAACAAGGTGCCTTCAAGGTTTTTAGCGCCTGCTACACGGGTTCTAAAACCGTTTAGCTGAGCACCTGCACCACGGCTGGCGGTAAATAGCTCGTCGCGCAAGGGGTCATAAATGGCAGCGTGGTGCGTAACGCCTTTAACGGTAAGAGCAATTGAAACGCAGAAGTGGGGAATTCCGCGCATAAAGTTGGTGGTGCCGTCGAGCGGGTCAATTACCCACTGGTAATCAGCATCTTCACCCACAATAATGCCCGACTCTTCAGCCATAATGCTGTGTTTCGGATACGATTTTTGAATGGTCGCAATGATAGCCTCTTCAGCGGCTCTGTCTACGTTGGTGACAAATTCGTGTAAAGACTTCGATTCAACTTCTAAGTTTTGCGGGTTACCATAAGCTTTAGTGATCACCCGGCCGGCCACGCGCGCTGCGCGAACCGCAATATTTAACATTGCGTGCATGCTGATTTCCTGTACTGGCAAAGAACGTATTAATGGCGCGATTATAAACAATCAAAAGCCCATGCGCAATGCGCACGCACGGTAGTCATTAAAAGGCATGTTGTGATAGGATTGCGCGGCCATAAAACAGGGTGCTGAAATTATGCTCGATAATGTACGAATTGTGCTCGTGAATACTTCCGATCAACGCAATATAGGTTCGGCGGCGCGAGCCATGAAAACCATGGGAATTAGCGATTTAGTATTGGTTAATCCCAAAGAACTACCCGACAGTAAAGCGTCGGCCTTAGCCGCAGGGGCCACCGACATTCTTGCCAAGGCTCGAGTGGTTGCAACCTTGTCTGAAGCTATTGCCGATTGCCAGTTAACCTTTGCCGCCAGTGCTCGTAGCCGTACCCTCGACTGGCCCATGACCACTCCGCGAGAAGCAGCCGCAAAAGTTCTTCAAGAAGGGCAGCAAGGCACGGTAGCCTTGGTTTTTGGCCGTGAAGCAACGGGGCTGACCAACGAAGAATTACAACTTTGCCACTACCATACGCATATTCCAGCTAATCCAGAGTATAGCTCGCTAAATTTAGCCATGGCGGTACAAACCTTGTGCTATGAAGTGCGGGTGGCTTATTTAGACGCCAAGCAAAGCCACTTTCCTGAAGCGCTGGGTGACTATCCTACTGCTGGCGAAATGGAAGGGTTTTATATGCATTTGCAGCGTGCTATAACTAACTCAGGCTTTATTGTGCGCAACCACCCAGGTAAGGTAATGAATAAGTTACGTCGGTTATATACGCGTACTCGGCCCGATAAAAATGAATTAAACATATTGCGTGGTATATTGACCTCGTTCGAACGTAACAATAAGTCTAATAATTAATATAATTTAATGAGCCTAAACTATGAAGCGTCCTATTTATCTTGATTATGCGGCCACAACGCCTGTGGATCCTGCTGTTGCTGAAAAAATGATGCAGTGCCTTACCTTTGAGGGCAATTTTGGTAACCCTGCGTCGCGCTCTCATCGGTTAGGTTGGCAAGCAGAAGAATGTGTCGACGAAGCCCGCCACCAAATAGCTGAACTTATTCATGCTGACCCACGTGAGATCGTGTTCACTTCTGGTGCTACCGAATCGGACAACTTAGCCATTAAAGGCGCCGCTGAATTCCACCAAGACAAAGGTAAACACATTATTACCGTGTGCACAGAGCATAAAGCGGTTTTAGACTCGTGCGCTGAGCTTGAACGCCGTGGTTTTGAGGTAACTTACTTGCCGGTGCAAGCCAATGGCTTGCTTGACCTAGAGGTAGTTCGCGCTGCTTTTCGTGCCGACACAATTTTATTAAGTGTTATGCATGTAAATAATGAAATTGGTGTTATTCAAGACATTGCTGCGCTAGGTGCTTTATGCCAAGAAAAAGACGTATTGTTTCATGTGGACGCAGCGCAAAGCGTAGGCAAAATTCCCGTTGATGTGAATGCGCTAAAGGTTGATTACTTGTCAATTTCAGCCCATAAAATGTATGGTCCAAAGGGCATTGGGGCGCTTTATGTACGCCGTAGCCCGCGGGCCAAGTTAAACCCACAAATACACGGCGGCGGGCATGAGCGTGGCATGCGTTCAGGCACCCTAGCACCGCATCAAATTGTTGGCTTCGGTGAAGCGGCGCGCCTTGCTAAACAACAGCAAGCTAGCGACATGGCACGTTTAACTGCGCTTCGCGATAGGCTATGGGCAACTATTCAGTCGCTTGGCAATGTAACTTTAAATGGCGACTTAGAACACGGCATTGGTACTTTACTGAACGTTAGTTTTGGTGGTTTGTGCTCCGACAGCTTGGCTATGAACTTAGCCGACATTGCCGTGTCGTCGGGTTCGGCCTGTAACTCAGCAACAGTCGACCCTTCATTTGTACTGTTAGCCTTAGGCAGAGAGCGCGAACTTGCCCTCGCTGCCATTCGTTTTAGTTTAGGCCGACACACCACAGAGGCTGATATTGCGGCAGTAGAAGCAATATTACTTGAAGCTATTCCGCGCTTACGTGCCAGTAAACCCTTGTGGCTCTAGGTTAATTTAATCTTTTAGCTTGGCGGCAAAGGTGGCACGGAACTTTGCTAACTTTGGCGCAATAACTGCCGCACAGTAAGGTTGTTCAGGGTTACGGGCAAAATAGTTTTCATGGTGAAGTTCGGCGGGGTACCAATTATTTAGTGGTACCACTTCGGTAACCAAGGGTTGCTCGAAAAGCTGGTCGGCAGTTATTTCAGCTATAATAGCGCTAGCCGCTGCGTGCTGCTCTTCATCATGATAAAAAATTACCGAGCGATACTGCGTACCAATATCGTTCCCCTGACGATTCAGTTGGGTAGGATCATGAATAGCGAATAACACTTCAAGCAATTCACGATAGCTGATGAGGTTTTCGTCGTAGCTAATTTGCACCACTTCCGCATGGCCGGTTGTGCCCGTGCATACTTGTTCGTAGGTTGGTTCACTCACATGGCCGCCGGCATAACCAGAAACAACAGTGCTTACGCCCTTTAATTGTTGAAAGGCGCCTTCCGTGCACCAAAAACAACCACCACCGAATGTGGCAACTTTATTCTTTGACATGATTGAACCTTAATGCTGAATGGAAGTGTAGACGTCTATACTAGAGCATGAAGGGAGCAATATTCAAGGGGAAAATTACCGCTGTTACAATTTGCTGCGCTTGCCAACATGAATAGCAGCAAAAAGTTTTTGTTAGGAATAACGCTGCAGATCACGTATAATTTGCGCGACTTTATAATCGCTGGGTTGTAAGGGCCGAGCGAGCCTAACGAATTGGAGTAATGAACATGGCTTTGGAACGTACACTTTCCATTATTAAGCCCGACGGCGTGGCAAAAAACGTTGTTGGTGCAATTATAAATCGTTTTGAAACGGCTGGCTTACGCGTTGTCGCCCAAAAAATGATGCATTTAAGCAAAGAAAAAGCAGAAGGTTTTTATGCAGAACACGCAGAGCGCCCATTCTTTGGCGCCTTAGTTGAGTTCATGACTTCTGGCCCTATCGTTGTGATGGCGCTAGAAGGCGAAGACGCAGTGCGCAAAAACCGTGAAATTATGGGTGCAACAAACCCACAAGAAGCTGCTGCAGGTACCTTGCGTGCAGACTTCGCAGAAACAATTGACGAAAACGCTGTACACGGTTCTGACGCAGTTGAGTCGGCAGCACGTGAAATTGCGTACTTCTTCAACGACGAAGAAATTTGCCCACGCACTCGCTAAACAAAAATCTGTCGTATTAGCACAGCGTGTGTAAAAAAGGGGCTTCGGCCCCTTTTTGACCATCAGTCAGCTTGTTGAAATATACCGAGCTGCAGGACCAAATGATTATTAGCAAGAGGTAGTTATGACCACCAAGAAGAAAGTAAATTTACTTGATCTGAACCGTAGCCAAATGCAGGTGTTTTTTGCCGACTTGGGGGAAAAAGCGTTTCGTGCCGATCAGGTAATGAAGTGGATCTATCACTACTGTGTTGATGACTTTGAGCAAATGACCAATTTGAATAAGGTGTTGCGTGCCAAACTCACCGACATTGCTGAAATTAAAGCCCCAGAAGTGAAGACACGGCAAGAGTCGAGCGACGGCACCATAAAGTTTGCCATGGACCTAGGCGACGGCCAGGAAGTAGAAAGTGTATGGATACCCGAAGCGGGCCGAGCAACCTTATGCGTATCGTCGCAGGTGGGTTGCGCCCTAGAATGTCCTTTCTGCTCTACGGGCCAACAAGGCTTTAATCGAAATTTACGAGTTGCTGAAATTATCGGCCAAGTGTGGCGGGTAAATAAAGAGCTAGGTGCCTTTGGCGACACCAATGTAAAAGCTGTTACTAACGTTGTTATGATGGGTATGGGCGAGCCTTTATTAAACGTGAAGAACGTAGTGCCAGCCATGGAATTAATGATGGACGACTTTGGCTTTGGGTTGTCGAAACGTCGTGTCACCCTTAGTACATCGGGTGTTGTGCCAGCCCTTGACTTGTTACGTGAACAAATTGACGTAGCGCTGGCTATTTCATTACATGCACCAGACGACGAACTACGCAATGAAATTGTGCCTATTAATAAGAAGTATCCTATTGCCGAGTTTTTAGAGTCGGCACGACGGTATGTAGAAAATTCGAAAGCACAATCGAAAGTTACCGTTGAGTATGTCATGCTAGACCATGTGAATGATTCTACCGATCAAGCACATCAGTTAGCTAAGGTACTGGAAGGCACGCCAAGTAAAATAAATTTAATACCGTTTAATCCGTTTCCAGGCACCGATTACGGGCGTTCCAGTAATTCTCGTATCGATCGCTTCGCAAAGGTATTGATGGAGCATGGATATGTGGTTATGGTTAGAAAGACCCGTGGCGATGATATAGATGCAGCCTGTGGACAGCTCGTAGGTGATGTGGTAGATCGCACCAAACGCTTATTAAAAAAACAACAACGGCAAAAAGGTGGCCAGGCAATTGCTATTAAAGCAACGTCCTAGCAAGCAAGGAGCGTAACATGCGCACCATGGATGGTATGGCGAAAATCAGGCTCTCATGACAGTAGAAGATGAACGTATAAACGACGAGAATGTTAGTACAGCAGCTGTAAGTGCACCACGAATATTTCCTGGTGACTTACTGCGTACGGCTCGTGAAGCAAAAGGCTATACAACTCAGCAAGTGGCAACTCACTTATGTTTGCGACGCCAACTTATTGAGGAAATTGAAGCTAGCAAATTCGACCCCAAGGTTGCAGCAACCTTTATTCGAGGTTACCTCAAGTCTTATGCTAAGTACGTAGGGGTGTCAGAAGCTGAAGTGTTAACTGCTTATGACGATTTAACTTTGGATAAACCCAAGTTAGACGACATGCAAAGTTTTTCCCAAAAAAAGGCGATTGAAAAACAAGACAGTCGCTTAATGCTTATTACTTATATTATTGTTGCCGTGTTAGTGGCTTCTTTTGTGTTATTTCTTTGGCAACAATCGGGAGACGACGAACAGGCAGTAACAACTGAACAACCGGTTCGCACGGAACCTGCGAACGCAAAAACCATGGCTTCTGAGCGGCAATCTGTTACACAGCAACAGCCAATACCACAGCCCGAGCCTAAGGTGGCAGAACAGCCTATAGCGCCCGTTGAGCCAAACGAGCAGGCTTTACTAGCAGAGCCCACGGAAAGTAATGCAGCGGTTTTGGAGGCTAGTAGTGCAGAGCCTGAGAGCACTGCAACCGCAGTGGAACAACAACCTGCGCAGCCCAGAATGAATACTGCGGTTAATCGCACAGGAACTTTCTTAGAAGCTGCCGATCCCCTGGCGGGCGACTTAGTGCTTTACTTCCGCGACCAAAGTTGGGTTGACGTTAGAGACTACGCCGACAATGACCGGGTGTTAGCGGTGGGCATTAAAGAAAAAGGTTACAATATGCCACTAGGTGGAGCCGAGGCCTACAGTGTTATTCTTGGTGCGCCGAATGCAGTAGAAATATATTATCAAGGCCAACGTGTTGACTTAAGTGAACTGCCCAGAAATCGAGTTGTTCCGTTTCGCGTGCCTACATTACAGCCCTAAATATTTGAGTAGTAATTCATGAGTACCACAGTGGATATTCCAAGACGTAAAAGCCGTCGAATTTATGTTGGTAACGTACCCATTGGCGACGGCGCCCCCGTTGCCGTGCAGTCGATGACCAACACAACAACCACCGATGTGGCCGCAACTGTTGCCCAAGTTAATGCAATTGCTGCAGCTGGTGCCGACATTGTGCGCATTTCTGTACCCACCATGGACGCCGCTGAAGCCTTTAAGCTAATTAAACAACAAACCACAGTGCCGTTAGTGGCCGACATTCATTTTGATTACCGTATTGCCCTAAAAGTGGCTGAATATGGGGTGGACTGTTTACGCATTAACCCAGGCAACATTGGTAACGAAGAGCGTATTCGGGCCGTGGTCGACGCAGCCCGTGAACGCAATATTCCAATTCGTATTGGTGTTAATGCGGGTTCACTGGAACGTGATATTCAAGAAAAATATGGCGAGCCTAATGGCGCCGCTTTAGTTGAATCGGCCATGCGCCATGTAAAAATATTACAGCGGCTCGATTTCCACGACTTTAAAGTAAGTGTGAAAGCGTCAGACGTGTTTCTGGCTGTTGAGGCGTATCGCTTATTGGCCAAAGAAATTGACCAACCCTTACATTTAGGCATTACTGAAGCCGGCGGTGCCCGTAGTGGTGCAGTAAAATCGGCCATTGGTTTAGGCTTACTACTGGCTGAGGGCATTGGCGACACCTTGCGGGTGTCGCTGGCAGCAGACCCAGTAGAAGAAGTAAAAGTAGGCTTCGATATTTTAAAGTCGTTGCGTATTCGTTCACGCGGTATTAACTTTATTGCTTGCCCAAGTTGCTCACGCCAAGAATTCGACGTTATCGCCACCGTTAATGCTCTCGAGCAACGGCTTGAAGACATTACCACGCCACTTGATGTTTCCATTATTGGTTGTGTGGTGAATGGTCCAGGCGAAGCATATATTTCCCACATTGGGTTAGCTGGGGCAAAAACTCGTAGCGGATTTTATGTAGACGGTGAACGCCAACGTGAACGGCTAGATAACCTCGATTTGGTTGATCAACTTGAGGCACGCATACGAGCTTACGTAGCGCGTACCAACGATACGAATAAAATACCGGTAGTAGATACGACAAATGTAGGTTAACCGCACCTGCGAGGTTTTACCTCCCCGTCTAAACACCCTATAATGCCGACACTTTTAAATAGGAAGGCTGTTGCAGTGGCAAAGCAAATTCAAGCAATTCGTGGAATGAATGATATTCTGCCCGACCAAACCGGTCGTTGGCAGGCTTTAGAGTCGGTTATTCGCCGCTTGGTGGCTAGTTATGGCTATAGCGAAATTCGCATGCCCATTGTTGAGCAAACCGAGCTTTTTAAGCGTTCTATTGGCGAAGTAACCGACATTGTTGAAAAAGAAATGTATACCTTCGACGATCGTAATGGCGAAAGCCTTACGCTACGTCCGGAAGGTACGGCAAGCTGTGTGCGCGCGGGTAACCAACATGGGTTACTGTACAACCAACAGCAGCGGTTATGGTATATGGGCCCTATGTTTCGTTATGAGCGCCCGCAAAAAGGCCGCTACCGCCAGTTTCATCAGGTAGGGGTGGAAAGTTTTGGTATTGCTAGTGCCGACATAGACGCCGAGCTTATAATTATGACTGCGCGGTTATGGCGTGACTTAGGTATTGCCGACCATTTAACTTTGGAACTAAATTCCTTAGCATCGAATGAAGCACGGGCTGTGTATCGACAGGCACTAACGGACTATTTGCGCGAGCATAAAGAACAGCTCGACGAAGACAGCGTGCGTCGCTTGGAATCGAACCCATTGCGTATACTCGACTCTAAAAACCCAGCCATGGCCGACATGCTCAGCGCTGCACCAAAACTGTCTGCATACTGGGACGATGAGTCGCGTGCACACTTTCAAAGTTTATGTGCTCGGTTAGACGCCGCTGGCGTACCCTACACGCTAAATGAACGTTTGGTACGTGGGCTTGATTACTATAACCGCACAGTATTTGAGTGGGTTACTGACAGCTTAGGCGCCCAAGGTACAGTGTGCGCTGGTGGCCGTTACGACGGTTTAGTAGGGCAGTTAGGTGGCAAAGACACTCCAGCCGTAGGCTTTGCCATGGGTCTAGAGCGTTTGGTTCTAATGCTAGAAATAGCTAATACCCTACCCATTGCCGACACGGTACAGGTTTATATTGCCGTAGGCGGCGATAATGCGGAACTTCCTGCTCAAGCTGTTGCCGAAAAACTGCGCGACCATTTCCCTGGGTTACGGGTTCATTTGCATTGTGGTGGCGGTAATTTTGGCCGGCAGCTAAAGCGCGCCGACCGTGCGGGTGCAACCATCGCTATTATGTTAGGCGAAAGTGAAATAGCTGAAAGTACTTTCACAGTAAAATATTTACGCGAGCAGCGCGAACAGGTATCGGTGAACTGGGCTGGGTTGCAGGCACTTATTGAAGTATTAGGTTTAATATAAAGAGGACTGGCACGTGGATAACGATGAACTACAAGAAGAACAGGTAAAAAAGTTTATTAAAGAATACGGCCCATGGATTGTTGCTGGTCTGGTTATTGGCTTGGGCTCGATGTTTACTTGGCGTAATTATCAAGCGGCGCAAGACAGTGCAGCGCAAGCGAAAACCAGTGCCTATGAGCAAGTGCTCGAACAATTACAAAATAGCGACGGCTTAGCCAATACCGAGTTTGCAAATACCGCATTAACTGAATTTGAAGGCAGCTCTTATGCGGCACTAACCCGCATGCAGTTAGCCGCAATTGCGGTAAACGACGGCGATTTAGACGAAGCCGCACAGTTGTTGTCGATGGCAATTAAGGAAACCTCGCGGGTTGAATTACAAAGCTTAATTTCTTTACGCTTAGCACGGGTTGAAATTGCTAGGGGTGAGTTCGAGCTAGCACAAAAAGCTTTGGCTAATGTGGCTAACGACGGTTTTACCGCCTTGAAAAAAGAAGTAGAAGGCGACTTACTGTTTGCCCAAGGGCAATTAAGCGCAGCAAAAACGGCTTACGCACAGGCCATAGGTTTGTCAGCCAGTGGTGCTAACCCTTTCTTGCAAATGAAACTAGATAATTTGGCGGCTAACTAATGAATCATGCGCTTAAGTTATTGCTGACTGTTGTTGCAACGGCAGTGTTTTTAGTGGGCTGTTCATCGAACGATGTTCAGCAACGTCATGCAGACTTACAGGCATTTACGCCCAGCATTAAAGCCAAAGTAGTGTGGAAAACACGCGTTGGGCTTGGCAGTGAAGAGCATTTCACGGCCTTGCAACCTGCTTACAGCGACGGTGTAGTGTATGCCGCTGAACGTTATGGCTTGTTAATTGCTCACGACGCAAAAACGGGTAAGCGCCTTTGGCAGCAAGATTTTGGCGGCAAAAAACGGTTTTTTGAACATTTTCCTCGGGGAGAGTCGGCGCGCTTGTCGGCGGGCCCAGTCATTGTAAATGATCGTATTTACTTATCGTCGGAAAACGGTGTGGTGTACGCACTGAATAAAAGTAATGGTGAAACCCTTTGGCAAACCCAGGTGAAGGGCGAAGTAATGAGCCCAGTTGCTGTGGGCGAAGGCTATGTGGTTGTGCATTTAAGTAATGGTTATTTAGTGGCCTTGCGCGAAACCGACGGGGTGGAACAGTGGAGCTTCGAAGAAGACACCAGTTTGTTGTCGCTGCGTAGCGTTTCACGTCCTGCTATTACTAGTGGTGGTGTGGTAGTTGGCACCAGTACGGGTAAACTTCAGGTATTATTACTCGACAGTGGCCGCCTTGCTTGGGAAGAGCGAATTGTTATACCCACTGGCTCGTCAGACTTAGAACGCATGACCGATGTAGATGGTAGCCCGTTGATTGTTGGCGACACGGTTTATGTGTCAGGTTATAACGGTCAAACGGTTGCATTAGAATTACGCAATGGTGAAGTGCTATGGAAACGCGAGTATGCCAGTGCTAGCGCGCCGTCACTGATACGTAACCGCTTGTTCTTAATTAGCCAAGAAAGCCATGTGGTTGCACTCGATAGAATATCGGGTACAGAATTATGGCGGAATAACGACTTGCACTACCGCAGCTTAACCGATGTAACCCTGCACGGCGACTACCTTGCCGTGGGTGACCGTTTTGGTTATATGCATTGGTTAAATCGCCTGACCGGTGAATTAGTTGGGCGTATTAAGCTAGACGAAGGCGATGCCATTCGCACCGCTCCAGTTCAAGTTGAAGAAAACCTGGTGGTGCAAAGCGCCGCCGGCCGTTTATATTTAATTAAGCAGCTCGAAGCCAACTAGGCCGAGCTCGCCAAAAGGACGTTTCATGTTGCCAGTTGTGGCCATTGTTGGCCGCCCTAATGTGGGTAAGTCCACATTGTTTAACCGCTTAACCAACAGCCGCGACGCGCTCGTGGCTGACTTCCCCGGCTTAACGAGAGATCGCCAATACGGCTCTGCTCGTTACGACGGCTATCAGTTTATTGTAGTAGACACGGGCGGTATTCAAGGCGACGAAGAAGGTATTGACCGGCTTATGGCAGAACAGTCGTTACAAGCTGTGCATGAAGCCGACCTGGTTTTGTTTCTTGTTGATGCTCGTGATGGCTTAACCGCTTCCGACGAGTATTTAGCCGACTACCTACGTCGTCAAGAAAAAGAAATTCGCTTAGTGGCGAACAAAGTCGACGGCATTGACGGCGACTCGGCCAGTTCCGACTTTTATAAGCTAGGCTTAGGCGAAGTATGGCAAATTGCTGCGGCTCAAGGTCGTGGAGTAAGTAAGTTAATGAAGTTTGCCCTCGAGCCTTTGCTTGAGCGCTTTCCTGATCTTATCGAGCCAGTTGCTGAGCCAATCGACATTAATGAAGACAGTGGCTTTACCGCGCCCGACCCAGCCACGCCCATTAAACTAGCTATTGTTGGTCGCCCAAATGTGGGTAAGTCGACACTTACCAACCGTATTTTAGGTGAAGACCGAGTAGTGGTATTCGACGAGCCAGGTACAACTCGCGATAGCGTATATATACCCATGCAGCGCGATGGCCAAGAATATATTTTAATTGATACGGCGGGTGTACGCCGTCGTGGTCGCATAGACGAAGCAATAGAAAAGTTCTCGGTTATTAAAACCTTACAGGCCATTGAAGACGCCAACGTAGTTATTATGGTGGTCGACGCCCGTGAAACCATTAGCGACCAAGACCTAAGCCTACTGGGCTTTGTGTTGAATGCAGGGCGCTCAATTGTAATTGCGGTGAACAAGTGGGACGGTTTAGAAACAGACGCCCGGGACTGGATAAAGCAAGAGCTCGACCGTCGCTTAGGCTTTGTCGACTTTGCCCGCATTCATTTTATTTCTGCTTTGCATGGTACCAACGTAGGGCATTTATTTGAGTCGGTACAAGAAGCCTATGCCAGTGCCACACGGCGAGTAAGCACGGCGAAGCTTACGGCTATTATGGAATCGGCTATTGATGAACACCAGCCACCACTGGTACGTGGGCGCCGCGTAAAAATGAAATACGCACATGCTGGTGGCTATAACCCACCGCTTATCGTTATTCATGGTAACCAAGTAACCAACATGCCAGAAAGTTATAAACGTTACTTAACTAACTATTTTCGCCGATCCCTCGAACTTATGGGTACCCCGGTTAAAATAGAATTCCGTGCGGGCGATAACCCCTTCTCGGGCCGCCGCAACAAGCTAAGCTTGTCGCAGCAGCGTAAGCGCAAACGTATGATGCGCTTCGTTAAAAAATAACCTTTCATTATTGCGCTTGTGGCGGTGCATCGTGGCCATCAAGCGCTTCCACATCAATACTGTCGTATTGGTAGTCGCTGAGGCAATAGTCGCAGGTTAGTACTAACTTACCGTCTTGGGCAATAATTTCCCGCAATTCGTCGCGCGCAATCGACCGCAAAGCCGTGGCAGTACGCTCGCGAGAGCAACCACAATAAAAGCGCACCTGTTCCGCTGGGTATAAATGAATATCTTCCTCATGGTACAGGCGGTGTAAAATGTCGGTTACACCAAGGCTAAAAATTTCTGCTTGGGTTAAGGTGTCGGCCAAAGTTGCTAAATGGGTAAAGCTTTCGCCTTGATTATTGCTAGCAACGTCGGTACTCGCGGCGGGTAATACCTGCAGCATAAAGCCAGCACATTGTTGTAGTGTGCTGTCGGCGTGCAGCCAAATGCGAGTTGGCAACTGTTCCGACTGGGTAAAGTAGTCTTCTACGGCACTGGCCAAGCTGTCGCCTTCAATTTTTACCATACCTTGGTAACGTTCACCTTGCTCGGGGGTTAAAGTTAACACCAATAAAGCATCGTCACCCAGCATTGCCTGTAACGAAGAGTCGTTAATTTCTGCGCGCACCCGAGCTAAACCACGTAACTTCTGGTCGTGGCGGCCATTAACAGTGGCAAAGTTTAGCGGCCCACTACCTTGTAATTGCACATTAATATGCCCTTTAAATTTCAAGGTGGCAGTAAGCAAACTGGTCACTGCAAGTAACTCACCAAGTAGGTTTGCCACTGGGGTTGGGTAGTCGTGTTTGTCGCATAGGGCGCTATAGCTCGACGACAATTGCACCAATTCGCCACGCACATCGTGATCGGCAAAAGTAAAACGGTGTATTTCGTTTAGGGCCTGGGTATTGGAAACAGTAATGCCATCAGTCATAAAATAAAGCCTATTGATTTTTGAATTTAATAAGTTCGCGCCGCTGTTTACTGTTCGGGCGCTGTTCAGGGTGCGGATTATACAATGCATTAGCCTTGCGGGCGGCGGCATTTTCTTCCCGTTTAGCCAAGCTAGCAGCAGACTCTTGGTAAAGCTCGGCAGCTTTAGTGGCATTGCCGCGTTGCTCGCTTAAACCTGTTACGGTAACAGTCATACGATCATAGCCTCGGGGCACAATAATAATAGCATCTAGCTCTACTATTTTAGCCGGCTTTGTGCGCTGACCATTATATTGCACCTTGCCTGCTTGTACCGCCGTGCGCGCTAAACCTCTGGTTTTAAAAAAACGCGCAGCCCATAGCCATTTATCAAGCCGAACTTGTGGTGCCAACGAGGATTGTTGCGACATAAAGGAACGTTCTCCAAAACAAAGTACCTAAGCTTTACCAAGGTAGATTATAACGCTGAATACCATTATATTTTATTTGTTCAGTGTAACATGGCACTCACCAAGGTGGGTTATTTGCGGCCAAGCAGACAACTTTAATTGCCAAAAAACATGTTAATAGGTTGTTGTATGGTTGTTGCCGCGTGCAACGCAGTATAGAATGACCCGCTAACTTATAAGAATTAAAAGAACCGTGGCACAAGTGATAACAACGCTTACATCAGCTTCAACAACATTAATAGGCCGGCTTCGTTCGGCGCAGTTTATTAGCCCGCTTGTTACTGGTTTAGGGTTGGTTTTTCTGCTGTTTGCCGCTTGGTTGCTGGCCCAACTAACGTGGCGGCTAGTAATGCCGGTAGGGCCGCCAACTCTCATGCCGCTTAGCGCCACGCCGGTAACCTCTATCGAAGTGGCGCAGCTCGATCTAAGCCGAATACAGGGGTTGCATTTATTTGGTAAAAAAGGTGCTGAGGTTAGCCGGCCCAGCACCAACGAAGCGCCTGAAACCACCTTAAACATTCGCTTAGTTGGCGTTACCGCCAGTAACAACCCGCATTTGTCTGCTGCAATTATTCAACAAGGCTCGGAACAAAGTACTTATATTCCAGGCGACACCATTAGTAGCAGTAGGGCAGTGGTGAAAGAAATACGTAGCGACCGGGTTTTGTTAGAACATAATAATCGGTTAGAAACCTTATGGCTTGAAGGCCGCGATGGCAGTGAAGTGGCCTTGGTGCTACAAACACAGCCCGTGCAAGCCGCACCAGCCGCTGCACCAGAAGAAGTAAACTTAACTACACGGCAGTTGGAAATTTTAGAAGTTATTAGCATTTCCCCGCAGCAAGGTGAAAACGGCCTTGTGGGTTATCGGTTAGCACCCAAAGCAAACGAAGCCATGTTTCGTGAATTTGGTTTACGGCCCGGTGACCTTGCAGTAGCAATAAACGGTTACGACTTAACCAATATGGCTGAGGCCTTAGAACTGATGACTCAGCTTGAAGGGCTAACGCAGGCGCAAGTGCGCATTTTACGAGATGGAGAGTATGTAGATATTGAGATCTACATACCAGCAGAGTAGGTATTAGTAATGCATGTATTAAAACGACTCACATGGTTGTCATTCGCCGTCGCTTTATTTTCCTTGCCTGCCAGTGCGCAAGACGATGAGTTTTCAGCTAGCTTTCGAAATACTGAAATAAATGAGTTTATTCAGGTGGTTAGCCGTAACTTGGAAAAAACCATTATTGTTGATCCGGAAGTGCGCGGTCGGGTAAACGTGCGTAGCTACGACGTTATGTCGCGCCAAGAATACTACCAATTCTTTTTAAACGTGTTGTCGGTATATGGCTATGCGGTTATTGAAATGGACACCGGGCCGCTTAAAGTCATTCGTGACCGCGACGCTAAAAATGCGCCATCTTATGTAGCTGAAGGCGACGAGCGCATGGGCGACGAATGGGTAACCCGTGTTGTGCCCGTTGAAAACGTTTCCGTACGTGAACTAGCGCCCTTACTACGGCAGTTAAACGATCAAACCTCCGGTGGCGCGGTAATGAACTACGACGTGTCGAATGTCATTATGATCACCGGCCGAGCGGCAAACGTTAATCGGTTAGCAGAAATTATTCGTCGCGTAGACCAAGTAGGTAACCAAGAAGTTGAAATAGTTGAATTAAAATACGCTTCGGCGGGTGAAATGGTGCGCATTGCTCAAAGCGTGTTTGCCCAGCAAGGCAGCAACACCCCAGAAATGCTAGTGCCGCGTTTAGTGGCCGACGAACGCACCAACCGAGTATTAGTTAGCGGAGAAGATCGCGCCCGCGAACGGGTGGTACGGCTAATTAAACAACTCGACCAAGAAATGCAAACCAGTGGCAACACCCGGGTATTTTATTTGCGCTATGCCAAAGCGGAAGAAATGGTGGCCCTGCTACGGGGCATGACCGCTACCCTTATTGCCGAAGAAGAGCGCGCCTCGTCGGGCGGTACAGGAGCCGCACAACGAAATCGCCGTGGGGCAGCAGAAGTAAGCATTGAAGCCCACGAGCCCACTAATGCGTTAGTTATTACCGCCCAACCAGACATGTTACGGGCCATTGGCGACGTGGTTGGGCAGCTCGACATTCGGCGAGCTCAAGTATTGGTTGAAGCTATTATTGTTGAAGTATTTGAAGGCGACGGCACCACCTTCGGTGTGCAGTGGGTGAGTGAAGACTACGGCATGACACAATATTCCGGCAGCGGCATGGTACCACTTGGCCAGTTAGCTGTTGGGGTAGAACAGGCCCGAGACCGCCCAGGAGCAGAAGTTACCCGGGTGGACAATGCAGGAAACCAGTACACTACCCGCGAACCAGACCAAAAAGGCGACTTGTCGCTATTGGCTAACTTACTCGGTTCGGCTAACGGATTGTTATTTGGTACCGTGCAAGACAGCTGGGCCGCAGTGGTGCAGGCGGTAGCAACTAATACCAACTCGAATATTCTGTCGGCGCCTAGTATTACCACGTTAGATAACCAAGAAGCCGTGTTCTTAGTGGGCCAAGAAGTGCCTACCTTAACTGGTGCTACTGCAGGCTCAAGTAACGACAACCCATTCCAAACCGTCGATCGGCGTGAAATTGGTATTCGCTTACGGGTTACCCCACAAGTAAACGAAGGCGACTCGGTGCAGCTAATGATAGAGCAGGAAGTGTCGAGCATAGCCGGAACCACCAGTGTCGACGTTATTTTTAATAAACGCGAGCTAAAAACAACCGTACTAGCCAACGACGGCGACACCATTGTGCTGGGTGGCTTAATCGACGAAGACGTGCAAGAAAGCTTGTCTAAAGTACCGCTTCTTGGCGACATTCCTATTCTTGGCCATTTGTTTAAGTCGACCAATGTAACCACGCGTAAACGTAATTTAATGATTTTTATTCGCCCTACGATAGTACGCGACGACGGCACCATGTCTGGCTTAAGCCAGCGCAAATACAGCTATATTCGAGCCCAACAGCTAATGCAGCAAGATCGTGGCATATCCTTACGAAGCCGCGACGTAGTGCCAGTATTACCTGACTGGCCAGCCGACCGACCGCTGCCAGAAAGTTTTGAGCAGCTGCTGCGCGAACGCCAAAATTCGACTGGCAATAATAATGACGAAGCACAGCACCATGACCACTGAAACCACCACTGAACAAAGCACTGTTGCCCACAGTGCGCTGCCCGCAGATGCGCAATTAGCCGCCCAACTTGAGGCTGTTGGTAGGGGGCAGCAGCCAGTACGTATTCCGTTTTCATTTGCTAAGCGGTTTGGTGTGGTACTAGTGTGGGAAAACGAAACTCCAGTGGTGCATACCCGCGAGCAGGTAGAATTAAACGTGCTGCACGAAGTGCGGCGTATGTTAGACAGCTCGTTTACGGTGCAGGTGCACCCGAGCAGTGAATTCGACGCTATTTTAGGTTTGGCCTATCAGCGCGACTCGTCGGAAGCTAAGCAGCTAATGGAAGACATTGGTAACGAAGTAAACTTGTTTTCTTTGGCGGAAGAGCTGCCAAAAACAGAAGACTTATTAGCCAGTGAAGACGACGCCCCAATTATTAAATTAATTAACGCCATGTTAAGCGAAGCCATTAAAGAAGGCTCGTCGGACATTCATATAGAAACCTTTGAAAAAGACTTAATTATACGGTTTCGTATCGACGGTGTGTTGCGGGAAATATTACGCCCGCACCGAAAGTTAGCCTCGCTGTTGGTAAGCCGTATTAAAGTTATGGCACAGCTTGATATAGCCGAAAAACGGGTACCACAAGACGGTCGAATTTCGCTCCTTATTGCCGGTCGTGCTGTCGACGTGCGGGTGTCGACCATGCCGTCGAACCATGGCGAACGAGTAGTATTACGTTTACTCGACAAAAACAACGCCCGTTTAGACCTCGCCCAACTGGGCATGACCGCCGCTAACCGCAGTATGTTTGGCGAACTTATTCATAAGCCACACGGTATTATTTTAGTGACTGGGCCTACGGGCTCGGGTAAAAGTACTACTTTGTATGCGGGACTGTCGGAAATAAACACCAAAGACCGCAACATACTCACCGTTGAAGACCCCATTGAATATGCCTTAGAAGGTATTGGCCAAACTCAAGTAAACCCCAGAGTAGACATGACCTTTGCCCGTGGCTTACGGGCCATTTTGCGCCAAGACCCCGATGTAGTGATGGTGGGTGAAATACGCGACACGGAAACCGCACAAATAGCCGTACAGGCCAGTTTAACAGGGCACTTGGTGCTTTCTACTTTGCACACCAACACTGCCGCAGGTGCGTTAACGCGTTTGGAAGACATGGGTATAGAGCCTTTTCTATTATCGTCTAGCCTGTTAGCGGTGCTGTCGCAGCGGTTAGTGCGCAAACTTTGCCAAGACTGCCGCGAACAACATGAAGCCAGCGACGAAGAAATGGCACTGCTTAATTTGCCCTTAGCCACAACAGCAACTTGCAGTGAAAGGCCTAAAATTTATCGCGCCGTGGGCTGTGCCAGCTGTAATGCCTCGGGTTACCGTGGCCGAACTGGAATTCACGAAATGCTAGTGGTCGACGAAACCGTACGCGAGTTAATTCACCATGGTAAAGGTGAACAAGACATTGAACGCTACGCCCGCACTAAATACGCCAGTATTCGACAAGACGGCCGCGACAAAATTTTGCAGGGCATTACCAGCCTTGAAGAAGTCATGCGGGTAACGCGGGAGGAATAATGCCAGCCTTCGCCTACCAAGCCCTTGATGCCGCCGGTAAGAAAAAAAGCGGTGTACTAGAAGCCGACACGGAACGCCAAATTCGCCAGCAACTGCGCGAACAGGGCCTGTTCCCTGTGCATGTTGAACTTGCTGCCGCCGCCGAACATAGCCCAAAGCGCAAACGTAGTTTATTTCAGCGGGGTATTAGCACGCCGGATCTCGCTCTTATTACCCGCCAGCTGGCCACCTTAATAAACGCCGCCTTACCTATCGAGCAAGCGCTTTTAGCGGTGGCTGATCAAACGGAAAAACCGCGCTTACAAAAAATGCTCATGTCGGTGCGTAGCCGAGTAGTGGAAGGTTATAGCTTGGCTGAAGGCTTACGCGACTTTCCAGCAATTTTCGACGACTTATACTGCGCCATGGTGGGCGCCGGGGAAAAGTCGGGGCATCTCGACGAAGTGCTAGAACGCCTAGCCGACTACACTGAGCAGCGGCAAATGATGAAAAGCCAAATTGTGCAGGCGTCGGTGTATCCTGCAGTACTTACTTTAGTGGCAATTGCCGTAGTTAGCTTTTTATTGGCCGTGGTGGTGCCTGAAATTGTTGATCAGTTTACCGACATGGGCGCGGAACTCCCTATGGTAACGCGGGTTCTTATTGTTATCAGCGACTGGATGCAGGCCTATGGGCTTTATACGCTGTTGGCAATTATTGTTTTAGCCCTGCTATGGGGGCGCTTGTTACAACAACAAAAGTTCCGTTACCAGGTGCATACACGGCTACTTTATATGCCGGTAGTAGGTAAGCTAGTTCGCGGCGTAAGTACTGCCCGCTTTGCCCGCACCTTAAGTATTTTAACCGCGTCGGCCATTCCTTTGTTAGACGGCTTATTAATTACTTCGCAGGTAATGAGTAATTTACGAATGCGCGAGGTGGTAGAAGAAGCCGCCGATGACTTGCGTGAAGGCTCTAGCTTGCGAGCGGCTTTAGGCAAAAATAAGCTATTTCCACCAATGATGTTGCACATGATAGCCTCTGGTGAACGCAGCGGCGAACTAGAACAAATGCTACGGCGCTTGGCCGACAACCAAGACAACGAGTTCTCGAATGTAGTGAATGTCAGCTTAAAAGTGTTTGAGCCTATGCTCATTGTTACCATGGCAAGTATCGTATTATTTATTGTGTTGGCTATTATTACGCCAATCATGAATTTGAACCAACAGATAGGATTGTAATTATGCGTGTAGGTATGCGTACAAGTAAGCAGCAAACAGGTTTTTCTCTTTTAGAGCTTATGGTGGTTATCGTTATTCTTGGCATTTTAGCCACTATGGTTATTCCTAACGTGTTTAGTAACCGAGACAAAGCTGAGCGGCAAAAAGTAATTTCCGACTTAACTGCCCTTGAAAATGCCATGGAAATGTATCGGCTCGACAACGGCATATACCCAACCACTGAACAGGGCCTAGAAGCACTGGTGGAAAAAGCGCGAATGGACCCACAACCACGAAACTTCCCTGAAGCTGGTTACATTCGTCGTTTGCCCGCCGACCCTTGGGGCAACCCATATCAATTACTGAGCCCAGGGCAAAATGGTCGCTACGACATTTTTAGCATGGGCTTCGACGGCCAACCCGGCACGCAAGACGACATAGGTACATGGAATATGCATGACCTTGAAAGCCAGTAGCAGGTGGCCTAATGCTGGTTAGTAAACCCACCCTAAGCAAGCAGCAAGGCGGTTTTACGCTTATTGAAGTGCTGCTTGTGGTGGCTATTATTGGTATTGCGGCACTGGTTATTGTGCTGCAATTACCCGCTAGCCAGCAGGGAGAAACGACCAGCGACGCCCGTCGTGAATTTCAACTTAAGTTTCATTACGCCCGCGAACAGGCGTTATTACGCAACTGGGTAATTGGTGTTGAATTTAAAGACGACAGCTACGGCTTTTACCGTTGGCACGAAGCCAAGTGGCAAGAGTTTACCGAAAAGCCCTTGCTGCGGGTGCATTTAAAAGAAAATATGGAACTCGACTTTATTCCCGGCGAGTTTCGTTTGTTCGACAATTTAGCCAATAAAGACACTTTATTTACCAGCGAGCCTGCTCGTGAACGTAGCGACAGCGAAACAGACGAGCCCCTACCTAAACCACAAGTGATCATTTTTGAAAGTACCGAATTTATTCCTTTTAAACTCCAATGGCTTAGTTTTGCACCTAATAGCGGTGGCGGTAATGCTTATCGTACCGTGCAAATTGATGGCAGCGACGGTATTCAGTTACGGTTAGTGGAGGACCAATTGTGGTAACAAGTCGTGGCTTCACCTTGGTAGAAGTAATGTTTGCCTTAGCTATTTTTGGCCTAGCAGCCTTAGCTGCTTTGGCGGTGGCAACCCAACAAATAGACAGTACCCGTTACTTGCAAGAACGTTACCTAGGCCAACTGGTAGCCAGTAACCGCTTAGCCGACTTGGTAGCGCCGGCCGCGGCTAGTAAAACTTGGCCTCCGCGTAATAACGACAGCGGCGAAATTGAACTTGCCGGGCAAACCTGGTTTTGGCAGCAACAGGTGTTAGAAACCGTAACCGACGACTTGCGCGAAGTAACGGTGCGGGTAAAACGTAGCGAAAATGGCCCCGTAGTGGCCGAATTAAGTACTTTTGTGGGGCGCCGCTAATGCATAAAACGCGGGGCTTTACCCTTATTGAAGTAATGGTGGCTATGGTGGTGCTGGCACTTATTGGCTTAGCTAGTGCAGCGGTGTTAAGCCAAATGACACAAGCAGAAGAAGCCTCAAGCAAACGCCATGCACTGCTTTCCGAACTACAGTTTAGCTTGCTGATAATAGACCGCGACGTGCGCCAAATGGTAGCCCGAACCATTCGTGCCACCGACGAGCAAGCCAAGCATATATATTTAACCAATGAAGCCAGCACCGTTGACAGCGACAGTGGCGCTTTGGTTTTTGTTCGTGGCGGTTGGAGTAACCCAGAACACATGCTGCCCCGTTCAGAATTACAGCCGGTAGCTTATCGGGTGCGCGAACGGGTATTGCAACGCGTTTACCAACCCTTTGTCGACAGTGTCAGTAGCGAGCCAACGGTGCAAGACTTACTCAGCCAGGTGGAGTCTTTCGAAGTTGAATTTAGCGGCGAAAGTGGCGAACGTGTAAGCCGTTGGTTACAGCCGCACCAGCTACCGGAACGTGTTTATATTCGTATTGAACATGAGCAACTGGGCATGATAGAGCGGGTACTGCTAACCAGTGGTGGTAAGCCAACGCCATGAGCACAGTAGCCAAGCCCGCCAGTAGCCTACCCCTAGCACAGCAACGCACCCAAGGCGTAGCTATTATTAGCGTGTTGTTAGTGGTGGCGCTGGTAACTATATTAGCTACGCGAATGAGTGGCCACCTACAAATGCAAATAGCTCGGGTAAGTGGCAGCGAGCATGCAGAACAAGCCTATTGGCACTGGCTAAGCGCCGAAGCCCTAGTGCGGCAAGTGCTGTTAAAAGAGCACGAAGAGTCGGAAGGGCGCACCCATTTGCAGCAGGGTTGGGCTACCCAGCAGGGGCCGTTTCCCGTTCGCGGTGGCTTTATCGGTGGCCGTGTATACGACCTACACGCCTGCTTTAACTTAAATAGTTTACGCAAAGACACCGACAACACGGCGAATTTAGCCAAAGCAACAGAGCGCTACCAGCAACTATTAACGGCGCTTGAATTCGATGAATATACCATCCGTCAATTAACCGCCACGCTAATAGACTGGCTTGACACGGATACAGAATTACACAACGCCATGGGCGCCGAAGACTCCGACTACGAGTCGCTGCCACAGCCCTATCAGGCAGCGAATAATTTATTAGCACACCGTTCGGAATTAAGGCAAATTGTTGGTTATCAGCAAGCTATTTATGAACGCTTAAAGCCCTATGTGTGTGTTATTCCGGGTGAAACTAACTGGCAGCTGAACCTTAATACGGTGCCAACCGATAAACCGGAAATAGTAATGGCATTTTTTCGTGGCACACTCGACTTGAGTGCAGCAGAAAGTTTACTGAACAATCGGCCAAATAAAGGTTTCGAGTCGCTCGAACAAATAAAACAAGAGCCTGCAATACAAGCGCTGTCAGGCTCGGGGCCGCTTACCGACGACTTGGCAGATCTCACCGTTAGTAGTCAGTATTTTGAGTTGAACGCGCAAGTAAAGTATGGTGATTTGGAATTTTATGGATATTCGCAATTAAAAATAACCGAAGGTAAAGCGTGGATCCTGCATCGTTCACGTGGCGGTTATGAGGCTGATGACAACAATGAGTGAAATACTACTAATAAGACTGCCTAAACATGCACAGGCACCAGTAAATTGGTTAATAACCGACGCAAGTGGTGGCGAACTAATTGCCAGTGGTGTGCTACCCAACCTAGCAGCGTTAGCTGAGCTTAGTGAGCGCGCCAGTAGCCGCGAGGTATATGTGGCGGTGGCAGGTGAAGCAGTAAGCATGCACCAAGCGGCGGTTCCAGCGAAGTCGCGGCGGCACTTACAGCAAATTATTCCCTTTACATTAGAAGACGATGTGGCCGAAGACATTGGCCAGTTACACTTTGCCTGGCCCAGCCAAAGCCCTAATAATGAACCAATTCCAGTGGCTGTAGTGGCACGGCAACAAATGACATTTTGGCTTGCAGCACTAGCCCAAGCCAATATAGCCGCAACCCAGTTAGTACCCGACTTCTTACTGTTGCCTTACGAAGCCAACTGCTGGACCCTAGCTCAGGTTGATAACACTTGGCTGGTACGCCAAAGCCAATGGCAGGGCGCAAGTGTAGACCCCGCTTGGTTGCCGTACCTAGCATTTGAGGAAGCTGAGTTACCGACAGAGTTGCTAGCAATTGGCGATCTAAACTGGCCGCAAGTACCCGCCCCGGTGCGCCCTTTAAACGTCGACTTACCGCTATTTGCGATGGTACAACAATGGCGCCATACAGCATTAAATTTGTGCCAAGGGGAATTTGCTCAGCACCAGCCAAACCCAGTTAATTGGCAGCAAGTGCGTTGGCCAGCAATAGCCGCGGCTATTTTATGCGTGGTGTATCTAGCCAATTTAGGTGTTACCTGGCTGCAACTAGACCACCAAACCCAGCAAGTGCAACAAAATATTGAAGCCCGTTATTTAGAGCTTTTCCCCGAGCAGCAACGGTTACCTGCCGACGCTCGGCGGCGCATAGAACAGCAAGTGGCGGCTTTTGGCGGGGCTACCCAAGGGGAATTGCTAGGCATGCTAAACGACTTAGTGTTGGCCTTCCAAGACACTGAAATTGAATTAACCCTGTTACAGTTCGACAGTGGCCGGGGCGAATTACGCGTGCAAGCCACGGGTAAAAACTTCCAAACCTTTGAACGATTTCAGCGTGCCGTGCGGGCGCAAGCGCTAGAAGTAGAACAAGGCCAGTTGGTCAGTCGTGCTGGCAAAATAGCCGGAACCTTAACCATACGGAGACCTTCATAATGGGCTGGAAGAAAAAGCAACAGGCCCTGCGGGCGCAATGGCACGCACGGTTTGGCCCACAGGTACAGCAGCTACAGCAGCGCTGGGGTGCCTTACAAAAGCGCGAGCGGTTATTATTAACCAGCCTAGCTGGCCTAGTGGTGCTGACTGTATTTTGGTTAGGAATTTGGCAGCCGCTGCATGAAGGCGTGGCTCGTGCAGAACAAAGGCTAGAGTCGCAGCAAAGTTATCAACGTTGGTTTGAACGCCAAGCTCGGCTTATTTACCAAGGTAAAGCAAGCCAACAAAGTCATCAGCAAGGGCGGCAAGGGCCACTTACTAGCAATGAGTTATCGGCGTTTTTAAACACCACAACAACTGCTTTGAAGCTTGAAATAACACGTATTCAGCCCCAAAACGACGCGCAAGTGCTGGTTTTTAATGAAGCCAGCTTCGACGCCTTGCTGCAGTTACTAGAGCAGTTAGCCAGTCGTGGGGTGGTGATAGAAAACCTCGATGTTGCAGAAACAACAACCCCAGGTGTGGTGCGGGTGCGGCGTTTACAAGTGAAGGCAGGGAGTTAGCATGAGTAAACGTATTCGTTATAGTATTTATGCCGCTGTGGCGGTGTACTTTATTGGACTTATTGTGTTTTTACCGGCTCGATTAGTGGTGGGCTTTGCTCCCTTACCGGAAAACATTCAATTACAGGGCATTTCTGGCACCGTATGGAATGGCCGTGTCGACTATGTGCAGTTCGACGGCCGGGCTTTAGAGCAGATTGAATGGCAGGTTTTTCCGCTCGCTTTATTAGCCGGGCAAATTGCGGCCGATGTGCGCATCGCGGCTACTGAAGCAAACCCCATTACCGGTAGTAGCCATATTCAGGCCGGCTTGTTTAGTTCGGTGCGGGTAGAAAACGCGCGCTTTAACGCAGAACTCGGAAAACTTAGTGCTTGGCTAGACATTCCTAACCTAGTGCCGTTGCAGGGCGACGTTGTGCTCGGTATAACAGAGTTCGAATTGGGAAACCCTGTATGCAGTAGTTTAGACTCGCGCGTGGGCGTATACGCAGTAAAAACTAGAATTGGCCGCCAATGGCATAGCCTAGGCGACTTCGCCATGCAGCTAGGCTGCGAAGAAGGCTGGGCTAGTGTGCAGGTTAACCCAGAAAATAGCTTAGGCTTAACGGTAAACGGACGCTTTGCGCCAGGCAACGTTGATCTTGGCGTAGCTATGCGCCCAAGTAGTTCAACCCCGGCCCCAATTCGCGATTTATTACGCATGGTGGGCGAGCCCGATAGTAGCGGCCAATTTAGTTTCCGCATTCGTTTGTAACACAAAACAATACCCGTAGGCGTTAAAATAACGCTATACTAAGCGGTTGGGCAACCCGCAGGTTTAACAATAGAAAAGGTAGTACAGCATGGAAAACATCTTAGTCTGGATAGGTGACAACCAAGAATTAATTTTACGGCTTGGTATTAAATTAATCGTGTCGCTGCTTATTTTAATTGGTGGTATTGTTTTGGCCCGCTTTACCGCGAACTTTCTTATTCGCCGGCTCGACAATTCAGCCATTGATAATATGGTGGTGTCTTTCCTTGCCAGCATTATCCGCGCGTTAATTATTATTGCTGCGGTGCTTATGGCACTGTCGCATGTAGGGGTTCAAACCACTTCCTTTATCGCTATTTTAGGTGCTGCTGGTCTTGCTATTGGTTTGGCCTTACAGGGCTCTTTGTCGAACTTTGCTTCAGGCGTTATGATCATGATTTACCGACCGTTTAAAGCCGGCGACTACGTTGATGCAGGTGGCATAGCTGGTTCGGTACAACGTATCGAGCTGTTTACTACGGTACTAAAAACCCCAGACAACAAGAAAGTAGTGGTGCCAAATTCACGTATTACCACCTCGGCTATTACTAACTTTTCCGTAGAGGCCACGCGCCGGGTCGACTTAGTTATTGGCGTGTCGTATAACGCTAACCTACAAGACACCAAAAAATTATTTTTAGACATATTGATGGCCGACGAGCGGGTATTAAAAACTCCAGAACCAACCATTGCCGTGTCAGAGCTTGGTGACTCGGCGGTAAAATTTATTGTGCGTCCGTGGGTGAACCGTGCCGACTACTGGGCGGTGTATTGGGGTTGCTTAGAGAAATTTAAAGACGCCCTTGATGCGGCTGGTATTGGTATTCCGTACCCGCAAATGGACGTGCATTTGCACACCAAAGAAAACCCTAAGTTAGAATCGAAAGACTAAGGCTTAATGGTTTCAATACGGCTAATTACTTCACCGCTGGCAAAACGGGTGGTAAGTAATTGGCCCTGCTCTAGCGCATCGGCGCTACGAACCAACTGTTGGTTGGCGTCGAAGGTCATCGAATAGCCTCTCGCTAAGGTATTCAGCGGGCTAACAATGTGCAGTGCTTGTTGGCTGGCAGTAAAACGGCGTACTTTTTCATTTATTAAAGCCAGTATCGCCAGGTTTAGGCGCTGCCGGCTTTTTGCTAAGCTCTGTTGGTGCTCAAGAATGTCGCGGCTTGGGTGTTGCTGGGCTAGCCGGTGCTGTAAGCCGCGCTGCGTAGCAATGACGGCGCTAAGCCGGTAGCCCATGGCGCGCTGCAAGCGTGCTTCAAGGCTATCAAGCAACTGTGCTTGCTGTTCAATGCGGCGTTTCGGGTTTAACGGCTGTAAACGGGCTATTAAATGGTTTAAGTGCAGCTGTTTATTTTGCAAAGCCGCTTTCCAAGCACGCCAAGTACGGGCGCGTAACTGCATTAAATACTGTACATGCGACTGCTTATCTTGGCTGAGTAACTCGGCGGCAGCTGAAGGCGTTGCGGCCCGTAAGTCAGCCACAAAGTCGGCAATGGTAAAGTCTACTTCATGGCCAACGGCACTAACGGTAACAATAGGGCAAGCAGCAATGTCGCGGGCTAAGGCTTCGTCATTAAAGGCCCATAAGTCTTCTAGCGAGCCGCCACCGCGGGTAATTAACAGTACCTCAACTTCGTTACGGCGTATTGCAGTAGCTAAGGCTCGGCGTATGGCGGCCGGCGCTTCTGCACCTTGTACTTGGGTGGGATACACCGTAATCTGTAAACTTGGATCGCGGCGTTTTAACACCGCCAAAACATCGTGCAGGGCTGCCCCAGAAGGCGAAGTAATTACCCCTAGTTTTTGTACTTGCGCGGGAATTTGCTTTTTCTGTTCAGGAGCAAATAGCCCTTCGGCAGTAAGCAAGCGCTTTAATTCTTCATAGCGCTGTTGCAGTAAACCGTCGCCGGCGGGCTCTAAATGTTCGACGATCAATTGGTAATTACCACGGGGCTCGTACAAACTTATGCGTGCCCGCACCATTACCTGCATGCCCGCGTTCACAGCAACCCGAACGCGTTGGTTATTGCCACGGAACATGGCACAACTTATTTGGGCGTCATTGTCTTTCAAAGTGAAATACCAATGGCCAGAGCCCGGGCGCGAAAAGTTCGATATTTCGCCCACTAACCAAATACTTGCCCACTGTTGTTCAAGAAACTGGCGTACTTCACGGTTTAACCGCGTTACTGTGTAAATATCGCGTTTAGCAGTTTCATTATTGGCATAAAGCATGGTGGTTAAGAGCCTTTTAAATATTAATTGCAAATTTTAGTTTACTGTATGCGTCGGTGTGAGTAAAATACCGCCGCAACATTGTACCCACCTGTAGTGTCCCTGTGGTGGTTCAAAAAGAGAGAGATGTTGCCATGCTACGACTTGCCCAAGAAGCTTTAACTTTCGACGACGTGCTACTTTTGCCCGCGCACTCTACAGTGCTGCCTAACACGGCAAAGCTTAACACCAAATTAACCCAAACCATTGAATTAAATATTCCGCTAGTGTCCGCCGCTATGGACACGGTAACAGAAGCTGGCCTTGCTATTGCCCTTGCCCAAGAAGGTGGCATGGGTTTTATTCACAAAAACATGAGCATTGCCGAACAAGCTGCCCACGTGCGTAAAGTGAAAAAATATGAAAGCGGCACAGTGGCCGACCCGGTTACAGTTTCTCCCGACACCACCTTACATGAAGTAAAAGCCTTAGCCCAAGAACATGGCTTTCATGGTTTCCCGGTGGTGGAAAACAATCGCTTAGTAGGCATTGTTACTGGCCGTGATACCCGCTCAGAAAATTCTAATCATTTAAAAGTAGCCGATGTTATGACGCCGGAAGAGCGCTTAATTACGGTGAAAGAAAATACCGACAGCGAAACTATTCTCGAGCTCATGCATAAGTACCGCATTGAAAAAATATTGGTAGTGAACGACCAGCATGAACTAAAAGGTATGATTACCTTAAAAGACTTTGAAAAAGCAGCCAATAAACCTAACGCCTGTAAAGACGAATTAGGCCGCTTGCGTGTAGGTGCTGCGGTAGGTGTTGGCGCCGGTACCGAAGAGCGTGTAGCCGCCTTAATAGAAGCTGGCGTTGACGTTATTTTGGTCGACACCTCCCATGGCCATTCTGAAGGTGTGCTTGAGCGGGTACGTTGGGTAAGACAAAACTATCCGGACATGCAAATTGTTGGCGGCAACGTGGCCACTGGCGAAGGCGCCTTGGCGCTTGCCGATGCTGGCGTGAACGCCGTGAAGGTAGGTATTGGCCCAGGTTCAATTTGTACCACCCGTATTGTTACTGGCTGTGGCGTACCACAAATAACCGCTATTTCGAATGCGGTAGCAGCCCTAGAAGGGCGCAATATTCCAGTGATTGCCGACGGCGGAGTGCGTTTTTCTGGCGACATTGCTAAAGCAATTGCCGCTGGCGCAAGCTCGGTTATGGTAGGCAGTATGCTTGCGGGTACCGAAGAAGCACCTGGCGAAGTTGAGCTTTACCAAGGCCGCTACTATAAGTCGTACCGGGGCATGGGCAGCTTAGGCGCCATGGACCAAAGCCACGGCTCGTCTGATCGTTATTTCCAAACGTCAAACCAAGCCGACAAACTAGTACCTGAAGGCATTGAAGGTCGAGTGGCCTACAAAGGCCCTATTGGCAACATTATTCACCAACAAATGGGTGGGTTGCGCTCAGCTATGGGGCTAACAGGTTCAGCAGACATTGAAACCTTACGCACCAAGCCGCAGTTTGTGAAAGTAACCGCTGCCGGTATGGGTGAATCGCATGTGCACGACGTGCAAATTACCAAAGAAGCGCCAAACTATCGGTTAGGTTAATTTATTAAAGCGGCCACTTTAGTGGCCGCATTTACTTAAAGTGGACACCATGACTCAAGATATTCATCAGCACCGTATTCTTGTTCTTGATTTCGGCTCTCAATTTAGCCAGCTTATTGCTCGCCGGGTACGTGAAATTGGCGTGTATTGCGAATTATGGGACTGGGAATCAAGCGAAGAAGAAATTCGCAATTTTGCCCCAGACGGCATTATTTTATCTGGTGGTCCCGACAGCGTGCTCGATGCGGGCTCGCCACGGGCGCCACAATATGTATTTAATGCCGGCGTACCGTTATTAGGCGTGTGTTACGGCATGCAAACCATGTGTTTGCAGCTAGGTGGCAAGGTGGCAGGCTCGAGCGAGCGTGAATTTGGCCATGCACGGCTTGAGCGTATGGGTGAAAGCCCATTGTTTGCTAACATTGAAGACGCTATTGCAGAAAATGGCGCACCCTTGCTCGACGTGTGGATGAGCCATGGCGACAAAGTGGTCGACATTCCCACAGGCTTTAGCACCATTGCCAAAACCGAGCATTGCCCTCATGCGGCTATCGCCAACGAAGCCAAGCGGTTTTACGGCGTTCAATTTCACCCCGAAGTTACCCACACCAAGCAAGGCTTACGCATGCTTGAGCATTTTGTGGTCGACATTTGTAAGTGCGAAAAACACTGGACACCGGCCACTATTATCGACGACGCAATTGCCCGTATTAAAGAACAAGTAGGCTCTGGCAAAGTTATTTTGGGCTTGTCCGGCGGGGTTGACTCGTCGGTTACGGCCATGCTGCTGCACCGTGCAATTGGCAGCCAGCTTACCTGTGTGTTCGTTGACAATGGCTTGTTGCGATTAAATGAAGGCCAGCAAGTAATGGACATGTTCGGCGACCACTTCGGCCTTAATATTATTAAAGTAGACGCGGAAGAACGTTTCTTATCGGCCTTAGCTGGTACCAGTGAACCTGAAGCTAAGCGTAAAATAATTGGCCGAGTGTTTATTGAAGTTTTCGACGAACAAGCAAAAGCGTTAACCGACGTGAATTGGCTGGCGCAAGGTACTATTTATCCTGACGTGATTGAATCAGCCGGTTCAAAAACAGGTAAAGCTCAGGTTATTAAGTCGCACCATAACGTGGGTGGTTTACCTGCCGACATGAAAATGGGCTTAGTAGAGCCTTTGCGTGAATTGTTTAAAGACGAAGTACGCAAAATTGGTCTTGAACTTGGCTTACCCTACGACATGCTGTTTCGCCACCCATTCCCAGGGCCAGGCTTAGGCGTACGGGTACTCGGCGAAGTGAAAAAAGAGTATTGCGACTTATTACGCCGCGCCGATGCTATTTTTATTGAAGAGCTATACAGCGCCGACTTATACCATAAAGTTAGCCAAGCCTTTGTGGTGTTCCTGCCAGTGAAAAGCGTTGGTGTAATGGGCGACGCCCGTAAATACGACTGGGTAGTGGCTGTGCGTGCCGTAGAAACCATCGACTTTATGACCGCCCGCTGGGCGCATTTACCTTACGAGCTGCTTGAGCGCGTGTCGAACCGTATTATCAATGAAATTGATGGTATTTCACGGGTTGTATACGACATTTCAGGTAAGCCACCGGCAACGATTGAGTGGGAGTGACTGGCACTCACAGGCAATGTCTGGCACTGGCTGGCATCACAGCTGAGACTTCAATATCTCGCAGCTGAGCGATAAACTGTATAAAAACACAGTATCGCAAGGATGCGGATCATGCCCCAAGTGGCGGCCAGGATGGCCAGCCGGGACGAGAACACTGGTCGTTACCAGCGTCACCGGCCCGAGCAAACCCTGCTCTATCGGATCGTCGAAGAATACTACCCGACGTTCGCTGCCCATTTGGCGGCGCAGGGCAGGGAACTGCCCGGTTATGTGCAACGCGAGTTTGACGCCTACCTCAAATGCGGCCGTCTCGAACACGGCTTTCTGCGGGTGCGTTGTGAGTCGTGTCACGCTGAGCACCTGGTTGCGTTCAGCTGCAAACGTCGGGGCTTCTGTCCTAGTTGTGGCGCACGGCGTATGGCCGAAAGCGCCGCGCTACTGGTCGATGAGGTTCTGCCCGTACAGCCCATGCGCCAATGGGTACTCAGCTTTCCCTTTCAATTGCGCTTTCTGTTCGCCAGCCGGCCGGAGGTCATGAGCCGGGTGTTGGGCATCGTTTACCGCGTCATCGCCACGCATCTGGTCAAGAAAGCGGGCTATACCCACCAAGCGGCCAAGACCGGTGCCGTCACCCTGATCCAGCGCTTCGGCAGTGCACTGAACCTCAACATTCACTTTCACATGCTGTTCCTCGATGGCGTGTACGTTGAGCGTCCCAATGGAACAGCCCAGTTCCTCTGGGTCAGGGCGCCGACCAGCGCCGAACTCACCCAACTGGCGCACACCATCGCCCATCGGGTCGGCCGCTATTTGGAGCGGCAAGGCCTACTGGAGCGGGATGCTGAAAACAGTTACCTGGCCTTGGATGCGGTGGATGAAGATGCGATGGCTCCACTGCTGGGGCATTCCATCACGTATCGCATCGCCGTGGGGCCACAGGCAGGGCGCAAGGTGTTCACCCTGCAGACACTGCCCGCCTGCGACCCGGAAGATCAGTTTGGTGACATGCCCGGTAAGGTTGCCGGTTTCTCGCTACATGCCGGCGTAGCGGCCAAGGCCCATGAGCGCAGCAAACTCGAACGGCTGTGCCACTACATCAGCCGCCCGGCGGTGTCTGAGAAACGGCTGTCGCTCACGAAGAATGGCAACGTGCGCTACCAGCTTAAGACGCCGTACCGGGACGGCACCACGCATGTGATCTTTGAGCCGCTGGACTTCATCGCAAGACTGTCGGCGTTGGTGCCGAAGCCACGTGTGAACCTTACCCGGTTTCATGGGGTGTTTGCGCCCAACAGCAAGCACCGCGCCCTGGTTACACCTGCCATGAGGGGCAAGGGGAGCAAAAAGGTCAAGGTATCGGATGAGCCGCCAACACCCGCTGGGCGGCGAGCGTCGATGAAATGGGCACAGCGGCTCAAGCGTGTATTCCAAATCGACATCGAGACTTGCAGCGAATGCGGCGGTGCCATGAAGGTGATTGCCTGTATTGAAGATCCGGTAGTGATCAAGCAGATCCTCGACCATCTGAAGCAAAAAGCCGAAACCAACGAGTCCAGCCCGTTGCCCGAGAGCCGGGCACCACCGGCTGGCCTGTCGCCGGGTCTGTTTACCTGACCCGTCCCAAACGATTCCGATCACGATGCTGCGGTAATTCAGCCGCGGCAGGGATGCGTTATGCCGGCGGCTTGGGTTGGCCCCGGCTGTCGGGAAAAACGGGTGAATTTTCGGCGGGATCGATGGCTACACGGGCCGGATTCAGAATCACCCACTGGCAAAGCAGGCCGTCATTCGCGGTCTACAGTGGCTGGACTTGGAGAAAAACGGCGTTTATTCTTCCTATACTCTTCGTTTGAATGACTCGCTCTTTATCAATTAAGCAAGCATCTGTAAACGTACCTCCATTATCAATCGTCATTAATAGACTCATTCACTATTCCCCCTTTAGTTAAAGATTATTTTCATTCTTGGAATCCCTTACATAATTACTTTTTGTTTAATCCCTCCTCCTTTCATCCTCTTTGCTTATATAAATAAGCAAGAAGTGTGCCAACTTTGAAAAAGAGAGTCAAAACCTTGAATAACATCGGAAAAATCATGTTTTGAGGTTGTTTTTTACACTTCGTCCTTGAAACAGTTTGTGTCTCACTGTCACACAAACTGTTACAAGTGTTTCATGTAATGTGAAATTTTTATCAGTGGTGGGTTACCTGGTTTTACCTAATCTACTGCCGCAATCTTTAGCTACTGTGCAGAGCAGCAGTGCGAACTTAATTGGTTCAAGGGCCTGCTGGTCTCACTTGCAAACCAAACCTCTACTTTCGCAGAGGTAAGATTCACTGTTTCTTACCAATCAGGCCTTTGGGCAGCCCTCCTCCTACTAGCTTGCTTGTGTACTGGTCATTTTGAGGTAGGGATCTTGACTTGCAGTTATGGCCGGAAAAAATAAAAAAACTTCCGGCAACGGAAGTTTGAATGGTGAATCACGTCATGATTTAAATGGTAATCCCATATTTTTTCATCTTTCTATACATAGTGGTTCTAGAAACTCCTAGACGCTCTGCTGCTTTTGAAATATTCTTGTCAGCATTTTCTATGGCTAAAATCAGTTGATTTTTTTCAGATTCTTCCCTTTCCTCCTTCCCTTCTAATACTTCTGGTGGTAGATCACAAGGGAGAATCAGATCACCTTCCATATTGAAAAGTGCCTGTTCCACAACATTTTTAAGCTCACGGATATTTCCCGTCCATGAATGGGATTGTAAATAGTCCATCGTTTCGGGATGTACGTCAATCCGTTTTTTTCCGAATTCACCACTTAATTGGCGGATAAAATGATGGACAAATAGAGGGATATCTTCAGCTCTTTCTCGTAAACTAGGGATTTCCAATTGAATGACTCGAAGACGAAAATATAAATCTTTTCTAAAAGTTCCATTCTCTACAGCTTCGTAAAGATTCTTATGTGTCGCTGCAATCACGCGGACATCCACAGGAATGGGTGTATTTCCTCCAATTCGCGTGACCACTCTTTCTTCAAGAACCCGTAGTAAATGGACCTGTGCATCTAATGGCATGTCCCCAATTTCATCGAGGAAAATCGTTCCACCATTCGCTAACTCAAACTTACCTGGATTCCCCTTATTCCTAGCCCCAGTAAAAGCCCCTTGTGCATAACCAAATAATTCACTCGCTACCAATTCCCGTGGAATAGCCCCACAGTTTAGAGCGATGAATGGTTGATTCGCTCTTTCACTAGCGTTATGAATCGATTGTGCAAACCATTCTTTTCCTGTTCCTGATTCTCCATTCAAAAGGAGCGTTGAACTTAAAGTTGCTGCCTTTTTTGCTTTTTTCACTACTTTAACAAAGTCTGGTGAGGAACCAATCATATGATCAAATGTGTAAGCTTCAGAATTCTTTTTAATAGGACGTTCGTCGATCGTTTTACCTTTATTTGTTGCCTGAATGGTCAGTATGCTTTTTCGTAAACGAACAAAAACACCTAGCAGATGATTATGGTCCATCACGATCGGGTGTGCTGTACAGATAAATCTTTCATTCTTATGACTCATCCATATTTCCTCTTCAACCATGGATTGCTTGTTACTTAGAATAGAATCAAGCAATCTTTCTATTTGAGGGTGTGCAATAAGACTTTGGTCTTTTTCAATGCTAGGAATGAATGATTTCATGATTTCATTCATTTTCAATATGTTCTTTTTTCCATCAACGATCATCACGCCATCTTCGAGAGAGCCAAGTAATGTCATAAGAAAAGGATTCATTGTTAATCCTTCTTGATATAAAAAGCCTTCAATCTGTTTCGTGATATTATTCGCTTTCGAAATAGCCAATCCCAAAGTGTGAGAATTAATATTCTTCCATTTACCCGATAAATCAAGAACCCCCATTAATTCTTCCGTAAATGGGTTTAGAATCGGAGCTGCTGCACAAAACCAATCATGCCAACCCTCACTAAAATGTTCTGTAAATAAAATTTGAATCGGTTTCTTATTATTAATGACGGTACCAATCGCATTGGTTCCTGCTGTTTCTTCGCTCCAAACAGCTCCAGGGAGAAAATTTATTTTCCCCGCTTGTTTTTTTACGTCATTTCCCCCATAAGACTCCAAAAGCAGTCCATTTGTATCTCCTATGGTTATAAAGGTTTCAGAGTCTTCTAAAAACGGAATAAGGGGCTTCAGATTTTTCTCGGCATAATATAGTAATTTTTCATTTCTCTCTTGATGATCAATTAATTCATTTGAAGTTACATTTCTACTTACCTGCTTTTGAAAGGGGTTAACGCCAAACTTCTTAGATCTTTCCCATGCGTTTTGAATTTTGGAAATTGACTTAGATGGGATACGTTTGGAATATGTCATTTTTCTATTCAACCAGACCAACTCCCAATCAAAATTATTCTGAATTTTCATACAATTATACAGTGAAATTGATATTGGTGTAAAGGCACATCCAAACAGTTTAAAAGATCGACTATGTTTATCATTCCTTAGTATTTTTTATCATAGGGCAACATTGGCTTCTAGTTTTCTGTGAAAACAGTATAGGATGTGTACCGAGGAGATCTGATGATGACTAAAAAGGGGCTGTCTTTTCGGACAGCCCCTTTTTTCCATTTATTTTATTCTTCACTAATTTTGATTGTAAACCCTTTGTCTTTAAGTTTACTAAAAATAGTTTCAATTTGTTCACGATCCAAAACTTCAGGTGCATGGACACCCACGTAATTTATTTTACCTTCAGCTATTGTTTGGGCAATAGTAGAAGCAGTCCATGCTGTCATATGTGCACCATTTTCAGCTATTTCATAAATATACTTTTTATCGAAACCATCTTTTTTCCCTTCGACTGTTACTTTGAAATAGCCGTTGACATCTTTAGCTTCCTTTACATCTTTAAATCTACGTTCCATGATACCCATTGAAACCTCAGCTAAATTAAACGTTTTTCCATTCACTTCAATAGGTTCATCATCATTTAATCCAGCTTCCATGAATTTAAAGTAAAGCTCTGTCGCTGCGGTAGGAATCAAACCACCACGAACCGTAACATTCTGCACTCCATCAATATACCTTGGGATCGTTGCAGGTTCCGCATGGCCTACGTAAAAAATATCCCCATTATATTTAGCATCTGTTGAAGTTAATCTCGTTTTTTCTGTTCCAGCTGGAATACCCGTATGTTTTCCTTCCACAAATTGAAGGGAATCGCCGCTTAATATATGGAAGAAGTGGTTAAATACACCTGGCCCTCCACCAGCTAGTGATGGCCATATCCAGTCAATCGTAATATCATCTGTTTCATCCAGTTGAGTGAAGGCATGTTTACTGAATAAGTTCGTTAATCCAGGGGAAACCCCAGCACCGATAATGACAGGAATGTTCGCCTTTATGGCGGCATCGTTTAGATTTTTCATTATTTCTAACGTAGGTTTATAATCATCATTGATATCTACGTATGGAACGCCTGCTTCGATCACTGCTTTAACAATCGGTTCCCCAAATTTGTAAAATGGACCAATGAGGTTACATACAACATTTGGGTTTTCCTCTTTTATAAGACTTACTAACTCGTCATGTTTATTCGCATCTGCTTTAACTGCTGTAACTTTACTATTGCCTGCTGATTGTAATTCTTTAGCAAGTTCTTGCGCTCTTTCAATATTGAAGTCTGCTAATACAACCTCTTCCACCTTACTAATCACTAAGTCCCGAGCTAGTACCGAACCTTCTGTTCCAGCCCCACCTAACACTAAAATCTTGGACATAATATCTACTCCTTTAACGTGTTTATATAGGGTTTACATTCGATTTAATAGAATTGATTTCCCCTATATACTTTTTGGTTGTTGCATGTTCTTTTATTTTTCACTCATGAAACCCCTTACACAAACTTATTTATTGCTTCATCCTCCCTCCTCTCAGCTTCTTCGCTAATATAAATAAGCAAGAAGTATGCCAACTTTGAAAAAGAGAGTCAAAACCTTGAATAACCTTGACGGAATTGTGCTTTCTCATTTATTTTTATTCATACCCCCAAACAGTTAGTGTCTCAGTCTCACACAAACTGTTTCAAGAGTCTCATATAAAATAAAAAAACTTCCTGTAAAGGAAGTTTGAATAAGATATATATGATCTAAATGATAATCCCATACTTTTTCATTTTTCTATACATCGTGGCTCTCGAAATTCCTAGACGCTCTGCTGCTTTTGAAACATTCTTGTCAGCTGTTCGAATGGCTAAAATGAGCTGATTTTTTTCAGAGTCTTCACTTTCTTCCATCCTATCTCTTACTTCAGGCGGAAGATCACAAGGCAGAATCAAGTCACCTTCCATATTGAAAAGGGCCTGTTCCACAACATTTTTAAGCTCACGGATATTTCCTGTCCATGCATGGGATTGTAAATAATCCATCGTTTCGGGATGTACGTCAATCGATGTTTTTCCGAATTCTCCACTTAATTGGCGGATAAAGTGATGGACAAATAGAGGGATATCTTCAGCCCTTTCTCGTAAACTAGGAATTTCCAAATGAATGACTCGAAGGCGAAAATATAAATCTTTTCTAAATGTCCCTTTCTCTACAGCTTCGTAAAGATTTTTATGTGTTGCTGCAATCACGCGGACATCGACAGGAATCGGTTTACTCCCTCCTATTCGTGTGACCACTCTTTCTTCAAGAACCCGTAGTAAATGGACTTGTGCATCTAACGGCATGTCCCCAATTTCATCAAGAAATATCGTTCCACCATTCGCTAACTCAAACTTACCTGGATTCCCCTTATTTCTAGCCCCAGTAAAGGCCCCTTGTGTATAGCCAAATAACTCACTCGCTACCAATTCTCGGGGAATAGCTCCACAGTTTAGAGCGATGAATGGTTGATTGGCTCTTTCACTAGCGTTATGAATCGATTGTGCAAACCATTCTTTTCCTGTTCCTGATTCTCCATTCAATAGGAGCGTTGAACTTAAAGCCGCTGCCTTTTTTGCCTTTTTCACCACTCTAACAAAAGCTGATGAGGAACCAATCATATGATCAAATGTATAAGCTTCAGATTCCTTTTTATAAGGATGTCCGTCCATCGTTTTACCTTTATTTGTTTTCTGAATGACCGGTATGCTTCTTCGTAAACGAACAAAAACACCTAGTAAATGATCATGGTCCATAACGATCGCTTGTGCTGTACAGATAAATCTTTCATTTTTATGACTCATCCATATTTCCTCTTCAACCATGGACCGCTTTTTACTCAGAATAGGATCCACCAATCTTTCTATTTTAGGATATTGATTAACACTCTGCTCCTTACCAATGCCAGGAATGAATGATTTCATGATTTCATTCATTTTCAATATGTCCTTTTTCCCATCAACAATCATCACGCCATCCTCGAGGGTACCAAGTACCGTCATAAGAAAAGGATTCATACTTAATCCTTCTTGATATAAAAAACCTTCTATTTGTTTGGTAATATTGTTCGCTTTCGATGTAATCAATGCCAGAGTGTGGGAATTAATATTCTTCCATTTACCCGATAAATCAAGAACTCCCATTAATTCTTTAGTAAATGGGTTTAAAATCGGAGCTGCTGTAGAAAACCAATCCTGAAAACCCTCACTAAAGTGTTCTGTAAATAAAATTTGAATCGGTTTCTTATTATATATCGCCGTACCAGTCGCATTGGTTCCAGCTATTTTTTCACTCCAATCCGCCCCTGGGAGCCAATTTATTTTCTCAACTTCTCTTTTTACTTCATTCACTCCATAAGACTTTAAAAGGATTCCATTACGATCCCCTATTGTGATAATCGTTTCAGATTCCTCTAAAAACGGAATAAGAGGCTTCAGATTTTTATCGGCGAAGTATAGTAATTTTTCATTTCGCTCTTGATGTTCTATTAATTCATTTGAAGTTACATTTTTATTTACTCGCTTTTGAAAGGGGTTCACACCAAAACCCTTAGATCTTTCCCATGATAAAAGAATTTCAGAACGAAGCAGAGTTTCAGATTTTACACCTTTGTTAATATAATTTTCCCAAGCGTTTTGAACTTTAGAAGTTGACTTAGATGGGATACGTTTAAAATATGTCATTTTTTTATTCAACTTGACCAACTCCCATTCAAGTAATTGTGAATTTTCTTATAATTATACAGTGTTCTCATTATAAAGGCACATCATTACAGATTAAAATATCAACTATATTTTTAAATCCCACGTGATTTTCCTTTCTCAGGGTTAAAGATTCTTTTCTAAAGATGAGTGCATATATATGATTAAAAATACTACTGAAGTCAAATCACCTATTGGGATTGTTTCACACGACTTAAAAAAGATACCTGTCTTTAGACAGGCATCCTGGTATTTACGCTTACAATCTAGCAGGGTTTTTGTTCATAAGGGAAATATCTAGTTGGAGGTTTCCTTATCTATTTGTATCCCGAGATAAAGAGCGAAGCTAAAGATTGATTATGGGACCAAAATTGGTTCCCGCTTTACTACCGGCAATTAGAACTAGGTGACTCTGCCGGCTGCTAAGTTCATGGAAGTAGAGACCTTACAATGATACAAACTCAATTGTTTTAGCTATTCTATCAGCAGTCCTTTTTCCCATCATTTGTTCAACAAGATATAGTGCCATGTTAATTCCTGAAGAAACCCCTCCAGTAGTTATAAGGTTACTTTCATGTACAACGTGGCTATCTGCTGAAACCACTCTAACCTTAGGGTACCGTTCTTGTAGTATATTCAATGCTAAATGATGGGTCGTCCACTGAAAAACAAGAGTTTTGCCCCCATGTTATAATCGCGATTGACTCTCAGTTACATAAGTCTTTTTCGGCACCTTGGTATCCAAGTCGCCCCCGCTCCCGTTTTAATGTGGGTAGTGCTTGGATCAAAGTCCCCTAACTATGGGTAAAAAATTCATTGAAAGCACAAAAGAAAACTGAGGCCGCTCCTACTGCACCAGCGCCCTACGTGAAGGGTACATTCAAAGAGACGTGTGGTCCTTGTGGAGCCACCTTTGAGGTGGTGGTGCTAGGTGGGCGTATGGCTAAAGCCTCACAGGAAGATCGTGAAGATTATGAGTGCCCTGAGTGTGGCCAAGCTTATCACTGCCGCGGCGCCGCGCCACCACGGATTACCTTGCTGACGGCACGTACGGACGGCGGTTAAAGCACGAGTATTTTGACGCGGCGAGTGCTCTCTCGCCGTGGTTTTTTGCTCATTCCTCAGGGTCGAGTTTCGCCTCATAGCCTACTCCACTCGCATTGCTTCTCTACATGACGCAATAAGTCAGACAAGTAGAGCAGCTCTTTATGCGTTCATTACGTTGTTGCCAGAGCTTTATTGGCGGATAAGCTGCGCTTAAGCACTATTGCGCTGACTCGGCTTTCTAGTGGGCATGGAATTATTTTAAGGATTTGTGGTCTTAACTGTGTGGATATGGCTCCCTGTGTAAGCAGGTAGTAGCCAAACAATAAGATGAGTAATTGCTCCTGTTCACCACCTGACTTTTATAAGTTTGGCTGAGCACGGCAGCAACAGATAAATAAGGGAGAGGATGCCCATGCAAAACATACAAAAGGATTGGTTTTTGTACCTTCCAGAAGATGCTGATATCAATCTAAATATTGCGCCGCTAAACGTATCTGAGGCTCAGTGGCGAAAGCGTTTAACTGATGCTGAATTTAGAGTGTTGCGTGAAAAAGCTATTGAGTGGCCAAGTTCGGGGGATTTAAACGAAGAAGAGCAGATGGGTGTTTATGTCTGCGCAGCCTGCGAACTGCCTTTGTTCACCTCGGCAATGAAGTTTGATAGCGGCACTGGTTGGCCAAGCTTTTTTAGTCATATCCCCGGTCATCTAGGGACCCAAGAAGACCATTCGCTGTTATTACCTCGCACTGAGTACCACTGCGTACGCTGCGAGGGTCACCAAGGTTATGTCTTTGAGGATGGCCCAGCGCCTACGGGCGAGCGTTGGCACAATAACAGCGTGTCACTGCACTTTTGGCCAACCGACTCAAAGCAGCGTGTGGCTAGGGCGTAGTGGGTTTTGCCGCTGAGAGCGCCGAGCTAAGAGCTTAAGAGACGATTCTTGTTTTATGACAATGCCGCACCGGTCAAGAACGGTGCGGCATTTAAGCTCTTTACGCACGCTGACAGCGCAGCACGGTATGACCAACACCCACATCATCAATTTCTTGAGTAATACGCAGTCCTGCGTCTTCAATCAACTGCTTGAACTGCTGGTAGTAGTACATCCGGCTATTGCCGTTAGCGATGCAGGTAAAGTAAAGCGAAGTGGCGTTAATGCTAAAAGAGGCCGCTTCGAAGGCCTGCCGGTCGGGGAAGTTCTCGATGATATAGAGCGTGGTATTGGTATCCATGCTTGCGGCCGTGCGACGCAGGATGCTGACGATATCCTCGGCAGAAAAGCAATCCAGAAACTGGCTCATCCAGATGGTATCTGCGCCCTGATAAAAAGGTTGAGCTTCATCAAGTAAGTTGGTGGGGTGATAGTGGACTCGTTCACCATAGCCCGCCGCCTCAATGTTTTGCTTTGCCACAGCCAATTGTGAGGGTAGATCCATTAAGGTGATTTTAACCTGCGGATTGTAGGCTAAACATTTAAGTGCCCAGCGTCCGGTATTGCCGCCGACATCAAGCAATTCTCTGACCGGATGCTCAAAGACGATAGGCAGTAGCGCATCAAAAACCTGATCCGAGTAGTAGTGATCAAAGCTAAACCAACTGGATTTTGCTGGCTCTGGCTGCTCGGTAAGGCCTTCGTAAATATTATCCCAAGGGCCCAACGTTTTTAGCCCAGCCGGTGTTTGGGTGCGTAGCGCTTCTTCCAAAAACGGCAGGCCTTGGTAACAGACATCGCGGGTGAAGTTCATGTTCACCTCGGTCATTTTGTCGTGCAAGATAAAATGACCGACCTTATCGAGGATAAAATAATCGCCAGACTTGGACACCAAATTGAGATCGGTGGCGAAATCAAGCAGCACTGAGGTGCTGTACTCTGACAATTCAGTGGCAGCGGCAAGTGATGCCAGATCAGCACCGCTGCGACCGGCATCAGCGACAGCTTGGAGCAAGCCGGTGTCACGCATGGCAACTGTGGCATAAAAGACTACCGGACCGAAGGCAATCCACTGGGCGCGGGACTTTGCCTCAACCGCGCTAAGTGAACTCTTGTTTGATTTAACCATCGCTATCGTTATTCTCCGCCACGCCAATGTCAGCGCCGAAACCGGCTCTTACTAAAAGCTCTCCAATAAGGCTTAGTCCTCTGTGAGGCACCCTTATTGGCGGCATACATTACCATGCGATGACGAAGAGGTGAGCTTCTGGCTGTTGCTCTCTTGTTAGCTTAGCTCCATCGGGGCTGCTACTGGATGGTTTTTATCCCTTCTTCAGACGGCTCACTGATGTTGCCGACACTATCGACGGCCTGTATCGCGAAGTACCAAGAAGCCGAGGAGAGGTTTTCTACCATATAACTGCAGTTAAGTACCTCACCGCAGGTCGTTTGCTGGCCAGTGCTGCTGCAGGCGGCGGCTTGAGAGTCTAGAGTGTCAGTGTGCCCATACACTCCAGACGATAAACCGTAGTTGATGTTGAAAGACTGTAGATTAGTTAGGCAACTACCATCGGTGTTAGTTGTGGGCGCTTCCCAGGTGAGTGTTGCGCTTTTGTTCGCAGGCCCGAGTGGTTTGTTTGTTGTGTCAGGTTCATTTTTATCGGGTGCTTGGCTATCGGTGGGAGGCTGCGAACCGGAGCTGTTGCTTTCGCCACCACCGCCACCACCACAGGCGCTCAAAAAAATACTGGCGAGAAGAATGGTCAAACTCTTGCGAAGTAATGCTGTGCTCATGAACTCATACCCTTAATCTTACTCCTTCCTTGGTATTGGCTTGGTTGAGCAGACCGAGTTTAGTTAAGACTAAGCAGCATCCAGCCACTGTCAGCTGATCCGGTCTGCTTGGATCTGGCATGCACGATAAGGGGGAGGGGAAAGGGGTTCTGTCGACGGCTTCACTGTTTGCTGGGCTGTCTACGAACAACGACAGAGTTTGGCTTTGAAGTGGGTAGTGGTTGGCAGTTTTTTGTGCTTACTGTTTGTATTAAAAGGGGAACTTACAAAAATCCGCCTCCCTAACAAGGTGTCGCTAGCTACCATGGTGCCTTTTAAAAGTTGGGTAGTAGCGCAAAGGGCAGAGTATGTAAGACCGGAAAAACTAGGATTATGAGTGATCTGTTTTTAGGCAGACTTAAGAGGATGGATTCTAAGAGAACACGAGGGAATAGCCGGTATGTTAAAGCGCTCACTGCAGCCTTTGTTTTTATTCGCGCTCGTATTTCCGCTTAGCGGCTGCAGCTACGACCAGTTGTAGACAGATGATGAAGCGGCCAAAGCCGCTTGGGCTGAAGTGCTTAATCAATATCTTCGCCGCACTGATTGGCTTTCTAGTCTGCTTAATGTCGTGAAGGTTCATGCCTCGCTGGCGAGTGCGTAGCCTATCAGCAGATGTAAGCGGCGTTTTCAGCAAGGCGGGTTTGAGGCCGCAGTGTTGCAGGGTGTGGCGGCTATCTGTGCTGAGTTGGTGCAGTGTTTTTCTCTAACGGGAGAGTTCAGCAACGAGTTGCCGGACACGCCGATACTGCTTTAAGGTCGAAGTGTCCAGAGCTTACCGCATCGCTTGGCGACGCGGTAAGCCTCAAAGCGCCTATTTAAGCTGTTGTTTTAACTCACCGCGCTCATAGCGCTGAGCCATGGCATCTAGGCTTATTGGCTTGATTTTGCCAGCCTGGCCAGCAGCACCAAAAGCCTCGTAACGAGCGACAACAATCTCTTTCATCGCCTGTGTCGAAGCCGCCAAATACTTGCGCGGATCAAACTCGGCCGGATTCTGTGCCAAGTAGCGGCGAATGGAACCGGTGGAGGCCAAGCGCAGATCGGTGTCGATATTGACCTTGCGTACACCGTGCTTGATGCCCTCAACGATCTCGGCTACCGGTACGCCGTAAGTCTCCGGAATCTCACCGCCAAACTCGTTAATGATCTTCAGCCACTCCTGCGGCACTGATGAAGACCCGTGCATCACCAAGTGAGTATTGGGTATGCGCGCATGGATAGCCTTGATGCGGTCGATGGCGAGAGTGTCGCCGGTAGGTGGGCGAGTGAACTTATACGCGCCATGACTGGTGCCTATAGCAATGGCCAGTGCATCAACCCCGGTTTTACTGACAAAGTCAGCTGCTTCCTCTGGATCAGTTAGCATCTGTTCTAAGGACAAAGTGCCCTCAGCGCCCACGCCATCTTCTTCGCCAGCTTGGCCGGTTTCCAAGCTACCCAAGCAGCCTAACTCGCCCTCTACTGACACACCACCTGCGTGCGCCATTTCGACTGTGCGGCGGGTGACTTCGACGTTGTACTCATAGCTGGAGGGGGTTTTGCCGTCTTCGAGCAAGGAGCCGTCCATCATCACCGAGCTAAAACCTAGCTGGATGGAGCGCTGACAAATTGCTGGGCTGGTGCCATGGTCTTGGTGCATACATACCGGAATGTGCGGGAACTCCTCTATAGCCGCCAAAATAAGATGGCGCAGAAAGGGGGCTCCAGCGTATTTGCGAGCGCCAGCAGAGGCTTGGACAATGACCGGTGAGTCGGTCAGGTCGGCGGCTTCCATGATGGCGCGCATTTGCTCGAGGTTGTTAACGTTGAATGCGGGAACGCCATATTCGTGTTCAGCGGCGTGATCCAATAACTGGCGTAAGCTAATAAGGGCCATAAACTTTCACCTCTGCAAAGCGGTGCCACCCATCGGTGGCGAACAAGAGCTGGCTGCAGATTCTATGGGGTGTGGCGCGCTATTGCATCTGCCTAGAAAAATAAACTGTCGACGAACGACTCTAAATGATGCCGATAAGCCGCTAACGGCAGGCTTTATCAGCGGATTAACGCTATTCTGATTTTTTTCTAAATGTGGACCTTGTTGATGATTGCTAGTGAACATGAGGACGAGAAAGCGCGATTTCGCTCCGACGCTAACGTAATAGGGCTAGTCGGTGTCGCACACAGCATGTCGCACTTTTATCAGTTGTTACTCGCGCCGCTGTTTCCTTGGATTAAAGCTGAGCTTGGACTCAGTTACGCCGAGCTGGGCGCGCTCATGAGCGTATTCTTTGTCGCTTCAGCCTCGGGTCAAGCGCTGGCAGGCTTTGTGGTCGACAAACTGGGTGCGCGCAATGTGCTCTTTGCTGGTTTGGCTTTGCTAGCTACGGCTGCTGTATTTATTGCCCTAAGTACCGGTTATACCGGCTTGGCTGTGGGAGCACTGATAGCGGGGTTGGGTAATAGTGTCTTTCATCCGGCTGATTTCACCTTGCTCAACCGGCACATCTCACCCTCACGACTTGCCCATGCTTTTTCGGCTCATGGAGTCTCCGGTAGCCTAGGTTACGCGGCCGCGCCGGTGTTTCTGGTTGGCATTGCCCAGCTGACGGGCTCTTGGCGCACGGCCGTTTTAGCAGCGGCCGTGCTGGCTGCTTTGGTACTGCTGCTGTTGTTTTTTCAACGGGCTCTGCTGGATGATCGTAAGCCCTTGCTGGGTGAGCAAGCAGAGGGTGAGGTGAAGCCTCATAAAGTCGCCAATGCATTGAGCTTCGACTTTTTGAAATCGCCGCAGGTCTGGATGTGCTTTAGTTTTTTCTTTATCTCCAGCCTAGCTTTAGGCGGAATCCAGAGCTTTGCTCCAACAGCACTGCATGAGTTGTACGGCATGCCGCTGACTCTGGCGGCGCTGGCCTATACTTTTTTCATGTTGGCTAATGCAGGCGGTATTTTATTTGGCGGTTTCGCTGCTCGTTGGATTCCTGATCATGATCGTTTGATTGCTATCAGCTTTCTCACTGCTGGCAGCTTAGCTGTGCTGTTGGGTACGGCGATTTTACCAGCCATCGCCGCCTTGCCTGTGATGGCGCTGATAGGTTTTGGTGCAGGTGTAGCTAATCCTTCGCGCGATCTGATGGTGCGCAAAGCTGCGGCTAAAGGCTCCACTGGGCGAGTTTACGGTGTGGTTTATTCTGGGCTTGATGTGGGCATGGCGGTAGCGCCGGTGATATTTGGACTGCTCATGGATCTTGAGCGACCCGCATGGGTGTTCGTTCTTATTGGTGGTTTCCAGTTTTTGGCCATTTTTACCGCCTTGGGTATTGGTGGCAACAGCCGTAAGCTCAAGCCCAAGTCAGTGACCAGTGAACTGAGTGCGTAGACCACAAGAAATACCACTATATGGATCAAGCCTATGGCGACCATCCTTCGTACAGGTAGGTTGCTGCAGTGATGGTTCAATCTAATGTGAGCGTAAATGACGTCCTTTACTGATCCCTGTCAAAGTCTGGGCCGCTCATTATTTCAGATGACTTGGCCCATGGTTTTTGGTGCCTTCGCACTGATGGGCTTTCAGCTTGTCGACAGTATCTTCATTAGTCGCCTAGGCGTAGCGCCTCTTGCAGCTTTGGGTTTTACCGTCCCTGTCTATCAGTTGATGGTGGGCTTTCAGGTGGGCGTAGGCATCGCCGCCACTGCGCTGATCGCACGAGCGCTGGGTGCTAAGCAGTCTAAGCAAGCGAAGCAGTTGGCGGCTATGGTGGTAGTAGCCGGTGGTTTGTTGATGCTGCTGCTTTGTCTGCTGATTTGGTTTTTTCAGGTTGTGATACTGCAAGCATTAGGTGCCGAGTCGGCGTTGTTGCCGCTGATTAACAGCTACTGGCTGGTTTGGCTGTTCAGCAGTTGGCTGGGGGCCATGCTCTATTTCGCTTACAGCATCTGTCGAGCCAATGGTGACACCCGTTTGCCGGGTCTGATGATGGTGGTCACCAGTCTGATCAATTTGGTGCTCGATCCTCTGTTCATTCTTACTTTCGGCTGGGGCTTAGTAGGCGCAGCATTAGCAACCTGGGTGGCGTTCGCGGTGGGTGCCATTGTGGTCTATGGGCGCTTGTTCCAACGAGGCTGGTTGGACTTTGATCTGGCTTCATTGCCGCCAGTGGTGGCGCTTCGCCAATTGAGCAGCATCAGTGCTCCGGCGATGCTCAGCCAGTTAATGCCCGGCATGGCGGCTTTATTGGCGACTGCGCTAATTGCCAGCTTTGGAGCTTCGGCTGTTGCCGCTTGGGCGCTAGGAACGAGGCTAGAGTTTTTCTCACTGGTACTGGTGTTGGCGCTGACCATGTCTTTGCCACCGATGGTCGGGCATTTCTTAGGCGCAGGAGAGTTGGAGAAGATACAAGCGCTTATTCGATTGGCAGTGCGTTTTGTTCTGCTGTTTCAGTTAGGAGTTGCTTTAATGTGGCTAATCGCTAGTCGTTGGTTGCCGTCTGTATTAACCCCTGACGCTCAAGTGGGCTCTCTGCTAGCCAATTACTTGCTGCTGGTGCCACTTAGCTACGGCAGTCTGGGCGTTACTATGATTATGGTCTCGGTATGTAATGCACTGGGCTGGCCGCTGCGTGCTGTGCTGATCTCATGTCTGCGCTTGTTTGTGTTTTATTTGCCTGCGCTGTGGCTGGGTGCTTATGTTGCAGAAATGCCTGGTGTGTTTGTTGGCGTACTGGGTGGCAATCTGCTCGCCGGAATAAGTGCGTGGCGCTTGTATCAACATGCTATGCGGCGCTTACAGAAAGATTCATATCCTAGTTCAGCAACTGGATAGGGGGTGGCGATGAACGTTCTAACTAAAACAGAGCTCAGCGGGATGTTGATTTAAGCGCTCAAACCGCCATTTTTTTATCTAGCTCCGCTTTTGTGAGATTGGTGGCTAAACGGTTTTCTCTAAGAGAACAAGGAGAATGTCACTTATGGAACTCGTTGACATGGCGCAAAAAAAGGAATTTAAAGCTAGCCAGAACTTGGAGCAAGAGCGTCTTGAGTTTTTGGAAAACGAGCGTGGTAAAGACGCTGCTTTAAGCTTTGCTGAGCAAACTCGGCGCACCTATCGTCGCGCCATTCTCAGTCGCTCGCCGCCGGCCGGTGACGCTGTTTTCCGACTGCGACTGTTGGCTTCCTACTGTTATCTGAAACGCTATATAGAAAAGAGCTAATGCTTATTTAGAGAGTCCACCAAGTGGCGGTAGGACTTGAAGAATCTTTCTTCTCTTTTGTGAAGCCACGCCTTGGGAGCAAGCTCCGTCAACCCCAGAGTTAGCTTAGAGCGCGCTTCCCTAAGCTTTTTTTGGTGTGTGGATGCGCCGTAGAGCAGATAAAAACCAAGGGTCAGGATGCAGATGCAGATGCAAAGAAAGATACTGGCTTTTCAAAAAGATGATCAAGGCCACTGGATGGCGGAGTTGGAGTGCGGGCACAAACAGCATGTACGTCATCGGCCACCATGGATTAACCGACCTTGGGTGGTCAGCGAAGAAGGTCGTCAGCGCCACATTGGTCGCAGAATTAACTGTAAACCCTGTGATCTTGAGCAATCTTCAGAGCATAGCGGCTTTGATACCCACCATTAAATGCAGGTTTGTCCCTGCGCAAATTTGCTCTGCTTTCTTCTGAGCTAAACCGTTGTTTCGTGTCGGATTGTTTTTTCTCTATCTCGCCCCAATTTTTATGTCGGTGTAGGGGTGCCTAACAGCTTGATTGTTATCATCGATCTGAATGCCTACTTACTCTGTGCTCTCAATAGATTAGAGCTTGCGATTGAGCTGCATAAAACCACAGTCAGTAGTTGGCGCAGCTGAAGACTCGTGTTAGCGCAGACGTATCGCCGTTGGCGGGGGTCATCATGCAGGAACAGTTATTACTATCGAGGCAGACACAATGATGGGTGGCGGGTTTGGTGAGTGGTTTTTAAACCTTTCAGGAGTTGTTTATTTTTCTTTATTTGTGCTTCTCATCGTTTTCCTCGCTGCGGTATATCATCTCTACGATGCTTATCTAAGCGAGGTGCACAAAGAGCAGGAGTTCATTCGTAAGCGCAGTGAGCGCGATTTTTTGTTGCGCCGCGATGTTTATCTCTCTGCGGCAGAGGCAATCGCACGAGCTCAAGAGTTTCTCACCAAAACCGCCGGCCTAGATCTTAACCGCCAGGCTGCCTCCCAAGTGGTGGACCATGTCGTTGGGGCGCTGGGTCGAGTGCATCTGGTTGCCAGCGAGCGTACTTTAAAAGCTACCATGGCTTTTTCCACCGAGTTAGACCTCGCTTATATTGACCTGATGGCGCGTAAGCAGCCTTTAGTTATCTTGCAGAATGAGATTGAATCTCTGGATAGAAAAATATCGCAACTCGCCTATGAGCGCGATAATTTGTTGGCTAGCCTGACTCGTTTGGCGAGCGATGAGCCGGAGCAGCACGGCAGTATTTGGAGCGAGATGAATCTGCGCTTTGATAAGTTGCATCGTGATATATCCAAGCTTGGCACTGAGCGCTGCGATAAGGTCGCCACACTGGCGCGCCTGCGTCGGGAGTTCTCTAGCAACTCAGCTAAGAGTTCGCTAAAGCTTGCCAAGCTGGGGATTCCCCTTTATTTGGCGTTTCGCGCTGAACTGGGCTTGCCGCTTGATGAGTTGGATTATCGAGGATTAGCGACACAGAACTTTGCAGAGATTGAGAAAGCCTTGCGTTTACTGGATACGCCTACCGAGGCCTCTTCATCAGTGCTTGGCTCATCACGGCTAAACCAGTCCATGCACGCCGCTGCAATGGGCGCGGCCGCGATATCGGCAGCCGTTAAGCCGCAGGAGGCGCGCCTAAAAATGGTGCTAGGCCGAAAGGCGGTTAAGGCGCCAGTTTGATGGCTTAAAGCTCTAAGCATTTATTTGTATAGACGTCGATTGGTCTTTTTTGAATGCCGAAGCTCACGCTTTTGCGGACGAGGCGTATGCGTTAGTGTTTCGCTAAGCATTTAATCAAGGAAATTTAATGGCTGGTGGCTTTGAGTTGCATCCGCAGTTGCGGGTCGATTCGTTTGATTTGGGGCAGTTGAATTTATCTCGTCTGCTGTTGATTAATGATGCGAACTATCCTTGGTTTGTGCTGGTTCCACAGCGTGAGGGGATTCGTGAAATCTTTCAGTTGAGCGATGCTGATCAGGCAACTCTGCTGGCTGAGTCAAGTCGCTTAAGTCAGGTTTTGATGGCTGTTTTTTCTGGCTACAAACTCAATGTGGCTGCACTGGGCAATAGCGTTCCTCAGTTGCATATACACCATATTGTTCGCTATCAAAATGACCCCGCATGGCCCGCGCCCGTGTGGGGAAAGTTGCCAGCTTTGGCTTATAAGAGTACAGAGCGCGATAAGCGTATAAATCTGTTACGTGCAGCGCTGAATGGCTATTTGTACGACTAATCCGAGCTACGGTATGGGTTTTTAGTGAAAGGGATGAGCTGAATTCGACGCCTTACGCAAGTGATGCATCATGACGCTAGGCTCTAGTGCAGAGTTAAACAAAAAGCCTTGGGCATAACGGCAGCCAAGTTGTGTGAGTAAGCGGCGCTGCTGCTCATGCTCGACACCTTCAGCGATGACTTGTATGCCTAGGTTATTGCCTAGACCGATGATGGCTTGAACGATGGCACTACTCGTGATGTTCTGATCGATATCGTGAATAAAATAGCTAGATATTTTGATGGTATCTATCGGTAGTAGGTGTAAGTGTTTTAGGCTGGAATAGCCTGTGCCAAAGCCCCCCACACAGACATGTATGTCGAGCTTTCTTAAGGTTTTTAGCAAGTTGGCTGTCAGGGTTGGATGATCCATTAACACCGATTCAGACAGTTCTAAGGTAATGTTATGTCCGCTAATTTTGTTTCTTGACAGCATCTGACTGATTTGATTAACCAGGCCGTGGTGAGTAAGTTGTTTGGCGGTTAGATTGATGTGGATGCGAAAATCTTCGGGTAGAAGTGATTCGGTTTGCCAGCGCTTTAACTGTCGGCCGGTTTCTTCGAACACCTTCTGACCAATGGGAATGATTAAGCACGTTTCTTCGGCAGTGCTGATGATCTCTTCGGTTGAAAGCTCTGAAGAGTTGGAGGCTTGCCAGCGTAGTAGCGCTTCGCAACCAACGCAAAGACCGCTTTGAAGATCAACAATGGGCTGGAAGTGCACGCTAAATTGATTGTTCTCCAAGGCTAGGCGCACACGGTTTTCGCGTTTGAACTGGCTGAGCGAGCGATCATGCATGCCGCTCTCATAAATGACATGGCAGCCCTTGCCCAGGGCTTTGGCGCGGTACATGGCGATGTCGGCATCGCGGATGGCATCGCTGGGCTCTTGGTAGTTAGAGACACCAAAGGTGATGCCAATGCTGACACTGGTGTAGACCTCGTGACCGTTGAGTAAAAAAGCTTGTGCCATCTGCTCGTGAATACGTTCAGCGACTCGGATAGCATCGACGGTGTGAGGGACATTTTCTAGCAAGATGGTGAACTCGTCGCCGCCCAAGCGAGCTAGTGTGTCGCCAGGGCGCAGGCAAGATTCAACTCGCCGCGAGAACTGAATTAATAGTTCGTCGCCTACCAAGTGCCCTAGGCTGTCGTTGATCACTTTAAAGCGATCCAAGTCGAGCACAAGTACCGCGTATCGGCCATCTTCGCGACTGCCACGGGCGATTGCGCTGGACAAACGGTCACTAAATAGGGCGCGATTGGGTAAGTCGGTCAAGGTGTCATGAAAGGCACTGTGCTCGAGCTTCTTTTCGACTTCTACCCGCTCACTGATGTCATTTGTTACGCCAATATAACCGTTGATTTGCTCAGCTTCGTTACGAATAGCAGAGAAGGTGAGCAGGGCGGGAAAAGTGTCGCCGTTCTTGCGTTTAAGCGTAAGCTCACCTTCCCATGTCAGATTGCGCTTAAGTCCAGCGTGGATTTCTTTGATTAGCGGCTGATTGCACTCTGGGACTAACAGTTCATTAAACGCTTGTCCTAGCGCCTCACTCGCGTGCCACTGATACAGCTGGCTTGCTGGTTGATTCCAAAAAATAATGCTGCCATCGGCTGCTGTGGCAAAAACCGCGTTGCGCACCTGATTGAGTAGAGAAGCTTGAAAGCGGATATGAGTTTCTGCCTGCTTACGCTCGATGGCGTAATAGATGGCTTTGCTGAGTGATAGAGCGTTGATTTCATCTTTGACAAGATAGTCTTGAGCGCCTTCTTGGATTGCCGTTAGCGCAAGCTTTTTATCCAAGTTGCCGGTGAGAACGATGATGGGGATTTGAGGGGCGTGCTGGTGCAACTTTCGAAAGGTCTCTAGCCCTATGCTGTCAGGGAGCGAGAGGTCGGCCAGGATGACGCTCACGGGTGAGCTTTTAAGCAAGCTTAGGCCATCATCTAAACGACTGACATGCAGCAGTGTTTGTTTAAAATCGTTGGCTTCGGCGAGCATTATCTCGGTAAGTACCGCATCACCGCGATTATCTTCAATCAGTAGGATGGTGCATTGAAGATCTCTTGGCTCATCCGAAGAGATGTTCCGGCTCTCTTGCATGCGGGGCCTGCTAAATAGTGAGTGAGTTGCAGCAGATCAAAGCTTTGTCAGTAGGCATGTAAACTCCGGCGACTGAGCGGCGCTGTGTGCAAGAGTTTGAGTGTTTTTAAACAAAATTTTTGCACTGCATGCTGGTTAATTTTTGCTCAACGCTTGCTATTAGGTGTTGTTTGTTACTAGTGTTTTTGACGACACGTGATGTGTTTATGATTGAAGCGAGCTGGACTTAGCAGCACCTTCAAGCCTGTCCACTTCAGTGATTTATACGCGGCCAGCATCCGTGGCCTACTTCAAGATTAGGCCTTGCGAAGGTTTAAGCAAGGTGGATCTAGGGAGGATGCTAGGAAGAGCGCGCGCCGATCGGCATGGGTCGAAAGGTTATATAACAACTTTTAACCTTGGCGTGAGTTTTCCCGCCAAGGTTTCGAGCTTTTGTGCTATTTATTCATCGGCAGGCGCGCTTTCACTTTTGCTTTGCCATGCATCGAACTTTTCGTTAACCAGTTCAATGGTTCGTTCTGAAACCTCTGGCAGCCAGCCTCCCAGAGCCTCTTTTGCTTCCTGGAAGCCTTTTAGGACAGCCGCCTTAACCTGTTCAAGGCGCTCAGGGTCGTCCTGCACTTGGGCAATAGCAAACTCGAAGATCCGACTCGCGGTCTGGTCGGCTCCCCAATAACCATCATCAGCGATGGCAGCGGTGGCCTCTGCAGAAGTTTTGGCTAATCCCTTCGTCTCTATGCCTTGTTCTTGCAAAAGATTGAGAACGTAATCGCGCAGGGCATTAAAGCTTGGACCCCAGTTGGACTTGGCGCTGATTTGACTGCTGTAGTCGGGGCTGACGCCGGCTTGCTCGGAGGGAGTGTAGGTATCCGCGCTGGACTTGGTCGCTGCTGCAGGCGCAGTTGGCTTGGTGTGCGCGACCGGCTGTATGGGAGGTGTATTTGTGATGCTGCTGACCATATCGATACCTTTTCCTTGAGTCTCTGCAGGAACTATCGGCAAAGTCTGAGGAAACTTTAGTCGGCGATAGGTTGGGGAGGTGTTTTCGATCTTGCGGTGGGAGAGACGTTGGACTCATGGCTTCTCACGGCCCAAGCACCCGCAGGTGCGGGTGCGGTTGGCGTGTTCGTGAGCTTATGAATCAGCTTTTCTGAGCATAGCGCTTCAGGGTGCATTTTTTACAAGTCATCATCGCCATCGGCGTCAAGATCGTAAGCACTTAGTTCGGCTTGTAAACGTTTTTGCTCGCGCAGATCTTCTATGGCGCGTCGGTAATCACGTTCACGTTCTTTATTTGACCCCGGGTTGCGCACCCGCGGGGGCTCTTCTTCAGGAATGGTATCGTCGATATCATCGTCGTTATCGTCGAGCNGGAGCTAGTGCTCAATAGCTGCGCTATATACCGTGTTTTAGCGCCGTTGAGAAATACATTTTTCATATGACGCGAAAAATCGTCCTTATGGTGACAAAAAAAGATCCGGATCGACCAGTGCACCGTTTAGGGCGATTCCCCAGTGTAAATGCGCTCCAGTGACCCGTCCGGTAGCGCCTACTAAACCAAGCACTGCACCGGTATCCAGTTCATCACCGGCTTTTACATCGATACGATCCAGATGGCAATACATGGTGATCACGCCGCCGCCATGATCAAGAAATACCGTGTTGCCATTAAAGAAAAACTCACCCGTGTCCAGTACCCGTCCTGGGGCGGGGACTTGGATGGGGGTTCCTGTGGGGACGGCGATATCTAGGCCGCTGTGAGGATTGCGCGGCTGACCATTGAAGACACTGCGTACGCCAAAAGGGCTGCTGCGTGGGCCTTGCACGGGCAGTACCATCGATAAGCTAGAAGGCTTTGGCGTGCTGAAGGTGTTTAGCGCGGCGCGTGAGCGCGCTGCTTCGCGTCGGTAACGTGCCAGTTGCTCGTCGCTGGGTTGAACATATTTAGGCTGTACCTTTAACTGGCGTTCAAGATAGGCCTTATCCTGCACCTCAAAACGATGCGGCTGACTGTTGACCATCAGCGTATGGGTACCGGGTTTGGCGGCCAAAGCCAGGCCGATGATGGCATGCCAGCCGTCTTGCTCCACAAGCAGCACGGGTTTGTTTTGATAGCGCACTTGAGGGGCTTTGGCGTAATCGCCCAGTGCGAGCACGGCAATGCCGCCGGGCACTCGGCTGTCTTGCGGCAGAACGAGTTCAGCAGATGCCGTGCCGGTGATGGTCAGCAGTAAGAATAGTGCGCTCTTTAGCCAGATTTTCATTTTTGATCCTCAATAAATTCAACTCGGCAGTGCAGTACGCCTTCTGCCAGCTCAGCTCGCACCGGCTCTCCCACCCTCACCTCGCGGTGACTCTTGATGACGCTGCCGCTGGCTTCGTGGCGCACGACGGAGTAGCCGCGGGCCAAGGTGGCAAGTGGGCTGATGGCATTAAGCTCAGCAGCCAGCGCTTGTAGGGTATGACCATGCTTTTGTAGCTGATGACGCATGGCTAAATTCAGTCGACGACCCAGTTCGCCGCGCTGAGTTTCAAGTTGGCTGATGCGCAGCTGCGGGTTTTGCCGCTGCAGTCGCTGCGTCGCATTTTGCTGGCGCAGCTCAAGCTCGCGCAAACGCCGTTGCTGCGCCTGTTGTAAGCGAGCCTCAAGCTCATCTAGGCGCTGTGTGGCATCAAGAAGACGGCGGCGGGGGTGATGTTGATCCAAATGTCGGCGCAGCCAGCCGATTCGCTCGCTGTGCCTATCCAATTGCCGGCGCATGGCCTGTGCGAGTCGCTGCTCTTGTTGTTCGATGCCCGCCAGCCAAGCGTGGCTGTCAGGACTGATCAGCTCGGCTGCCGCTGAAGGCGTGGCGGCGCGCTGATCGGCGACAAAGTCGGCGATGGTGAAGTCCACCTCATGGCCCACCGCCGACACCAGCGGCAACTGGCAGTCGAAAATGGCGCGGGCGACCCCCTCTTCGTTAAACGACCAAAGATCCTCCAACGAGCCACCGCCACGAGTGAGTAGCAGCATGTCCACTTCGTTGCGCTCAGAGGCTAAACGGATGGCATCGGCGATCTGCTCGGCTGACCCCGCACCTTGCACCGGCACTGGATAAATCAGCACCGATAGAGCTGGGAAGCGTCGTTTTAGCACCGTTAGCACATCTTGGATGGCTGCGCCGGTGGGTGAGGTGATTACGCCAAGGCGCTTAGGCAGGGCGGGCAGCGGTTTTTTATGAGCTGCGTCGAATAAGCCTTGTGCTTGCAGTTTGACTTTGAGCTGCTCAAAAGCCCGCTTGAGTGCACCGTCGCCGGCATCTTCCATGTGCTCAACGATGAGCTGAAAGTCCCCGCGCGCCTGATAGAGACTGATCCGCGCACGTACTAACACTTGATCGCCGTTTTTCGGCGCGTGACGCAGATGTTGGGCTTGGGAGCGGAACATGGCGCAGCGTATCTGCGCGCCGGAGTCCTTCAGCGTGAAGTAGCAGTGACCCGAACTGGGCCGCGAGAAATTGGATATCTCGCCTTCCACCCACAGAAGAGGAAAAGCGCTCTCTAAGAGCAGACGCACTTCCTGATTGAGCTGAGAGACGGAGTAAACCGCGCGGCCGTCGTTTGAGTCAGGTGTAAAGAGGCTAGTCATGCGCGGATGATAACAACGCCAACGGTCTAAATGTCTAAAAATCACAGGGTGGTTGAGGCCGGCGGCTCAGCTTTCTATAATGGCGGGCTATTTCACCGGTTCACGCCCTGTGGCCGGACATTAAGGTGGCATTCTATGCGGATCGTCCAAGACGCCCTGACTTTCGACGACGTACTTCTTATTCCAGCCCACACCACGTTTTTGCCTCGCGATGTTGATCTTTCAACGCAGCTAACTCGTGGTATCCGGCTCAATATCCCTCTGGTGTCGGCCGCCATGGACACGGTGACCGAGGCTAGGCTGGCTATCGCCATTGCTGAGCAAGGCGGTATCGGTATCATTCACAAAAACCTCACCGTCGAGCAGCAGGCGTATGAGGTGCGCAAAGTTAAGAAATTTGAAAGCGGCATTATCGCTGACCCGATCACCGTCTCGCCGACAACCACCATTGCTGAAGTGCTGGACCTAACACGTGCTCACGGCATCTCCGGCATGCCGGTGGTTAACGGTGAAGAGTTGGTTGGCATTGTCACCAGCCGTGATCTGCGTTTTGAAAACCGCTATGACGAACCGGTGTCGGTCGCCATGACGCCTAAAGAGCGACTGGTTACCGTGCGTGAAGGTACTGACCGCGAAGAAGCGTTGCGCTTATTGCATCAGCATCGCATCGAGAAAGTGCCCATTGTTAATGAGCGCTTTCAATTGCGCGGCATGATCACCGTGAAAGATATTCAAAAATCCAAGCACTATCCCTTTGCCTGTAAGGACGAGCACAGTCGTTTGCGCGTTGGCGCGGCCGTGGGCACGGGTGTGGGCACTGAGGAGCGTATCGCCGCACTGGTAGAGGCGGGAGTGGATGTGATCACGGTGGACACCGCTCATGGACACTCCCAAGGCGTACTCGATCGCATCAAATGGATTAAACAGCACTATCCTGATCTGCAGCTGATTGGCGGCAACATTGCCACTGCTGCTGCCGCACTGGCTTTGCAAGAAGCCGGCGTGGATGCGGTTAAAGTCGGCATAGGTCCTGGCTCGATCTGCACCACACGCATCATCGCTGGTGTGGGCGTGCCGCAAATTAGCGCCATTGCTAATGTCGCCAATGCGCTAAAAAGCAGTGGTCTGCCGGTTATTGCTGATGGTGGTGTGCGTTACTCCGGTGACATGGCCAAAGCACTGGCTGCGGGTGCACATAGCATCATGGTCGGTGGCCTGCTGGCCGGTACCGAAGAGGCGCCTGGCGATGTGGAGCTATACCAAGGCCGCTCCTACAAGTTCTATCGTGGCATGGGCTCTATTGGCGCGATGGCGCAGGCTCAAGGCTCTAGTGATCGCTACTTCCAGGAAGGCTCCGGTCAAGAGAAGCTGGTGCCAGAAGGAATCGAAGGCCGTGTGCCTTACAAAGGCAGCTTAGTTGCCATCGTCCACCAAATGATCGGTGGCGTACGCGCCAGCATGGGCTATGTGGGTTGCCAGAGCATCGATGAGATGCGAACCAAAGCTGAGTTTGTGCGCATCACCAACGCGGGCATGCGCGAGAGCCACGTACACGATGTGAGCATCACCAAAGAAGCACCTAACTACCGCATGGAGTAGGGCGCTTTGCGCAGCATCTTCTCTGCTACCCCTTGTTTTTGGGTAGCAGGGAGCGTTGATCAACAACACTCCTGCTGCTGGATTCGGTAGTGGGTTTTTGACTTTTAGGGCGAGTAAAAATTCTATGGCTGACGATATCCACGCCCACCGCATCCTAGTCATCGACTTTGGCTCGCAGTACACCCAACTGATTGCCCGGCGCGTGCGCGAAGCCGGCGTTTATTGTGAGATCTACGCTTACGATGCCGGCGATGAGTTGATCCGCGATTTTAGCGCTCAAGGCATCATCCTCTCTGGCGGACCCGAGTCAGCCGTGTTTGCGGACACTCCGCGCGTGCCGCAGGTCGTGTTTGATCTGGGCGTGCCCGTGTTAGGCATCTGCTACGGCATGCAGGCTATGGCCGCGCAATTAGGCGGCCGAGTTGAGGCGGTAGAGAGCAAAGAGTTTGGCTACGCGCAAGTGCGCGCCCACGGCCACTCGCTACTCTTAAAAGATATTGAAGATGAGCGCAGCAGCGAAGGCCATGGTCTGCTCGATGTTTGGATGAGCCACGGCGACCAAGTGGTAGAGCTGCCCGCTGGCTTTAAACTCATCGCCAGCACCGACAGCTGTCCCATCGCCGGCATAGCCGACGATGCACGTCGCTTCTACGGCATGCAATTTCACCCTGAAACCACCCACACCAAACAGGGTAAGCGCATTATCGAGCGCTTCGTGCATCAGATCTGCGGCTGCCCAGGCAACTGGACGGCAGGTAATATCATTAGCGATAGCGTTGCTAGCATTCGCAAGCAGGTTGGCAGCGATGAGGTGCTTTTAGGTCTCTCCGGTGGTGTCGATTCTTCCGTGGTCGCCGCGCTGCTGCACAAAGCCATCGGCGATCAACTCACCTGCGTGTTCGTCGATCACGGTCTGCTACGACTGGGCGAAGGTGATCAGGTGATGTCCACCTTCGCCGAGCACATGGGCGTGAAGGTGATTCGCGTGGATGCAGCCGAATTGTTTTTAGGACGGCTGGCCGGTGTCACCGACCCAGAAGAGAAGCGCAAAATTATTGGTCGCACCTTCATCGAAGTGTTCGATACCGAGTCGGCCAAACTTGAGAATGTCAAATGGCTGGCTCAGGGCACGATTTATCCGGATGTGATTGAGTCGGCGGGCAGCAAGACGGGGAAAGCTAAACCGATCAAGTCTCATCACAACGTCGGTGGCCTGCCGGAGACCATGAAGCTCAAGCTGGTGGAGCCGCTGCGCGAGCTGTTTAAAGATGAAGTGCGCCGCATCGGTGTTGAGCTCGGCTTGCCGGCCGGCATGGTTTACCGCCATCCTTTCCCCGGTCCCGGTTTGGGGGTGCGCATCCTAGGTGAGATCAAACCCGAGTACGCTGATCTGCTGCGCCGTGCTGACCATATCTTTATCGAAGAGCTGATTCGGCACAACTTGTACGACAAGGTCAGCCAAGCGTTTGCCGTGTTCCTGCCGGTCAAGAGCGTGGGTGTCGTAGGCGATGATCGGCGCTATGAGTACGTGATCGCACTGCGCGCGGTAGAGACCATTGATTTTATGACCGCCGGTTGGGCGCATCTTCCCTATGCGTTTCTGGAGTTGATGTCGCGAAGAATTATTAACGAAATTAGCGGTATTTCACGGGTGGTTTATGACATCTCAGGCAAGCCACCGGCAACGATTGAGTGGGAATGATTCCGCGTCTGGCACAGCCAGGCACCTGATGGCATGAAATGCCGCTAAGCCCGCGTAATTGCGGGCTTTTTTTTGTTTGTGTTTGGCACGATCTGGCAACGGGAGGAAGCGCCAAGCACCGTTTGAGCATGGCATTAAAGCTGGTATTATGGTTTGGCGATGCCATGATTGATGCCGATACCATGCTGCGTTCTTTTGTGTGTTCATGGTATTAATATTCTATAAGTTACTGTTTCGTAAGAAAAAATACGATAAATTCGAGATTTTTTCAGCATGGTATCGGAGACGAAGAAGGACAAGGTACATGCTGACCGATACCAAGCTGCGCAATCTCAAGCCCAGGGACAAACTCTACAAAGTGAATGACCGGGAAGGTCTCTATGTGGCAGTGACTCCAGCCGGCTCCATCTCGTTCCGTTACAACTACTCAATCAACGGTCGGCAGGAGACCATCACCTTTGGGCGTTATGGTGTCGGTGGCATCACCCTGGCCGAAGCCCGCGAGCTGTTGGGTGACGCCAAGAAGATGGTTGCGGCGGGCAAGTCGCCGGCCAAGGAGAAAGCCCGAGACAAGGCGCGGGTGAAAGATGCAGAGACGTTCGGTGCCTGGGCGGAGAAGTGGCTGCGTGGCTACCAGATGGCCGACTCCACCCGCGATATGCGCCGCTCGGTTTATGAGCGTGAGCTGAAGCCGAAATTCAGCAATCAGAAGCTGGTGGAGATCACCCACGAAGACTTGCGGGCGCTGGCTGATGCCATTGTTGAGCGAGGCGCACCGGCCACCGCCGTTCATGTGCGTGAAATCGTGTTGCAGGTATTTCGCTGGGCCATCGAGCGTGGGCAGAAGGTCGAAAACCCGGCAGAACTGGTGCGCCCAACAAGCATCGCTCGATTCGAGCCACGTGACCGAGCGTTGACGCCAGAAGAAATTGGGCTGATGTACCAGTACATGGAGCGAGTGGGCACAAGCCCAACAAACCGTGCGGCGGCCAAGCTGTTATTGCTGACGATGGTGCGCAAGAGCGAGCTGACCAATGCGACCTGGAGCGAGATCAATTTCAGCGAAGCGTTGTGGACGATTCCAAAGGAGCGGATGAAACGCCGTAACCCGCACCTGGTATTTCTGTCCCAGCAGGCTCTGGATATTTTCATTGCCATGAAAACCTTTGCCGGTGGTTCCGACTTCGTTTTGCCATCACGGTACGACTCGGATGCGCCGATGAGCGCTGCCACACTTAACCAGGTGCTGACGCTGACTTACAAGGCGGCGCAGAAAGATGGGAAGTCACTTACCAAGTTCGGACCGCATGATTTGCGGCGCACAGCCAGCACGCTGTTGCATGAGGCCGGCTACAACACCGACTGGATCGAGAAGTGCCTGGCGCACGAGCAGAAGGGCGTGAGGGCTGTCTACAACAAGGCTGAGTACCGCGAGCAGCGGGCGGCGATGTTGCAGGATTGGGCCGATATGATTGATGAGTGGACTTCGGGAGGCAGTAAGGGTTGATGTTTTTGCTATCTTTGATAGCATTGAAGTTGATGCCGTGAATTTATAAATAAGGCCGCCATTGGCATCGGGCAGGTCAATTACCGATTAGCTGCTTCGCGCAGCTACTCGATGAATAGCAACTATTCATTTGAGAGGTATTGACCCATGCAAAATATAAAGACCCTCATCAACAGGAAGAAGCTCCTGGAGATGATCCCGCTTTCGACACGAACAATTTATAACCTGGAGCAGCGAGGGGATTTTCCACGCCGTATCGCGTTAACCAGTAGAAATGTCGCCTGGGATTTGTCAGAGGTCGAAGAGTGGATTGAGGCACGTAAATCATCGGGTGATCAAGCTGCGCGACCTGGCCCTATAGAGGGCTAGTTATATGGCTCTTGATCTTATGGCGGCTTTCACGGAATTGCCGCCACCCATTGATTATGTTCTGCCTAATATGGTTGCTGGCACTGTTGGTGCTCTTGTGTCGCCTGGTGGGGCTGGTAAATCCATGTTGGCCCTTCAATTGGCTGCACAGATTGCAGGCGGGCCTGATTTACTTGAAATAGGCGAGTTTCCCACCGGGCAAGTGGTCTATCTGCCTGCTGAAGATCCACCGGCCGCTATTCACCATCGTCTGCACGCCCTTGGGGCACACCTCAGCGCAGCGGAACGGCAAGCCGTGGCTGATGGTTTGCTCATTGAACCCTTGATCGGTAAATGCCCAAACATCATGGCTGCTAGCTGGTTCGATGCTCTCAAACGAGCCGCTGAAGGTCGTCGCTTGATGATCTTGGACACTTTGCGGCGCTTCCACATTGAGGAGGAGAACGCTAGCGGGCCGATGGCGCAGGTTGTTGGGCACATGGAGGCCATAGCCGCTGATACAGGCTGCTCCATTGTGTTTCTGCACCACGCGAGTAAAAGCGCAGCCATGATGGGGTCGGGCGATCAACAGCAGGCCAGTCGTGGATCGTCCGTACTGGTTGATAACATCCGTTGGCAATCGTACCTATCCGGCATGACGCAAGGCGAGGCCGAGATACTGGGGGTCGATGATTGTCAGCGTGGGTATTTTGTCCGCTTTGGCGTCAGCAAGGCCAACTATGGCGCACCTTTTCAAGAACTCTGGTTTAGACGGCACGACGGCGGCGTGTTGAAGCCTGCTGTACTGGAGCGGCAGTGCAAGGTGAAAAGGAGACAGCGTGAAGAAGCCTAAGCATGACCTGACCCACGTCCGACATGATCCCGCGCACTGTTTGGCACCTGGCCTGTTCCGCAGCCTCAAGCGTGGCGATCGCAAACGCTGCAAGCTGGACGTGACCTACACCTTTGGCGAGGACGAATCCATGCGTTTCGTCGGATTCGAACCTCTCGGGGCCGATGATATGCGTCTTTTGCAAGGCATCGTGGCCCTTGGCGGCCCGAACGGCATCTTGCTAACCCCGGAACCGACCAGTGAGACGGGGCGACAGCTACGGCTATTCCTTGAACCCCGTTTCGAAGCCATTGAGCAAGACGGCTTGGTGGTTCGTGAGAGCCTGACCAAACTGCTCTCAGAAACGGGCATGACGGATAGCGGCGACAACATCAAGGCGCTCAAAGCCAGCCTGCTGCGCATGTCGAACGTCACCATCCTTGTGACGAAGGGACGGCGGCAAGCCGCGTTCCACCTGATGAGTCATGCTTTTGACGAGACGGACGGCAGGCTATGGGTTGCCCTGAATCCGCGTATTGCCGAAGCGATCCTGGGGCATCGTCCATATGCCCGTATCGACATGGCGGAAGTGCGGGTGCTACAGACTGATCCGGCACGGCTGATGCACCAACGGCTATGCGGCTGGATCGACCCCGGCAAATCCGGGCGCGTGGAACTGGACACGCTTTGCGGCTATGTCTGGCCAGATGAAGCCAATGCCGAAGCTATGAAAAAACGCCGTCAGACTGCCCGGAAGGCACTGGCCGAACTTGCCGCCGTGGGTTGGGTAGTGAACGAATACGCCAAGGGAAAATGGGAGATCAAGAGGCCTGGCCCCACGGCAACGGCACCCGTTTACCGTCGTAACGTTCCCTTGTTACCGTCGTAACGCTCCCCTTCTGCCGTCGTAACGTTCCCCGTCCCAATTTGGAAAACCCAGACGGTGCGCTGCTTTGCGGGCAGTTTGGGAAATCCATCCAAGATTATCTAAAGATAATCCATCATGCGCGGTGCAGCTCGCGCCTTGAGGGCGCGTTCTGACCTTGCCAATAAAGCCCTGGCGGGCTTTATCAATCGGCCATAGGCCGATGGTTTAACGCCAAGAAGAGAAGGCGGCTTCAGTGGCCGCTGAAACGCCTTGTGAGAGGGGAAAACAACCCGGAGTCCCTTATTCCATGAGCTGAAGCAGAATCTGCGTCTAACGGTGCTGGAGGGCCGCTGTGTGCACTTGTAGTTATCTGTACTGAAACCTTGGCTCGAAACGTGAAATGGCTAAGCAGTGCCCATTCGTTCGGTAAGAATAATAAGAAGATTATTATTCTTATTATTACCAAGCAGGAATGAGCCGTGTGTGTTGGACGCCCATAACCAGTAACCTGCGTGAAGGTGTCAACATCAGGAAAGGTTGCCCCTCAAGTATCAATACGTCGCCTTAGTGGTATGACGGGAGGGGAGGCAAATTTCTTGTGTTCATTGACACTTGAGGGGCGGGTTATGCCCTTCTTTTTTGGCGTCCAACTCGCCCCATCGGGGCGAATGGTTTGTGTCGATTGTTGGCATTTTAGGTTCCGATTTAAAGCCGATTGAGCAGCGATTTTGAAGCGACTATGTCGATTGCAGGCCGATTTGGTGACGATTACGGTTATGTTGCCAAGAATCGGTGTTTGTTTGACGATAAAACGCTTTACGTTCGATATGCGCTAGATTTTCAATAGTGGGTGAAATGCGGGCAGGATGGGTGAAGTTAGCTAACCGGCAAGCCGGTTATCTATCTTCACTGTCCCTTATTCGCGCCGGGGGCACTCAACGGGAATCCTGCCCTGCGGGGCTGATCGGCTACCGCCGGTTGCAAGAGTATAGGTCTTGCTATTTTTAATATCTTTGATAGCATGGTTGTCGGGTACACCAAAAGGGTATTGATATGGCAAATGTGCTTATCAGGAATTTACCCGCCGAGGTGCACCGTGCGTTGAAAGTTCGAGCAGCGCTCAACGATAGGAGCACCGACGCGGAAATACGCGAAATACTGACGGCGGCAGTACAGCCGCTAGAGCTTGAAGAGATTGGCCGGGAAGTTGGCTTGTCCGAAAGCGATAAAAAAACAGAGTAGTTTTACGTTTGTAAGTCCGGGCCTCAGCGCCAAGGGCAATACCGATCAGCTAGTGGCGTAGCTCTTCGATGAAACGTTGCCGAGAACAAGCACAACGCTTGGTCAAGGCAATGCCTTCTTTTCATCGACGGAGTACGACCATGAAGTCCAAAATTTTAGCGGCTAAAAAAACCGCTCTAGCCGTTGCACTCGCAACCGGCTTTATCACCACTACCACCGCCCCTGTGCAAGCTGGTATCCCCGTCATCGACGGCGGCAACCTGGCCCAGAACATCATGACGGCCATCGAGTCGGTGGCGCAGACGCTCAAGCAGATTGAGCAGTACCAGACCCAGTTGCAGCAGTACGAAAATCAGCTCCAGAACACGATGGCCCCAGCCGCGTATATCTGGGATCAGGCGCAGACTACGATCAACCGGCTGATTGCCGCGCAAAACACGCTGGCCTATTACGAGAACCAGCTAGGCAGCCTGGATCGTTACCTGGCCAAGTTTCAGGACGTGGCCTATTACCGCAGCTCGCCATGCTTCAACGGCAGCGGCGGATGCACGCCGGCCGAAAAGGCAGCGATGGAAGAGAACCGCCGCCTGGCGTCAGAGTCGCAAAAGAAGGCCAACGATGCCCTGTTCCAGACCGTTGCCGACCAGCAAAAGGCTTTGAAGGATGACGCCCGTACCCTGGAGCGGCTGCAAGGCGCGGCCCAGGGTGCAACTGGCCAGCTACAGGCCATCGGCTACGCCAACCAGCTCGCCAGCCAGCAGGCCAATCAGCTCTTGCAGATTCGCACCATGTTGACCGCCCAACACAACGCGGAGGCAGCCCGGATTGCAGCAGAACTCGATGCCGAGGCGCGAGGTGATGCCAGGGCCGAGCAAATGCGTACCTGGACGTTTCGCCCGAGTCCGGCAGACAACTACTAGGGAGGCGGTGAGATGAAAAAAATCTTTTTTACTACCGCGGCTACGTTGCTGTTGTTGGCTGGATGTGAACAGGAAAGGATGCCCGAACCAAATGCGGCGACGTGTGCCCCCGATGCGTTCCAGGCAGCACTGAATGAAATGCGCAGCGAAGCGAACCGAGAGGCCTTTACCGAGGAATGCAGAGCATTCCAGAAGGCCAAGCAGATGCGTCAGTGGGAGTTCAAGCCCAGCCCTAAAGATGATTATTGAGGTGGTCGCCATGAGAAAGAAAATTGCTCTAGGTGGCTTGATGATGGTCGCCACAATGGTGCTGGCTGAACCTGCAATGGCGCAGGAGCTAAGTAGCAGCGGTGTTATGAATGATGTGCTCAAGCGTTTTCATGATGCTGCCGCAACATGGGGGCCAGCTATTGAGTCCGCTGCATCGCGTTTGTTCTGGACGCTGGTTGTGATTTCGATGGTCTGGACATTCGGCATGATGGCTTTGCGCAAGGCCGACATTGGCGAGTTCTTCGCGGAGTTCGTTCGCTTCACGATCTTCACCGGCTTTTTCTGGTGGTTGCTGACGAATGCGAACCAGGGCATGAATATCGCCGGTACGATTGTTCAGTCATTGCAAACTCTGGGCGCGCAGGCGGGGGGACTTTCCAATAGCAATCTTGGGCCCTCCAGCATCCTTGATCTTGGTTTCGAGTTATACAACCGCACAGTACAGGCCACCTCGGAGCTGGGATGGCGGCAGATGGCAACTGCTCTGGTCATGGAGCTAATGGCCCTGGCTGTTTTGTTTGTCCTGGCGTTGATTGCGGTCAACCTGTTGCTGTTGCTCGCATCAGCCTGGATTCTGTTGTATGCCGGTGTGTTCTTCCTTGGCTTTGGTGGAAGTCGTTGGACTTCCGACATGGCGATCAATTACTACAAGACCGTGCTGGGCCTGGCCGCACAGCTTATGGCAATGGTGCTTCTGGTTGCGATTGGCAAAGAGTTCATCAAGCAAAATAACAGAAAATAGATAAACGGCAGATAAGGAAAAGCTAAATGTTAAAATTAAAGCTAGAAAACATAACTTAGATTCAACTCATAAGTGCAACGCAACTAAGTGCTCGTAAAGTACTTCATTTGGTGTTCGAAATCTAAGTGTTTTTCTTGGTCTATTGTTTAGTTGATCCATTACTTGCTCCATATCCTTGTCTGCCAATTCAGTGAAAGAACTCTTTTTCGGAAAGTACTGACGAATCAGTCCATTCGTATTTTCGTTGAGTCCTCTTTCCCACGAAGCATAGGGATGAGCAAAATAAAAATCTGTCTTAAGCTCTTTAGCAATTTCACGGTGCATTGCGAACTCTTTACCGTTGTCGGCTGTGATAGTATGCACCAAGCCTTTGAATGGCTTAAGCATCGATATTATTGCGTTCTTGACGTTATCAGCCGTTCTTTTTTCAACCTTTCTGATTAAGGTTGTTTTGGTTTTCCGTTCAACCAACGAAACAATTGCTTGCTTGTGGCCTTTGCCGATAACCGTGTCTACTTCCCAGTCGCCAACTCGCTCTTTGGTGTCAACAACGGATGGGCGCTCATCTATCGATATTCTGTGCGGTATCTGGCCTCTAGGTGATTTACCGTTGATGCGCTTACCATACTTTTTCTTACGGCGAAGATGTCTATGTAGAGTGCCGCCGCAGGCTTTGTCAGCGTATATGTGCTGGTAAATTCGTTCGTGACTCACACTAAAAAGCTTACAGATTGCTAGCCGCCCACTGATTTGCTCTGGGCTCCAATCTAGCTTTAAGTAGTCTTCAATAATCGCCCAGTGGAGCTCCGTTAAACAGCGTTTAGACTTCTGTTTATGACGGCTTTCTGCAAACTGTTGAGCCTGATTGGGTTTATAACCACGAAGCCCCTTATTGCGTTGTATTTCACGACTAACAGTCGACTTATGTACGCCTATCACTTCCGCTATTTTGGTGAGCGATTGACTTGTTTTTAGTAAGGCAGAAATCTGGTATCGTTGCCCACTGGTGAGCTGTGTGTAGTGTCTCATAGTGCTTCTCTAATCTTGCCGGATTAAAAAGCTAAGATGCTACCGCAGCTTGCCTTCCAACCCAAATCAAGTGTTGCACTTACGAGTTGAATTCACCCTTTCTATTTCTATGAATCTTTTCTAAACTAGACTCATGTTCTAACATTCTTTTATACGAATTGTTAACTAAAACTTTTTTATCCTTGCTTACCATGTTCGAATTATAGAGTTTAAACATTTTTAGCCAAAATTCATAACTCCAATTACTTATATTTGAATCATCATTAATTCGGCTTTCTTTTAAAATTATTTTTTGTTGCTTATAACTAAAAATTCGTTTTGTTTTTTCTTTAAATGTAACTCCCTTTTCTAAAAAGACAAAGGCTAAAAAATCTTTCCAAGCATGCCTGTCTTCAAGGTTTATATCTGTAAAGTCTTTATAAGAAAATTGGCCCAAAATAATGTTTGCGTTTGGAGCTGGCTTAAAATCAAATTTGCTAAAGCTATGCAATATGTTAGTTTTGAAAAATGGTTTATATAATAAAGATTTATAAGACTCCTTGTAAGATGGTGCACCCGCATACTTTAAAAAAGGTTCATATTGCATAATTAAAAAAGTATCTAAGGGTGGGTTCTCACTATCTAACAATTTATTTAAAATGCTTGCCGTTATGTTAAATGGAATGTTTGAAAAAACTTTATAATTATGGTCTGGTAAATTGTATTTTAAAAAATCGGCTTCAATAATAGACACATTTGAACTTTTAAATTCATGGGTCAACTTATCAGCCAATACACTATCGAACTCAATAGCAGTAACGGCTTTGCAGATTTTGCTTAATGCCTTGGTTATTATGCCTTTTCCAGGCCCAATCTCAACAACAAAATCCTCCTTAGTTATATTGCTTTTAAAAAGCAAATCTTCGACTAATTTAGTATTATGCAAAAAATTCTGTGAGTCTTTAATGTTGAAATTTTTGTTTTTTATTTTAGTGTTTTTATTCATATCCATATATTACAATTATAGACTGATTTTGTCAAGTAAGAATTGTTTTGATTTATGTATAATTCCTACAAGTTCGGAAATTTAAAAATGAAAGAAGCCTGAAATTATCAGGCTTCAAGCTTGTAAGATTTTTAAGATTATATTCTGCTATAACAACAAGTTTAAAAAGCGTTTATTATTCAGCCTGCGCTCTATAAAATACCGCAACTACATTAGATATTAAATGCACAACTTGTAATACCATATAATAGCATTAAAAATTTGATGTTCTAACGGCAAATTTCTCATTAATAAACTTATTATCAAAACCATAATTGAGATGGTTACTATCTGAATAATGTATAATGGCTTGTTTTTTCTATTACTTGATTTTTTTATAAAATTATTAATTAATAAACCACCAAATAAAAGTAATAAAATTGGTATTATTAACAGAAAGTAAAAAACTCAGCACCGACGCGCAGGACTTGGAACGCCAAGAGGCGATCACTACGGCCGCGAAGGCCGCCGGCTACTACGTCGCCGGCATCTACCGTGAGAAGGCATCCGGCGCACGCGCCGACCGGCCTGAGCTGCTGCGCATGATCGGCGACCTACAGCCCGGCGAGGTGGTCATTGCCGAGAAGATCGACCGCATCAGCCGCCTACCTTTGCCCGAGGCCGAGCGCCTGGTGGCCTCGATACAGGCCAAAGGCGCACGCCTGGCCGTCCCTGGCGTGGTCGATCTATCCGACCTGGCGGCCGAGGCCCAGGGCGTCGCCAAGATCGTGCTGGAAGCCGTGCAGATCATGCTTTTTCGCCTGGCCTTGCAGATGGCCCGCGACGACTACGAGGACAGGCGCGAACGCCAGCGCCAAGGCATTGAGTTGGCCCGCCAGGCCGGGCGGTACAAGGGCCGCCGTGCTGATCCGAAGCGCCGCGCCCAAGTTGTCGCGCTGCGCAAGTCCGGCTACAGCATCAACAAGACCGCCGAGCTGGCCGGGTACAGTGCGGCCCAGGTGAAACGGATATGGGCCGAGGTCAGCCAGGCCGAAGCGAAGCAGCACGGCGCGTTCGTGGAGGACGCATTGACGGAAGCCGATGCCCTGGCCGCTGTCGGCCAGGATGAGCGCCAGGAGGAAAGGGCATGAAGAAGCCGAACCAAGACGACGAGCCGTTTTTCATCACCGAGGAGATTGCGGCCGAAATGATCGCCGGCGGCTATGAGTTCGAGCTGCCGCCCATTCCTTGCACCATCCGCCTACGCGACGTGCTGGAGCGCATGACCGATGCTGAGCTAGCATTGCAGCCGGGCGAGATCGCCGACCAGGAGCGTGAACGCTGCCGGCGCAAGCCGTGTTCAACCTCATGATCTGGTCATGGTATTTTTCATGGCACTGAGCCTGATAGTTCTTGCAAATTGTTGTCACTAAAGGGTTTTGTGTGCTTGTTTACAATCGAGTGGGAGTGACGGGCACTGGCTGGCAATGTCTAGCAACGGCAGGCATTTCGGCTGAGGGTAAAAGAACTTTCCGCTAAGCGATAGACTGTATGTAAACACAGTATTGCAAGGACGCGGAACATGCCTCATGTGGCGGCCAGGACGGCCAGCCGGGATCGGGATACTGGTCGTTACCAGAGCCACCGACCCGAGCAAACCCTTCTCTATCAGATCGTTGACGAGTATTACCCGGCATTCGCTGCGCTTATGGCAGAGCAGGGAAAGGAATTGCCGGGCTATGTGCAACGGGAATTTGAAGAATTTCTCCAATGCGGGCGGCTGGAGCATGGCTTTCTACGGGTTCGCTGCGAGTCTTGCCACGCCGAGCACCTGGTCGCTTTCAGCTGTAAGCGTCGCGGTTTCTGCCCGAGCTGTGGGGCGCGGCGGATGGCCGAAAGTGCCGCCTTGCTGGTTGATGAAGTACTGCCTGAACAACCCATGCGTCAGTGGGTGTTGAGCTTCCCGTTTCAGCTGCGTTTCCTGTTTGCCAGCCGGCCCGAGATCATGGGGTGGGTGCTGGGCATCGTTTACCGCGTCATTGCCACGCACCTGGTCAAGAAAGCGGGCCATACCCACCAAGTGGCCAAGACGGGCGCGGTCACCCTGATCCAGCGTTTTGGATCGGCGCTCAATCTGAATGTTCACTTCCACATGCTGTTTCTCGACGGTGTGTATGTCGAGCAATCCCACGGCTCAGCGCGTTTCCGCTGGGTCAAGGCGCCGACCAGCCCAGAGCTCACCCAGCTGACGCACACCATCGCCCACCGGGTGGGTCGCTATCTGGAACGGCAAGGCCTGCTGGAACGGGATGTCGAAAACAGCTATCTGGCCTCGGATGCGGTGGATGACGACCCGATGACACCCCTGCTGGGGCACTCGATCACTTACCGTATCGCTGTCGGTTCACAGGCGGGGCGAAAGGTGTTCACTTTGCAAACTCTGCCGACCAGTGGTGATCCGTTCGGTGACGGGATTGGCAAGGTAGCCGGGTCCAGCCTGCACGCCGGCGTGGCGGCCAGGGCCGATGAACGCAAGAAGCTCGAACGGCTGTGCCGGTACATCAGCCGCCCGGCGGTATCCGAGAAGCGGCTGTCGTTAACACGAGGCGGCAACGTGCGCTACCAGCTCAAGACGCCGTACCGGGACGGCACCACGCACGTCATTTTCGAACCATTGGATTTCATTGCAAGGCTGGCCGCCCTGGTACCGAAGCCCAGAGTCAACCTAACCCGCTTCCACGGGGTGTTCGCACCCAACAGTCGGCACCGGGCGTTGGTCACGCCGGCAAAACGGGGCAGGGGCAACAAGGTCAGGGTGGCTGATGAACCGGCAACACCAGCACAACGGCGAGCGTCGATGACATGGGCGCAACGGCTCAAGCGTGTTTTCAATATCGACATCGAGACCTGCAGCGGCTGCGGCGGCGCCATGAAAGTCATCGCCTGCATTGAAGACCCTATAGTGATCAAGCAGATCCTTGATCACCTGAAGCACAAAGCCGAAACCAGCGGGACCAGGGCGTTACCCGAAAGCCGGGCGCCACCGGCTGAGCTGCTCCTGGGTCTGTTTGACTGACGAGCCTGAAGGCCAACGATACCAATCAAAATGCTGCGTTCACAGCGCCGCGGCAGGGATCCGCCGTGCTGGTTGTCGGAAAAGGAGCCGCTAGTGGGAAAGAGGAGGGTAAATTTTCAGCGTTGCTGGCTCCCCGTCAGCCGGATTGGGTTGCATCGCAGGGGTGTCGAAAGAGTCAACTGCGGTCCAAAGCTGTTGGACTTGGGTGAAAAGGGCGTTTATTCTTCCTATACGTTGTCGGCAGCGGGCCAAAAAGGAATACGTCCATGCCCATCGAGGTGAAACCGGCTGTGAGCGCGGGTTCAAGCATATAGCCCGACAGGCGCGTATCCTTGCCGATCACGACACGATGGCGGTGGTCACCGCGACGAAAGACACGGCCAGCCGCCATGCCGACGCGCAAGGCGGTTTCCGCCGTCATCGCGCCTTCGTTGGCTTTGCCACGAATACCGTCTGTGCCGAAATATTTGCGCACCATAAGGTCGATTATCCTGTCGTCGGGTCGCCCTCAAAGGGGACATGCCTGCTGAACCGCGAATATAGAGAAATATCCCGAATGTGCAGTTAACGAATTCTTGCGGTTTCTTTCAGCGCCGCCAATACCGCCAGCCCGTCGCGCAAGGGGCGCGGCTCGTGTGTGCGGATGAAGTCAGCTCCACCTGCGGCGGCGGCAAGCTCTGCAGCGAGTGTCGCGGCCCCGACATCCCCCGGACCACGGCCTGTGAGCGCGCGCAGAAAGGATTTGCGCGAAACAGACAGAAGCACCGGCAAATCGAAGCGCAGCCGCAATTCATCGAACCGCGCCAGCACCGAGAGCGAGGTTTCGGGAGCAGCCCCCAGAAAAAACCCCATGCCGGGATCAAGGACAAGGCGGTTGCGTTTGATACCGGCACCCGTCAGCGCCGCGATGCGCGCGTCAAAGAACGCCGCAATGTGATCCATGATGTCGCCAGCGGGTGCCTCGCGCCGATCTGCCTGCCCGTCTTGCACCGAATGCATAACGACGAGTTTGGCAGATGATTTCGCCAATTGCGGATAGAACGCAGCGTCTGGAAAACCGCGAATATCATTGAGATAGGCCACACCACGCGACAAGGCATAGGCTTGCGTCGCGGGTTGATAACTGTCGAGCGAGACGGGAATGCCATCTGCCTTGAGCGCGTCCAGCACCGGCGCGATACGCGCGATTTCTGTGTCGGACGAAACAGGCGCGGCGTCGGGATTGCTGGATGCCGGACCGAGGTCGATCACATCTGCCCCCTCGGCCATCAGCTTACGCGCCTGCGCAATGGCTGCGTCTGGCGCCAGATACCGGCCTCCATCGGAGAAACTGTCCGAGGTTATGTTGACGATGCCGAAAATGATGAGCGATTTATTCATGGGGGCTTCTATAATAATAATAATCGAGCATGAGTCTCATACGGATGCTCGGGTCGAAAGGGAATCCCCAGGCGAGTAACCTGTTTGCGGTGATCCATTAGCTGCAGGAGCAGAATAGCATACATCTGGAAGCAAAGCCAGGAAAGCGGCCTATGGAGCTGTGCGGCAGCGCTCAGTAGGCAATTTTTCAAAATATTGTTAAGCCTTTTCTGAGCATGGTATTTTTCATGGTATTACCAATTAGCAGGAAAATAAGCCATTGAATATAAAAGATAAAAATGTCTTGTTTACAATAGAGTGGGAATAGCTCCTACTAAGTTCCCAGCTTAGTTCGACATAAGCAACGTAATACCAAAGCCCATGATGAAGTTATTCGCTCATCATGGGCTTTTTTGTTGATACCCTTAATGAACTCGCGAAGACTTTATAAACAACGACAGAATAAAGCCGCTCAGCGCAAGGGTAATGCCCAAAATAAACGCGGTTTGTACCCCAGCTGTTAGTGAAGTGCTGGCAAGCAATGGGTCTGAAGGGTCGGCAACCCGCTGCAAGAAACTATTCTGTGAGGTGGACATAATGGTAATCGCCAGCGCCGTGGCAATAGACCCAGACACCTGCATAAAGGTGTTGATCAAGGCTGTTCCGTCTGGGTACAGCTCTCGGGGTAGCTGATTCAACCCATTGGTTTGGGCAGGCATCATTACTAAAGTAACGCCAAGCATAAGGCCTGAATGCAACATAACCATCATGCTAATAGAGGTTGTGGTGGTTACATTCGACAGCTGCCACAACACTATAGCCATAATAATAAAGCCAGGGGTAATAAGCCATTTGGGGCCAAATCTATCAAATATCCGCCCCGCAATTGGCGACATAATGCCATTTAAAACGCCGCCAGGCATAAGCACCAAACCCGCCGCAAGGGCAGTAAGCCCAAGCCCCATTTGCAGGTATAAGGGCAACAGAATCATGCTCGATAAAATAATCATGAAGGTGGCAATAACGCACAGCACCCCTAAAGTAAACATAGGGTATTTAAAGGCGCGCAAATCGAGCATGGGCTTTTCGAGCTTGAGCTGCCGTAAGGAAAATATAACTAGCGAAATTAGGCCTATAATAAGTGCACTAATTACAACCGCACTGCCCCAACCTTTGCTGCCAGCTTCGCTAAACCCGTACACAATGCCACCAAAGCCAAGGGTTGAAACCACAATGGAAAACACATCTATTTTAGGTTTAGTTAGCTCCGTAACGTTTTGCACAAAGGCCAGCCCGTATACTAATGAAAAAGCCAGAAACGGCATCAGTAACCAAAGAATCCAATTCCAACTCAATAGCTCAATAATTAAGCCAGCAGCAGCGGGCCCAGTAGCCGGTGCTGTCATTAACACCAGGCCAATTAAACCCATAATGGAGCCTCTTTTCTCAATAGGAAAAATAATAAGTACCGTATGAAACATAAGGGGAATAATTAAGCCGGTACCAACTGCTTGAATAACACGGCCTAGCAGTAACACACTGAACGAAGGAGCTATGCCCGATACCACAACGCCAACAATTGAAAACAGTAATGAAGCAACAAATAATTGCCGGGTTGTAAACGATTGTATTAACAAGGCTGAAACAGGAATAAGTATGCCCATGGTTAATAAATAACCAGTGGTTATCCATTGCACCGTAGAAGAAACCACATTTAGCTCAATCATTAAACGGCCAAGGGCCATATTTAATGCGGTTTCACTAAATAGGCCGATAAAACCGGCAATTAAAAAAGAAATTAAAATGGGTACAGGGCGGATAATTTTTTGTTCTTGCTCGCTTGTGTTAGAAGGCGTTGCAGCGCAGTTATTTGGTTCAATTGCAATACTAGACATTAAATTACTCTTCGCTGATTAACAGCATCGTTTGTTATGAAAGAATGTGGGAATTTACTTTTTAGCCAGTAAAAATGGAATTTGCTCAGCTATCGTTGCAAGGGGCTTGCCGCTTTTCATGGTTAAGGCTAATAAAATGCCGCCTTCTGTTAAGGCATGAAAAGTAACGGCTAAACGAGTGGCTTGCTGCTTGCTATAACCCGCTTGAAGGAATTTCTCAGCATAAATGGCCTGCCAACTTTTAAATGTTGCTGCACAAGCCAAGCGAATTGGTTCGCTGGTGGTATGTGTTTCACCAGCAATAGTACCGATGGGCGAACCAATAGGATCACCCCCTTCGCCAAATGCCTTCGATAATTCATACATATAGGTTTGAAATGCAGTTAGCGGATCAGTAGCGTTAGCAAACACTTTATTAATATCGTCCATAACCAACACTTTTGTATTGTGAATGGCTTCCGTGGCTAGCTGCTCTTTACCTTCGGGAAAGTAATGATACAAAGAGCCCTTAGGCACACCACTAGCTTCAATAATGTCGTTTAGGCCCACACCACAATAACCGCGTAATTTAAATAAGCGCGATGCCGCCTCAATAAGTGCGTCTCTCGGCTTTATTTTGTCATTCATTACTAAACACCCTACAAAGTTATAACGACTGGTCTATTAGTATGGTAAAAGGGAATCTATTAGGTGTCAATGCTAACCACCTTTTAACTACAACATTGCTCCTTAACTATGTAACATGACTATCAAAGTGGTGAGAAGCCAGTAGAGGTAGATATGAGACATACAAAACGTCGACCAGTAACTGTTGGGCAAATGCTAACTATGGAGTTCTTGGCGCCAATGGGAATTTTTACGCCCCATGTGGAAGTGGAAATAGCGCATGAATATTGAGCTAGGATGGCTAAGCTTACTTCCTTCGTTGTTGGCAATAATATTAGCCGTGGCAACTCGGCGGGTAATTTGGGCCTTACTAGGAGGCGTAATTTTCGCCAACGGTTTGCTGTTTATGCCCAATTGGGGCACTGCGGGCATGGCCGGCGGCAGCAGCTTATTCGAATCGCTGGTGGCGCCAGGCAATATGATGATTTGGGGGTTTACCCTAGCCATTGGCGCGTTATTTGGTGTGCTTGAACATGGCGGAACCTTTAATAGCTTTGTGCATGCGCTGGAAAAAAAGCAGTGGGTACATAGCCGGCGGCGAGCGCGGTTGTTTACTTGGTTATTAGGCGTGGCGGTGTTTATTGAATCGAACGTTTCTATTATGACCGCAGGCACCACCTCGCGCCCGGTTTATGATCGCTTGGGTATTTCGCGACAAAAACTTGCCTACCTGATCGACTCCACCTGTGCCCCCGTGTGTATTCTTATTCCATTAAATGCTTGGGGGGCGTTCAACTTAGGGCTAATAGGCCAGCAAGACGTAACCAACCCACTGATGGTGTTAGTAGCGTCGGTGCTTTTGAACGCCTATGCTATTTTTGCGTTGTTTTTGGCTCTTTGGGTGGCTTGGTCGGGGTGGAGTGTTGGCCCCATGAAAAAATTTGAACAAGCGGCACAACAAGCCCGTGCGGAACAAGAACTAACTGCGCCAACGGAAGCAGAAAAAGTCAACCGAGGGGCCTTGGCCACGGTACTGCTGAGTTTAATTAGCATGGTATTACTGGTGCCTATTATGTTGGTTATTACCGGCGACGGCAGCATGGTAAAAGGCGACGGTATGCTCAGTGTGTTTGTGGCTATTTACGTGGCATTATTTATTGCCGTTATTGGCACACTATGGTCTACCCCAGGCTCGCTGCAGCGGGTAATTCAAGGCATAGGGCAGGGGGCTTGGAAAATATTGCCACTGGCGGTTATTCTTTGGTTGGCCATTACTCTAGGCGACGTAACCAAAGCCTTGGGTACAGGCGACTACTTAACAGGTTTACTGAACACCTCGGTACCGCAATATTTCATTCCGGCCTTAGTATTTTTATTGTCGGCCTTAACTGCTTTTGCCATCGGCTCCAGCTGGGGCACCTTTGCGTTAATGATCCCTTTGGCCATTCCACTTGCCGTCGGCTTAGGTATGCCAATGCCGCTGCTCATTGGTGCCGCCTTAGCAGGGGGTATTTTTGGTGATCATGCCTCGCCTATCAGCGACACCACCATTATGGCCTCTTTAGCATCGGGCTCAGAACACATTGAGCATGTTCGTAGCCAATTGCCGTACGCCTTGCTTGCTGCTTTGCTAACGACAGTGTTTTACCTGCTCGCAGGCTGGTATGTAAGTAGTCAGCTAGTGGTACTATAAAAATGGTTGATGCAGCAGCAAGCACCCCTGAGCAAGAGCGCGATCACTACTTTATGCAGTTGGCAATTGCGCAAGCACAGGCTGCAGAACAACTGGGCGAGGTGCCGGTAGGTGCAATTGCCGTTTATAATAATGAAGTAGTTGGCCAGGGCCATAATCGGGTTATTACTAACCTTGACCCCTCAGCCCATGCAGAAGTGTTGGCGCTGCGCGAAGCGGCGCAGCATTTAGGTAACTATCGGCTTGGTGACGTTACTTTGTATGTCACGCTAGAGCCCTGCACTATGTGCGCCGGGTTAATGGTACATAGCCGTATTAAGCGCTTAGTGTTTGCCGCTCGCGACCCGAAAAGTGGTGCCGCTGGAAGTTTGTTTACTATTACCCATCACCCTAGTTTAAACCACCAAGTGGCCATTACCGAAGGGGTGTGTGCGGCCGAATGTAGCGCGTTGTTAAGTGCGTTTTTTCAGCAACGGCGGGCGGCTAAGAAGCGTCGTCGTCAGTTGGATAAGTTAGCAACTCAGAGTTCAGACAAATTGGCGTAGAGCGAGTACGTTCGTTCGCTTCATTAATATAAAACCACTTTTGTCTTCTTTCCATTACCCGCCGGCTAAAGGTGCGCAGCCGTTGGTGGCGACGTTCGTTGCGCCTAACAATACGTAATGAGCGTTTCTGTACAACAGCCATAGAAGTGGTCCAACCGAAACTTTGTTTAGTGTGGGTAGGATTACAATTTTATTCTCACATTACCAGAGCCGTAGTAAAAATAGTGGTGGTTAGCCGTCTTCCTCTGTTACATAGGGAATACGGCCCTGCTCGTCAAGCCAAGTTAAGGTGTCGTAGTAACGGCGAATATTGCCCACATAACGAACTGGCTCGTCGCCCCGAGCATAGCCAAAGCGCGTAGTACGGTAAAACTGCTTTTGGCGCAACAAGGGTAAACGGTCACGTACGTCTACCCAATAGTCGGGGTTGCCACCTTGGCGCTCGGTAATTATGCGGGCGTCGTTTAAATGACCTAAGCCCACATTATAGGCAGCAAGAGCAAACCAAGTGCGATCTGGCTCAGTAATACGGGCGGGAATACGCTGGCGCAAGCGGGCTAAATATTGTGCGCCACCGCGAATGCTTTCTTCCGCATCTAGCCTGCTACGTACCCCCATAGAACGAGCCGTTGGCAAAGTGAGCATCATCATACCTCGCACCCCAGTTGGCGAGCGGGCCCAAGGGTCCCAATGCGACTCTTGGTAACTTACTGCCGCCAATAATTTCCAGTCTAAACTACCGGCATATTGCTGAAACAAACGAATATAAGAAGGTAAGTTGTTATTAACAGCTTCAATAAATAGCCGCGTATCAACATAGTTGAACTCTTCCACATGGCCAAAATAGCGGTCTAACAGCTTGGTAATATGCCCTGAATCGTGTTGTGCACCTAAATATTCAATTGAGGTGGCAAACAGGCTGTCGTCTTTGTCTTTAGGAAATGCCCAGGCCAGAGAAACCCGGTCGCGCACGGTAAAGGCAATGCTTAGTTCAGGGTAATAACGGCGCTTAATATCTAAGTGATTAGAATCGACAATAGCAAAGTCAATTTCTTCTGACATTACTTGGTCAAGTAATTCGTCGGCGTCGTATAAGTGGGTGCTGCTCCAATTCAAATGCGGGTGTAAGGTAGCAATGCGCTCCAATAATTCTTCGTGGCTGCTATTGCTTACTACCCGTATGGTACCGTCTATTTGACTCCAGTCGCGCGGGCGTTCGCGGGTGCCTTGTTTATATACAATTTTTTGCTCAATACTGTGGTACGGGGGGCCAAAGCGTAGGTTTTCGCGGCGTTGTGCAGTAACATCGAGGCCGGCGGCAAGAAAGTCTACTTCACCGTTGTCTAATAAGCTCCATAAGGCCTGAATATCGAGGGCGGGCTTAACTTCTATGTCGACACCAAGGGTTTTAGCTAAGCCCAAAGCTAGCTCGTATTCAAAACCAGAGCGCTGTTCATTACGTTCCACATAGTTGGTAGGGGTCATTAAGGTTCCTACTCGCAACACACCCTGGCTTTGTACTTGCTGTAAGCGTGTAGTTGCTACTGTGTCGGGGCTCCAACCGCTAAATAATAAAGGAATAATAAGCAATAACAGCAACACGGCCGCCACCCGCAAAGCACGAAAACGGATAATACTCTGCCTAGTTGGCGTGGCAGCCAATGGCCGATTTTTGTGACTTGCCGACATAAAAACTTCCCTGAAAATTACCTAGGCTATTTATAACACTTAAGCCAATGAAGTGCAGTCGATAACTACAGTGGCTAACAGTGGGTGTTAGTTGTCGCAAAATGTAACACAAGCCCGTATACTATTGCGCCAAATGAGTATCCCAGAACCTACCTGGAGCCGAGCCTGTGATCATACTTCAAGGTGCGTCTGCACTGTCTAAATTTCGTGCTGAAAAGCAAATGCAACACTTACAAGCGGCGGGCATTCATGCTCGTGCAATTCATGCGCAGTATTTCCATTTTGCGGAATTAAACCAAGCCTTGTCGGCTGCCGAGCAAGCAAGGTTGGAAAACCTAATGGGTGGCGGCGTTATTGCTGCGCCAGCTGCGCAACCAGGGCAGTTTTTAGTGGTGCCGCGGTTAGGTACTATTTCACCTTGGTCGTCGAAAGCTACTGATATTGCCCATAATTGTGGTTTAACAATGGTTAATCGGCTTGAACGCGGCATACTTTGGACCATAGAGGGCGAAGGCTTAACCGCTGCTAACCTTACCCTAGCGGCCTCATTGTTACACGATCGTATGACCGAAAGTGTATTAAGCGACATAGGCAAGGCGCAAGCACTCTTTACCCATCATGAACCAGCGCCTTTAACCACCGTTAACCTGATTGGTTTAGGCAAAGCTGCGTTGGTCACCGCCAACGAAGAAATGGGCTTAGCCCTAGCGGAAGACGAAATAGACTACTTGTATGACAGCTTTACCGCCATGCAACGTAATCCTACCGACGTGGAACTGTATATGTTTGCGCAGGCAAACTCAGAACACTGCCGGCATAAAATATTTAATGCCTCTTGGACCATCGACGGCGAAAACCAGCCGAAGTCGTTGTTTAAGATGATTAAAAACACCAACGAAGTTACCCCAGACTATGTGCTGTCGGCCTATAAAGACAACGCCGCAGTTATGGAAGGTAGCGAAGCTGGGCGTTTTTTCCCGAATGAAAGCTTTGAATACAACTATCACCACGAACCTATTCATATATTAATGAAGGTTGAAACCCACAACCACCCCACGGCTATTTCGCCTTATGCGGGTGCAGCTACTGGCTCTGGCGGTGAAATTCGTGACGAAGGTGCCACCGGCATTGGTTCTAAACCGAAAGCGGGCTTAACTGGCTTTACCGTTTCAAACCTGCGTATTCCTGGTTTTGAACAGCCCTGGGAACAAGACTTCGGTCGCCCCAATCGTATTGTTAGCGCACTCGATATAATGATCGAGGGCCCACTTGGTGGCGCGGCCTTTAATAATGAATTTGGCCGACCAAACTTAGTTGGTTATTTTCGTACCTACGAAGAAGAAGTGGTTAGTTTTAATGGCAAAGAAGTGCGTGGCTTCCATAAGCCTGTAATGATTGCCGGTGGTTTAGGTAACATTCGCGAAAACCACGTGCAAAAGCGTGACATTCCTGTGGGCGCACCGCTGATTGTGTTAGGTGGCCCAGCCATGAACATTGGTTTAGGTGGTGGTGCGGCGTCGTCAATGGCGTCGGGCGAATCGGCCGAAGACCTCGACTTTGCCTCGGTGCAGCGCGAAAACCCAGAAATGGAACGCCGTTGCCAAGAAGTCATCGACCGCTGCTGGCAGCTCGGTGAAGACAACCCCATTGCCTTTATACACGACGTGGGCGCCGGTGGGTTGTCGAACGCCTTACCTGAATTAGTGAACGACGGCGAGCGTGGCGGCGAATTTAAATTACGCGCCATTCCAAACGACGAGCCAGGTATGCCACCGGTGGCCCTGTGGTGTAACGAAGCACAAGAGCGTTATGTATTGGCAGTTATTCCAGAGCGCATGGCCACCTTTGAAGCCTTGTGCTTGCGCGAGCGGGCACCCTTTGCAGTGGTAGGTGAAGCCACCGCCGAGCGTAACTTGCGCGTGTACGACAAAGTATTCGATAACTACCCGGTCGACATGCCGCTTGAAGTGTTGCTTGGTAAAGCACCCAAAATGCACCGCGACGCGGTTCGGTTAGCGCCACAAGGCGACAGCTTCAGTGTGCAGTCCGTCGACTTAAATAACGCGGTGCAGCGCTTAATGCGCTTACCTGCCATAGCAGAAAAAACCTTCCTGATTACTATTGGCGACCGTTCGGTAACTGGCTTAGTGGCCCGCGACCAAATGGTTGGCCCATGGCAAATACCTGTGGCGAACTGTGCTGTGACAGCGGCGTCTTACGACACTTACGCCGGTGAAGCGATGGCCATGGGTGAACGTAGTACCATTGCGTTGCTAAACCATGGTGCCTCGGCGCGCATGGCGGTGGCAGAAGCCATTACCAATATTGCCGCCACCGCTATTGGCGACATGAAGCGCATTAAGCTTTCGGCCAACTGGATGTCGGCAGCAAGCCACCCAGGCGAAGAAGCAGGCTTGTATGAAGCCGTGAAAGCTATTGGTGAAGAGCTTTGCCCAGCCTTAGGCATTACTATTCCAGTGGGTAAAGACTCCATGTCGATGAAAACCCAGTGGCAAGAAAATGGCGAAGACAAAACAGTTACCTCGCCTATGGCCTTGGTTATTACCGCTTTTACCCGTATTACCGATATTCGCAAAACCATTACCCCGCAGTTACGCCCAGAACAAGGTGGCCAACTGTTGTTGATCGACCTTGGCCGCGGCCAAAACCGCATGGGGGCTTCTGCCTTAGCGCAGGTGTACCGTCAAATAGGGCAAACCCCAGCCGACTTAGACAGCCCCGAGTTGCTGGCGTTTTTCTTCGAACAAATACAGCAACTGGTTGCCGCAGATAAGTTAATTGCGTATCACGACCGTTCCGACGGTGGGTTGTTTGTTACCTTGGCAGAAATGGCCTTTGCTGGCCATTGTGGTGTGTCGGTTACGCTAGCGGATAATGTTGATGCCCGTGCAGCACTATTCAGTGAAGAGCTTGGTGCCGTTATTCAGGTGTCAGACTCTGTAGCAGCCGAACTAAGCGCCGCTTTTAAGGCCGCAGGTTATGCCGACATGTTGGTTGAGCTAGGCACAGCAACAACCAACGACGAAGTGTTGATGAAGCAAGGCAGCGCAACGGTTTATCAAGAAAAACGTTCTGTATTGCGTAACCTTTGGGCGGAAACCACCGACCAAATGCAACGCTTACGCGACAACCCTGAGTGTGTCGACGAAGAGCTAGCCATTAAACAAGACATTCATAACCCCGGTTTACACGCTGAACTGAGCTTTGATACCAAGGAAGACATTGCCGCACCTTACATTTTAACAGGTGCCGCACCGCAAGTAGCAATACTGCGCGAGCAAGGCGTGAACAGCCATTATGAAATGGCCGCAGCATTTGACCGCGCCGGCTTTAAAGCCGTCGACGTGCACATGAGCGACATTTTAAGTGGCCGCCAAAACTTAAGCGACATGCAATTACTTGCGGCTTGTGGTGGCTTTTCTTACGGCGACGTATTAGGCGCTGGCGGTGGTTGGGCGCGGTCAATTTTATTTAATGAGCGCGCACGTGAAGCCTTCAGTAATTTCTTCTTGCGAGAAAATACCCTAACCCTTGGCGTTTGTAATGGCTGCCAAATGCTGTCGAACATTAACGAGCTTATTCCAGGCACGGAAGACTGGCCAAACTTTGTTACCAACCGCTCTGAGCGATTTGAAGCCCGGGTGGCCATGGTTGAAGTGCAGCAAAATAGCTCACCATGGTTTAACGGTATGGCCGGCTCGCGTATGCCTATTGCCGTGTCGCATGGTGAAGGTCGAGCCCATTTCCGTACTAGTCAAAACGCCGACAGTATAAATGCTCGTGCTGGTGTAGCCCTTCGCTTTGTCGACAACTATGGCAAGGTGACGGAACAATACCCAGCTAACCCTAATGGCTCCATTGCTGGGGTTACCGGGGTTACCAGTGCCGACGGGCGGGTAGCTATTATGATGCCTCACCCAGAGCGGGTGTTCCGTAGTGTAGCAAACTCGTGGTACCCAGAAACTTGGGGCGAAGACGGCGCCTGGATGCGCTTATTTAGAAATGCGCGAGTTACCCTAGGGTAACTCGCGGTACGAAGGTAAGAGCTTCAATAAAAGCCTGCTTAATTGCGGGCTTTTATCCATTCAATATACTGCTTGGCAATATCCGTATGGTCTTGTTGACCACGGAACTTCGCTGCCCAAGGTCCAACGGCAATTACCGGTACGTCTTCAGCCGTATGGCCACCGGTGGTAAAGCCTGTGCCCGTGTGAAAGCGCACAATATCAATCAGTACAGTGTTTATTTCTTTCCACTGCTCGTCACCGGTTATAGCGGCAACCCGATCAAGCTCTGCTTGCTGGTCGGTACTTAATGGAAAAGGAATGTTTTCACTAATAATGTCATGCCAGTCAATCATTGGCAGCTCGGCTAATTCTTGGGCCAGCACCCGCAAACTTCGTTGAATACGGTTTACTTGCGCGGCACGCCATTGGTACTGGCCGTCGGCGCCTAAGGTTAAGCCACCAGTGGAATGGTCGGCGGTTAACACTAAAGCCGTGTCGTTGCGGCCTTCCACGTAGCCCACCAAGTGTTCAAGGGCAAGGTCTAGCTCAAGCATTTCATGCATGGCGCAGGCAATATCGTTGGCGTGGCCACACCAGTCAATCATCGACGCTTCAATCATCAGCACATAAGGTCGGCCGTCGGCTTCAATTAACCGCAGCGCTTCCGTTACTAACTCTTTTAACCGTGGTTTATCGTCGATCACGTAAGGAAAGTTATTCTCATGAATAAAAGCGGCCACCGGCAAGCGATGCTGTGTTTGTAAGGCTTCGTAACTTTCCACCACGCGCACGCCACCGCGGGTCATGTCATTTAGGTAATCTACTTGCTTGCCGTCGTCGTTGGTAAAACGAAATTTGTTACTACCACTACCAATAATTAAGTCGAACACATACTGGCCATCGGCGCGCGGGGTGGCATATTGGCGGGCAATTTCATTTTCCATGCGGCGACTGCGCACATGGGTAAAAAAGCCCGCAGGGGTGGCATGGGTTAGCCGAGTAGTGGCAACAGTGGCAGTTAAATAACCACGGTCTTTGGCAATTTCCATCATGGTGGGTAAATGGTTTTGCTCAGCATCAACGCTAATGGCGCCATTGTAACTTTTTATGCCGGTAGCTAGCGCCGTTGCGCCTGCGGCAGAATCCGTTACCCAGGTATCATCAGCAGGATAGGTGCTGGCGGTACCGACAAAATAACGGTCAAGCACAGTACGCTCAACATCAGTTGCAGCGGTGTGAGCGCGACCGTCTTTAAAGTAACGGTAAGCGGTTAGGTAAGGCATACCCATACCATCGCCAATGATTAAAATCATATTTTTTGGCGTTTCTTCAGCCTGTGAAGCGGGGCTGACAACAAGAACTGCTACGGTTAGCAGCATAACGAACCAATTACGCATTATAAGGGCCTCATTAAAGGAGTTAACGTTTTCTGTTTTGCTCTCTATTTGCTATTTTACTTTCATCGCTTTTTCGAATCATAACATAGGTGGCGCCGGCACCGCCGTCGTGCTGTTGTGCCGTGTGGAAGGCAAGTACCAAGGGTAAGTCGCACAGCCACTGGTAGCACAAACTTTTTAATAACGCAGGGCGATCTTTGCTGCGGCTACCTTTACCATGAATAACCAAGGCAGTACGAACATTTCTGCGATAGCATTCCTGAATAAACTGCGCAATTTCTACTCGAGCCTTTTCTGCCCGCATTTTATGTAGGTCAATTTCAGCATCGTAGCCATATTTACCCAATTTAAATTTTTTAAACACCGCTTTTTGAATACCGCTGTCGCACCATTCCATAATGCCTTCGGGCTGTACCCATTCACGTACTTGGTCGGTTAATCCAGCTCCAGGGTCAGTTTGAACGTCGGCAATGGCGGCTTTGCGGCGTAGCGCGTGGGCAAGGCCTTTGTTTTTAGCAAAGGTACGAATAGCCACAGGATCACTTTTCAATGGTTTAACACCCGACATAAAGTCTGGCATTAATTCGTCCATTAATTGATTAAATTGCTGTTGGTGTTTGTTTTTCATTTGCCGCCCCGTCGATTTCTCGCCTAGTTTAGCAAAAATTATACAAATGGGGGTACTGAAGGAAAGAAGTCATATTACCAAGGCCGTACGGCAGGCTATGGCTATTGCAAAGGTGGTTTACATGGCAACCCGTAGTGCAACGACATATAATGCAAAACCTACCGGAGAGTATTATGAATATGAATAGTGCTGATGCTAGCTTGTTACGTGAAACCCCACCTTTCGATGTACTAAACGACCTCGACTTTGCCTTTGCGTTAGAAAACATGGCAGCTATGTATTTAAGCACCGAAAGCCGCGAAGAAATTATTCGCTCCGGTAGTGTGTTGCTGTATTTGGTACGGTCGGGCACTTACGACTTGGTTAGCCAAGATAATCGCCGTTTGGAACGGCTTGAACAAGGTGACTTATTTGGTTTCCCTTCGCTGCTAAGCGGGCGTGCGGTGACGAACCGTATTGATGTCGTGGCCGACGGCATTGTGTGGACCTGGACAGCGGATGTTTTTCATAAATTACGACAACGCAGCCCTGCCTTTGAGCGGTATTTCCTCGATGCCCATAGCCGCCGACTGTTACGCGAACACTATGTTACTCATCCTGCACTGCCCACCGAGGGCGGGCTGGCAGAACATGCAACAGACTGGACTATAAAACCCATCAGCGACGTACTGCAACGCAGCGCGGTTTGCATCCAAGCCGCAGCAACTGTTCGTGAGGCAGCCGAATTAATGTCGCAGCAACAGGTATCTAGTTTGTTGGTGTTAAAAAACAAAACCTTGCTCGGAATTGTGACCGACCGCGATATGCGCGAACGAGTCGTTGCGCAAGGGCTTCATTACGCCACCGCAGTGGCCGACATTATGACGCAAATGCCCCACGTGATTGATTGCAAAGAAAGCTTGTTCGACGCGCTCACTCTTATGGGGCAATGGAATATTCACCATTTACCCGTAGTCGACGAAAACGATCAGCCCGTTGGAGTGATCACCGTGAACGATTTAATGCAGCAACAGCGCAGCGAGCCGGTTGTATTGTTACGGGCGTTGTTTAAAGCATCTGATCTCGATGTACTGATCACCGAGGCGGCACAAATACCAGAGTACCTGCAAAGTTTTTTACGCAGCTTAGTGGGGCGAGTACGGGATATTACGATACTAGGGCGTTTAATTAGTTCACTGACCGACGCCATTACACGCAAGCTCATTGCTTTTTATGAACAGGCGCATGGAGCTGCGCCAGTGTCTTACGCTTGGCTGGCGTTTGAATCGCAAGCGCGCCAAGATCAAACACCAGATTCAGAACAAGCGAATGGATTATTACTTGCCAACGGGATAACCAGTAGCGAACGGCAATGGTTTGCCGGCCTAGCTGAGTATGTTTGTGAAGGGCTCGCTGCGTGCGGAATACCATTTTCCAGCCATCAGCTGATGGCGGTAAACCCCCAATGGCGCATGACACCATTAGAATGGCGTAATCATTATCAACAATGGCTCAGAGTAAACAATGGTGAAACGCTATTACTCAGTATGTATGCCGCCGACAGCCGCTTTATTGCAGGTAATAAATATTTATATAGGCAGCATCGACAAGAACTAGTGCGCCATGCGCAAAACCCCCATTACCTCAGTGCTATTGCGCGCTATATCAACACTTTAACGGTGCCCATTGGCTTGTTTTATCGTATTCGCAGTAGTGCCGATAAGCATGGCGACTACTTAGATATAAAAAAGCATGGCATTGCTATTTTAAACCAGCTCATTCGCCTTTATAGCTTAGCCGAAGGGCTTACGGTGGCACCCATTCCCGAACGTCTTAGCAGTTTGCAGCAAAGCGAGCTGCTTACTCCAGAGGAAATAGAAAACTTACACGAGGCGTGGTACTTCTTAACCGACTTACGGCTACAAAGCCAATTTTCACAACGAACTGTCGACATGCCCACCCACACAATCGATCCTACCCGGTTAACAACCATGCAACGGCGGCAGCTAAAAGCGGCGTTTCGGGTTATTAAGGAAGCCAAGCAGGGGGTGCTATATAAGTTTGGTAGGGTGTTATAAGTATGTGGCAAGGGGTTCAGCAAACACTGCGGGCATGGCAACAACAACGGCGTGCAGCCAAGCAAAGCTGGCGCAGTGTCACTTGGTTTGCCATCGACTGTGAAACCGACGGCTTAGACACGGCCAAAAATGCCTTGCTTAGCCTAGCTTGGGTGCCTATTGAACCGCCTTTTGTACGCTTAGGTGCAAGCCAATATGCAGTGGTGCAACATCAACAGCCACTAAGCCAAAGTGCCGTGGTACACCAGCTAACCAGCGCTGAATTACAGCAAGGCGAGCCTTTAGCCCAGCTGTTACAACGTTTTGCTAAGGCCACACAGGGGGCTTATATTGTTGCTCACTATGCGGAATTTGACCGTGCCATACTAACCAAAGCCATGCGCCAAGCGGGCGTTTCTTGGCAGTCGCGGGGTTGGTACGACACCCTTGCAGTAGAAAAAAAACAGGCCGCAGAAAAAACCCCGCGCCAACAACATAGCTTTAGTTTATCAGCCAGTCGTGCTCGTTATGGCTTGTTGCCTATGGCCGAGCATCATGCCCGCAACGACGCTATCGGTTGTGGCGAGCTTTTTTTAGCGCAAGTGTACCGTCGCCAACGTCGCCGTAAGCTAGCGGGCAGTGAATTAACTCTAGGGCAGGTGTTGCGGCGTGGGCGCTAAGGGCGTACAACCCTAGCAAGTTAAGTCATCAGCTTTATTTAATTAAAATAATATCGCGCTGTTGCACACCTATTAAAGGCTCGCCATTACTTACCTGTAGCACACTCGACGAACCATACACTTGGGTAACTACTAATTCAGCAGGATTAACCACCCATTGCTCGCGGTATTGGCCTAGCTCGTCAAGAAAACCGCCACGGTGCAGCAGTTGTGCTTTGGTGCCCGGCATAATTAAATTGCGCTCGCCTAAATTAGTGTAAATTTGCTCGTTGTCTGTTCGCAGCACTAAACCTTTTAACCCCTGGCATTGTAGCTTCTGGTCGAAACCATACACCAAGTCGCGCATGCGGCTTTCTAATTGTTGGCCAAATTCGTTACGCCAAAAGGCGTCGCTGCTGGTGTCTACCTGGGCGTTGTAAGGGTAGGGCCAAGCTGTTAAACCGGAAACACTGGCCGTGGTTAATAATTCGCCACTGTAACCGTCGAGTAAATAAAGGCTGAGTTCAAACTGGCGGTTGTGGGCCGGGTGGCGCCAAAATAACAAGTTTGGGCCGTCAACGGGGGTGGCACTTAAGTCATGAAAAATGCCCGCAATAATATATTGACTATTATATTCACGGGCTACGCGGCGAGTAAATTCAGCTAGCTCTACATTTTGGTTGGCTTTTACAAAGCGGCTAACGCCCTGAGGGGCAGAAAGTAACTGCGCCACCCGTAACGACTGGCTATGCTGCCCCAATAAGCGGCTAAAACGAAAGCTACTGGTGGCCCCAATTGTTTGAATGTCGCCATGGCGCAAATGCTCAGGGAAGGCTACCTCAAACGGAGCCAGCACCACGGCAGGCTTGTATTGGCTGTTTCCGCAGGCACTTACATTTGGCCGAATAAGGGTACGCAAGGTAACTTCATGGCGTTGCTTGTTGGTGCGCTCGCGAACTAATTCAGCATGCTCTATAGCGCCGTTACTGCGCCACTGCATACGCTGGCCGGTAATAACACCGTCTACCACTTCTTCCACGCTTTGTACGCTGCCGCCGGCAAGATCAAGCCCTTGCCGTAAGGCATTTTCAACAGCACGTTCACGGGCGGCTTCCACATTGCCATTAATAATTGGTGCCCAACCACGGGTTTCATACCAGTCGGCAGCCTGGGCTGCGCTGGTAAGTGCTGCAGCCATTAAAACAAATGCTATTCGCCACATATTTGACACCTTTATTGCTGAAATCGGATTTCTCACTTAACTATGCAGAATCTGTGCCGATACAGAATATATGCAATTCAGAATGAAGGACGAGGTTTATGGCAAGGTTTAACTTAACGCAAGTGCGTCGTGCTATTGGTGCGGTTTTAGTGGTGGGTGGGCTCAGCTCGCTGGCGGGCTGCTCGTCGTTAGAGCGCCATGTGGAATACCAAACTATTAAGCCCGACCAATACCCAATTATTACTGCAACCGGTTATGCGCCAGTGGCTGCCCAGCGTGGCGAAACCGAGCAAGCTCGAATTTTACTGGCCATGCGGGCATCTCGGCTTGAAGCCTACCGAGAGCTTGCCGAGCAGGTGCAAGGCGCATATTTAAATGGCGAAACCAAAGTAGCCGACATGGTGCTACAAAACGACAGTTTTCGCAGTGAAGTAAGTGGTTTAATTCGTGGGGCCGAAGTGGTGCGTAGCTATCCGGTTGGCGACTACTATGCTACGGAATTAAAAATTGACTTTGAACGGTTACAACAAGTGTATATTAGCACAACACGGCCTACACAATTGAAAAGCATTCACTTTTATTAATAGGAAAAGCCCTAGGCTTTAATACCTTTACTGGAAAGGCCACTACGGGTGTGGCCTTTTTCGTTATAGGTCATGGCCGAGTCGCCATGCATGCTTTGCAGGTTTTGTTTTAAGGTTTGAATACGGCCCAAGGTTAAGCGTACTACCTGGCCGTTGACCGAGTTTTGCTCTTGCACCAGCTGTAATAGATTTTGTATGGCTAGGTATTTTTCTTGTAGCTCGGCAGGTGGTTTGGGCGAGCGTAACTGCGCTGCCTCGGGGTGCTTGGCAATTTGCTGGTCGGTTTGTTCTAAGCCGGAAAGCAACAAGCCCTTGCGCTCGGTAAGCTCTTCCAACGCTGGGGCGTTGCGCTGTTCAAGAACTTCAAGCTCAAGGGTTTGTAAGTCGTACAAGCCTTGCAACCGCTCAAGTTGTTGGTCAAGCAGTTGCAGCAGCGTTTGTTCGCTCACAATTAACGACGCTCTACTTGCTCGCCAAACATATCACTTTCAAAGTGAGCTATTTTGGCTGCTAAGCGTTCTGGGTTTATCGCATAGGAGCCATCAGCAATTGCTTGCTTAATGCGTTCAACCTTTTCCTTGTCAACGCCCGTATCTTGTTCTGCACGGCGTTGCAGTTGGGTTAATTGTTGCGCTTGCTGAGTTAACGAAACCGCATCTTGGCGCGGTGCCGTGGTGGTGCTAGCAACATTAGCCTGGCTAGCGCGGTTTTGTTGTTCCGTACGCGCACTAGTGGTGTTTAAAGCTTGGTTAATATTAGAATTTAATTTATCGATAGCCATTGTATTGCCCCTACAGTATTTCCTCTACAGCCCATGTATCGGCCGTCGGAAAATTTACTTTAATCTTTTTCAGCTTAGTTGTACATATTATCAACAAGTGGTCATCAATAGCCAATGGTTACTTCGCCCATTGCCGTAACTACACCTTGTATGTCTTTGTTGCTACTCTTGTTTTTAACCACTATGCGCTCGCCTAATAAACCATCGCTGCGCGCCAAGCCGGTAGCTTGAAGGTGCAAATTACCCAGTACAGAAACTATGGTAACACTCTCGCCACGACAGACAAAGCAAGTGTGGCGAGCTTGTATCGGCTGTTGGCTGCCAACCCGCCGTTTAATTTTAGCGCCAATCAGCTGCTCTGGGTTAGTAAACACCGAATCGCGAACTTGCTGTACGTCTACTTCCGTTACTTGCAGGTCGCTGGCGCTAATAACTTGGCCCGCCGATAAATTATGGGCGGCTACCACAACGGTTTGCACCTGTTGAATACGCACTGGTATAAATAGGCGCCAGGTATTGTTAGGGTCTAAACATTCCACTTGTACTGTGGCTTGGCGATCAGGAATATGGTTACCGGCCAGCGTAATGTCGAGGGGGCTAAGGCAACTGCGCTCGGGCATACGCGAGTCGAGCGTATGGGCTTTGGTATTGGTGTTGCCATCTAAATGGGTTAGTTGCTGTTGTAAAAACTGTTCCGCCTGCACAGCAAGTTCTGCGTGCGTATAGGTTACGCTGTAAGCAGGAGCAGAAAAAACAGCAACTATACTGAGTAATATTATGGCGTATTTCATCACTTACCTCGAAGCTCGAAAGGGTTAATGGCAAGAATTTGCTCGCCTAATAACGCTTAATCGTGAGCTTTTTATGAAAAGTCGTTATACTTAAATTTAACCGTCAAGTTTTTGTCATTAAAGCCGTAAAATAGGTACAAACTAAAGCGATGCAAGGCTTGTGCCGTAATTACTACAGGTAATGAAAAAAGTAAGGCAGCCAAGCAGAATATGGAGCAGATATGGCCGGAATATTAGATTCAGTGAATCAGCGCACGCAGTTGGTTGGGCATAACCGACTGGAGTTGTTATTGTTTCGCCTGCACGGGCGGCAGCGCTTCGGCATTAACGTATTTAAAGTACGTGAAGTATTACAGTGCCCTAAACTAACGCCAATGCCATATAGCAATAAATATATTCGTGGAGTTGCTTATATTCGAGGTCAAGCCATATCTGTAATCGATTTAAGCTTAGCCACCGGTGGTCGCGCTATTCAAAATTTAGCCGAGCGCTTTATTCTTATTACGGAATACAACCGCAGTGTGCAAGGCTTCTTAGTCGACGGTGTCGAACGTATTGTCAACATAAACTGGGAACATGTTATGCCGCCGCCAAAAGGGGCAGGGCGTACCAGTTACTTAACTGCTGTTACGCAAATTGACGACGAACTAGTGGAAATTATCGACGTAGAAAAAATTCTTGAGGAAATATCGCCTGCTAATACCACCGTAAGTGAAGACCTACACGGGGCTGTCGGTGGGCGCGACTGGTCAGACTGCATTCTCCTTATCGCCGACGACTCGGGCGTGGCCCGAAACCAAATTAAACGTGCGTTAGAGCCGTTAAACATACCATTAGTAACCACCAAAGACGGTCGCGAAGCGCTTAACTGGCTAAAGGCCAAGGCCAAAGAAATAGGTGGCGATATTAGCCAAGTTGTACCATTAATGGTGTCAGACATAGAGATGCCCGAAATGGACGGTTATACTTTAACGGCTGAAGTTAAGGCTGATCCAAACTTGAAGAATATGAAAATAGTGTTGCATACGTCCTTAAGTGGTGTGTTCAACCAAGCCATGATCAAGAAGGTTGGCGCCGATGATTTTATTGCTAAGTTTCACCCCGACGAATTAGCGGGTGCAGTACGAAAATGGCTCGGTGCTGACGTTGCAGTCCCATCGGTTGACGAACAAACAAATTAAGGTTGGATTGCAGTACGTGACAAATCGCGAATTAGACAATGCAGAGTATGATCAATTTCGGCAGTTTCTGGAGCACCAAAGCGGCATAGTGCTAGGCGACAGTAAACTCTATTTGGTCAAGAGCCGGCTGGCTCCTTTGATGAATCAGTTCAATATCGATACCCTGTCTGAGTTGGTGAAGCGTTCCATGCAAGTTAGTGAACGGGCAGTGCGTTCGGCGGTACTCGACGCCATGACAACGAATGAAACCCTTTGGTTTCGCGACGTGTATCCGTTTGAAATGTTAAAGAAAAAACTCTTCCCTGAATTTAGAAACCTTAAGCGACCGTTACGAATTTGGTCTGCGGCGGCCTCGTCGGGGCAAGAATGTTATTCCATAGCCATGAGCTTTTTAGAATGGCGCGCCGCCAACCCAGGCGCTATGCCTCATGGTATAGAAGTGGTTGGTACCGACATTTCTAATAAAGTGCTGGAACAAGCGCGCCTTGCTGAATACGACGGCCTAGCCTTAGGCCGAGGCTTAAGCCCAGAGCGGCAGAAACAGTTTTTTGAACCGGTCGACGGCAACAAAGTCATGCGGGTTAAAAGCGAAGTACGTCAATTTGTTAGCTTTCGCCATTTAAACTTACTCGACAGCTACACCTTATTAGGTAAGTTCGACATTGTATTTTGTCGTAACGTGCTTATTTATTTTTCTACTGAAAGTAAGAAAAAAATACTCAGCCAAATGCGCAGTACCATTCACCCGAATGGTTATTTGTTACTAGGGGCGTCGGAATCTATTTCTGGCATCAGCGACGACTACGAAATGATTCGTTGTAACCCCGGAATTCTATACCAACGGAAAACCTAGCGGCAAAAACTGCCGCTTTTCTATTCTAGGCACACCTCCTTCTTGGTGTGCTGTTTTTTTTACCCCTTCCCATCACCGCGTTAGAATGTTGGCATACATATTGCTTTGTTCCTGTTAAGTAATCACAGGAGACAAAATTATGTCGTCTATCGGTATTGATAATGGCTTAGGCATTCATCCTCACGCGTTATTAGCCCGTGAACGCCGCGCCGAAATATTGGCAAGTAATATCGCTAATGCCGACACGCCCGGCTACAAAGCGCGTGATCTCGATTTTCGTGCTGCCCTCGAAGGTGCCCAAAAGCGGCAAGACTTCTCCCTTAACCGCTCGCACAAGGAACACTTTGGGGTAACCTTACGTAACACCGGTGGCGAGCAATATCGCTCAGTAAATCAAGCAGATACTGGCGACCGCAACTCAGTTGATGTTGATGTGGAACGAAACTTGTATCTAAGAAATGCAATGGAATACCAGGCCACGTTAACCTTTTTAAACAGCCGTATTTCAGGCATGAACAAAGCACTGAAAGGACAATAATTATGAGCTTATACACAGTAATGGACATAGCCGGTAGCGCAATGAGTGCGCAAAACGTACGGTTAAATACCACAGCGAGTAATTTAGCTAATGCGAACTCGGTAAGTAGTTCGTCGGGCGAAACCTATCGTGCTCGTCATCCTATTTTTGCCCCCCAACTCGACGCAGCACTGCAAAGTGGGCCAGGAAAATTAAGCATGCGCAATAGCAACGGCGTGGGGGTAGAAGTACTTGGCATTGTTGAAAGCGACAAACCATTAGTGATGGAGTATTCACCGAACCACCCTATGGCCGACGACAATGGCTACATCTACAAACCAAATGTGAATGTAATGGAAGAGATGGCAAACATGATGTCTGCCTCGCGCTCCTATCAAACCAACGTGCAGTTGGCCGACACCAGTAAACAGTTATTAAGTCGGACCTTACGTATGGGACAGCAGTCTTAATAATTAAGCGGAGAATTTCCGATGGAAAATGTATCAAATTCAGCTCTCGATGCTCTTTATTGGGGGGACGAAAGAACAGTCCCCAAAGATCCCAATAATGGCAAGTTAGGTCAGGAAGACTTCTTCCGCTTGCTTACTCAACAAATGAGTATGCAAGACCCAACCAAGCCAATGGACAACGATCAAATGATCGCGCAAATGACCAACTTTACTATGGCCGAAGGTATTAGCGATCTGTCGAAAGACTTCAAAATGTTTGCCGACAGTATGACATCGAACCAAGCCTTACAGGCGTCATCGTTAGTTGGGCAAAAAGTACTGATTCCATCTGATGTGTCCTATTTCAACGGCACTCGACCGGTCGACGGCATTGTGTCGTTACCCCAAACCGGCGACAACGTGCAGGTACGCATTAAAAACGCCGCAGGTGAAACGGTGCACACCATTGATATGGGCACCTTGCCACAGGGGCAGCATAACTTCAGTTGGGACGGCACCCTAGCCGACGGTTCAAAAGCACCGCAGGGCGACTATATAGTGGAATCAACGGGTCGTATGGGTAGCCAAACGGAAGGTTTGCCAGCATTAACCTATGGTTTTGTAGAAAGCGTCAGTATGGGTGGTCAGCGTGGCGTTATTCTAAATTTAGAGTCTATCGGTCGAGTTGACTTGAAAGACGTTATTCAAATTACTAGCGGCGGCGGTTAAGCCCCGAAACGTTTTAAAAATAAGAGGTGACTTATGTCCTTTAATATTGCACTAAGCGGTTTGTCCACGTCGCAGAAAGACCTAGACGTAACAGCTAACAACATAGCCAACGTAAAAACCACAGGCTTTAAACAATCGCGCGCAGAATTTGCCGATGTGTATGCGTCGTCTATTTTCTCAAACAACCGCACCAAAACTGGCGACGGTGCCCTTACATCTATGGTGGCACAGCAGTTTTCACAAGGTACGCTTAGCTTTACTGAAAATGCCCTCGACATGGCCATTAAAGGTAATGGCTTCTTTACCACAGCACCGTCGATAAGTTCACAAGACTTATCGTACACCCGAGCGGGTAACTTTAAGCTAAATCGAGAAAACTTTATTGTTGACAACGAAGGCAACTATTTACAAGCATTCCCGGTTGATCGCCGCTCAGGTACCACGTCGTCGGTGGCTTTAAGTACCATGCAGCCCGTACGCATACCCGACGTAGCTGGGGCACCAAGCCAAACCAGTAATGTGTACACAGCCTTTAACGTTGACGCTCGTGTAACTCCTATAATAGAAGCGGCACCAGGGGCTTCGAATTTCGATCCTGCGTCACCCTCTACTTATCATTCTTCTACTTCAACCACCGTGTATGACTCCTTAGGTGAATCGCACATTGTAAACTTGTACTTTGTTAAGCGCGAAGCCAACGAATGGGACATGTACACCACCTTTGACGGTCAAGAAGTAAACCTTAACACCGGCACCCCAAGTGCCACCAGTGTGGCCGGTTTTACCGGTACGCGGGTTACTTTCGACGCCAGTGGTAACCCCGCAGTGGTGCCACCTAACTTGTCGTTCCCACCGGTCGACTTTGATTTGTCAGCCGCCTTATTAGGCAACGGTGCCGACGTAACGCAAAACATTCAGTTGAATTTCCAAAACGAAGCGGGCACCAACGTACCAACGCAATACGCGTCTAACTTCGAAGTAACCAACCTAAACCAAGACGGTACCACGGTTGGTCGTTTAACCAGTGTCGAAGTCGACTCGTCTGGTTTGGTGGCGGCCTCTTACTCAAATGGCGACACCCAGTTTTTAGGCCGTGTGGCATTAGTTAGCTTTGCCAACGAACAAGGCCTACAGCAAGTTGGTAGTAGCATGTGGCGAAAAACCATTGAGTCGGGCGACGCTATTGCCGGTGAAGCCAACAGTGGTGTATACGGTGCTATTGAATCGTCGGCGCTAGAAAACTCGAACGTGAATCTAACCCAAGAGCTGGTAGACATGATTATTGCGCAAAAGAACTTCCAGGCGAACTCACGTGCCCTTGAAGTGAACTCAACCCTGCAACAAACCATTCTACAGGTTCGTTAAAGTTTCATTGCGGTATAGCAATATTGCGCGGCTTCGGTCGCGCTTTTTTTTCTGCAGTTCCCTTCCTGATGTTATTTCACCCGCTTTTAAGGCTTTGGCACGAAACCTGCATTTGTATATGTAGTGACCATGCAGTGACAAAATTCTGTCGAGGAGCACAACGTGGACAATTTACTTTATATCGCTATGAGCGGCGCCAAAGAAAGCATGAACGCAATGGCGTTGCGAGCAAATAACTTAGCGAATACCAATACCACAGGGTTTAAGGCCGACTTACAACACGCCCGTTCTATGCAGGCGTATAACGAAGGTTTGCCTACCCGGGTGTTCGCATTAACCGAAAGCCCAGGGCAAAACTATGCCGACGGGGCATTACGCACCACTGGCCGTGATCTTGATATTGCTATTCGCGGAGCAGGTTGGGTTGCAGTGGCCGACGCCGACGGCAATGAAGCTTATACCCGTAACGGTAATTTACAAATGGACACCAACGGCATGCTGCAAACCAGCAGTGGCCAACCGGTGTTAGGTGACAATGGGCCCATATTTGTACCGGTACCTATTACCAACATGCTAATAGGCGCCGACGGCACTATTTCGGTACGACCTGAAGGGGCTCCAGAAAATATTGTAGAAACGGTTGATCGCATTAAATTGGTTAACCCGGTGAATCGAGAAATGAATCGCCTTGAAGACGGTTTATTTCGTATGAAAGACGGTTCCTTGGCGCCAGTTAACGGCTTGGTTCGTATCGAACAAGGTGCTTTAGAAGGCAGTAACGTGAACCCTGTGGAAGAAATGACACAAATGATTTCGTTACAGCGTAATTACGAAATTAACGTCAAGATGATGAAAACAGCGCAAGAAAACGATCAGCGCTCAGAACAGCTCTTACGTATTGTTTAATGCTGGCTAGCCAGCTAAATGTGGATTGAGGTGACTTATGCATCCCGCCCTATGGATTAGTAAAACCGGACTTGACGCGCAGCAGCGTGACATTGCAGTAACGTCGAACAACTTGGCTAACGCCAGCACCATTGGCTTCAAAAAAAGCCGGGCTATTTTTGAAGACCTGCTGTACCAAAATATTAATCAACCGGGTGGTCAGTCGACACAAGACACTGAATTACCATCAGGGTTAATGCTGGGTGCCGGTACACGTGTGGTGGCCACGCAGAAAAACTTTTCCCAAGGTAACTTAATTACCACGGAAAACTCTCTTGACTTAATGGTCAGTGGTAAAGGTTTCTTTGAAATACTGATGCCAGACGGCTCTGTATCTTACACCCGAAATGGCCAGTTTACCCTTGATCGCGATGGCCAAATTGTTACCCCAGGAGCAGGCTATCCACTGCAGCCGGCAATTAATATTCCGAACGACGCGCTGTCAGTTACGGTAAGCCAAGACGGTGAAGTGTCGGTCACTATGCCAGGCCAAGCGGGTAACCAAGTGGTGGGGCAAATTAACTTAGCCGCCTTTATTAACCCAGCCGGGTTAGAGCCCGTGGGAGAAAACTTATTTAAAGAAACTGCCTCGAGCGGTGCGCCATTACAAGGCGTGCCTGGTGTCGATGGCATGGGCAGTGTGCGGCAAGGGGCGCTAGAAACGTCGAACGTGAACGTTACCGAAGAACTGGTCAATCTCATTGAGTCGCAGCGGGTCTATGAAATGAACTCGAAAGTTATTTCCTCTGTTGACCAAATGATTGGCTTTGCCATTCAACAACTTTAACGCGGGGTAGCAGTTATGCAAACCATTAAGTTAGCACTCACTGTTGCTACAGCGCTGGTACTTAGCGCTTGCGCGGCACAGCCGCAGCCGTTACCAGTGCCCGACGACCCTTTCTATGCACCGGCCGTTCCGGAAGCAAGTTTACCTGCCGCAGTACCTAATGGGTCGTTATTTAATGGCGAAAAAAACAATTTATATTCCGACATTAAAGCCCGCGACCTAGGCGACATTATTACTGTGCGTTTACAGGAAAGCACTTCCGCCTCGAAAAGTGCCAAAACCGGTACCTCGCGAGGTACCAGTGTGAACTTACCCACGCCAACGGTACTAGGTAAAGACCTAAGCTTCCGTGGCTATTCGTTGTCAGCCAACCTAGAAGGCAGCACCGAGTTTCAGGGCGACGCGTCGGCTAATCAAAGTAACCGTTTAAGTGGCGACATTAGCGTAACGGTTATCCGAGTACTACCCAACGGTAGTTTAATAGTGCGCGGCGAAAAATGGCTCACCTTAAACAATGGCCAAGAATATGTGCGTTTAACCGGCATGATAAGGCCCCAAGACGTAGCGTCCGACAACACGGTGTTATCGAATCGAGTGGCGAATGCCCGTATTGAATATTCTGGTACGGGTAGTTTAGCCGACACCCAGCGGCAAGGCTGGTTAACACGCTTCTTTAATGGCCCCTTGTGGCCTTTATAAGCAACCTATTGCACGTGGAGTAAATACAATGACCATGCACACCAACTTTAAACGAACAGCAGCACGCCAATGTTCAGCATGGTTTATGTGCGGCTTAATGCTTATTAGTGGACTTCTTATGCCCGTTGCCCAGGCACAGCGCATTAAAGATGTGGCCACCGTAGCAGGTATTCGTTCTAACCAATTGATTGGTTATGGTTTAGTGGTGGGCCTACCCGGCACCGGAGAGCGCACCCCCTTCACCGACCAAACTTTCCGCACCATGTTAGGTAATTTTGGTATTAACTTGCCAGAAAACCAGCGCCCACAAATAAATAACGTGGCGGCGGTTGCTGTACATGCGGAATTACCCGCCTTTGCCAAACCAGGTCAACAAATTGACATTACCGTAAGTTCCGTCGGCGACGCTAAAAGCTTAGTGGGTGGCACCCTCATGCAAACCTACTTGCGTGGTGCCGACGGAGAAATATATGCGGTAGCCCAAGGCAGCTTAGTGGTGGGCGGACTTGGAGCACAAGGGCTCGACGGTTCAAGTATTGTTGTGAACACGCCAACGGTGGGCCGAATTCCTAATGGCGCCATGGTTGAGCGCGAAGTAGACACCGGCTTTGCTCACAGCGAGTTTATTACCTTTTTATTAAATCGGCCCGACTTTACCACCGCACGCCACATGGCTGAAGCCATTAATAAATTAATAGGCCCCAATTCGGCCATGCCAGTAGACGCCGTGTCGGTGCGAGTAATTGCCCCACGAGATCCAGGCCAACGGGTTAGTTATTTGTCTACGCTAGAAAATATTAGCATTGAACAAGGTCAGGCCGCTGCTCGTATTATTATTAACAGCAGAACTGGCACGATAGTTGTAGGGCAAAACGTACGCTTGCACCCGGCTGCTGTGGCCCATGGTAATTTGCAGGTTACTATTTCAGAAAATATTAATGTGTCGCAACCGAACCCTTTTGCTGGTGGTGAAACAGCAATTACACCCGACTCGGCCATTCAGGTGCGGCAAGAAGAAGCACGTATGTTTCATTTCGACCCAGGCGTGTCTATTAACGACTTAATAAATGCCATTAACCAAATTGGGGCGGCACCGGGCGACATTATTGCAGTACTAGAAGCGCTAAAGCATGCGGGCGCCATCGACGGCGAGCTGGTTATTATTTAACCCTTGCGCTGGCTTAGATAGCAGCAAACTAAGGAACCTAAACATGGACAATAACTACGGACAACAAATGTTACAGCAGGCGCAGTCAAGCTATGTGCATGACTTGCAGTCGCTCGACACATTGCGTCGGCAGGGATTGCAAGGCAAAGGCGAAGAACAACAAGCGCTACGCAAAGCGGCCGAGCATTTCGAGTCTATTTTTATGAGCCAATTGCTATCGAGCATGCGCAAAGCCAACGAAGTGTTTGGTTCCGACAACCCGCTGAATACTCAATACACCAAGTTTTATGAAGACATGCACGATCAGCAGTTAAGCTCTGATTTAGCCAAAAATGGTAGCCTAGGTTTGGCCGACTTAATTGTGCAGCAGCTTAGCCCAGCTGGCTCGAGTAACTTTACTCCTGCCAGCTTATTGCCGGTAGCAAATTTAGAAACCAGCATGGCCCAGCGTGGTATTCGCGTAAACCGTGGCAATGACAACACGGCACCGTCAATGAGCATACAGCCATTGCCCGAGGCAATAAACCGAATTCCAGCCTTGAAATTAGCGGCCGAAGGTAGTGATTGGAAGGCGGCTAATCCAACGGAGTTCTTAGAGCGTTTAGCTCCTTATGCACAACGTGCCGCTGCCGCTGCTAATATTTCGCCAGTGCCTGTACTGGCACAAGCGGCGTTAGAAACCGGTTGGGGGCAACATGTGGTGCCTAATAGTGCCGGTGAATCGAGCAATAACGTGTTTAATATTAAGGCCGACCAGCGCTGGGCAGGACCAAGCGCAGCCACCACCACCCTTGAATTTGAACAGGGCGAGGCCAAGCCAGAACAAGCGCAATTCAGAGCCTATGCTTCTGTGGAAGAAAGTTTCCACGACTATGTGAGCTTCTTACAAAATAATCCGCGTTATCAGCAGGCGTTAGAACTAGGCCGCGACGGGGCGCAGTTTGCTGAACAATTACAGCAAGCCGGTTATGCAACAGATCCAGAATATGCCAATAAAATTAAACGCATTATGAATAGCGACGCCATGCAGGTAATTCGTCAACAGTTTGGCTTTTAGGTGAGGACAGTTTATGTCATTTGATTTAATCCGCGTCGGCAGCCAAGCGGCCCAAGGGCATCAGCGCTCGCTACAAGTAACGGGTAATAACATTGGTAATATTAATACCCCAGGTTATGTGCGTGAACGCCCAGTATATTCCGAAGCACCCTATGGGCCAGGTATATCGCGCGTAGAAGTTGAACGTATGCTGGACAAGTTCACCCAGCGCCAGTTTTGGACCGACACCTCGCGCCATGGCTATGCCAATGCGTTTCTAACCGAAGCAGCAAAAATAGACACCATGTTGGGCAATAGCGACACCAATATTAATAGTGCTATTTCAAAGTTTTTTAACAGCCTGCAAGACTTGAACGACGATCCTGCTTCGGTTACCCAGCGTGAACTTGTGCTAGGCCAAGCTGGTTCAACGCTGGCGCAAATGCGCGATATGAATAGCTTTATGAACAACCAAGGGCGCATGTTTAACGAGCAGCTAGAACTAACCGTCGACTCGTCGAATAGTATTATTCGCAGCATCAGCGACATTAATGCCCAGCTAAGCTTTATTCCGGCCAATGCCACTAGCGGTGAACGTCATACCTTGTTAAACGAGCGCGATGAAAAAATTCGCGAACTTGCTCAGTTGGTCGACATATCAACCATCGAAGACCCAAATGGACGCTTACGGGTGAACTTGTCGAGCGGACAGGCCTTAGTACTCGAAGACGGCAGTTACAACCTAATGGCGCTAAAAGGCAACCCCGATCCAGACCGCCCAGAACTGGTGGCCATGGTTGAATCTGGTGGTAAAAAAATTAGTCAAGGTATCGACGAACATACGATAGGCGGCCGCATTGGTGGCTTATTAGCCTATCGGGCGGAAGTGCTTGAACCTTCACAAATGAAACTAGGACAGCTGGCATTAACATTTGCCGACAGTTTAAATAAACAGCAAGCCCAAGGTTTAGACTTAGACAATGAACTTGGCCAGCCTATTTTTACCTTTAATGGCTCTATGGTTACAGGCCAGCCAGCGGTAACCAACCAAGGTAGTAACCAACGCATTGAAGCGAATTTAATGCCAGGTGAATTAAGCCGCATGGTGGCGAATAATTTTGAAATTGAAATTGTCTCTGCTAATAGTTACAAAATAATGCCCCTCGACTCGGGCGGTAACGTCATTGGCGACGTAAACAGTTATCCTGTTTATGACATTACACCGCCAAATGGCGGCGGCGAAGAATATGGACTACAGCTCGACTTTGTGGGCGGAACCTATGTGGCCGGCGACCGCTTTACCCTGAAACCAACTAAAAATGCCGCCGACAATATACAGTTAGCCATGAAGCGGCCAGAAGACTTAGCCTTAGCTTCACCGGTGCGGGCGAGCGACAATGGTAATAACCAAGGTCAGGGCACCCTTAGTTTAGAAGGTGTGAGTGGCACAGGTAACTATTTTACCGGTCATGCCTTAAGTGCTTCGGCGCCGGTACAAATTACTTATCAAGGTTTTACTGGCGGGCAGCATAATCTTGAAATTACTTTAAACGACGGCACGGTTATCGCCCATAACACCGCCGACATGAAAAACATTTTTAGCCAAGTACCGGCAATTAGCCCGAACGACTACGAAGTCAGCCTGTCGGGTCGGCCAGCAGTGGGCGACGTGTTTACCATTGGATTCAATAGCGGCGCCATTAACGACAATAGTAATGGCCTTGCTATGGCCGAACTGCAGCGGCAACAAGTGCTACGCCGTAATACGGAAGTGGCTTCGGAAGCCAACACCATGACCCTCAGTGAAGGCTATGGTCGCTTGTCGTCTGATGTGGGTAACAAAGTGTCACAAGCCCGTACCGCCGATAAAGTAGCCGACGCTATGCTAAAACAGTCGAAGCAGTTCTTCGATTCTGTATCGGGCGTTAGCCTCGACGAAGAAGCGGCAAACTTAATTCAATATGAACAGGCGTACAACGCCGCCGCACGTATCATTAGTGTGGCGCAGCAAATATTTGACACGCTGCTGAATGCAACACGATAAGGGGTAGCTAATGCGTATTCCAACCAGTCAAATTTATGAACGTGGTTTAAACTCGGTGCTCGACGCGCAGCGAAAACTACTGAATGTGCACAACCAAATTGCCAGTGAAACTAAAATATTAACGCCAGCCGACGACCCAGCAGGTAAAGCACAAGTATTAGGCTTAGACGACAAAATAAGTCAGAACGAGCAGTTTCAGCGTAACTCAGACTTATTAAAAAACCGTCTGCAACGTACTGAATCAGTGTATTCCAGTATGACCACCGGCTTAGATCGTGCCCGAGTATTAATGATCCAGTCGGGTAATGGCGTGTACGACGACCAAGATCGTCGAGCCATTGCCGCCGAGTTACGAGGCATTCGCGACGAAACCCAAAACCTCATGAATTCGCAAGACGAAAATGGCGACTATTTATTTTCTGGCTTTCAAAAGCGTACCAAACCATTTTCGAAAGACCCAGTAACCGGCGCTTATAATTACCATGGCGACGATGGCCGTAACCAAGTGCAGCTATCACCTTCTTTAAGAGTAACCAGCGTTGAACCAGGTAGTTCTGCGTTTCAAAATGTAGCAGCCAATCGCACAGTTACATTTGCCAATAGCAGCGGCGGGGTTTCTGATCTCGACGCCCGAGTAACCGATCGCGCCGCCTTCGACGCTTTCCATAGCAGTCAATATAATAAAACCCAAGCGCCGAACTTAAACGAATTACGCTTTGACTTCGACGGCACTCATATTAATGTGCACCGTATTAATAGCCCTGGCGACCCATTAGTAGCAGGCCCAATACCCTATACTACGGGCGAAGCATTCCAATTTAATGGTTTAGAAATTAACTTTAGAGGCAACTTCGCCGCAGGCGAAAGTGTTGCCGTACGTTTAAGCGAACCCACTCAAAACGTACTAACCACCTTAGACAGCTTTATTGAAACACTGGAAAAAGGTGGTTTGTCGGGTGAAATGTTTAGCGCCCAACTAGGCAACGCCCTCGACAACCTCGATCGGTCACAAGAGCGGTTATCGTCGGTTCGTGCTCAAACCGGTGGTCGCTTAAACGTGCTCGATAATGCCTACAAGAACAATTTAGACTTGGAAATATCAAACCGTGAAACCCGCTCTAAAATTTCTGATGTGGATTACTCTGAAGCCATGACCGAATTAACCAAGCAAGACATTTCACTACAAGCAGCGCAAGCCACCTTTACCCGTATTACCCGGCTTAGCTTGTTCGACTTTATCAGGTAATTAACAGTCGCTTTAAAGTATAAAAGGCCCGAAAGGGCCTTTTTTATAGTTTGAGCATGAAAGCACATTAAAAGGCATGTTTTTGGTGTTTATCTTATAAAAAAACTAAAGGAAATAGTTCCCATACCGATACATTAATTGAAAGGTACACAGACTGATTAAAAGGCCGGCTAGAGCCTTCACTCTGACGAAAACTATTTGGAGACTCAATTATGAGCTTATATGTAAACACAAACATTTCCTCATTGAATGGCCAGCGCCAACTCATGAACTCATCAAATGCTTTAAACACTTCGTTTGAACGTTTGTCATCAGGCTTCCGCATTAATAGCGCGGCCGACGATGCCGCTGGCCTTCAAATTACTAACCGTATGACCTCACAAATTATGGGTCTAAACCAAGCGGTAAGTAACGCCCAAGACGGTATTTCAGTAGCCCAGGTGGCTGAAGGTGCTATGCAAGAAATTACTACGTCGTTACAGCGTATGCGTCAGCTAGCCGTGCAGTCGCAAAACGGTATCAACGACGTTGACGACCGCGTAGCACTGCAAAAAGAAGTGTCGGCACTGAAAACTGAAATTGATCGAATTGCCACTACTACTGAATTTGCTGGTAAAAACTTGCTCGACGGAACCTACCAAAATGAAAACTTTTTGGTTGGAGCAAACGCCGGTCAAAACATTTCTATCTCAATAGGCAACGTAAACGGAGCTACCTTGGGTATGACTGGTTTAACAGTTGAAACCCCAGGTGGTGCTTCAGCGGCGCTCGCCACGTTAGACGCGGCAATTAAAACAGTTGGTGAAGAGCGTGCAGACTTAGGTGCAATTCAAAACCGCTTCCAGTCAACTATACGTAACCTAACCAACATTTCTGAAAACATCAGTGGTGCCCGGTCACGTATTATGGACACTGACTTTGCCAAAGAAACAGCTGAATTAACTCGTAACCAAATTATTCAGCAGGCCAGCACAACCATTTTAGGCCAGGCGAACCAGCGTCCACAAGCAGCCTTGTCACTGTTAGGCTAATAATACAGGCTAGTGTTTTACCAAATGCCGGGCCAAGTTGGTCCGGCATTTTTGTATCTACTGGCTGGCTTTATTGCCATAGCAGCAATAACCCCATAAACTCATTTAACTTTAGTTTTAAATAAGGACACCTTATGTCACTTTCCGGCTCCAACCTACAGCAGCTCATGGCCGACACAGCCCAAGACGCAGCCGCCTATGCAGCAGAAGAATTTTCAATCCAGCTCGACCATTCGGTGGCAAGCATAGGGCTGATAGACGACCTTATTTTAAGCGCGCGCGACAAGTATGGCGAACATGTGCACGACAGCAAAATTATCTTTACCCTGTGTAATATGTTTGGCGCCTATGTGGGCGAAATTTACCGTGCTCAATATGGTGGCAGCTGGGTGTACGACGAAACTAAGGCCACCTCACCTTCGGTTTTTTTGCAGCATGGCGACTATACCTTCGCCTTCCCAGGTATTGTTTACCAGCGTCTTATAAATGACCAAAACTTAAGTGTACGCCTGTATTATGAAGAAGCAGTGGCAAATTCGATCACCAAACAATAAAAGTTGCCGTTATTATTACTCGTAAAATCAATGGTTTAAAAGTCATTTTAAAAAAGCGGCAAATAATTGCCGTTTTTTACTAAAGATTTGCCGCCCCCTTCCGATAACTAGTGTGAGCATCGTAAAAGATGCCTTGATCACAACACCGAAATGCACTTCCCATTGCGGGAACCGGATTAAATAGAAGGGGGACTTATGTCTCTATATGTAAATACGAACGTTTCTTCATTGAATGGCCAGCGCCAACTCATGAACTCATCTAATGCTTTGAGCACATCGTTTGAGCGTCTGTCATCAGGTTTCCGCATTAACAGTGCGGCCGACGATGCGGCCGGTCTTCAAATTACCAACCGTATGACCTCACAAATTATGGGTCTTAACCAGGCAGTAAGTAATGCTCAAGACGGTATTTCAGTAGCCCAGGTTGCTGAAGGTGCGATGCAAGAAATTACTACGTCGCTACAGCGTATGCGTCAGTTAGCAGTACAGTCACAAAACGGTATTAACAGTGCAGACGACCGCGTAGCACTACAAAAAGAAGTGTCAGCACTGAAAACTGAAATTACTCGTATTGCTACAACAACTGAGTTTGCTGGCAAGAACTTACTTGACGGTACTTTCACAGGTGAAAAATTCCTTGTTGGTGCGAACGCAGACCAAAACATCTCAATTTCAATTACTAACGTTGACTCGGCCACTTTGGGTGTAGGCACTTTAACAGTTGAGACAGCAGGCGGTGCTTCAAGTGCATTAGCCACGCTAGACGCAGCAATCAAAACTGTTGGTGAAAACCGTGCAGACCTAGGTGCGATTCAAAACCGCTTCCAGTCAACTATACGTAACTTAACCAACATTTCTGAAAACATCAGTGGTGCACGTTCACGTATCATGGACACTGACTTTGCTAAAGAAACAGCTGAATTGACTCGTAACCAAATCATCCAGCAAGCAAGTACGTCAATCCTTGGTCAGGCGAACCAGCGTCCACAAGCAGCATTATCGCTGTTAGGTTAATAGCGAAAGCTAGGCAGAATTAAGGGGCAACCCTTAAGTAAGAGTCAGCCGCAAGAGGGAAGGAGGAAACTCGTGGGCACCTTAAGCGGCTGATAGGCAGTAAATTTAAGATCTCTCTTAAATATCTCTCTCGTCAGAGAACCTTTAACCAGACCTTCGGGTCTGGTTTTTTTATGCCTGTCATTTAGTTTTTGGTTAATAAATAAACACTTGTGCGGCAATGGCTTGCCGCTTATTTGGCTGTAAGTGGCAAAAAAATGCTCGAGTTTGGCTAGATATTGCCGATACCTTAGACGTAGGGGATAGGGCGAATGTAGACAGCATTCTACCTATATTGAGTCCGCAACAGCGGAGCAGGGGCAAATGGCACTATATTTAAATACCAACATGGCAGCACTGCGGGCGCAGCGCAGCTTAAGCGTGGCTACGTTAGGCTTAGAAACAAGCATGCAACGCTTGTCGACCGGTTTTCGTATTAACTCAGCCGCCGACGACGCTGCTGGGCTGCAAATAAGTACGCGCTTAACCAGTCAAATACAAGGCTTGCAACAGGGCGTACGCAACGCCAACGACGGCATTTCTGTGGCCCAGGTGGCCGAAGGTGCCTTACAAGAAACCACCACTATTTTGCAGCGTATTCGTGTACTAGCGGTGCAATCACAAAACGGTATTAACAGCACCGCCGATAGGCAGTCTTTACAAAAAGAAGTGGGGGCTCTTACCACTGAACTGAATCGAATTGCAGAAACCACCGAGTTTGCCGGCAAGAAACTACTCGACGGCACCTTTAAGGGGGGCTTTTTAGTTGGTGCCAATGCGGGCCAAAACATTGATATCGATTTAACCAAACACGGCTTCGACGCCGCCGCATTAAACTTAAGCGATTTGTCTATTTCACAAGTAGCAGGCGCTGCCAGCGCGTTAGAAAAGCTCGACGAAGCCATTGCTACTATTGGTAGTTCGCGGGCAGACTTAGGTGTCGTGCAAAACCAATTCCAATCGCGCATTCGCTCTTTGTCAATCACCGGCGAACAACTCACCGGCGCCCGCTCACGCATAATGGACACAGACTACGCCAAAGAAGCAGCGGAGCTAGCCCGCTGGCAAATACTGCAACAAGCAAGCCTGGCTATGCTGGCACAAGCTATACGGCAACCAGAAATGATTTTACGGTTGTTGGGTTAATTCACAGCAACAGCTAGTTGGTAAGGAGCTGGCTGACCCGAGAAAGGAGGTTGTAGGGGGGCACTCGAATCAGCCAGCAGACAGTCGTCAAAATATTGTCTATCAAACATATTTAACGTCTGACACTGATTAACTAAGCACAACTCGTGCCAAGTTTTAATTTCATGGGAAAAGCTCGACTTTAATTGAAATTAAGTAATACTTAAAAACAGTGAAATAATTCCTCAAGTATATTTTGTTGCAGCCGATACAATGAGATGTAGGGGAAGCTTGAGATTCTGGGAGGGGCTCAAGCAGCAAAGGCAAACAAGTTCGCTTGTTAAGGGTTGGGAGATCAATCAATGAATATTGAAATGACCGCAAAACTGCCCGTAGATACTGAACGGACTCAAGCGGAGCGTCTTTCAAAGAACGTGCTGAAAGAATCAGCAACGCAACGTTCAGTTGGTAGTGAAAAGGCCGTCGCGCAGGAGTATTCTAAGCAAAAGGAAAAAAGCGCTGACGAGAGCAAAAGTAGCCTGTACACGGAGATGGAGCCTAAAGATATCGCCGCCGTAGTCGATGAACTTAATCAGGCCATATCATTACAGGCACGTCAATTGCATTTTGAAATTAATGAAGACGCAAACCGAACCGTCATATCGGTGCTCGACAAAGACTCAGGTGAAGTTATTCGCCAAATACCAAGTGAAGAAGCCTTGGCATTGGCAATTCGGTTGCGGGAAGCCTCGCAAGGGGCAAATCAGTCTGTTGGCGTTTTACTCGACAGTAAAATATAAAACAGCAACAAACAAGTGAGGTAAGACATGGGTATTTCGTCTCTAGGTATTGGCTCAGGGCTTGATTTAGACTCCTTAGTGAGACAGTTAGTGCAAGCAGAGCGTGCGCCTCGTATGGCAGCACTAGAAAAACGTGAAAGTGAAACTAAAGTACAAATTTCAGCGTTGGGCTCGTTACGTTCAGCTATCAATGAACTAAAAGAGCCGCTCAGTACTTTGGCTAATCCGGAACGTATGCAAGCACGAGCTGCAACTGTTAACAATCCAGAAGGTGAGAATCCATATTTTACCATGGAGTCATCGCGCTCCGCCGCTCGCGGCAACTATATGATTGAAGTGCTTGAATTGGCCCGCGGTAGTCGTGCCCAATCAGGCTCTTTTACTAATGCACAAGAAGTGGTTAGCAGCACCGCAGGCAATTTAAACTTTGCCACCGCCGATGGTGAAAATAATTTCGCAATTGAAGTTGCGGCCGGCGCCACTCTTGAAGACATTGCTCGCCAGGTTAATAACTCGAACGACAATTTCGGAGTGACCGCCAGTATTATCAACACGGGTGGCTCATCGCCAGAAACGCGTTTAGTGTTCACTTCTAATAAAACCGGCGCAGCCCGTGAAATGAGCATTACCAACGACAATGCAGAGCTCGACAAGCTGTCAACAGTGGCAACTGGTGCGGCACCTGCGGGAATGACCATAAGCGCCGCCGACAGCGCCGCCGACGCCCGTATTAATATCGACGGTATTGAAGCCTATAGCAGCACCAATACCTTTGAAAACGTGATTCAAAACTCAACCATTACGGTAGAGCGGCTTACTGAAACCAATAGCCCTATTCGTGCCAGTGTCGATTACGACACCAAAGGCGTAGAAAAAGCCATTGAAGATTTCGTTAAAGCCTACAATGGTATGGTCGATAAAATTAACAGCAGCACCAAATATAGCCCTGCCGGCGAAGACGGTAAAAACAACAGTGGTCCGCTAATTGGCGACGGCATGGTGCGGTCTATTCAAGGCAGCTTTTCCTCTATCGTGTCAGGGCGCTCAGGTAGCGGCGATGTGAACAACCTATTTCAACTGGGTTTAACCTTCGACAAAAGCGGTAAGCTAGAATGGGACAAAAAATCCATTGGCGACTTAGGCACTGGCAAAGAGCGCTTAGCCGATGCGTTAGAAAATAACTTTAGCTCGGTCAGCGAAATGTTTGCCGGCGAAAGTGGTATAGCTTCACGCTTAAGTACGTTAGTGGAGCAATACGGCCAATCAGGCGGTTTGTTGCAGTCGCGCAGCTCAGCGGTTGAACAACAACAAAAAATGATTAAAGAAGAGCGCGCCTCCTTCGAGAAATATTTAAAGTCGTATGAAGAAACGCAACGTATGCGCTTCGCCGGCTTAGACAAAACCATTACTAATCTTCAAAGCGGTGCCAACATTTTGTTCGCACAACTAAATACCGGCAATCAGCAGTAATAAGGTGAACCTATGTATAACAAAGGCTTAAAAGCATATAACTCTGTAGGCGTGAGCAATCAAGCGGCTATGGCAGATCCGTATCGCGTAATCCAAATGTTATTACAAGGGGCGCTCGATAAAATGGCTTACGCCAAAGGGGCCATAGAACGTAAAGATCACGCGGAAAAAGCCAAGCACCTAACTAAGTCAGTGGCTATTGTGTCGGCCTTACAAGGCGCCCTCGACATGGACGTAAAAGCCGACGTTACCAATAACCTGTTCGACTTATATAGTTTTATTATGGACCAGCTTACCGACGTAAGTATCGACAACGACGTGGAAAAGCTCGACCAAACCATGTTTGTTATTCGCCAAATTAAAGAAGGTTGGGACGCTATTCCCGTGTCGGCTCGTGAAGAAGGCCTACGGCTACAAGCACAACGACAAACAGCGCGCGCCTAATGAACGCCTTAATGGAAGAAATTAGTGCCCTAGAAGCAGAAATCGACACGCTGTTTGCTGATCTAGAAAACCCGCTCGACACGTTACCCGAGCGGGTGAACAGCCACCAAGAAAAAATAGTGCAGCTAATTGAATCACTCAATGGCGCCCCACCAAATGCCGAAACCCTCGCTTTCCTGCAACACGCGCAGCAAAAAATAGCCGACTGGACTAAACAAGCCATTGAAGAGCGTACTGAAACACGGCAAACTCTTCTAAATCTGGCTCAAGGCCGTAAGGCAAGAGATCAATACTAGTCACAGCGGAAAAGCGACGTTCATGATCAAAGCAATTCAGTACCACCTAGCCGACACCCCGGAACAACAAAGCGAACTTGAAAACCAAAGTGCCCACGCTCTTGAAACTCGGAAGCAACTGAACCGGTCGGCATTTCAAACCATGATGCCAAACTTGGCAGTGGTGTTTACCGAAGACATAGTCGACGACTTTGGGTTGTTTTGTAATAAACAAGGGCAGCTTAACTTAGCCAGTCAAAGCTCTGGCCAGGTGCTGTATGGGTTAAACCCCATTGCTGAAGCTCAGGCCGACATAGAGCGCTTTATTGCCAGTGCGCCGCATATTAAGCTAAGCGGTACTCCGGTACGGCAAGTACCGCTGCTGCGCGCATTTCAAATGCCCGAGTCGAAAGGGTTTGTGCCAGCGTTACCGCTTAGCCCAGTGCCCACACAGGCCGACACCATTGTTATGCTAGGGCTAGGCTTAGGCCATGCCTTAGAAGCTTTGCTACAGAGCGCTATAACGCCAAAAAACATTGTTGTTTACGAACCCACCCTCGACTTTTTTCGCGGCAGTGTGCAAGTTGCCAATTGGTACTTTATTCTTTCTAGCGCCGCCGAGCGGGGCATTCAGCTGTTTCTGCAAATTGGCCAAAACGCAGTCAACATAGGCCAAGACTTACAAGAGCTACAATCGGCGTTTCAAGCGGAAAATGTCTATGTGTACCGGCATTATCACCACTCGGTTATGGACGCCGTGTTCGAAGCACTAGTCCAGCCAAACTTTAATGCTCAGGTTTTTGCCAGCAACACCTCGACATTACAGGCCATGGACCACGTTACCCAGTATTTAGCGCCCCGTAGTGGCTTAATAACAAGTGACATAACCCGCGAACAAGCCAGCGAACAAAGCGCAGCCGCCTTAGCCTTAAAAGAGCTCAACTTAGCCGCCTTTGCGCAACAATTTCCCGAAGTGTATCAGCAATTTGTTAACTACCAGCCCATGCAGTGGCAGGCCTTTTTCGACAATTCCGGTGAAATTAATCTTTACCATGAAGGCCGTTTAGGCGCTTTGTATCACAGCAAACCTAGCGAACTCAGCGCACAAACTATGCAATTGTTCGCCGACGAACCAAATAGAAACGACATGTTGGCCGGCTATAAGGGCGGCAAACTGTGGAACTATATTCACTTTACCCAAGCCAGAAAATTCGGCGCTTTAGCCGAAAAGCTTGAAAGTGACGGTCACTTTGTGCCCGACATTATTAGTAGCTTAATTTGGTTTGGCTTAGGTTTAGGCTATCAACTAAGCGACATGGTAAATAAGTACCACATGAAGTCGCTGTATATTTACGAGCCCAACCCCGACTTTTTCTACTGGTCGTTATTTACCGTGCCATGGCATGACATTTTACCTGCCCAGCGTGAAGCGGGCATGCACTGGTATTTAAACATTGGCGACGATGGCAAACACCTACAAGACGACATGTTCTTGCAGTTTCAGTCTAGCGGCGGTTATTTAGCCGCCAGCGCATTCTTTTATTCGCCCATGTATTCACCTGCCATGCAGCCGCATATTCGGCAGTTAAAGCGCGACTTAGAAAGTTATTTAATGCTCGGCGAATACTTCGATCATGTGCGCTATAGCTTCCGCCATATCGAACGTAACCTAACCACAGGCATGCGTTTATTAAAGGCCGATGCCCGCTTAGCCGAACATTTTGCCCACCTGCCTATTGTGGTGGTGGGTAACGGCCCGTCTCTCGATAGCTGTATACAGGTACTACAACAACGCCGTAGCGAATTTTTAGTCGTGTCGTGCGGTACGGCGCTAAAAGCCCTATATGAAGCGGGCATTACCCCCGACTTTCATTGCGACGTGGAACAAAACCGCGCCACCTATAGCTGGATCACCCAAGTACAAGACTTTGCTTGGCTAAAGCGCATTACCTTGTTGTCGCTTACCTCTATTCACCCCGACACCGCCGCCTTGTTTAAACAGCAGCTAGGCGTGTTTAAGTACGGTGAAGCCAGCACTAGTGCGTACTTAAACCGTAGTGGGCTAACGCAACAGCTAATGGCGCTGAACTACTGTTACCCCACGGTAACCAACTTGGCCCTTAGCCTTACTTTAGCCTTGGGCTTTAAAAACATTTACCTACTTGGCGTCGACTTAGGCTTTAAAAGCCTTGATCACCACCACTCCAAAGGCTCGGCCTATTATCAGGCCGATACGGGTAAAAGCTGGCACGACGCGCGTAAATCAGCCGGTGAAGGTATTCCGGTAAAAGGTAACTTCACCCCGGTGGTGCTTACTAAATACGAGTTTCAACTGTCGCGCCGCATTATGGAACAACTGTTAAGCGAGCACGAGCAAGTTGTAGTTACTAATGCCAGCGACGGCGCTTATATTGAAGGGGCGGTAGCACAGCGGTTTAAAGACATTCCACCGCAGCCAACCCTCGAAAGAGAAGAAATTAAAGTATGGATGGCACAACAGCTGTATACCCGCCACGGGGTTGAAGCCCTGTTAAACGTGGTGGCAAAAGGGTTTGATAATAATTTGCTGCAACAAGAAGCCGAGGCCTTATTAGCTATCAGCCAAGCGCCCGTGCATAGCATTGAACAAGCGCTGCAACGGCTGGAAAAAGAAAAGCAGTACATGTTAAAACTCTACCAAAACAGCAGCAGCTTGTGGTTTTACCTGATGTTTGCCAGTTCGCATTTTGCTAGTGCCGCCCTAGTGCGGTTTTTATATTTAGCTAAAAATGAACAACAAGCCCTCGATTATTTCGAACAAGGTAGTGATATTTGGCGCGAATATATTAAAAAAGCCATCGGCTCGTGGCTTGCAGATCCGGAACAAATCGACCAAACCGTTATAAAATATTTGCCTCATGTTGAGCCAAATCCGCCAGCATCGCCATAAACAATTCTTCAGCGGCAGGTAACTCTGCCAATGAAGTTATTTCTAGGCGCAAAAGTAACGCGGCTAAATTCCGTTTTAGGTGCTCGGTCCATAATTCTGCTGGCGCCCGCTTACGGTGCGCTTGACTGCGCAGTATAAAGGGCTGCTTTAATATATTACGGTATTGCTCGGCAGTAGGTGGGGGCATCTGGTCGGGTAAAAACAAGGCTAAATAGGGCGCAGCTTTACAGGCATGAGGCAGCTTTTGCCAATCCACCACCACTGGCGTACAGGTATTGGTTAACGCTACCTTAGGCTGCCTTTGGTCCGCCGCATTGGCCAATGGCGGTAGGCTAGTTCGCAGCTCGGCGCCTAAGTCTAAACCATTGCATAACTGGTAAGCGGTCATATTGGGGTAGTGCTGCAAAATGTCTTGGGCTTGAAAAGCCGCCAGTTGAAATTCCCGCTTGGTAAATACCGCTCGCCCATCTATTGCGGTTGCCGAAATTAGCTCCCCACTCGACAGCACATAGCGTTGGGTTTCCATTTGCGCGTACACGGAGCCCTGAGCATGGTGGTTGTCGAGGTTGGAGAAGGCTAAATCAAACCCCGCTAACCACAGCTGTTCAGCGCCTAACCGGCCCGCTAACGACAAGCCCAAATTTAATACGGTAGGAAAACCGTCGGTTACCCGTATGGTGTCGTCGGGCAAACCAGGTACCAAGCTGTCCACGGGGTAGCTGTCTGAAATAAAGCTAGAATGAGAGCCAAAGCGTTCGCGCCATTGGTGCTGAAACCCTAAGGGCGCAATAAAATGAATATGGGCCAAGTAGCTTCTATCAATGTCGCTAAAAATATGGGTGGCCAACTCAAGCTCTAGGTGCACATGGGGTGTAATGTTATGCCGATACAAGGTTAACAAAGTGGTGCCACAAGAAACCAGCAAATAGCCCTTGGCATGGCCCTGTTGAATGGCAGTAATAGTAGCGTTAAGGGAAGGCCCATTACCTAGCAATAACACCGGTTGTTTTTGGCCTTGCAGCTGCGGCCAAGTGGTACGCCGGGTTAGCATGTTTTGTGGCACTGCGCTGGCCTGCACCGCTGCTACCAAGCTACGGCGAACGCCCATGGCCGGTTGCACCCGAAACCGCAGCTCTAGCTCTAGGCGCTGGCGCAGCTGCTGTGCCTCGGGGCTGGTACCCGCCTGATACAGACGACAAAACCACGGGGTTTCTACCGGCAGCTGGCTTAACAACTGCACAAACAAGCTGGCGGTTGCTTTTACTGAGCCAATACATTCATGCACCTGAATCGAGCGTTGAATAAACAAATCCAGTAAGGGCGCAGGAATGGGCTGGCTGTCGATTAAAATTACCCGCTGTAAATGGGGTAATTGAGCCGCAGCAGTGTAAACAGCCGCCTGCGTACCGCATAAAATAAGTGTCCAGGGCTCGCTCGGTAACCGCATGGGGCGCTGGCGCGCGGTTTCAATCAGCGCGTTTTGCAAACGAAACTCAGGTTGCCATTTATATTTATGGCTGTGGCAGCGTAGCACAGGGTCGCAGTCGTGCTGGTAATACAGGCTTTGCTCGAAATGCCAAGCGTGCTCGGCGTTAGATATTTCGGGTTGTGCTGTTATTACCCAATGAGGGGTGGTAGGAATACCATGCGACGCCAAGGTGTCTAGGTCTTGCTTCAGTTGGCGTTGTTCGGTTGGTGGCGCCAGCTGCACAAATAAGGTTTTACTATGTAGCACAGGTAGCCAGTCGGTGAAGTGTAAGCTGGCATGAAACAACTCTAGCGACGGCACATAAAGTAACACATAAGGTACGTTTTGGGCGGCTAAAAAAGGTACTAGCCGGGCCGCCGAATCTTCTAAGTCAACGGCAACTATTGCTAATTCATCGGCGGCTAATTCGCTTGGTAGGGTGTAGCTACGCATAAAAGCTGGCGGCGGCCAGTGCATGCGAAAATTATTCGAATCAATACAGTTGCCCGCACCAGCACGATCTATCGCTAAGGTATAAGTGGTTGGTTTAAGTTCACGTAGCCGCTGCGCCAGTTCGGGTAGTTGCAACTGCAACACACTTAGGTTGGTAAAAAACCGCTCCCGCGCCTGCTCAAGCTTAGCGGTTAGTTGCTGCTCATTTGGCTCAATTTGATGGCGAAAGTCGCGGCAATACATATCATTCCCAGTGCTTAGCTAAGGCCAACAAGGTTTGAATAATATGCTCTTGTTCGCTGGCGCTTAAGTCTACGTACAACGGCAAGGTAATCGCTTGGTTATAATAGAGTTCCGACTGCGGAAATTGACCACGGGCAAAACCTAAAGGGCGAAAGTCGGGCTGCCAGTGCACCGGAATATAATGCACATGCACACCAATATTCGCGGCCCGTAAGTCATTGAATAGTTGTAACCGTTGCGCCGCCGGCACCTGAATAACAAACAAGTGATAACTAGAATACACCTGCTCGGACAGCTGTAAAAAGGCCACCTTGGTGTTACTAAAGGCCTTGCGATATTGGCTAGCCAATTCATTGCGCGTGGCTACAAAAGTGTCTAACTGGCTTAATTGGCTTAAGCCCAGGGCCGCTTGAATGTCGGTCATGCGGTAATTAAAGCCCAGTTCGCGCTGTTCATAATACCAAGGCTCTGGGTGTTTCGCTTCCATTCGCTTAGGGTCGCGGGTAATGCCATGGCTACGCAATTCTTGGGCGCGCTCGGCAAGGGCTTGATTGCGGGTGGTTAGCACGCCACCTTCGCCGGTGGTAATGATTTTAACTGGATGAAAACTAAACACAGTAAAGTCGGAATAGGTACAAGCACCTACGGGTAAGTTTTGGTAGCGGCCACCAATGGCATGGCTGGCGTCTTCAATAATAAAAATACCTAGCGGCTTGGTAAGCGCGGCAATGGCTTGCATGTCGCAGCTGGCGCCAGCAAAGTGCACTGGAATAATAACCTTGGGTAAGCGCCCGGTGTGTTGGGCGTGGGCTAATTTAGCTGCTAAGGCCTGCACACATAAGTTGCCCGTAGTGGGATCAATATCAACAAAATCCACCTCGGCACCACAATAGCGGGCGCAGTTGGCCGAAGCCACAAAGGTATTAGGCACCGTCCACACTAAGTCACCGGGGCCTACATTTAAGGTTAAGCAAGCCACATGCAAAGCCGCCGTAGCCGACGACAGCGCCACCCCATAAGGGGCATGGCAATAATCGGCAATAGCTTGTTCAAAGGCTGCCACCCGTGGCCCTTGGGTAATTAAGGGGCTTTGTAAAGCCTCTACTACAGCGTCTATATCGGCGGCTGAAATGCGCTGGCGACCATAGGGAATCATGAGTAAGCCATCATGTTAAATTGACGTATTTGCTCCTGGGTTAAAAACTCAGGGTTTTTTTCTGAATTGTATTCAAAGCCAACGGGCACTTGCTCACCCTGTTCGCCTAAACCGTTTTGGGCATAGTTGCGTTTGCCATCGTACATACGAATGGTTGGTGCAATAACAAAGTGATCATCAAACTCAAAGGTATGATAACTGTCGTCGGCAGGGCACATAACTTCATGCAGTTTTTCACCAGGCCGAATACCAATAATTTTGTGCGGCAAGCTGGGTGCCATGGCGGTGGCCAAATCACTAATCCGAATCGACGGAATTTTAGGCACGAATATTTCGCCCCCACGCATACGGGCAAAGTTATTCAGCACAAAGTCTACCCCCTGTTGTAGGGTAATCCAAAAGCGGGTCATGTGGCTGTCGGTAATAGGCAGTTCGGTGGCGCCTTGGTTAATTAGTTTTTGAAATAGCGGTACCACCGAGCCACGAGATCCAACCACATTACCGTAACGCACCACGGCAAAGCGGGTTGGGCGGTCGCCAGTCATATTATTGCCGGCCACAAACAATTTGTCGGAACACAGCTTGGTGGCGCCATATAAGTTAATAGGGTTGGCGGCTTTGTCTGTCGAAAGCGCAATCACTCGCTTTACCCGGTTGTCAATGGCGGCAAACACCACGTTTTCAGCACCATCTACATTGGTTCGAATACATTCAATAGGGTTGTATTCCGCCGCAGGCACCTGTTTAAGGGCCGCTGCGTGTATCACGTAGTCAACACCATACATCGCACGAGACAAACGCTCTCGGTCACGTACATCGCCAATAAAGTAGCGCATACACGGCTGATCGAACTGCTGCTGCATTTCCGACTGCTTCAGCTCATCGCGGCTAAAAATAATAATCTTTTTTGGTTTGTAGTGTTTTAATAAGGTTTCAGTATAACGCTGGCCAAAAGAGCCCGTGCCGCCGGTAATAAGAATAACTTGGTTGTCAAACATGCTTTCGACTCACTGTGTTAGTTTAGCTTTTGCCGCAGCCACTGGCGCTGCACCAGTTACAGACTGTCAAATACGTGACCATTATCGCTGCTAAGTATATGAAGTACACCATTTATACACGAGTATATGCAACTATCATGCAAACCAGCGGGTTTTTCTACTACTAAACTTATATTTTCTCGTTGCTTTCTCCGTGCTATTGTGTGCTCACGTTTATCCATGGCAGTAGGGCTAGTTAAGTGACCACGCGAGAGTTACAAATAGAAAGAGAGCTTTTAAGATGTCTGGAAGAAGTAGCGGCACAAACAGGGGTAACCTTGGCCTCTGACTTAAACCAACATTCTACCTTAGTAGAATCCGGTTTAGACTCGTTAGCCATGTCGATGGTTATTGCGTTAATGGACGAACGGCTTGGCAGCCAACCCTTTGGCGACGCGTCGTTAGAAGGGGTGCCTAATACCTTAGCCGAACTGGTATTAGCTTATAAGCGAATGGAAGAAGACTACTAAACAGGGCAGCTCGAGATATAGAAGGGGATGCCCGCACAAGGTAACGGATCGAAATTTCCGTAACCGAAAAATTCTATGCTGGAATGGGAAGGGGATAAAACAGAAATGTTAACATCAGGCAATGCGTAGAATAGCATCGCCTGACATCAAACAAAATTAAGCAGCAAGTGCCTTAATTTGTGCAGCTAGGCGGCTCTTATGACGAGCAGCTTTATTCTTATGAATCAAGCCTTTGGTCGCAGCGCGATCCAAAATTGGCGTTAAATCAGCATAAGCTGTTTTCGCTTTTTCCTGATCGCCAGCAGCAATAGCTGCAATAACTCGTTTCATGTAAGTGCGCATCATAGAACGACGGCTGGCGTTGTGCTGACGGTTGTTCTCTGCCTGTACCGCACGCTTTTTCGCAGACTTAATGTTAGCCAAGGTGAACTCCTGAAATAATTCGTATAAAAAACTGTACTTGATTTTAAGGTCGAGGACTATGCCTTTTCCGCATTAAAATGTCAATGGAATAGACACTTATTTGCATAGATTATCGCTTACAACACGGGTTTAGATCAAGCGCCATGTTATATCGCTCTACAAAAAGAATGCCATTGCGTAACATTAGCAAGCTTTCGAGTTATTTCGCTGCGTGTTAATCTGAGCCGCAGAACGCTTCTTAAATGCCGTGGACCCATGCCCAGTGACTAAACAAGCAACACCCAAACCACCCAAATTACTTCGCTCTGGGCTAATTGTAAGCACCATGACTTTCCTTTCCCGCGTATTAGGGTTACTGCGCGATGTGGTTATTGCCGGGTTAATGGGCGCGGGCGCAGCCGCCGACGTATTCTTTTTTGCCAACAAAATACCAAACTTCTTACGCCGCCTATTTGCCGAAGGCGCCTTTGCCCAAGCTTTTGTACCGGTGCTAACAGAATACCACCATGGCAAAAGCCTTAGCGACACTCGGCTACTTATTGCCCGTACCGCCGGTACCTTAGGTACGTTAGTGGGCGTGGTTACTTTGGTGGCCGTCGTGCTGTCGCCGGTAGTGGCAGCATTATTTGGCATGGGCTGGTTTTTAGACTGGTACAACGGTGGCCCCGACGGCGCTAAGTTCGAGCTGGCCAGTTTATTATTAAAAATAACCTTTCCTTATTTGTTCTTTATTACTCTTACAGCTTTGGCTGGCGCGGTACTAAATACCATGGGCCGTTTTGCCGTGGCGGCCTTTACCCCAGTGCTATTGAACGTGGCTATTATTACTGCTGCTATTTATGTAGCCCCTAAGCTGGCACAGCCTGAAATTGGTTTAGCCCTCGGGGTATTTTTTGGCGGCCTTATTCAGTTTTTGTTTCAGCTACCGTTTTTAAAGCGGGCAGGAGTTTTAGTGTGGCCCAAATGGGGCTGGCGCGACCCCGGCGTGGTGCGTATTCGCACCCTTATGATCCCCGCCTTATTTGGCGTGTCGGTAAGCCAAATTAACTTACTGTTCGACACCCTCATAGCTAGCTTTTTACAAACGGGCTCTATTAGTTGGCTGTATTATGCCGACCGTTTACTTGAATTTCCGCTCGGCTTGTTTGGTATTGCCATTGCTACGGTTATTTTACCGGCGCTTTCCGCGCGCCATGTTACCGAGTCGCTCGACGACTATCGCCAAACCCTCGACTGGGGCGTGCGCATGGTAGTTATTTTAGGCGTGCCAGCCATGGCGGGGCTTATTGTATTAGCCGAGCCCATGCTTATGGCGCTGTTTATGCGTGGCGAATTTGCCGCTAGCGACGCCTTGCGGGCATCTTGGGCGCTTACCGCCTACGCCACGGGCTTATTAAGCTTTATGTTGGTGAAAGTATTGGCCACCGGCTTCTTTTCGCGCCAAGACACAAAAAGCCCAGTGAAATACGGTATTATAGCCATGGCGTCGAACATGGTACTGAATGTGGTGTTTGCAATTCCTTATGGTTATGTAGGCTTAGCTATCGCCACCGCTTTATCGGGCACCATTAACGCCTTGCTGCTAGGTACCGTATTATATAAACAAGGGGTGTTGGCGCTACCCAAAGCAACCTTAGTGTTCTTTGTACAAGTGGTTGCCGCAGCGCTCATAATGGCGGCGGTAGTAGTGTGGTTTAACCCGGCCCGAGAACTATGGATTCAGGCCGCGCTGCTTGAGCGTATACTTTGGCTCGGTGGCCTCATTAGCGCCGGTGGTGTTACCTTTGTCGCCAGTTTTTTTATGCTCGGTGGCCGCCCACGGCATTTACGCACCGAACACTAAGGTTAAGTAACAAGTTATGCTACAAACCCAATAAATAAGCACAAGGTTAAATATGAAAGCCAACAATAGAAAACGCAGGTGCTGAATCCTATGTTTAATTTAGCTATACTCGCGCGCTTATGAAGTTAATTCGTGGTTTACATAATATTCGCCCGCGGCACCGCCATTGTGTGCTAACCATCGGCAATTTCGACGGCGTGCATTTAGGGCACCAAGCGGTTTTAAAGCGCCTGCAAGAGCATGCGCGGCAGCTGCAGGTGCCTGCCGCAGTAATGATCTTTGAGCCACAGCCACTAGAATTATTTCGCCCGGAACAAGCGCCGGCACGAATTAGCCAATGGCGGGAAAAATACGAGCTCATGTGCAAGCTGGGGTTAGACTACTTAGTGTGCACGCGCTTTAGCGCCGAATTTTCGCAGCAGCCAGCCCGGCACTTTATTGAAGAAGTGTTAGTGGGCAAGCTTGGTGTGCAACACTTGGTAGTGGGCGACGACTTCCGCTTTGGCCGTAATCGCGAAGGCGACTTTGCCTTGTTGCAACAAGCTGGCGCCGAATTAGGCTTTAGTGTTACCAATACGGAAAGTTATCGGCAGTCGGCTACTCGGGTATCTAGCACATTAATTCGCGAAGCCTTAGTGCGAGGCCAGTTTGTCGACGCGGCCACCATGTTAGGCCACCCGTTTCATTTTAGTGGTCGCGTGGTGCATGGTGAAAAAAATGGCCGTAAATTAGGCTTCCCCACCGCCAATTTACCCCTGCGTAGGCTGCATAGCCCATTACATGGGGTGTTTGCGGTTAGTGTTACCGACGGCAAGCAGCATTGGCAAGGGGTCGCTAATGTGGGTAAACGGCCTACATTTGGTGGCGAACAACTTCAATTAGAAGTACATTTAATCGACTTTAATGGCGACCTGTACGGCCAGCGGCTAAGGGTTTATCCAGAATTTCATATTCGCGAAGAGCAGCGGTTCCACTCTTTGCCAGCGTTAAAAGCGCAAATAGCACAAGACGTAGCGGCAGGGCGCAACTGGTTTGCGCATAAGCCACATTTATTTAGTATTCAAGCGACTACAACGGACAGCATTCATGAGTGATTACAAAGCAAGTTTGAACTTACCAGACACACCTTTTCCAATGCGTGGAAACCTGGCTCAGCGCGAGCCCGACATGCTCAAGCGCTGGTATGCAGACGACTTGTACGGGCAAATACGTAATGCCCGTGCCGGCCGTGACAAATTTATTTTGCACGACGGCCCTCCCTATGCCAATGGCTCGATTCACATTGGCCATGCGGTTAATAAAATTATTAAAGACATGGTGGTAAAGTCTAAAACCATGAGTGGTTTCGACGCTCCTTATGTACCCGGCTGGGACTGCCACGGCCTACCTATTGAATTAGTAGTGGAAAAAAAGCACGGCAAACCCGGGCAGAAGCTAACCGATGCTGAATTTCGTGCCAAGTGCCGTGAATACGCTTTAACCCAAATCGACGGCCAGCGAGAAGACTTTAAACGCATGGGCGTGTTTGGCGACTGGGACAACCCGTACCTCACCATGGACTTCAAACAAGAAGCCAATATTGTTCGGGCGCTTGGTACCATTATGGAACGCGGCCATTTACAGCAAGGCTTTAAGCCTGTGCATTGGTGTACCGACTGTGGTTCAGCCCTAGCGGAAGCGGAAGTTGAATACCAAGATCGTACCTCACCGGCTATCGACGTGCGCTTTCAAGTAACCGACGAAGCCGCCATGCTGAGTAAGTTCGAACTTAGCACTGACAGTGGCAATGAAGGCCAAGGCCCTATTAGCGTGCTTATTTGGACCACCACACCGTGGACTATTCCGGCCAACATGGCGGTTACCCTTTCCGCGGGCATGGAATACGCCTTAGTACAGGTGGAAGCCGACGGTGATCGCGCCGCAGAACGCCTTATTTTAGCCAGCGACTTAGTTACCGAAGCCATGAACCGCTACGGCGTTACTAACTACCAGCAGCTTGGTTTTTGTAGTGGTGCGGTACTCGAACACTTACTGCTGCAACACCCATTGCAAAACCGCACCGTGCCTCTTATTTTAGGCGACCACGTTACCACCGACTCAGGTACCGGTTGTGTGCATACGGCCCCAGGCCATGGTGTCGACGACTTTAACGTAGCCCAGCAGTACGGCATTGAAGTGTACAACCCAGTAGGCGACAACGGTGTTTACCGTGCCGACACGCCTGAATTTGCTGGCCAGCATGTGTTTAAAGCCAACCAAACTATTATCGACAGCTTAAAAGCTTCAGGGCGCTTAATGCACCACGAAAGCTATCTGCATTCGTACCCCCACTGCTGGCGCCATAAAACCCCAATTATTTTCCGTGCCACGCCACAGTGGTTCGTAAATATGGATCAACAAGGCTTGCGCGCCCAAGCGTTAGAAGAAATTAGTAAAGTGCGCTGGATCCCAGAATGGGGCGAACAGCGTATTGCCGGCATGGTCGACGGACGTCCCGACTGGTGTATTTCCCGCCAGCGTACCTGGGGTGTACCGTTAACCTTGTTTGTGAATCGTGAAACCGACGAACTGCACCCGCGCTCGCTAGAACTACTTGAAGCAGCGGCACAAAAAATTGAACAAGCAGGTATTCAAGCCTGGTTTGATCTCGATCCAGCCGAATTGCTAGGCGACGAAGCCGATCAATACCGCAAACTCACCGACACCCTCGACGTCTGGTTCGACTCGGGCGTTACCCATTATGCGGTATTGGCGCAAAACAAAGACTTAGCCTGGCCGGCCGACTTATATTTAGAAGGCTCCGACCAGCACCGCGGTTGGTTCCAATCGTCGTTGCTCACCGGCGTTGCCACCCAAGGTAAAGCACCTTACAAACAAGTGCTTACCCACGGCTTTACCGTCGACGGTCAAGGCCGCAAAATGTCCAAGTCGCTTGGCAATGTGGTTGCGCCACAAGAAGTATGGAATAAAATGGGTGCCGACATTCTGCGCCTATGGGTAGCCTCTACCGACTACACGGCCGAAATGACCGTGTCCGATGAAATTTTAAAGCGCTCCGCCGACGCCTACCGCCGTATTCGTAATACAGCCCGGTTCTTATTAGCCAACTTAAATGGTTTTGAGCCAGCCAAGCACGAAGTAGCCGTAAGCGACATGGTGGCGGTTGATCACTGGATTTTAAACCGTGCTCGAGTGCTGCAAGACGAATTAGAAAAAGCCTACGATGGTTATCAATTCCTTACCGTGGTGCAAAAACTAATGCACTTCTGCTCTATTGAGCTAGGTAGCTTCTACCTCGACATTATTAAAGACCGCCAGTACACGGCCAAACTCGACAGTGTGGCGCAGCGCTCGTGCCAAACCGCCATGTGGCACATTGTTGAAGCCATGGTGCGCTGGATAGCCCCAATTATGAGCTTTACCGCTCAAGAAATTTGGGAGTTTATGCCAGCCCCAACCACAGGTACACGCGACAAATATGTATTTACCGCTGAATGGTACACGGCTTGGCCGGAAGGTGTAGAACAAGCCGACCGCATAGGCAACGCCAATTGGTTGCAGTTATTAGCTGTGCGCGCAGAAGTGAACAAAGCCTTAGAACAAGCCCGCAAAGACAAACATATTGCTGGCTCGTTACAAGCAGAAGTTACTTTGTTTGCGGCACCTGAATTACTTAAAGTATTAAGCTTACCAGGTGAAGAGCTGCACTTTATTTTGCTTACCTCGGAAGCCACCGTGGTACCGAACGACCAAGTACCAGCCGCAGCACAGGCCACCGAAGTAGAAGGCTTAAGTGTGCTAGTAGCCCGTACCGAGCATGAAAAGTGCAGCCGTTGTTGGCAGCACCGGCCCGACGTGGGCAGCCATAGCGAACACACCAGTTTATGTGGTCGTTGTGTAACTAACGTCAGTGGTAACGGCGAAATACGGGCCTTTGCCTAATGCCGGCTAAACATAAACAGTCGGCCAAACCGCAGCACTGGCGCGACAGTGGGCTAAAATTACTGTGGCTAAGTGGGTTAATAATTGCCCTCGACCAACTCACCAAGCAGTGGATTTTACACAATGTGGCGTACATGGCAGAACGCATTGAAGTACTGCCATTTTTTAATATTATTCACGTGCGAAACTACGGCGCCGCTTTTAGTTTTTTAAGCGACCAAGGGGGCTGGCAAAAGTTTTTGTTTGTCGCTTTAGCACTGGTTATTAGTGGTGCATTAGCGGTTATGTTGCGCCGCCAAGGCAGCGACCAGCGCCGGGTAAATATTGCCTTTGCGCTAATTATCGGTGGCGCCATTGGCAATGTTATCGACCGTATTTGGCTTGGCTCAGTGGTCGACTTTCTCGACCTGTACTACGGTAATTACCACTGGCCGGCCTTTAACGTGGCCGACAGTGCCATTGTGTTAGGCGCCCTTACTATGGTGCTCGACAGTGTGCTTGGCGTCCGTCAGAATAGGAAAGAACATGAGTGAACTAGCAATAATAGGTGCCAACAGCAAAGTGGTTATGCACTTTGCCATTAAACTCGACGACGGCTCTGCCGCCGACAGCACCCGTGTGCATGGTAAGCCGGCCCGCCTTACCATTGGCGACGGCAACCTAACACCAAATTTTGAAAATTGCTTGCTGGGCTTAAAAGCAGGCGACCAGCGCGAGTTTACCCTCGAGCCTGCCGACGCCTTTGGCGAGCCAAACCCGCAAAACATTTACCGTGTCGAGCACAGCCGCTTTTCTGCTGATGCACCGGCGGAAGTAGGCAATATTATTGCTTTTACCCAACCCGATGGCCGCGAACTACCTGGCATTATTCGCGACATATCTGGTTCAATGGTCACTGTAGACTTTAATCATCCACTGGCGGGGCAACGTGTTACCTTTGCCGTGGAAATACTAAGTGTGGAGTAGACATGAAAATTATTTTGGCTAATCCGCGTGGTTTTTGTGCCGGTGTTGATCGGGCCATAACCATTGTTGAACAAGCATTAGAACTGTTCGAACCGCCTATTTATGTACGCCATGAAGTGGTACATAACAAGCATGTGGTCGAAGGCCTGCGCGGCCGTGGCGCAGTGTTCGTTGAAGAGCTCGATCAAGTACCCGACGACAGCATTGTTATTTTCAGTGCGCACGGGGTTTCTCGGGCGGTACGCGACGCAGCTACCGAGCGCGGGTTAAAAGTATTCGACGCCACCTGCCCATTGGTAACCAAAGTACACATGGAAGTTACCCGAGCCAGCCGGCGTAATAATGAATGTGTGCTCATTGGTCACTCGGGTCACCCGGAAGTAGAAGGCACCATGGGGCAGTACTCCAGTGCGACTGGCGGCATTTACCTGGTAGAATCCGTGGCCGACGTGGCCAAGCTTGCAGTAAAGCACCCAGAAAACTTGCACTACATGAGCCAAACCACGTTGTCGGTCGACGACACGGCCGATATTATCGACGCCTTACGTGAACGCTTCCCTGAAATTCAAGGGCCCCGTAAAGACGACATTTGTTACGCCACGCAAAACCGCCAAGACGCAGTGCGTGAACTGGCTAACGAAGTCGACGTTATGTTAGTCGTTGGGGCGAAGAACAGCTCCAACAGTAACCGCTTACGTGAGCTAGCAGAAAAAATTGGCCCACGCTCCTATTTAATCGACGACGCCGACAGTATCGACGCCGCTTGGCTCGAAGGTGCTAATGCCGTGGGCGTTACCGCAGGCGCTTCAGCACCAGAAATACTGGTACAAGAAGTTATTCAGCGCCTTCGTAACTGGCATGGCGAAGGTGCCAGCGTGGAAGAGCGCGAAGGCCGAAAAGAAAACATTACCTTCTCTATACCGCCAGAATTGCGAGTGCAAAACGTCGGCTAAGTTGTAACTGCTGGCGTAACTGCTTACGTAAGACAAAGCTTAACTTGTTAGCGCCGCTGCTCAAGCCGCACCATACTAGCCCTACCATATTACTGGTGGGGCTTTTTTATGGCTGAACAACACATACAAAATAACGGCTTTACACTGCTAGAGCTTATGCTAGTGGTTAGTTTATTGGCGGTATTGGGCGGCCTTGGGGCAACTAGCTTACTCAATTGGCAGTGGCGTAGTCAGTATTTAGCCAAGCTAAACGCTATTGCCGTGGCCGTGCAGCAGGCCCAGCGCCATGCACAGCGCGGCCATCACGACTATTGGCTGAGCGTTGAAGGGCATTGTATTTGGTTGCATACCCACGCCACGGGGCAGTGCGAAGCCCATGGGGTGGTGTTTCAGCAGCCGTACCTAAGCTGGCAGCCACAATTTACCCATGGCCACCAACTGCGCTTTATGGCCGGGCGAGGTTTGTCGGGCTTTGGCTCTGGGCGTATTCGGCTGGCGCATCAACGCTTTCCCAGCCACGAAGCGGCGGTTATTGTTAGCTCCCTTGGCCGGGTGCGGGTGTGTGAAAACGAACCCTTACTGCGTGGGGTGCCCTTATGCTAAAAACTTGGCTGCTCAGCCGCCAGCGTGGTTTAACGCTGCTAGAAATTCTGCTTACTACCGGTTTAGTGGCTATGCTTAGTACAGCACTGCTCAGCTGGCATTTACACTTTCAACACAGCTTGCACCAAAGCCAACAGCAACAACAAACCGAACAAGCGTTGCAGCACTGGCTGCATTGGTTGTGGCGCGACTTACAAAATACCTTGGTGGCTTCGCCACACGACTGGAGCTACGACACCAGCAACCAATGTTTATTGTATGGCGAAGTAGGCGTACGGGTGAAGTCGAACAACTTACAGTGGCGGCCGCAACAAGCCACCTGCGACAGCCCCGGCTGGCAGGCCCTGAACAACCCCCAGCAAATACGCATTGCTCGGTTAGAAATAACAGCACAGCGATTGTGTCTAAGTGCTCGCCTCCGTGGCCAGCAGCAAACAAAGGCTTGTTTACCGTGGCCAGTATAAATTTAGCTAAATTAGGCCGGCCCCAGCAGGGCAGTGTGATTTTGCTGGTGCTTGGTACCTTAGCGGTTAGCTCCTTAGTGCTGGCAGACACAGTACTCGACCACCAACAACGGTTACAACAAGAGCTCGAACGAACCTATTTAGCCGAGCTACATATTGTTGCCCAGTCCGTATTCGACCAAGCGGGCTTAGTGCTTGAAGCGGGCCTAATATCGGGCCAAGCACACCCAAGTTGGCCCACCCAATGGCAGGTGCCGCAGGGCATTACCTATAGGGCTGAACTTAGCCCTGAAAGCTGCCCCGGCAACTACCCCGGCCATTGCTATCGTATCGAACTCACCTTGTATGGTCGTGGTGGTACTAGCTTGCAACGACAGCAAAAATACTGGGGCGAGGCCGGTTGCGGTAGTGCTTGGCTAATGGGTAGCAACTAAGTCATGTCGCTGCTTGAAGTGGTGGTGGCTATGAGCATTGCTTTAATGGGGGCGTTGGGGCTCAATCTTGCATGGTCCCAATCTTTAGTACTCGAACAACAGCTGGTACAAGCCCGCGCTGCCCGCAGCGAAGCCTTAGCATTGCTATATCAATGGCAGCAAGCCCCACAGCCAACCATGTGGCAGCAACAACAATTGCGCTTTCATAGCCAAGCTAAAGGTAACAATGTGTACAGCTGGCAGCTTGAATTCCACAGCCTCGCAGGCAAAGCCAAGTGGCACGGAATATGGGCGCCACGGCCGCAAATTCACATCACTAATACCACGCCACCAGTGTCTTGCCGGTAGGTTGGCTTGATTCTTGAATAGTAACCTATGAGGTCGTAGGGGTGACGGTAAACCGCCGCTCTGTAAGTGTGCTTTGTAAGCGCGCATCACAGGTAAAGACAGGAATAAAGCGTTATGCAGCAATTGGCAGTTATGCAAGGGTTTTATAATAATCATAAGCGTCATTTAATTGGCGTCGGCACGCCTATTGGAGTATTGGCTATTCTGGCCATGGTGGTGTTACCTATGCCACCGCTGCTGCTCGACATTCTTTTTTCTTTTAATATAACCCTGTCTATGATGGTGCTGTTAGTGGCGGTTTATACCCGCCGCCCGTTGGAATTTGCTGCCTTTCCGTCTATTTTGCTTATCGCCACCGTATTCCGGTTGGCGCTTAACATTGCTTCTACCCGCGTGGTACTACTTAACGGTCAAGAAGGCCCAGGTGCGGCCGGTAAGGTTATCGAATCTTTTGGTGCCGTGGTTATTGGTGGTAACTACACGGTAGGTATGGTGGTGTTCCTTATTTTAATCATCATTAACTTCGTGGTTATTACCAAAGGTGCAGGCCGAATTTCAGAAGTAACGGCACGTTTTACCCTCGACGCCATGCCCGGAAAACAAATGGCCATCGACGCCGACCTCAACTCTGGCCTTATTACCCAAGAAGACGCCAAAGAAAAACGTGAAGACGTTACCCGTGAAGCCGACTTCTACGGCTCCATGGACGGTGCCAGTAAATTCGTAAAAGGCGACGCTATTGCGGGCTTGCTTATTCTTGGTATTAACATTGTTGGCGGTGTGCTTATTGGTACCCTACAACACGACTTACCCTTTGGCGTTGCCATGGAAGTATATTCACTACTTAGTATTGGTGACGGCCTAGTAGCGCAAATTCCCTCGCTGTTACTGTCGGTAGCAACGGCAATTATTATTACCCGAGAAAATGCCGACAAAGACTTAGGCGAACAGCTCACCAAAGTGCTGTCGGGTAATCCGCGGGTACTTATTATTGTTGGCGCTATTTTGTTTGTTATGGGCATAGTGCCGGGCATGCCGCACATTGCTTTTCTGTCAATGGCCGCCCTGTGTATTGGTTTGGCTTATTTGCGCATTAAAGCCGCCAAAGACGGCAAAGAAGGCGAGCTAGTGAAAGAGCGCACGGAACTTGCCACGCAAAATCAAAATATCGACAGTAAGGAAATTAGTTGGGACGACGTGCACCAAGTCGACACTATAGGCCTAGAAGTAGGTTACCGGCTTATTCCAATGGTCGATAAAAACCAAGGTGGCGAATTACTGGCGCGTATTAAAGGCGTGCGTAAAAAGCTGTCCCAAGAATTGGGCTTTCTGGTGCCACCGGTGCACATTCGCGACAACCTCGACTTAGGCCCCAACCAATATCGTATTACCTTGCTGGGAGTCACCTTTGGCGAAGCGGAAATACGCCCCGACTGGGAACTAGCCATTAACCCGGGCCAAGTGTTCGGGCAGTTAAAAGGTGAAGCCACCAAAGACCCAGCCTTCGGCCTCGACGCGGTTTGGATTAAGAAAGAAGATCGCGAGCACGCACAAACCTTAGGCTACACAGTGGTCGACGCGGCTACGGTAGTGGCCACCCATGTTAGCCAAATTCTTACCAATAACGCCGCTCAGCTGGTGGGCCATGAAGAAACCCAGCAGTTGCTCGACCTATTAGCCAAGCAGCAACCGAAGCTTATTGAAGGCTTAGTACCAGACGTTTTAAGCTTGTCGATTATTGCCAAAGTGCTACAAAACTTACTTGAAGAAGGCGTACCCGTGCGCGACTTCAGAACCATAGTACAAACCTTGGCCGAGTACGGTAGTAAAAGCCAAGACGCCGACGTACTTACTTCGGCAGTGCGCATTGCCCTGCGCCGGTTAATTGTGCAAGAAGCCGCTGGCGGCATGGAAGAACTGCCCGTCATAACATTGGCGCCAGAGTTGGAACAGATGTTGCATCAGTCACTACAGATGGCAGGAAATGAAGGTGCGGGTATTGAACCCGGCTTGGCCGAGCGGTTACAAACAAGTTTAAAAGACGCTCACCAGCAGCAAGAAATGAACGGTCAACCGTCAGTTTTGCTCACTTCAGGAATGTTACGGGGTACATTGTCACGCTTTACCCGTAATAGCCTGCAAGGACTACACGTATTGTCGTACCAGGAAATACCCGACGACAAACAAATTAGAATCGTCAGCTCAATCGGTCAGTAACGGGCAGCTGAGCTAGCTTGGCGGAGTTAAGCAACATGAAAATAAAACGTTTTTTTGCAAAAGATATGCGTTCAGCATTGGCAGAAGTGAAGCGCACCTTAGGACCAGACGCCGTTATTATGTCGAATAAAACCGTGTCTGGTGGGGTTGAGTTGGTGGCCGCTTATGACCCCGACACCGCACCGGCACAAGCCATGTCATCGGCGCGTCGTCAAAACACCGTCACCCCTATTGAAGAGCTTGCCGGAGGCGTTGAAAAACAACAGGCTATTGCCACTTCTTTAGAAGCCTTATTGCAACGTCAACAAGAAGAAGCGGCACCCTCGCAAGCGGAAGCTCTCGAGCCAGTTGCTGCGGCACCACAGCCAGAGCCACAACAGCCGGTGGCCGAGCCGCTGCAGCCAGCAACACGCCAAGAACCAAGCTTACAAGAGCCCGTTGCCCAGGTAGCAGGGCAAATGGTGGCAGAATCACGTATACTCAACGACGCCCAAGTTGCAGCACGGCTTGCCGCCCAAGACAGCCAAATGGAAACCATGCGCGACGACATGGCCGCCATTCGGGCCTTACTCGAGCATCAGGTATCGGGTTTAATGTGGCAAGAAGTTGAGCGCCGCGAACCCATGCGGGCTTTGCTAATTAATAAATTAAAAAAGCTTGGCTTTACCGGCCAAGTGGCAGATCAAATCTCGTGCTTTATTCCAGAAGGGCTAAAGAAAGACGAAGCCTGGCAGCAAACCCTTGACTTGATGCAAAGCCAAATACAAACCACCAGCAACGACATTTTACAAAAAGGCGGCGTGGTTGCATTAGTCGGGCCAACTGGCGTAGGGAAAACCACCACCGTAGCTAAATTAGCGGCGCGCTTTGCTCGTCGCCATGGTGCCGACAGCGTGGCCATGATCACCACCGACACCTACCGCATAGCTGCCGCGGAACAGTTACAAACCTATGGCCGCATTATTGGCTGCACGGTTAAAGTGGCCAAAAATGCCGACGAACTCAATGTGGTGTTAGCGCAATTACGCCAGCGTAAGTTAGTACTTATTGACACCGCAGGCATGAGCCAGCGCGACATGCGCTTAACCGACCAATTAGAAACGCTAATGCGCAACACCCGTTTACGTATTCGCCCTTACTTGGTTTTGGCAGCTACGGCCCAAGGCGCCGTACAAGAAGAAATTGTTCGCCGCTTTAAAAAGTTACCCTTAAGCGGCTGTATCTTCACCAAACTTGATGAATGTCTAAGTATTGGTGAATCATTAAGTGTTAGCATTCAAAATTCATTGCCAATAAGCTATCTTACAGATGGACAGCGCGTACCCGAAGACATTAAAGTGGCCGATGCCGGCGATTTAATCGCCCGAGCCGAAACAATGGCTGCAGCATCAGCGGTTGTTGACCACCAGTTTTCTACTGAAGCCGACTTTGCTTATGTATAATTTGCACAATAATGGTCGAAGTGAAGTAAACTGATAACATAAGCAATTAATACACGTAGTAGCAGGACACCCAGTAGTGAACGATCAAGCGAGCGGTTTGAGACGGATAATGAAAAAAAACCAAATTAAAGTTATTGCAGTTACTGGCGGCAAAGGCGGCGTAGGAAAAACCAACGTATCGCTGAATATGGCTATGGCCATGGCCGACCAAGGCAAGCGCGTATTGGTTCTCGACGCCGACTTAGGCTTGGCAAACGTCGACGTTATTTTAGGCTTGCGTGTAGAAAAGAATTTATCCCATGTGTTGTCGGGCGAATGTGACATCGACGACATCTTAATAGAAGGGCCGCGGGGCATTTTTATTGCGCCTTCCACTTCCGGTACGCGCTCCATGGTCGAATTGTCGCCACAAGAGCATGTAGGCCTTATTCGTGCCTTTAGTAATATGCGAACCGAATTCGATGTGCTTATTGTCGACACCGCCGCCGGTATTTCTAACATGGTGCTTAGCTTTGCCCGCGCCTCGCAAGACGTAGTAGTGGTAGTGTGCGACGAGCCCACCTCTATTACCGACGCCTACGCGCTAATTAAGCTACTAAGCCGCGAACACGGCGTGTTTCGGTTTAAAATAGTAGCCAATATGGTACGCACCATGCGCGAAGGGCAAGTGCTGTTTAATAAGCTAACCAAAGTAACCGACCGCTTTTTAGACGTGGCCTTAGAACTTGCTGCCATCGTGCCGTACGACGAAAACCTGCGAAAAGCAGTACGCAAACAACAATTATTAATTGAAGCCTTTCCGCGTTCACCGGGCTCGCTGGCCTTTAAAGCTCTGGGAACACGCGCAATGAACTGGCCTATACCAGCGCAGGCGGGCGGGCATTTAGAATTCTTTATTGAACAATTGGTGGCCCAGCCACAGCCTGGAAAGGAGCCTGCTAATGAGTAAAGTAGCTGCCTATGCTTCAGAAGCTCGCCACCAACAACAAATTGTTGAACAGCACACTAATTTGGTTAAACGCATTGCCCATCACATGGTGGCGCGGCTACCGGCCAATGTGCAGGTCGACGATCTTATTCAGGCTGGTATGATAGGCTTACTCGAGGCCTCAAAAAACTTTCAAACCGGTAAAGGTGCAAGTTTTGAAACTTTTGCCGGTATTCGTATTCGTGGCGCTATGCTCGACGAAATCCGCCGTGGCGACTGGGCCCCACGCTCGGTGCACCGTAATAGCCGCATGTTAGCCGAAGCGGTACGGCAAGTAGAAAATGAAACAGGCCGCGACGCTCGCGACCATGAAGTTGCAGAAAAATTAGGTATACCATTAGACGAATATCATCAAATTTTGAATGATGTTAGTTCAGGACGTATAATTGGTATCGAAGACTTAGGCGTTTCTGAAGACGTTATCGTAACCGGCAGCCAAGACGCCACCCACAACGAACCTTTTGCTGAAGTCGAGCAAAAGGCGTTTCAACGTGCGTTGGCTGAATCTATTCGTGGTTTGCCTGAGCGCGAATCACTGGTGCTGTCATTGTATTACGACGAAGAACTGAACTTAAAAGAAATAGGCCAAATTTTAGACGTGAGTGAATCACGAGTAAGTCAAATTCATAGTCAGGCCATGGTACGATTAAAAGGTCGTATGCGAAGTTGGACTGATTAACACGACTCGTTTAGGTATTAAGCCTCGCTGGAGGGCACATTGGACAAAAACATGAAAATTCTTGTCGTGGATGATTTTTCAACGATGAGGCGCATTATAAAAAACTTGCTGCGCGATCTAGGCTTGCAGAACGTTTCTGAAGCCGACGACGGCACCACCGCTTTGCCTATGCTGCAAAACGGCGAATTTGATTTCGTTGTTACCGACTGGAACATGCCAGGCATGCAGGGTATCGACCTGCTACGGGCCATTCGGGCCGACGAACGGCTGAAGCACATTCCCGTACTAATGGTAACGGCGGAAGCAAAGCGCGATCAAATAATTGAAGCGGCGCAAGCAGGTGTAAATGGCTATATTGTGAAGCCCTTTACCGCTGCTACGTTAAAAGAAAAGCTCGAAAAAGTATTCGAACGGCTAGCATAATCTGACAAGGAGAACACAGATGGTGCCATCCGTCGGAACGATTACGCTGGAGCAAGCGCAGGAATTAGTGCGCTTACTAGAACACGAAAAGCAAACTGAAGCCGACCGGTTGTTACGGCAGTTAGCCGACGCCGATCAAGACGAGCTGTTTGAATCGATTGGTAGATTAACCCGCCAACTGCACGACTCGCTACAGGAATTTTTAGAAGATCCGCGGTTATCAACGTTAACCACCGACGAGCTACCCGATGCACAAAATCGCTTGCAGTACGTGATGCAACGTACTGAAGAAGCTGCCAACCGCACCATGGATGCGGTCGAAGCGTCGCTACCCTTAGCCGAAGAAATGGGTACCGAAGTGAGTGCAATTTTGCCCGTGTGGAACGGGTTAATGTCGCGCGACATCGACTTACAGCAGTTTAAAACACTGTGCCATCAAGTCGACGGCTTTATTCGCCGTTCAGCCGAGCGCAGTGAACATTTGCATACGCTATTAACAGAAGTATTAATGGCACAAGACTTTCAAGATTTAACCGGCCAAGTTATTCGCCGGGTAATCGATTTAGTGCAAGAAGTAGAAAGCCAACTAATATCGCTGCTGACAATTTTTGGTGAAGACTACCAAAAAGCAGCACAAGAAAAAAACGCAAAGGCAGTGAAGGGTAACGGGCCAGAAGGGCCTGTAATCGATCCTGAAGTAAGAGATGACGTTGTCAGTGGACAAGACGGCGTTGATGATCTGCTGTCTAGTTTAGGGTTTTAGGAGCAGCTGCACATGAGTTTTGACCTCGATGAAGACATCCTGCAGGACTTTTTAATTGAAGCCGGTGAAATTTTAGAACTGCTTTCTGGGCAGTTGGTGGAATTAGAAAACGATCCTGATAACCGTGATTTACTGAACGCTATTTTCCGTGGCTTTCATACGGTGAAAGGTGGCGCCGGGTTTTTATCGCTAGGCCATTTAATCGACACCTGTCACGGTGCCGAAAACGTGTTCGACACCTTACGTAATGGTGGCCGCGAACTGTCGTCAGAACTTATGGACGTTATTTTACAGGCCCTCGACACCATAAACGAACAATTTGCCGCGGTGCAAGCCCGGGAAGAAATGCAGCCGGCTGATCCGGAGCTATTGGCCGCCTTAACAATTTTAAGCGAGCCGGGCACCCACATGCCGGGCGACAGCGGTGCAGAAGTAACACAAGCTGACGAAGCCGAAGAAGTAGCAGAAAGCGAGGCAGAAAAGCCCACGGCTATTTCCGGCGAAGGTGGTGTCGACGACATTACCGACGAGGAATTTGAATCCTTACTCGACGAATTGCACGGTGTCGGTGGGGAAACAGCAAGCACCCCGCCAGCGGCAGCAGCAACGCCCGCGGCTGAACAAGCCGCCGGCAGCGACAACGACGAAATGAGCGACGAGGAATTCGAAGCTTTACTCGACGAATTACAAGGGGTTAAACCACCAGCACAGCCCGCCCAAGAGCCACCCGCCGCACCAGCAACACCAGCAGCTGCAGCCGCCGATGGTGAAATGAGCGACGAAGAATTTGAAGCCCTGCTCGACGAATTGCACGGCAGTCAAGCACCAAGCAGCGTGCAACCTGCTACCAGCGAGCCTACTGCAAAACCAGCCGCTAAACCTGAGCCTAAACCAGCAGCAGCCAAACCAGCCGCCAAGCCAGCAGCAAAACCAGAACCAAAGCCGGCACCACGGCCAGTAGCGCCGCCGGCAGAAACCACCGTACGGGTCGACACCCGCCGCCTCGACGACATTATGAACATGGTGGGCGAACTGGTCTTGGTTCGAAACCGTTTATTGTTACTCAATAGTAACTTTAACGACGAAGAGCTAGGCAAAGCTATTTCTAACCTCGACGTGGTCACCGGCGACTTACAAGGCTCGGTAATGAAAACGCGCATGCAGCCCATTAAGAAAGTATTTGGCCGCTTCCCCCGCGTAGTGCGCGACATGGCGCGTACCTTAAATAAAGAAATTACCCTCGAGCTCATTGGCGAAGACACCGACCTAGACAAAAACCTGGTAGAAGCACTAGCCGACCCCTTAGTGCACTTAGTGCGTAACTCCGTCGACCACGGCATTGAAATGCCCGACGAGCGGGTAAAGGCGGGTAAGCCGCGCATGGGTGTGGTTACTTTAGCGGCGTCGCAAGAAGGCGACCATATACTGTTGTCAATTGAAGACGACGGCGCCGGCATGGACGCAGAAAAATTAAAAGGCATCGCTATTAAGCGTGGCATTTTAGACGTCGACGCCGCCGCGCGTATGACCGACGAAGAAGCCTACAACCTTATTTTTGCTGCCGGCTTTTCCACCAAAGAAGTTATTTCCGACGTGTCCGGTCGTGGTGTGGGCATGGACGTGGTAAAAACCAAAATAAACCAGCTTAATGGCTCGGTGCGTATCGACTCAGAAATGGGCCGCGGCACCCGCTTAGAAATTAAGGTGCCCTTAACCTTAGCTATTTTACCAACGCTTATGGTGCGGGTTGGCAAGCAGGCTTTTGCGCTGCCATTAGCTACCGTAAACGAAATTATAAACTTAGACTTAAAGCTAACCAACACCGTCGACGGCCAGCTCAGCATGATCGTGCGCGACAAAGCCATACCATTGTTTTATTTAAACCTGTGGCTGAACAAAGGCAACAACCCCAACTTCAAGCGCGACGAAGGGCATGTGGTGGTGGTTACCTTAGGCACCCAACAAGTGGGTTTTGTGGTCGACGCTTTAGTGGGCCAAGAAGAAGTGGTAATTAAGCCGCTCGACCGTATGTTGCAAGGCACGCCAGGCATGGCTGGTGCTACAATTACCAGCGACGGCGGTATTGCTCTTATTCTTGATATACCAAGTTTGCTCAAGCGTTATGCGAAACGCTCTATTAAACACTAAAGGAAAACATGACAGTCAGGGTATTAGTTGTAGATGACTCCAGCTTTTTCCGTCGCCGAGTGACAGAAATTTTAAATGGGTCGCCTGAAATAGAAGTTATTGGTCAAGCCGCTGATGGCGAAGAAGCTATTATACAAGCTCGCAAACTGCGCCCCGATGTCATTACCATGGACATTGAAATGCCGGTACTCGACGGTATTAGCGCGGTGCGGCGCATTATGGCAGAGCGACCGGTGCCCATTTTAATGTTTAGCTCGCTTACTCACGACGGTGCCAAAGCTACGCTTGATGCCCTCGACGCCGGCGCAGTCGACTTCCTACCAAAAAAATTCGAAGACATTGCCCGTAACCGCAGCGAAGCTATTCAGGTTTTGCAGCAACGGGTAATTCAAATTGGGGGCAAACGCACACCGCTGCGCACGCCCCTTAGCACGCCTGCCAGAACGCCTATTAGCCGGCCGCCCTTAGGCAGCAGTTTAACCGACCGGCTTAGTGTGCGCCAACGGCCCGCTATTCAGCCCACAGTAAGTACTCAACAAGCCCAGGCCGCACCAAGTACGGTAGCGCCAATAGCGCGCACGGCACCATTTAAAGTGCTGGCTATTGGCACTTCCACCGGTGGTCCCGTTGCGTTGCAAACAGTACTTAGCGCCTTGCCGGCAAACTTTCCCGTGCCCATAGTGCTAGTGCAGCACATGCCAGCGGCCTTTACGAACGCCTTTGCTAATCGGCTCGACAGTCTTTGCGCTATCAAAGTGAAAGAAGCACAAGACGGTGATATTCTGCAGCCAGGGCATGCTTATTTAGCCCCAGGTGGCAAACAAATGATTGTCGACGGTCGGGCTAATTCTGCCAAACTACAAATACGTGAAGACGACAGTGAAAAGCTAACCTACCGGCCCAGTGTCGATCTTACCTTCGCTTCGCTAGCGCGCACCTATGGTGGCGATGTTCTCGCCATTGTATTAACCGGCATGGGTGCCGACGGCCGTGAAGGCAGTCGTATGTTAAAAGATCGCGGTGCCACTATTTGGGCACAAGACAAAGACACCTCAGTTGTTTATGGTATGCCACAGGCGGTGTCAGCAGCAGGGCTTTCCGAGCGCGACCTGCCGCTGCAAGATGTATCGCGTCATATTTTACGTGCGTTTGACTTAAATTAGGTATCGCCATGGTGATATGGACAGTCGCAAACCAAAAAGGTGGGGTGGGTAAAACCACCAGCACCATAGCCTTGGGCGGTTTATTGGCTGAACGTAATAACCGCGTGCTGCTTATCGATCTCGATCCCCATGCTTCGCTAACATATTACTTTAATATCGACTCGGAAGAACTGCAGCAAAGCGCCTACGACCTGTTGCTAGAAGGCCCAGAAGTTAGCTATGAAAAAATAACCGCGGCTATTCAGCAAACTAGCTTTGAAAATATCGACGTATTACCCGCCACCATGGCTCTTGCCACCCTCGACCGTAAACTCGGTGGCCGCAGTGGCATGGGCTTAGTGTTACGCAAGGCATTACGCAAATTACGTATGGACTACGACTACGTGCTTATCGACGTACCACCGGTGTTAGGCGTACTTATGGTGAATGCTTTAGCCGCATGCAGCCAAGTTATTGTGCCGGTGCAAACAGAAACCCTAGCGCTAAAAGGGCTCGACCGCATGCTGCAAACCTTGGAATTGGTAAAGAATTCCTTGCGGCAAAATCATTTGGTTACGGTGGTACCTACCATGTACGACAAGCGTACGCGGGCTTCACTCGACGCCTACCAAAAACTAATTAAAAAGCATGGCAGTAAAGTGTGGGCCGGCATGATCCCCGTCGACACCAAGTTTCGCGATGCTAGTGCTGAACATACGCCGCCGTCGTTGCATGCGCCAAAGGCCCGAGGTGTGTTAGCATATACCCAGTTGTTACAACATTTACTTAGTAAAACAAACTCTTAAGCAGGTTTAGCAGGCAGGTCATGAGTCAAAACTCAACGAGCAATCGTGCAATGCACGAATACCTTACAGCGTTGTTAGAAGAAGAACAGCCGAGCAAGCTCGACGACTTAACCCGTGCGCCATTGGAACGTTTGCTGGCCAAAGGCCCAGCCGTGGAACCGCCCCCGGTTGTAGAAACACCCACCGTGGGCACGGCACCCCCGGTTATAAAAACGCCCACCGTGGGCACGACACCCCCGGTTATAAAAACGCCCACCGTGGGCACGACACCCCCGGTTATAAAAACACCCACCGTGGGCACGACACCCCCGGTTATAAAAACGCCCACCGTAGGTACGGCACTGCCGTACGAAGAGGCACTGCCGTACGAAGAGGCACTGCCGTACGGAAAGGCACCCCCACCGCCGCAACAGCCAAACGCCATGGCCGAATATCAAAGCGAACCTTTCCAAGCGTTGTTTTTTAGCGTGGCAGGGTTAAACTTAGCGGTGCCGTTAAAAAGTTTAGGTGGTATTCATAAGTGGCAAACGCCAAAACCCTTATTTGGCCGGCCCGCATGGTATCTAGGCATGATGCCCCACCTAGAAGAGCAGCTTAACGTGGTCGACTCAGCCCGCTGGGTAATGCCAGAAAAATACACTGAAAAACTAGCCGCAGGGCTTAATTATCAGTACCTTGTTATGTTAGGTGCAAGTAATTGGGGGCTCGCCTGCGAACAGTTAATTAATACCGACACGCTGCAGCCCGAAGAAATAAAATGGCGAGTTGCTAGTGGTAAACGCCCTTGGTTGGCAGGTATAGTAAAAGACAAAATGTGCGCTTTAATTAATGTAGAAGCGCTTATCGCCTTGCTCGAGCAAGGTTTAGACAATAGTGCCAAAGATAACAAATAAAACGGCTTTCGTTTTGGGAGAAGAAAACCATGAGTCAAACAAACCGCAGTCTGAAATCTAAAACCGCAGTGGCAGATAGCGACGATCCAGTTTTACAGTGGGTTACTTTTCAATTAGACGAAGAAACCTATGGCATTAACGTTATGCAGGTACAAGAAGTACTCCGCCATAGCGAAATTGCACCGGTACCGGGTGCTCCCGACTATGTGTTAGGCATTATTAATTTACGTGGCAACGTGGTTACCGTTATCGACACCCGCACCCGTTTTGGCTTGCCTTCTAGCGAAGTGAACGACAACACCCGCGTGGTTATTATTGAAGCCGACCAACAGGTTATTGGCATTTTGGTCGACAGTGTTGCAGAAGTGGTTTACTTGCGTAGCTCTGAAATTGACAGTGCACCAAATATTGGTACCGAAGAAAGCGCCCGCTTTATTCAAGGGGTAAGTAACCGCGACGGCGAACTGCTTATTTTGGTTGACCTAAATAAAATGCTCACGGAAGAGGAATGGGGCGAAGTTGCTCAAATTTAGCCAATGCCTATGACCAATATACTTTTTCTTTGGCTGCCAATCAGCATTAGCCTAGCCGCCTTGGTGGGGCTAATTGTAGTGTTAATCGCGGTTATTCGTAGCCGCGACGAGCAACACAAACTGCTAGCCGTGCTGGAACAATTGCGCAGCGACCAAGTAGCCACGGCCGAGCACGATCAGCAAAAAGAACAGCATCGGTTGCAGCAACAACAGCTGCAGGAGCAGGTTGGCGCGCTCAAAAGGCAACTAGCGGCGGTCATGCAGCAAATTGAACTGAGTGTTAATAACAACACCGAAGTGAAACAACAACTCGACAACCTGGCCCACAGCCAAGCAGCGTTAGAGCAACAAATTTTACAACAACAAGAAGCCATTCAAGAAGTGGCCGAGCAAGATCCAGAAAGCAAATTCTACCAACGGGCCGCCCGCCTAGTACAACAAGGCGCAAGCTTAGAAGAAATCATGGACGCCTGCGAACTCCCCCGCGCCGAAGCCGAACTGCTCTACAGTTTGTATAAAAAATAACCTTGGGGTCAGAACAAGCTTTTTAGGATGGCTTGTTGAATTCATTGGGCTGTAGCGGGTTGGTTCTGACCCCATCATTAAGCTTTTAGGTTAAGCCAGGTGGCGAAGGCGATAAGTTCGGCAATAATAACGTACAGGTCGCGGGGAATTTCGTCGCCCACGTTTAGTTTGGCAAGAAAGTTAGCCAGTTCCGGATCTTCATGCACTAACACCCCAGCCTCTTTGGCGGCAGCAATAATCTCTTCTGCTAAACCATCAAAGCCCCGCGACACCACTTTTGGCGCATCATTGCCGTCATATTTCAGGCCAATGGCTTTTTTACTCATACTTTCACTCGAATCAGCTGGTTAGGATCAGGCGCCAGGCTGGCAGGAATACGGCCGGTTTGTACGTCTAAGCTGTGCACATGAATGTTTTTAGCCACTAATTGATTCTGCAATCGCTGTACCTTGCCGGTTAACCAGCGGCTGGCGGCATCGTTATCCGTGTACAGCATAATGGCGGCTTTCTCGCCGTTCCAGCGCACCCGCGCTAAAATAGGCCCAATGCGGGTAATTTGTAGTCGCATCGACAGTACCCACACCTCTTCCGGCTGCTCTTTGTCCCGTTGTTGTTGGCGTTTTTGCAGCAATAATTCAATTAAGCGCGCCTCTTCCCCCACCTGCCAGGGCAAGGTTAAAAAATAATCAGGCTCATTTCGCGTTGCCGTGTCGGCGTACAACACTTGGCTCATGCGCACATGTTGCAAGGCTCCTTGCAAGTCACGCAATAACTGGCTCATAGCCGTACCCATGGCAGCCGTTTGGCCGGCCCCACCAAATAATTGGCCTAAAGCTTGGGCTAAATTTGGCGTGGCTTTATTGCCGGTGGCGGTTTGTGGGCGTAATAGTAACAACAACAGCGGTAAGGCCTGTTGCAACCAAAGGGCATTTGTTTGCGAACTACTCTGGGCACTGGCTTGGGCCCCAAGCAAGCCCGGCGACAATAAGGCCGCCGCAGGGTTCAAGCCAAACCAAGCACTCACTAAAGCTGGGGTTACACTAGGTTGCGCCCCAGAACCCGCAGCTTGGCCAAGGGCTTGGCTTAACACCTGAGTCATTAACGCCCGCACATTGGGCGCCACATCTGGGTGGTCACGCATGGTCGATAGGCTTTGTAATAGTTGGGCCGGCGACTGGGCTTGAGCAATAATTTGGCGCAGGGCAGGGGGAATTTGCAACGACAAACTCGGCCCGCCAAAGGGCAATTTCCCATAGGTATTTGCCGCGCTACTGGCCTGGGCAGCGCTAGTGTTCAGTAAGCTACTAGGCGGTGCTTGCAGCAATTGGCGCAGCAGCGACTGAGTTTGAGAAGAGGTTAACTTGTCCATAAGTGCACTATACCCGTATGCGAGCGTGCCGCAATAGGTCATTGATATCGGCCAGTTTAAGTCGCAGAGCCAGTGGTATTTATGATAACATACGGGCCATTTAGTTTTGCTGTTCGAGGGGCTATGACAAGTCTGTTAGAAGCCAAAGGCATCCGCTCTATTCGAGGTGAACGAACTTTGTTCAACCAGCTCGATCTGTGCGTAAAAACCGGCGAATTATGGCAAGTGCAAGGTCCAAATGGCGCTGGCAAGTCCAGCTTTTTGCGTATTGTGGCCGGGTTACTGCCAGCACAAGCGGGCGAAGTGCGCTTTCGTGGCGAGCTTATTCAAACTATCCGCAGCCAATATCATAGTAACTTACTCTTTATCGGCCATAAGGCGGCAGTTAAGCCTGAGCTAACCGCTATCGAAAATCTCGAGTACTACGCAGCTATCCAAGGCCAGCCATTAACTGCGGCGCCCTACGAATTACTCGAGCGCGTTGGTTTAGTGGGCTTAGAAGACATTCCCGCCCAGCGCCTATCGGCGGGCCAGCAGCGGCGCATCGCGTTAGCCCGATTATGGTTAAGCAGTGCCAACTTATGGATTCTCGACGAGCCCTTTACGTCGCTCGACGTCAGCGGTATCGCCATGTTGCACGAACGTTTTAGCTGGCAACTAGCCCGCGGCGGCTCGGTGTTACTTACCTCGCATCAGCCCCTCGACAATATTCCCGTGCAAGTGAATATGTTAAACTTGGAGTATCAACATTAATGGCAAGTGAGTTAAGTGTTGGCAGCCAAGTACGGGCATTAATGCGGCGCGAATTTCGAGTGGCCATGCGGCAGCGCAGCGATTTAATGAACCCAATTTTGTTTTTGCTGGTGGTGGTCACTTTATTTCCCTTAGGCGTTGGCCCCGAGCCCGCCACCTTAGCCCGCATTGCCCCCGGTGTTATTTGGGTGTCGGCGTTGTTGTCAGCTTTATTAGGGCTCGAGCGGTTGTTTCGCGACGACTTTAGCGACGGCGCGCTAGAGCAAATGTTACTTATGCCCATGGCCGTTGAATGGGCAGTACTGGCGAAAATAATTATGCACTGGCTGCTTACAGCGGTGCCATTACTTATTTTAGCGCCCTTATTGGCGCTGTTACTGAACTTACCCAAGGAAGCTTGGGGCACACTTTGGCTGTCGTTACTGCTAGGTACTCCGGTACTAAGTAGTGTAGGGGCCATTGGCGTAGCACTTACGGTTAGCCTCAATAAAGGCGGCGCGCTGTTAAGTTTACTATTATTACCACTGCTGATTCCGCTGCTTATTTTTGCCACGGCAGCTGTGGAAACCGCGGCCACAGGCTTATCGCCCGCTGGCCCTTTGGCGCTAATGGCCGCTATTACAGTGTTAGCCTTGGTTTTATCACCTTATGCTGTGCATGCAGCTTTACGAGTGAGTGTAAATTAATATGTGGCGATGGTTACACCCTTATGCAAAACCGGAAGCAACCTACCGGTTAAATAAAAAATTACTACCCTGGTTCGCTATTCCCGGCGTGGTTATCTTAACCATCGGCATGATTTGGGGCTTAGCCTTTGCGCCGCCCGATTACCAACAGGGCGAAAGTTACCGCATTATTTTTGTTCATGTGCCTTCCGCTTTTTGGGCTATGGGCTTTTATATGGGCATGGCTATTGCCGCCTTAAGCGCCGTGGTATGGCAAATTCGCACCGCCGAATGGGCTATTTTAGCTATCGCTCCGGTGGGCGCAGTGCTGACCTTAATCTCCTTGTTTACCGGCGCCGTATGGGGCAAACCCATGTGGGGCACCTGGTGGGAATGGGACGCGCGCTTAACCGCCCAGCTTATTTTATTCTTCCTTTATTTAGGCGTTATGGCCCTTTATGCGGCCTTTGAAGACGAGCGCACCGGCGCCAAAGCCGCAGGCATATTGGCCCTTATCGGGGTTATTAACATTCCCATTATTCATTATTCAGTGTACTGGTGGAACACGCTGCATCAGCAGTCCACCATTACCCAAGCTATTACCCGGTTTGAAAAACCAAGCATGGCGCCGGAAATGCTGTGGCCATTATTGGTCAGTATTCTCGGTTTCCTACTGGTTTCCAGCGCTTTAGTTATCTTGCGGTTAAACAACGAAATACTTAAGCGCGAAGTGCGCCGTCCCTGGGCTCAAACCTTACTGTTAAAGGAGAACCGCTAATGTACTTCGACAGTTTCAGCGCCTTTATTCACATGGGTGGCTACGGCGTATACGTCTGGTCGTCTATGTTTGTTACTTTTTTCGGCCTCGGGGCATTAGCCCTTGAAGCCAGTTGGGCCCGACGCAAAATCACCCAAGAAGCCCGTGCCCAACAAGCCCGAGCCGAACGAATTCAGCGCGCCAAAAGCGCCTCAACACAGCAACAAAGTGGCCAGCCATCATGAACCCTAGACGTAAAAAAAGACTCGCCGTAATCGGTAGTATCGTTGGTGCGGTAGCCATAGCCACCGCCTTGGTGCTTTACGCCTTATCGCAAAATATCGACTTGTTCTATACTCCTAGTGAAATTGTTGAAGGCAAGGGCAGCGAACAGACCTTACCGGAAATAGGCCAACGCCTTCGGGTTGGCGGCTTAGTGGTACCGGGCACCGTTGAACGCCTTGGCGACAGCCTACACGTGGCCTTTCGCTTAGTGGGCAGCGGCGAAGCAGAAGTTATCGTGGAATACGAAGGCGTATTACCCGACTTATTTCGCGAAGGCCAAGGCATTGTGGCGCAGGGCGTGTTAGTTGCCCCTAATCGCATTGTGGCCACGGAAGTACTAGCCCGCCACGACGAAGAATATATGCCACCGGCCTTAGCCAAAGAGCTAAAAGGTATCGAGCATGTGCCTCCTTCGCAAAGCGGTTATGGTCAAAGCGACTACAAGAATAACAAAGGCGGTAACTAATCATGATCGCTGAATTAGGTCACTTTGCTTTAGCCTTAGCCTTTGCGTTCTCGCTAATGCTCGCTATTGTTCCGCTGGTAGGCGCATACCGCGGGCATGGCGGTTACATGGCCTTAGCCAGACCGCTTACCTACGGCATGTTTATTTTCACGCTCATCTCCTATATCGCACTTACCTGGGCGTTTTTAGTCGGCGACTTCTCGCTTATTTATGTGGCAAATAACTCCAGCTCAGTGTTGCCTTGGTATTACCGCATAACCGCCGTTTGGGGCTCGCACGAAGGCTCCTTCTTACTGTGGATGCTGGTGCAAGCGGGTTGGGCCGCTGCCTTAGCGCTGTATTCAACTCGCTTACCCCTTACTTTTGCCGCTCGAGTACTGGCAGTTATGGGTATTATTGGTGTTGGCTTCTATTTGTTTATGTTGCTTACCTCCAATCCATTTGATCGAACTTTGTCCTATGTCATGCCAATGATTCCTATCGACGGCCGCGACATGAACCCCTTATTACAAGACCCCGGCATGATCATTCACCCACCGTTGTTGTACTTCGGTTATGTGGGCCTGTCGGTGGCGTTCTCTTTTGCTATTGCCGCACTTATGGGCGGTCGGCTCGACTCGGCTTGGGCCCGGTGGTCACGACCCTGGACCCTCGCCGCTTGGATCTTTCTTACCCTCGGCATCATGGTGGGCAGCTGGTGGGCCTACTACGAGCTCGGTTGGGGCGGTTGGTGGTTCTGGGACCCGGTTGAAAACGCTAGCTTTATGCCTTGGCTTATCGCAACTGCACTGATTCATTCGCTGGCAGTAACGGAAAAGCGCGGCACCTTTAAGTCATGGACAGTCCTCCTCGCCATTTCAGGCTTTAGTTTAAGTTTACTGGGCACCTTTTTGGTGCGCTCCGGGGTATTAGTGTCGGTGCATTCCTTTGCCGCCGACCCCAAGCGGGGCTTATTCTTACTCGCTTTCCTAACGGTGGTTATTGTTGCCTCCCTGTTGTTATATGCCCTGCGGGCGTCAAAAGTAGTTAGTCATACCCGTTACGAACTGTTCTCCCGTGAAGTAATGTTGCTGGGTAATAATATTCTGCTGGTTACCGCCACCATGGTGGTATTGCTTGGCACCTTATTGCCCTTAGTGCACCAGCAGCTTGGGCTTGGCTCGGTTTCTATTGGCGAGCCGTTCTTTAATACGGTGTTCTTCTGGCTAGTTATTCCGTTCGTGGTGCTAATAGGTATAGCACCAATGGTGCGCTGGCGCAGGCAGTCAATGGCTGAACTTATTAAGCCTTTACTACTGGCTTTATTCCTAGCCGTGGCGGTTGGTTTTGCTCTACCCTTGGTGTTCGCAAATCATGTGTCGGGCATGGCGGTTATTGGCTTAATTATGGCAGCGTGGATCACCATTACCACGGTGCAAGAGCTGCGCTTACGTATCGCTAATCGCGAGCACAAACTACCGGCGCTGGTAAAACTTGGCCGTAGCCATTGGGGCATGGTGCTCGGGCATGTGGGTTTTGCCGTGGTTATCATTGGTATTGCCTTGGTGCAAAACTACGAAGTTGAGCGCACGGTGCGCATGGCGCCTGGCGACACCTTTGTGCAAGAGCCATACAGTTTTACTTTCCAAAGCTTAAAGCACCGGGAAGGCTCGAACTGGATCAGCGACGCGGCGGTGTTTGAAATTTCCCGCAACAATAAAGTTATTGGCACGGTGCTCAGCGAAAAGCGTTTTTATACCATTCAACGCCAAGTACAAACTAAAACCGCGTTGCAAGTGAACCCGCTGCGCGACCTATATATTGCCATGGGCGAAGAGCTCGGCGACGGTAGCTGGGCGGTGCGTATTCAAATTAAGCCCTTCGTACGCTGGATCTGGTTTGGTGGGGTGTTAATGGCCATTGCAGGTTTATTGTCCATAAGCGACAAACGCTACCGCATTAAACGCAAGCCCTTAGTGGCGGCGCAAGCCAAGGAGGCCAAAGCATGAACAGTAAACTGCGTTTGTTAGTGTTTCTAACGCCCATGCTGTTGTTTATTGGCTTAGGTGGGTTTTTGCTCACGGGGCTGTTTTCCGACCCCACCGAGCTCGACTCGGCGCTGATAGGTAAGCCGGTACCAAACTTTGAGCTGCCCGACTTATACAACCCCGATCGGACCCACACGCAAAGTATTATTGGTGGTAAGCCCATGCTCATAAATGTGTGGGCCACCTGGTGCCCAACCTGCTACCAAGAGCATTCGTTTTTAAATGAATTGTTAGCAACCAAAGACATTTACATTATTGGGCTAAACTACAAAGACGACAGCCGTGCGGCCGCTATGAACTGGCTGCAAGATTTGGGCGACCCGTACCAAATCAATTTATTCGACTTTAGTGGTTTGCTCGCCTTGGACTTAGGCGTGTACGGCGCGCCAGAAACCTTTGTGGTGGACTCGAAGGGCATTATTCGCTATCGCCATGTGGGCGACTTAAATGCACGGGTATGGCGAGAAAAAGTAGGCCCGGTTTATTACAGTTTGTTTGACCAATAAAAGGCAGGTAAAGCAATGAGAATACTGGCTTTTGTATTGTCGATACTAGTTTCCATAAGCATCTTGGGTGCGGTACAGGCGCAAGGGGAATTTTACGCCTTTGAAACGGCGGCCCAAGAGCGTCTGTATAATAAATTAAGCAAAGAGCTGCGTTGTCCGAAGTGTCAAAACCAGTCTATTTCCGACTCCGACGCGCCGCTGGCAGAAGACATGCGTAAAAAAGTCCATGAAATGGTACTTGCAGGCGCAAGTTACAACGAAGTGGTTGATTTTATGAAGGCCCGTTATGGCGACTTTGTGCATTACCGGCCGCCAGTAAACGCCAGCACTATTATACTTTGGGTTGGGCCGCTATTAGTGGCGCTGATTGGTATGCTGTTTATTTTCGGCTTAGTACGGGGCCAGAAAAAAGGCGACGTGGTGCTTACGGCCGACGAAGAAGCTAAGCTCGCCGCTGCTTTAAACAAGCACTCGCAAAAGGGAAGTAACTAATTTATGTGGTATGTGGCTTTATGTGTTCTGGCGTTACTTGCGGTGGCCATTTTATTGTTGGCCAAGCGGCAACAGCTGTCAACCTTGTCAACCTTGCAAGCGAATAAGTCGGTGTATGAATCGCGCTTATTAGAGCTCGAGGAAGATCGTAAACAAGACTTATTAACCGACAAAGACTTAGCCAACGCTCAGCGCGAGCTGAAAAAAGCCTTTGTTACCGACGTGCACGATCCCGACGAACAAGTCAGCATGAAACCTGCGTCTATTAGCTGGGTTATTGCCGTGGTGGTTATTAGTGCGCTGGGGTTATATTTATGGGCTGGATCGTGGCAGCAACAGCGCCTGGCAGATCACGCCTTAGCGCAGCTGGAAGAGCGCAGCCAGCGGTTGCTGAACGACAGTTCAGGGCAAATTGAACCGGAAGAAATGATGCTGTTTGCGCTTGGTTTACGCCAGCGCTTGGGCGAAAAACCAAATGCCAGCGCTTGGAGCCTGTACGGGCGAATTATGCTGCAATTAGGCCAGCTCGACGAAGGTATAGAAGCTTTTGAGCAGTCGCAGCGGTTAGAGCCAAAGAATATTTCCAACCTCATGTATTATTCCCAGTCATTAATTATGTCTGGTAGCGACAACGACTTAGCCCGGGCGGCGGGTTTTGTGCGCACTATTTTAGAAGAAGATCGCGGCAACGTCGACGCACTCGCCTTACTTGGCGTAATTGCCTACGAGCGTGGCGACTATGAACGGGCGGTGCAAGCCTGGGAGCTTACGCTACAGTTATTAAACGACGGTGATCCTCGCCTGCTTGCGCTGGAAAAATCCTTAGCCGACGCCAAAGCTCGCGCCGACGGCTCGGTGTTAGCTTTAACGGTGAATGTGAATATCAGCGAGCAGCTGCGCAACGAAATACCCTTTGGTGCCACCTTGTTTGTGTTTGTTCGTGATCCAGACGGCGGCCGCGCGCCAATTGCCGTGGTGCGTCAAGTCGTTGCCGACTTCCCTGTTACAGTCACGCTTACCGACGCCGATGCCTTAATGACAGCAACGGGCTTGTCCGACGCTAGTAACTGGCTGGTGGGGGCGCGCTTAACCCGTAGCGGCACCATTGAAATGGAAATAGGCGACATGGAAGCCCGCCCGGTAGTGGTTGAAGCAGGCCCTGGCCTAAATGTTGAGCTACGCTTAACGGAGATGCGTCAATGACACGAACACCGCCCTGGTGGCTGGGGCTTGCCTTAACCACCATGCTTATACTAACGGTGACTGGCTGTGCAACAGCTCCTGAGCCGATAGCAACTGACAGCGAACAAGGCACAGAGCCCGACTTCGACTTTAGCGACGCCCGCGACCCGTTTGAAGACTTTAACCGTAAGTTATGGGACTGGAACCGAGAAACCCTCGACCCCATGATTCTACTCCCTTTGGCCAACACCTACGAAAAAGTACCCTCGGGCTTTCGGCAAAGTATTTATAGTTTTACCGACAACTTAAACGAGCCGGTGAACTTTATTAACAACGTATTACAGCTGAAAATGCGCGACGCGGGCATTAGTATTACCCGTTTTGCAATGAACAGCTCGTTAGGTTTTTTAGGTTTTTTCGACGTGGCCACAAGCGTGGGTATTACCGAGCAAAAAGAGTCCTTCGGTGAAACCTTAGCAACCTATGGGGTGCCGCAAGGGCCTTATATTATGTTGCCCGGCATTGGTCCTACGGTGGCAATCGACCGTGGTGGCGACCTTGCCGACAGTGTGCTGTGGCCGAATCTTATTTATGGCTGGCACATTACCGTGGCCAAATATGTACTCCGTGGGTTGTCGCAACGTATTGAATTAAAACAACTTGAGCCTATGCTCGAAAACTCCATCGACGAATATAGTTTTGTGCGTGAAGCCTACTTTTCTTACTGGCTAGACAAAGTGTTCGACGGTAATGTGCCTGCCGACAGCATGTGGGACGACCCCTGGGATAGCGACTGGGACGACGAATGGAAAGACGAATGGGACGACCAAGACGGTTTTAATCCCAGCGCAGCAGTGGAATATAATTCCCAGAGTTGGCAACAAATTAAGCGCGAATTTACTGCGCCACATTGACGAAAGCGGATCTCTGGTCAATGCTCAAAGCTAGCGACTGCAACGGAGAAGTTGAATGTCGGCATGCAAAGTTTTAGTTATTGAAGACGATGCTATCTTTGGTGGTATCGTCGAAACCTATCTTACCAAGCTAGGCTATCAGGTTACTTTAGCCACCGACGGCGAAACCGGCTTGGCGCTTTGCGCGCTAGAAAAGCCCGACGTGGTAATATGCGATCTGATCTTACCGAACCTGTCGGGTTTAGAGGTGCTCGAGCAGCTTATTCAGGCTACGGAAAGCATTCCGGTTATTGTTATTTCTGCCTCAGAGCGCATGTCCGACATTCGCGACGCAGTGCAATTAGGGGCCAGCGACTATTTAATTAAGCCCCTGCAACAGTTAGCCACCCTCGACCAAGCCATTCAAAATTGCCTAACCGTTAGCAGCCTTGAAGACGCCTGGGAGCGCGAGCGCTGGGAGCTCGATAACCATATCGACGTGTTGTTTCGCGACGACCATTTAATTGACAGTTTAGTTGGCGAATTTACCCCGCAAGACCAGCTCAACCTACCCATGTGCGACATTAGCCATACGGTGAACGCCAACGCAGAGTCGCAAGTGTTGGTGGTGTACCAACGCTTTCCAAACCACGGCGCCTTTGTGCTCATTGCAAAATCACAAGCCGCTACCGGGCAAGATATTATTGCTTTATTGGTGCTGAAAAGTTTATTGAACCCGTATTTGCGCCAAGGCTTTAGCTCGAAAATGGGAATATTACGCACGCCGCAGCGGTTGCTGGAATTATTAAACCAAGAATTGTGTCATTCGCGCATTCGCTCCGCCTTCGACGTGGCAGGGCTATGGGTCGACGGCGTAACGGGGGATTTAAGCTGGGCCCACTGTGGCGACAAAGTGGTTATTAATACCGCCAGCCGGCCCGATTTAGCTATTGGTATTTGGGCGCAGGCCAGTTTCACTGGGCATCGGGGCAAGCTAGGTAGCCAGCCCTTTACCATGACCGCCCAGGGCGCTTCAGTTAGCTTGACCCCGCGTCGTTAGTGCTGTCGCCATCGCTGTTCGACAGCGGGCTATGATCGCGATCTTTAGGCGTAGGCTCTTGCCGAGCAAAGGCTTTATTGTCTGCCCGGCGGGCAATTTCGTCGCCAATATAGGGTAGGGCAAGGTTCAAGGTTACCGGCATTAACAGCAATGGATACAACAACCCCGCCGCCAGTAAGCTCACTACCTTCCAAATAATACCGGGCACAAACAACAAGGCCCAAAACAAGCCAATTAATAGCAATAACTTCAGCGCCACCGCCACTGCACGCCGACCGTAAGGCATGCTTTTGGCCGCAGCTTGAATAATCTCAACCCGCTCAGCAGCCGTAAAAGGTTGCAACACCTCAATGTTTTTTGAAGAAAAATAAACCATATATAACTCCACAGGCAATCAATGCGCTTATCTTACAACACTTTCAGGTAATTGTGGGGTCATAATTGTGGGGTCAGAAGCAAGCTGCTACAACCCGCATAACGCCACAAAGTTGGCGGTGAAGTTGGTTCTGACCCCAGTATTAATTTTTTCATTGGGGTGTGAATTTGCTAGGATAAGAACTAACAGTACATAAAAAGGAATGTCAATGGCGCAGCCAGACAGCGAGAACGAGTCGATTAAACCCGACGGCGAAGCAAAACTAATTAATACAGACTATCAAATCGGGCAAGACAATATTGCATTCAAAGTGGGCCCTTTTAGCCTCGACATTCACAACCGCGTGTTCCTCATTTCAGGTTTAATGGTCATTGTTTTCGTGGCCATCACCTTATTCTTCAAGGCGGAAGCCGAGCCAGTTTTTACCAGCACCCGTAATTGGTTAACGTCGAACCTAGACTGGTTCTTTATGGTCGCCACCAATATTTTCGTGCTGCTGGCCATTGGCTTAATTATTTCGTCTTTAGGCCGAGTGCGTATTGGTGGCACGGAAGCCTGTCCCGATTTTTCCTACCTCAGCTGGTTTGCCATGTTGTTTGCGGCGGGTATGGGCATTGGCTTAATGTTTTACGGTGTTTCCGAGCCCCTCACGCATTTCACCGCGGCCTATGAAGGCACCAGCGCGGCACCTCTGGCCGGGGCTGAAGGCGACGCCTTAGCGGCACGGCGGTTAGGTATGGCGGCTACCATTTATCACTGGGCGCTGCACCCTTGGGCTACTTATGCCATTTTGGCGCTGGGTTTGGCTATTTTCTCCTACAATAAAGGCTTGCCACTAACGGTTCGCTCCATTTTCTACCCAATCTTGGGCGAGCGCATTTGGGGCTGGCCAGGGCATGTTATTGATATTTTAGCCGTGCTGGCTACCTTATTTGGCCTGGCTACCTCGCTCGGCTTTTGGGCCTCACAAGCGGCCGCGGGTATGAATTACCTGTTCGGCACCCCAGAAGGGGTGGGCATGAAAGTGCTGCTCATTGTCGCTATTACCATGATTGCCTTAGTGTCGGTTATGGCTGGCTTGAATGCCGGGGTAAAACGCCTGTCAGAAATTAACCTCGGGTTAGCAGCCTTGCTTATGCTGTTTGTCATTATTGTTGGCCCAACGCTGGCTATTGTTACGGGCTTTTTCGGCAATATTTACGCCTACATAACGGCCTTGCCGGCCTTAGCGAACCCTATTGGCCGCACCGACACCAGCTATATGCATGGTTGGAGCACCTTTTATTGGGCCTGGTGGATTTCTTGGTCACCCTTTGTCGGTATTGTGTTGGTGGTTATCTTTTTCGTAACCTCGTCCGACTCAGGCTCATTGGTTATCGACACCATTGCCGCTGGCGGCAAAGTGAATGCACCAACACCACAACGGGTGTTTTGGTGTACATTTGAAGGGGTGGTGGCCATCGTGCTTATGCTCGGTGGTGGCTTAGTGGCACTGCAGGCCATGGCGGTTTCTACCGGCTTTCCCTTTGCCATTGTGCTGTTGGTTAGCTGTGTGTCGCTGGTCAAAGGCCTCATGGAAGAGCCACGGCCAAAAGCAGCCCGAAAGCTGAAAAAGTCTTAAGGAGCAAGTTACATGCAAGCTGAACATTTGGAAGTGCTCGACTTTCTTCGTCCTTACCCGCCCTTTCGCGAGTTGCCCGACGAAGAGCTAGAACGTTTAGCTGCGGTGGTTGAAGTGGGTTATTTTAAGCACGGCAGCCAAATACTCGAATATAATCAGCATGTGAAAGACTTACATGTGGTGCGCAGCGGTGCCGTGGAAGTACTCACCCGCACCGGCGAACTGCATAACCGGCTTAGTGAAGGTGGGTTTTTTGGCGAAGGCGGGCTGCTGCGTAATGGCCGCGTGCGTTACCCGGTTACGGCGCTAGAAGACTCGCTTATTTACTTTATTCCCGGTAAAGAATTCAGCCGCTTATACGACGAATACGAAGAATTTGCCGACGCGGTAGAAATTGAAGATCGCGAACGCCTTAAGCGCACGGTGTCCCGTACCCGTAAAGCCAGCGATTTAATGACCGCCACTATTGCCAGCCTCGTTTCGCGCGAGCCAGTTACCATTAGTTGCAACAACACGGTGCGCGAAGCGGCCGAGCTCATGACCGCAGAAGACATTTCGTCACTGCTGGTACACAACAACAACGCCGACTTGCCAGTAGGTATTATTACCGACAAAGATCTGCGCCGCCGAGTGCTGGCGGTGGGCTTAAGCGACCAAACACCCGTGTCAGACATCATGACCGAAGGTTTGGTGTTTGTTGAATCGCACCAGCGCATTTTCGAAGCCATGCTAATTATGCTGCGCCGCAACGTGCGCCATTTACCAGTGGTGAACAAAAAGAAAACCATTGGCGTGCTGTCAATTTCCGATCTGGTACATTACGAATCGAAAAGCAGCCTGTTTGTGGTTAGTAATATTTTCAAACAAAACACCGTCGAAGAATTGGTTTGTTTGGTAGACGACGTGCGTGGTAGCTTTATTCGCTTGGTGGAAGAAGACGCCAACTCGCGCATGATCGGCTCAGCCATGGCGGTTATCGGCCGTAGTTTTAAGCAGCGCCTGCTGGAACTGGCAGAAGAAAAACTGGGCCCAGCGCCGGTGCCTTATTGTTTTCTAGCCCTTGGGTCTATGGCTCGTGGCGAACAGCTTATTGTTACCGACCAAGACAACGCCTTGGTGCTTAGCGACCGCTTTGTGCCCGAGCTGCACGACGACTATTTCCGCGAGCTAGCGCAATTTGTCTGCGACGGCCTCGACGCCTGTGGTTACCCCTATTGCACAGGCAATATTATGGCCACTAACTTGCAGTGGCGCCAACCGCTGGCGAAATGGAAGAAGTATTTCAGCGATTGGATCGACAATCCGTGCCCAGAAAGCTTGCTGCACAGTTCGATATTTTTCGATTTAGAAGGAGTGTGGGGTCGTACCGACTACGCCGACATGCTCAACGATTTAATTCGTAAGCGGGCTAAGCGCAGTAAACGTTTCTTAGCTTGTATGGCGCGCAATGCCTTAAATCGTACGCCACCACTGGGTTTCTTTAAAAGCTTTGTGATGGAAAAAGACGGTAAACACAATAACTCAATTAACACCAAACGCCGTGGCACTGCGCCCTTGGCCGATTTAATTCGGGTGCATGCGCTGGCGGTGGGCTCGAAGCGGCGCAATAGTTTTGCTCGTTTAGAAGACATTCACGAAGCCAATATTTTGCCTAAAGGCCGCGCGGCCGACTTGCGCGACGCGCTGGAATTTATTTCCATGGTGCGCATTCGCCATCAGGCCTTGGCGCTGCAACGGGGCGACGAGCCTAATAACAACGTCGCACCCGACGAGCTGTCAGATTTCGAGCGTAATAACCTTAAAGACGCCTTCCAAATACTGAGCAATTCGCAGAAGTTTTTACGCTTTCAGTACCCAATGGGGCTCAGCTAACGCATGTTTTATTTAGATAAAGACAAAGTAAAGCCCCATGTGTGCGAGGGCGAGCTCGACGAAGAACTGCTGGAAAGCATTAACGACTGGCGTGGGCGCTACGAAGAATTAGAGCGTAAAGCCCGCGACCCGCGGTTGAAGCGATTTTATGCTGCGGGCATTGCCAGTGCCGAAACACCGATTCGCGACGTGCCCTTATTGTCGCTCGACTTTGAAACCACCGGCCTTGATCCCGCCCGCCACGGTATCGTTAGCGTTGGCTGCATGCCCATGACTCTGTCGCGTATTAACCATAGTGTGGCCAAGTTTTGGGTAACCAAACCACGCCGGGCTTTATTAGACAGCTCAGTGGTTATTCACGGTATTACCCACACACAAATAGAAAACGCGCCCGATTTCAATGACATCGTCGACGAATTACTAGAAGAAATGGCCGGGCGGGTTATGGTGGTGCATTACCGTGGTATCGAGCGGGCGTTTTTCCACGAAGCCTTGAAAAACCGCCTGGGCGAAGGCATCGAATTTCCGGTTATCGACACCATGGAACTTGAAGCACGCCTGCACCGTTACCAAAGCCGCTCCATTTGGCGTCGTTTTCGCGGCGTCAGGCCCGTTTCCATACGCCTCGCCGACTCGCGCAAACGCTACAATTTACCCTGGTACCGCCCCCACGACGCCGTCATCGACGCCCTCAGCGCCGCCGAATTACTCCAAGCCCAAATCGCCCACCATTACAGCCCCGAAACCCCCATACACGATTTGTGGGTGTAGCACATGCCCTACGGGCATGGCGATAAACGGACATAACGCGGTAATAGAAACATCGTAGGTCATGCATTGCATGACGCCGCTCGGTGGTTAACGTTCACACCCACACAGCAGGCAGTGCCTGCCCTACGGGCATGGCGATAAACGGACATAGCGCGGTAATAGAAATATCGTAGGTCATGCAATGCATGACGCCGCTCGGTGGTTAACGTTCACACCCACACAGCAGGCAGTGCCTGCCCTACGGGCATGGCGATAAACGGACATAACGCGGCAATAGAAACATCGTAGGTCATGCATTGCATGACGCCGCTCGGTGGTTAACGTTCACACCCACACAGCAGGCAATGCCTGCCCTACGGGCATGGCGATAAACGGACATAACGCGGCAATAGAAACATCGTAGGTCATGCATTGCATGACGCCGCACGGTGGTTAACGAATAACAACAACCAATGGATTAACGGCAGGCAATGCCATGCCCTACGTATACGGTGGCACCGTAGGTCATGCATTGCATGACGCCGCTCGGTGGTTAACGTTCACACCCACACAGCAGGCAGTGCCTGCCCTACGAACATGTCGATAAACGGACATAACGCGGTAATAGAAACACCGTAGGTCATGCATTGCATGACGCCGCTCGGTGGTTAACGTTCACACCCACACAGCAGGCAATGCCTGCCCTACGGGCATGGCGATAAACGGACATAACGCGGTAATAGAAACATCGTAGGTCATGCATTGCATGACGCCGCTCGGTGGTTAACGTTCACATCCACAGCAGGCAATGCCTGCCCTACGAACATGTCGATAAACGGACATAACGCGGTAATAGAAACATCGTAGGTCATGCATTGCATGACGCCGCTCGGTGGTTAACGTTCACACCCACACAGCAGGCAGTGCCTGCCCTACGGGCATGGCGATAAACGGACATAACGCGGTAATAGAAACATCGTAGGTCATGCATTGCATGACGCCGCTCGGTGGTTAACGTTCACACCCACACAGCAGGCAGTGCCTGCCCTACGGGCATGGCGATAAACGGACATAACGCGGTAATAGAAATATCGTAGGTCATGCATTGCATGACGCCGCTCGGTGGTTAACGTTCACACCCACACAGCAGGCAGTGCCTGCCCTACGGGCATGGCGATAAACGGACATAACGCGGTAATAGAAACATCGTAGGTCATGCATTGCATGACGCCGCTCGCCACTGGTGTTTTTATCAGCAATAAAGTTGATCGAGTGTACAAAATATCCTACATTATCTCTAAATACATGAAAAATGTTTAATATATTGGACGCCTATGGATTTCTACTCACTAGCTCAAAAAGTGCAAAGCTTACGAAAAGAACAAAATATAACGCAGGCACAAATGGCCGAGCATTTAAAAATATCACGATCCACACTCAGTGCATTTGAAACTGGGCGTGCTACAGATATTGGACTAAAAAAGGTACTCGCAATGCTTGATTATTTGGGTTACGAATTAAGTTTGCGTGAGCAATCGCCATTCCCAACTTTTGAAGAGCTCCTCGATGCCCAATAAATTAAGTGTGTTAGTAAGCCAACAAGCCGCAGGAACATTGCTACAAGAACATGGCAGCTGTGTATTCAGTTATAACAACACGGCAACTGCAGAGCAGTTTGTTTCACTTACTATGCCTGTAAGAGCTCGCGACTATGTGCATACGCAGTTGCATCCTATTTTTGAAATGCACTTACCAGAAGGTTACTTGTTAGCGTTGATAAAGCGGCATTTTAGCAAGTTAATTGCTGCAAATGACTTTGGTTTACTGCAATTAATGTCCGTTGGCATTCGAGGCAGGTTGCAATATCAAGAAACTATTAATAATAAGCCGCCTTTAACCCTTGATGAGCTGCTATATCCTGAAAACCAGAAGCTTTTTGATGAACTAGTACAGCGTTTTGCATTGCAGTCCGCGGTGAGTGGGGTACAACCGAAAGTATTAGCGCAAGTATTAAATAAAGCCACCCTCAAACTTGAGAACTACATTGTTAAGGCATGGGGGCCTGAATATCCACAGTTGGCATTAAATGAATACTGGTGTATGCGAGTTTTACAAGAAGCAGGTGTGCCCGTACCGGAGTTTTACTTGTCGAATGATGCCGCTCTTTTTATTATGAAACGCTTTGATATTACTGACACGGGCGATTTTTTAGGCTTCGAAGACATAGGGGTACTACAAGCGCGCGGTCGAGAGCAAAAATATGAAGGTAGCTATGAACAAATGATAAAAACCATTTCCTCATTTGTATCTCCGCAACATAAAAATGATGCTATGCATTCTTTTTTTAAAATGATGGTGATAAATCAAACGTTACAAAACGGAGATGCTCACTTGAAAAATTTCGGGGTCTTGTACACCAACATCAATAACATTTGGCTCGCCCCTGCTTATGATGTTATTAGTACGACTGCTTATATATGGAATGATAGTGCTGCCTTGACACTAATGGGCAGTCGTAAGTGGTGGTCGCGAAAACATCTAATTAAATTTGGTGTTAACAGTTGCGGCTTGAGTACAAAACAAGCGAACGAGTTGTACGATGAGTGTGAAGCTGCACAAGAAAGCGTAGCTAAACAAATAGAAAAACATATAGTTGAAGTAACTAATAGCGATCAGCGCAAAATATTAGAGCACCTGTTATCACTATTAAAACAGTAGAACCAAGCACCGCCGTACGTCGCACGGTGGTTAACGTTCACACCCACACGGCAGGCAATGCCTGCCCTACGAATATGCCGGCCCCGTAGGTACGGCACCGCCGTACGTCGCACGGTGGTTAACGTTCACACCCACACAGCAGGCAATGCCTGCCCTACGAATATGTCGGCCCCGTAGGTACGGCACCGCCGTACGCCGCACGGTGGTTAACGTTCACACCCACACGGCAGGCGATGCCTGTCCTACGAATATGTCGGCCCCGTAGGTACGGCACCGCCGTACGCCGCACGGTGGTTAACGTTCACACCCACACA
>NZ_JAMFTN010000022.1 GCF_023922585.1 Aliidiomarina quisquiliarum
CTAACACAATTTATCTTCCTTCATCCCAATCTCTAAATCTGCGCAGCGCATCAAGCCCTGCTCGATCCGCATTTGGATGAATTCCAAGCGGGTCTACCGAGGGCGGAATATCTATCCCACGCGCATGTTCTGGTCAACTAAAACCGGACACTTTTCTTAGCGTGTTTTCATAATCTACCGGTGACATATCACCATTAGCAGTATGCAACCGCTCCAAGTTGTAATAGCGCATGTAAGCGGCCACATCTGCCTTCATATGCTCACGGGTTGGCTGAGGTACCTTATACAGCCAATCGTGTTTTAAACTACCAAAGAAGCGCTCGACGACGGCGTATCCCAACAAGCTCCCACGTCTCCCATACTCGCCCGCATCTTGTAGCTGTGAAGCAATTTGCGAAAGCGCTTGCTGGTGTACTGTGAGCCTCTGTCACTGTGAAACACCAGCCCTGCCGGCGGTTGCCTGAGGTTGTAAGCTTTAGTCAGCGCTTTGCATACTAAATCGGCGGTCATGCGCTTATCCATATGCCACCCGACAATGCGTCGCGAGTACAAGTCCATAACGACCGCTAGGTACATCCAGCCCTCGGCAGTGCGGCAGTTGGTCACATCACCAGCCCAAACTTCATTGGGTCCAGTTGGGTTAAAGTTTTGATTCAGTAAGTTGTTAGCAACAGTGTCAGTATGTTTGCGCTTCGTTGTCACTTTATAGGCTACCCGCTGGCGCACGACAAGCTCCATCTGCTTCATTAGCTTACGTACTCTATAGCGACCGATTTTATAGCCTTCTCCGCGCAGCTTCTTCATCATCTCTCGGTTGCCCAGACTTTCTCGGCTGAGTTCAAAAAGCTTTTTCATGCGTCGACGCATTTTGAGCTCTTGGGCCGGAATCAACTTCCCTGGGCGCTGCTTCCAATCATAAAATGCTGAGCGGCTTACGCCCATCACCTGGCACAATACTGTGACCGGATAATGCGCTGATTCACACATGATGAAGTCAAACTTTACTTCATTTCTTTCGCGAAGAAGGCTGACGCCTTTTTTAAAATTTCCTTTTCCATCCGTAGGTTGCGGTTCTCTTTGCGCAACCTGAGAAGCTCCTCACGTTCAGACTCACTGACTTGGTTCCGACCATTGCTTTCGTCTAGCTTTTCCTTCCAGCGATACAGCATATTTGGGTTAATCCCTAATGATTTAGCAGCTTCCGGCACGGTGTACCCTTGATCGTTAACCAATGCTACCGCCTCTACTTTGAACTCTTTTGAGTACTGCTTGTATGCACGTTTCTGACTCATATTGACACCTTAATTGCTGACTTAGTATTGTCGCTAATTAATGTGTCCGGATCTATTAGACCAGTTCAAGCTTTGGGTTGAGTAAAGTTGTTATTTAGGCACACCAGTTAAGGAGTTACTATGAATCAGTACTTTTTACTCTTACCTCTTCTAATCCCCCTCGCAACCTTTTTGATTGTGGTTTGGAGTTGGCGTAAAGGACCTAATGAAAGTAAGCCAACTGATGAAAACAGCCAGATTAAGCCCAATTAAGGGATTTAGATAATTTAATTATCGACCCTAAGTTTTCCTTTAACACACTACTTTATACCCCCCTCTCTTCAAGCAAATAAAACCTGTGTTTCGGCAAAAACATTCCAGTAATAAAGCCAATGCTATTGTTATATTCAACTTAATATCTCGCCTTCAGATACAGGTCCATTTCCCAGCTCGAGATTTCCGGTTGATGAATAAGAGCTAACTAGTCCGTCCATACAAGTAATGACGGTGCAAGGCGTGATACTTTGATAATATGCTACGTTCAATAAGGTGAAACGTCGACATAGCTCCAACAATCAACTTTCACCAGTAGGGTATTTAATCAGTTTAAAAATGGCTGTGGAGTGCCTAGTGAACGATGATGATTCAGTTTGAAGCTTCTGTGGGTGCCAAGTTATTATTATCGCTTACATTTACAGACGCAACACCACATTGTAAATTTGTTTAATTGGCTATTATCAAAGTCATTTTTTGACACATTAGTATAATCATTTAAGAAACAAAGTTAGGTAGAAGATAGATACTTGGTTAACTATAAACCGGTGACCTGTTTTATTTGGTAACCGCAAAATGAGTTAGGTCAGAGTGTAAAAATATCTGTGTAAATGGCATTCTTAACAATATCGAAGAAGGATATCAGAATGCCAATATCAGACAAACTCATCGACCAGCTGCTTGACGGCTGTGATTCCCCAGAAGACATCTTAGGCGAAGCCGGCCTGCTCAAACAGCTTACCAAGAAGGTGGCAGAGCGGATGCTAGAGGCTGAAATGGAAGCTCATTTAGGCTACGCACCAAATGACTCAGCCGGCAACAACAGCGGCAACTCTCGTAATGGTAAAACCAAGAAAACTGTTCGTAGCATCAATGGCGATGTCGAACT
>NZ_JAMFTN010000023.1 GCF_023922585.1 Aliidiomarina quisquiliarum
ACAGAGTGGCTTTGGACATACAATAACGAACGACCAAACACAGCCATTGGTCGCGTACCGCCAAGGTATTTACTGGACGCGGCTTAACTCTCTACTTTTAACTTCGGTTATAAATGGGGGGATTACAATCTGAATGCGTTGAGGAAATTTCTAACCTTTATGGGACACGCTATAGGTGAACCCATAAAACGACCGAAAAACACTCACGCGTTGCGCCTCGCTTATCTAGTAAATAAAAGCCTTGATGAAAAATTATCTAGTAGATTAATTCAAGAATACCTATCCCTTGCGCTATTCATACTTCATAGCGTAGATATCGCAAAGCAGCATGTTCTGAATTACCAAAAGACACATGATGGCTATTTGGTGAATCTAGAAGACCGTTTATATTGGATCCCGTCTCCCAATTAAATAATCATCATTCATCACTTTCTTTGGGCCATGTCTATCGCCATTAAACGACTAGGTCAGTTATAATTCACCAAAGCTGCGTCTTTGAAAAAACCAAGGTAGCCGTCTGTATGATTTAAATTCTGTATGGATGCCGACGGTTCGTTATCACGCATAAAACGAGAAAAGACCTGATGAGAGTTTTTCATACGAATAATTGCCACTAAGAGCAAATGCATCAATTTTGTATACAAGAATTATACAGAAAATACATTTTTCTACTAATTGAGCAAAGTAGACTTCGCAAAATCGCGAAGTCTACTGAATGAATTAGTATAAAGTCAATCCGGTTCCGATTTAGATTCATACCCGGTATTAAAAGTTCCTTCCTTGCTTACCTGGATAATAGAATTCATAAATCCCTCTTTATCTCGTGGAGATATTGCTATTTCAGAATGACGATATGAAATTACGATTCTATCCATGGATAATGCTGGGGAAGATGCTAATATAAATTCTTCCCTTAATCCCCTTATATCTTCTATAGGTATTTTCCACGAAAATATACTTGATATAATAATTAGCTTGTCATCTGTTACTTTATAGTAAGTACACAGTAGGGCTGACAATGGAAATAGTATTCCTAATACCACACTAATAATTAGAGGAATTAATACCTGCTGGACATTTGATTTATTTAATAAAGTAAAAGCAGAATAAGTCGATACTCCAATAACAAATATAAAAACCAATAACAACCAAAAATCTATTTTAGAGTGGTAAATCATAACACTTCCTTTACTGGCAATCGGCCGATTTCAAATTCAGTTGAGAAACGAAATATTATGTCGTTAATATAATTTTCATATTTTTCTTTGACCTTTTCTACAATCTCAGGTGTGTTGTATAGTTTCGAACAAACTTCGCAAATATGGTTAGAACCGCTGAAATTATCCTGCATGTACTTCTCTCCCATCACATCTTTGACTATATTTAGAGGCCCTTTTACTCTAATCCATAATTTCATAAAATCTTTAAGCTGAGATTTATATGATTCTAAAAGCGAGTCAGTCCGCAAATCCCCGATTTTCATTTCTGGGATATGTTCATAAGTGAGCCCACAACAACTAGATGCCAAATAATGCGGCGTAACAACCATGTTCTCTAGAACTTGACTACATCCGTCAAATAGTGCGGGTGATATGTGCTTCTTAACATCCCTATCATATTCGTCATTAAATGCCATCCATGAATTGACCATCAATTTAAACAGTGGACTTGATGCGAGCTCCTGATATTCGGGTGACTTAACTATCTGGCTTTTCACATTAGTGATCCGTACCACTAAAAGTGGACACTTTGCTAAGCACTATTTTTTAATTCAAAGTTCTCTGGGCTGTGATAGCCAATAGCACTATGCCTTCTTGTTTTGTTGTAATCAACTTCGATGTACTCAAAGACTGCTCGACGCATATTTTCTCGATCCATGATGGGCTCGTCCTGCAAGGCTTCGACCTTTAATGAGTGAAAGAAGCTTTCGGCACAGGCATTATCCCAACAATTTCCTTTTCGGCTCATACTCTGAGTAAGTCTATGTTTTTTAATTAAATCTCGATAATCGTTTGAACAATATTGACTACCTCGGTCGCTGTGAACAATGATCCCTTCGGGAAAGCCTCTGCGAAATAAAGCCATTTTCAGAGCATCACACACCAACGTTGCGGTCATTCGGTTACTCATCGACCAGCCAACAACCGAGCGTGAATATAAATCGATGATTACCGCTAGGTACAGCCAGCCCTCACTAGTGAATAAATACGTGATATCGCCAACCCACTTTTGATTCGGAGCACTTGCCGTAAAATCTTGCTCCAGCAAGTTTGGCGCCACAGGCTGATTGTGCTTACTGTCCGTGGTGACTTTAAATTTACGTGCAGCCTTAGGTACAAGGCCTTGGCGTATCATACTATTGCGAATAGTTTTGATATCGGGTGTCATGTCGAGCTCTGCCAAATCCACTTGGATACGCCGAGCGCCGCTGCGCTCTTTCGAGTCAATAAATGCCTGCTTAATCGCCTCGTCTCGCTCAATTTGACGCTGCTCTCGAGGATTGACTGTCTGACCATGTTTCCGCCAGGCATAATACCCACTACGCGATACGTTGAGCACGTTCACCATCCGCTTTAAGCTGAATTGATGCTGGTGCTCAAGAATAAACTCAAATCTGGCTATTTTTGGTTCTTCGCGAAGTAGGTAGCCGCCTTTTTTAATATGGCCAGGTCCTCTGCCTGTTCAGCTAATTGACGTTTTAATCGAGCAATTTCAGCGGCTTGCTCTGCTTCTCTGGCGCTCGTGCTAGATTTTTTTTGCGCCGCAGTCCGCCAACTGTACAGCTGGGATTCGTAGACTTTCAGTTCTCTAGCCGCCGCTGCAACGCCTATTCTTTCAGCTAATTTCAGGGCTTCTGCTTTAAATTCTTGTGTGTGGACTTTGCGTGTTTTATTTGCTTTCATGATTCACCTCGTTAAGTGATTTTACTCACTTAGCTCGGTGTCCAAAAGTACTGGTACGGATCAATTAGACTTCCGCCCTAATATTCGCCTAAATAGTAACAATCAAACCGTGCATGCTCTTATATTGTAATAACAGGCATGCGCATTTACCCAGCCGCTTACACTTGCCATATACTTGTATTAATTTTGTTATATCTGAATGTAGCGAGTACTACGTAATAAGGCAAGCTGCTAACATTCATAAACACGCAGCCAAAATAAGCAAAATGAAGTGAGTTGGTGATGAACATGTATTACGCGCCCATTGTTTTCGACGCCTTTATGAAAGTTTGGTGGCTTTTTCTTTTAGGCGCAATAATTAGTATTTTAAAAACGCCGGTAATAAAAGGCTGGCTTGGCGAGCTTGCTGTTCGTGCTTCAATGATGCCAATTCTGCCGAGTAATAATAAATATGGTTACATCTCCCTGCATAATGTCACTCTGCCCACACCCGATGGCACCACTCAAATTGACCATATTATGGTGTCTGTTTATGGGGTGTTTGTTTTAGAAACGAAGAACATGAAGGGCTGGATATTTGGATCTGAGCACCAAGCGCAATGGACACAGAAAGTTTATAAAAAGTCATATCGGTTTCAGAACCCGTTACGCCAAAACTATAAACATGTAAAAGCGTTGGAAGCGCTGCTTTCTATTCCTGCAGATAAAATTCATTCTGTTGTGATCTTTGTCGGCAGCTGTACGTTTAAAACTAAAATGCCCCCGAATGTAACTTATGGCGGGGGCTACCTTCGGTACATCAAGTCTTTTCACCTGCCGGTTTTTACTGAAGAACAAGTGCATACGATTATTTCTCAAATTGAGTCGGCGCGCTATACGCCTTCGTTGGCTACCAATCGAAAGCATGTGCGGCATTTGAAAGCACGAGCAGAGCCAACTGCAAATAGGCTCTGCCCGAAGTGTGGTAGTGCCATGGTGTTACGTACGGCAAAGCGTGGCTCTAGGGCCGGAAATACGTTCTGGGGCTGCTCTAGCTTTCCTAAATGTAGGCAGGTGGTTAATATTAGTTAGCTTGCCAGACAAGTAATAAATTTCCTCTATTACCTCCTAAATTGAGATCGCAAGCCCCATTTTTCTCTTCCATAATTAAACCCTGCTTTGTTAACTTAAGAAGAAAACTTAAGCTACAACACTTCATAACCTAACGATTATAGGAATTTCATTTATAGTAACGCTTGACGTTACTATTGCGAGGCGTCATTATTAATTATGATCATTTCATTCAAGTGTAAGGATACTGAGAAGCTAGCAAATGGCTCCCGTGTTAAGCGCTTTGTTAATTTTGAGCGTGTTGCCTTGAGGAAGATTAGGCAACTACAGGCAGCAAGTCAGCTGAATGATCTTAAAATTCCACCCGGTAATATGTTAGAACCGCTGTATGGTGATCGCCATGGCTTATATAGCATTCGAATAAACAGGCAATTCCGGGTGTGCTTTCGTTGGACTAATGCCGGTGCGGAAGATGTCGAAATTGTTGATTACCACTAGGAGGTAACTCATGCGCAACATTAACCCTGTTACACCAGGTGAATTACTTAAAGAAGAGTTTCTTGACCCTATGGGTATTACTCAATACCGTTTAGCCAAAGAAATTGGGGTACCTGCTCAAAGAATTGGGCAAATTGTGGTGGGTAAGCGAGCAATAACCGCAGATACTGACCTGCGGCTATGTCGTTTTTTTGATTTATCTAATGGGTATTGGTTGCGAGCTCAAGCAGCCTACGATACTGAAGTGGCTGCAGACGCCCTTGCCGATCAATTGCGTAAGATTAAGCCATGGAATTCAGGCTCTACTGCCGAACAAGGCACATAATCATCTAGGTTTCGTTCCCTAGTCTTTTCCATCTAAACTGCCCACCGCTGTACTGTACCTATAGCAAATTGAGCGCCGATAAATAACCCAATACCCGAGCTAACAGGCCAGAACAATAAACTGTTACCCGGGTAATATGGCGTGCTACTACAAAAGCCTTTTTTATTAGCGTGTGAATACATGCCAAATGACATAAAACCATGACAAAAAGCCATGCAGCATTGCCCATAACACCGACTTATTTACACTCCACGAAATTGCAATAGTGAGTGATGTGCCAAAGGTTATGCCATATTTTGTTATTTCGTTCTTTGAATTATTCATTGCTTATTCTCTTAATTTATTATGTTTTACAGCTGATTAAATAAATTGTTAGCCATTCGCGCCTTGCAGGGTAGCTGCAATTGCCGCATCCCAAGCGCCACGGCCAAATAACACGAAGCGATATTTTTAGGACTATCAGAAGTTAACCTACACTAAATTTTTCTTAAAGTTTTCATATAGTTTCTGCACTATGGGCTCGGCGGCGGCGTTCAAAAAGTGCAGCATCGACTCCTTACTCTCAAATAAGTCTTTTAGCTTTATAGAGTAACCTGGGGCAACGGGTGATACGGGTATCGCATTGTACGACCAAATCATTGCGCCTGAGCTGTCGAGCAGCTGGCCGGCGATATTAAAGCGCGCCGTAAGCTCATCGGAAAAACCATGTTTCATGCCCAACACAACCACATTGAGGGTAATAACTAACTTGTTTGGTGAATGGCTATCTATACTTACCTGAAGGTTGTCTGCGTTTATCTTTTCAATAAGTTGCTGTTGAACAAGGTTATTTAAGCTTATGTCGTGTTCGTCCATAAACTTTAACGCAAGTTCTCTTACCCCTAGTCCGTCGTTCGCTTCATAGTAAAATACACCAAGCCAGTGCACTTCCACTGTCGTAATAGCAGTAAGCATTTCGTTGTTGTTCGGGTTTGCTTCAATACTAATTGTTTCTAGCGCGTCGAAGTTGCTTTTTGTCAGCTTTACACTTGGCACAGACGAGCAGCCGCTTATAAATAGAATGATTAAATACAATGCATAATAAGGTTTCAACCGCGCTCTCCTAGTAAGGTGTGTCATTGTTTACAAGTACGCTTTTTTAAGCTTGATTGTTATACACTTGTATTCAACTTCGAAGCAATAGATTATTGATAGTGCGTAACTTTTTACCCTTGTTACGCGCTCAAGCTGACCAACTTGCTCAGTTTTAGTAGAAGTGGTTACTATGAGCCCTTCTAGCTTAGCAACCTAGCAACCCCATAAACTTTCAACACAGGTGCCACCATGCCGAATAATTTAAAGCTGTACGAAGCCATTATGCTACTTGCCTTGAACGAGGAAAAAGGCACTATGAACGGTATGTATGTGGAATACGCTACTGCGGGGGCGTTAACAGCCGAGCTTTTAATGCTCAGCCGCATAAAGGTAGACGAAGACAATAAAGCTAGAGTGGCCGTGCTTGATAACAGCCCTACGGGTGATGAGTTATTAGACGAAGCCTTGACCACAATTGAAGCGTCGAAACGCCAGCGTAAGTTAAAAGACTGGGTAATGAAACTTGCGGGTATGAAAGACTTAAAGCACAAAGTGGCTCAAGCTTTGGCCGCAAGCGGTATTGTGTCGGCTGAAAAAGAAAAGGTGCTGTGGCTGTTTGAACGCCGGGTGTACCCAGAAATAAATCCTGAGCCAGAGCTACAACTTCGCCAAGCTATGCGCGACGCGGTACTAGCCGATAACGACGACATTGAGCCACGTATAGCCATTGCTATTGCCTTAGCCAATAGCGCTAAGTTATTACCGCAGGTGTTTAGTAAACAGGAATTAAAAGAGCGCAAGCAGCGTATTAAACAACTAGAAACTGGCGAGCTGGTATCGAAAGCGGCCAAAGAAGCGATACAAGCGATTGAAGCGGCGGTAATGATCGCCGTTATGATCCCAGCAATAACAGCGGCGACATCAGCGTCGAGCTCGAGCTCTTGTTAGGTTGTTATTGAGCGGTATTGGTGCATGAGGCCGTTCTCATAGAGGCACGACCATACGTGTATTTAAGCCGCTGAGTAGATCCGATAGAGCTGTCAATAGCAGCTGCATTTTCTTGCAACCAAAGCTTGCGCTTCTCTTCTACCACTGCTGCTTGAATTCCAGATTCCGCAGTTCTTGAAACATTATATGCGCATACTAATTGCGCACAAATCATGTAGGTTAAATAACCACCCACTGCAGGGGCACGTTTTGCAACCACTGTTGCAGCACTGCGCGTTGGTAGCGTTGTATAAAGCCAATGTAGGGTGCTAGTTCACCCGTATGCTGAAGCTTAATGGCGGTGTCGTGTTGCTTGGCTGCATAAGCTTGTTCTGTGGCATGGCTGCTAAACCAGTTAAAGGTGGGCACGGCAAGATGGCTAAAACCTTCGCTAATAGCTATTTGTAGGCCTTGTGGGTCGAGGTCGCCAAAGTATTTTAATGGGCCATGGGCCCCCTCTTTCCAGCGTTTTAAAAGCTCGGCTCTGCCGCTACCGTAATGACTGTCGCCGCGGTAAATAACTAAGCTATGCGCCGTTAAAGGTAACTTAAAAAGCGACAATTCATAAAAGCAGTCTAGGTTTTCAACAACTATAAGGTCTGAAAACTGCGCTAATTCGAGCTGGTTATGGTTTTCATCAATAATCAGCTGCCCTGCAACCCTAAGTACCCGTTGTTCTCGTGGCGATACACGCTGTGGCTTATGCTCAGCGGCGCCCTGTTTGGCTTGATCTAAACTCGACTGTTTTAAATCAGCCTCTAAAGGCGCCAAACCAAGTTGGCTAAGGCGTGTTTCAATGGCATGCAGCAGTTCGCTGGTGTAGCCGTATTCCACCTTTTGGCTTATGGCATGAGCTATAAGGTCTTGCTGTTGGCACCAGGAAAGTACTCGTAAGTCGGTGGCCTTCAGCTTCCGAACCACCCGACTTTGGCTCTGCAATTTAACCTTTAGGCCCTGTAGCAGTTTGCGTTCGCTGCGTGTTAGGTCTCGGTTCATGCGGCTTGGTACCTAACTTTTAGGTCTTCAATAATACGCACATGGTTAAATTGACTTATTGGTCGTTCGTCGCGCGTGAGGGTAAATAATTTTTGTTCATGGCGCGGTAGCGCATTGTATTCTGCCAGCACTTGAAACAACCAGGCTTCGGCTGGCCATTCCAACTGTTGTTCAATTAAAAATGCCAACGCAGAGTGCGGCTGCGGTGTGTCGCACACATAAAGAAAATAAGCCATGGTGTCTTGTTTTAGCTGCTGTTGCCGCGCTTCCACCACTTGTTGCTGAGCGCTGGCGTTTACCGCGTCGGCAGTTACGCTAACCACATCTGTTTTGGCTTTGATGGCTAATTCGCGATACAGAGTATGCACTAGATGCACTAATTCTGGTTGTTGTTCGCGTTTGTCGAGCGACACGGCTGCTGCGGGGAAAATGGGCGCGGCACAATTCACTAAAGCTGGTACTTGGCTGCGGTACGAATAGTCGCCCACCATAAAGCCTGGGTGCTCGCGTAAAAACCCCGCCATGTTCAGCACCAATAAACTCCGCTCTTGTTGCTCTCGGAAGCGGGTCATTAGTTCAACTAAACGAATTTGTACTTCAAGCAAACTACCGTGGTGGGCGCTCATTTGTTGCTGTAATCGGCTTACCAATATTTTGCGCAGGGTGGGGTTGCCTTCAGCAAGCTCGATCAAATCATCGAAGTCGATCAGCGACAAACCGTCGATTAAGCGTTGTATTTGTTGCTGTGCACGGCTGTTTTCACGAATTTTATCGCTTAAATTACTCACAAAACCGAAATTGCTATTTAGCCGATGCCACAAACTGAAAATAGCTTCTTCAAATTGCGAAGTTAAGTCGTATACGGCTTCGTCTATTCGTAACGTTTGGCTGTCGACGCGCAGGCTGTCGCCCATGCGCTGGGCTTCTTTTAGCCCTTCCACAAAGCCACGAATACTAACCAGTTTATCGGCAATGTCGGCGTGAATGGCACGGCGACTTTCGTCGGTAACCAAAGCCGCAACCAGTTGTGTTACTGGGTGGCGCAGCTTGAGTTCGTGGCTGTCGTCGGGTTGATACAACACCCGGGCACTAATAAGGCGGCGCAAAGTGCGCTCGCTCACTGTGGCCGGATCAATACCGCCGGTTAAATAACCCTGCATCAGTAATTTAGCGTTGTCGCCAATCAGCTTTAAACGCTCGGCGCCCACTTCAAACAGGCTACTTAAATGGTGTTTGTCGTCGTGCTCGGCCATTACAGCAACTCCGTTTGCGTTTGGCTGGTATCGAGTGGAATGTTTTCTTCGTCTTTAATAAAACGAACTAGCTCAAGCAGGTAGTCTATTTTTCCCGTTACAGTGAAATATAAACGGTTACTGTGCGGCTGCATTAGGTAACCGTGTTCCACCAAGCGTCTGGCAACTTGTTTGCCTTGGGCATCGACGGAATCAGCGCTAGAGCCAAAAAACTTATCGTTCGCAAGGTTTTGTAGGCGTTGGCGCAAACTAGGGTTGTCTTCGGTTTTTACCATTAGCTCTTGCAGCTTTAGGGTGTCGCCGGCGGTTAAAATACCGTCGCTGCCCATAGCTTCTTGCACGTAGGTAAGCCATTCAAGTAATGGCAGTAACGAACCCATTACTACTCCTAACTGTTGCTTTAAATGCTCGCGGGCAGGGTCGTCAATGTCGCGGTAAGCCAAAAAATACACGCTATTGTCGTCGTTGGCGGCAACCCGTCGGTTCAGTGGTTTTAAATAGTCGTCAATGCTTTCTCGCACTTCGTCGCGCTGCAACTTGGCAAAAAACTCTTCGTCGGTAATGGCACAAACAAACTGACCAGCTAGCAACTTTTCCAGTAATGGACCATGTAGCATCATGCTTGTGCCTCCTGCGCCTTAGCACTAAGCTGAAGCTGCTGTAGTTTTTTCGACAATTCCGACACCCGCGGCTTAATACGCTTTAACTGACCTTTATTGGGTAGTTCCGCATGGGGCTCAATTAAATAGCGGTGCTTAAACAGCAACAACACGTCTGATTCAGGGTTCGGAAACGCGCCCACAATTTTAATATTGTTGTGGTTACAAGCGTCAAATAATTTTTCTACGTTGTGGTAAGCCAAGGTGCCAAGTTCATCAATGGGCCAATGAATGGTTACCCCTGCTGCTTCGGGCCGTAACAAACGGGTAAAGGCCAATAAAAACTTACACAAAATAAGGTAGGCCATGCCATTACTCGACGAGTCGGTTAATTGGCGATCGTTGCGGATCACCACGGGCTCGCCGTTTTCAATTAAGTTGAGCTGTAGCTTAAGTAACGACTCGATACTGTATTCTTGGTTGGCTTTTAATAAGTCTGCCACGTCGCTTAAATGTTCTAAATATTCACTTGGCGGAATGGGTTCGCCCGAGCTTTGCCATTGCCGATAATGGTAGGTCATTTCTTTTAACGGCTGCCAAAAACTAAGTTCATCAATGGTAGAGCTAATTTTCACTTCCGCTTTGTCGATGCCATCGAGGGTGAGTTCGTCGCCCACGGCTTGGGTTAAACGGCGGCTGTAGTCACTTACCCGCTTATGAATGTCGTTGAACACGGTGAAAAACTTAAACAAAGCGTTGCCAATGGTTTTGCCCTGCTCGATCGTTTGCTGCTGTTTAGCCTCAAGCACGGTGATAATTTCCGCCAAGGCGTTAACCCGCGCTTGCATGTCGGGCGCTTCGCCTAAATGGGCAAAAGAGTCTTCCATAAAGCGAACAAATTGCAGGTCGGAGTCTTTACGAATGTCGGCTTCGAGGGCGTTCACGCTGTCTTCTAGCCGTTTATCTAGTTTTTGCTTGTCGTCTAGCAGTTGGTGTGCCCGCGCAATGTGCTCACTCACGTCGCCCTGCTCAAGGCCTGCTATTGTTTCAGCGGGCGGTGGTTGGGTGGCAACAGGCAAGTCGGCCATGCGCGTAACTAAGTTGTGCAAGCTCTGCACATGCTTTTCGGCTTTTTCTAACTGCTCTTTTAACTGCGTCAGCTTTGCGTTGTCGGCTTGTTGGTTGGTTTTGTACTCGGCTTCATGGCGCTCTAACGCCGCACTCGCTTCACGCAATTGTTGTTTCGCTAACTGTTCTGTTTCAAGCCACTTGGGCCGCAATGTTGCCCAGGTTACCTGCATAAATTGTTGGTAGGCGCTAAATTCGTCGCGCTGACTTTCAATGTCACGAATATGCTGCTGTAGCTCAAGTGTTTTTTGCTTATTGCGCTGTAAAGTTTTTTCATCAACCCCTTTTTCGGCCAGTTCAGCGCTAAAGGCTTGTTCAAGCTCTTTATTACGCTCTTTGGTATTCGCTTCTAAGCGAGAGCGCTCACTGTCCAAGTCGTCTATGGCGTCTTGTAGCATTTGCAATTGCTCTTGGAACTCGGCGGTTTGTTCAAGTGCCCGCGACTGATGCTCAGCGGCAAGTTCAGCTAAGGCCGTTTGCCGTTGTTGTTGCACCTGTACTAGTTGCTGTTGTAATTGTTCAATACGCTGAGCAATGGATTTTTTCCGCTCTTTGTCTAGTAGCGCATGTTCATGGGCCAAGCGTTGTTTGTGATCACGGGCGAAGGCCACGTCATTTTCAAAGCTGCGCTGTTGTTGCTGTGCCACGTCGAGTGCCTGTTGCTGTTGTTTCACCTCGTCAACGGCTTTAGCTAATGCTTTTTCAGCCACATCGAGCTGGTTTTTTTGCCGTTGCCACTGTTCAATGGCTTGCTCAAATTGTTCGCGTAACCGCTCTTCGGTTAGTGCATATTCGGGTAGTTCAATAGCATGCAAATCAAGCTGCACACCAAACACCGTATTGTGTGCTTCTTCTTGTTTGGTTAAGCCATCAAACAGTTGTGGGGCTAAGTCGGTCCGTTGCAACAATGGCTCGGCCAGCACGCGGCCAAAACTGTGCTGCCAATGCTCTACATGTTGCGCCAAAAAATGTTGCAAGCTTCCGCTCGTTGGCTCTAAGCGCAACCGTAATTGCTCTATTAGCTGTTCGCCTTGTGCCGCGGCACTGCGAGCTTCTTTTGCAACTATTACAGCCTGCTCGCGCTGACGCAGCACAGTGGTTAAAGTACCTTGCTGCTTATTAACTAACTTTATTTGCCCGTCGAGCTGCTCTTGGGCTTTGTCTAATCGCAGGTCGACTAGGTTTCTTTGTTCAAGCTCGTCGGTATTTAGCATCGACAAGTTAACCTGAGCTTGTTTTGCCGCTAAATCACCTTGCAGCTTCACCAGCTGGCTGTCGTATTGCGTACGAACCGCTTCTTGTTGTTGCTGAAGCTGTTGGCTCATGGCTTTGGTGGCGTTTAATTCGTTATCATGAATAACTTTTTGCTGTTCGTTTTTTTCTTTAATCTGTACCTGAATTTTACTGTTTGCCTGCTCAAACTGCTGCGCCAGCTTCAGTTTGTGCGACTGCAATTCTTGTTCAGCGCCACGGTGTGCGTCCATCATTACCTTGTAGTGTTGCTCAAGCCCTTGCAGTTCAATACGCCGTTCAGGCAGTTGCTCTAATTCACGGCCAACACGTTCAATATCGGCGTCGCGGTAAGTGTCGTACTGGTTTTGTGCCCGCTCTAAATGCCCTTCACTGCTGGCTAAGTCGTTTTTTGCATCGTTTTGTTTGTCGCGCAGGGTGCTGCGGCGTTGTTCATATACACTGCTGGCTTCGTTCATGCTGCGCTTTAGCGTTTGCATGGCTTCTTCGGTGTCGGCTTTATATAAACGTTGCTGACTAAAACTGTTTTCAAGTAAGGCTTTTAAATGCCAAAGCACCGCTAAGTTTAGTGCCCGCTTGTCACTGACTCGTTCAATTTCAGCTAACGACTTTTGCAGTTTTTCCATTTTCATAAACTGCTTCATGTCGCGTAACCAACTGCGAATTTTATCGCCGGTCATGGTGTTGGCTGGGCGTTGGTAACCGTCTTCTTCCAAAATAGCCGCTAACATACTTTTTAGCGTGTCCATTTTGCCTTCTTTGGCATGCACTGCCGACACCAACTTTTCTATATGGCGTAAGTTGTATTTGTCGTGCGCCAAACCGTAGCGCGATGCCAACTGCCGATGCCTTAAGCTTTCGCTGCGACTGCTACGGTCGTTCTTGATGTCGTTCAGAATAATGTTGCGGTATTCGGTGGTATTAGAAATTTTTGCCGACATATCTACATCACTGGCTCGCATTTCTTGTGCCCAGTCGTTGTATTCACGGGCGACTACGCCGTCGTTTTTCTGCAGTAAATAATGCTCGGCTTGGTAAGGCGCATCAACAAAACGATAATCGATACCATCGGCGCGTTTGGTTAACACCACCTGTGCCACACCATGCTGTGGGCGTTGGTATTCGTAAATAACGTAGCTGTTTTTATGCGGCAGGTAATATTTATCGAAACTTAATCGGGTACGGGGTACCACTTTGTTTGGTAGTTCGCCATAAAACACCGGAATCATGCGCTGCAACGTGGTTTTACCCGAGGCATTACTGCCACAAATATTGGTGTGGCCATCCAGTTCTAATTCAACCACACCCGGCATATGACCGTGGATCATTATTATTTTTAGTAGCTTCGCCATGGGTATCCTATGTTGTGTGTTGTAAGCTTTTCATTGTATGGCAGAATTAGCCGAAGATTTTTGCCACGGATTGCTTAACAACCAGCTTTGATGCTTCACCCATGGCATTCTCCAAGTAGCTTGCGTATCAAAGCGCACCATATCGCTATGGCGTTAAAGCGTCAATATTCACTCCGTTTTCCGCGCCAACATAGTGGCAAACTGTAGCTGTGCGCCATTATGCATGGTGCCTAAGTCTTCATTGTATTTAACCAGTTCCCAGCCTTGGTAGGCTTCTGCTAGCTGCCCTTCTTTGAAGGTAAACCGAAATGGCATGGGGCATGGGTGAGCGGCGGTGCTCATAGCGCAAACAATTAAGTTATAACCACCAGGTAAGGTGCGCTCTTGCATGTTGGCAATCACGGCATTAACACGGCTGGGGTCGAGGAACATTAACGTAACGGTGCAGGCAATAAAACCAAAGTCTTTCGTTAAGCTGGCATTGTTAATGTCGTATACCTGCGCCTGAATGTTATCAATATTTTCTTCGCTAATAATTTGCTGCAGCATATGGATAGCGCTGGGGTTGTTGTCCACTGCGGTAACATTAAAGCCAAGCTGGCTTAGGTATAAGGCATTGCGGCCATTCGAACAGCCCATGTCTAGGGCGTTGCAGGGCTCGTTAGCTTTACCCAGTTCAATAATTTTGCACGCTTCAACTACTTCACTATGGGCAGGGTTTAAGCCGTAACGGCTATTTAAGTCAACTGTCATGGGAACCACTTAGTTATTGAAATGTGGCCGTATGTTACTACGTCTACGATGCAATTTTATGCCAATACACCAGACCTTTAGGGCTACCACTTACTGGGTATCTTCAGCAGGCCAAAGCTATGAACTAATGTGGGATATAAATCTCAGCTGTCATGTAATCAGCACATTGCCCGTTCAGCACAACGCGATCATTTTTCATTTCGCAAACTATTTTGCCACCTCGCTTAGAAAGTTGGCAGGCAGTGAGTTTGCTTTTGCCAAGCCGTGCGGCCCAATAGGGTGCAAGTTCGCAATGGGCCGAGCCTGTGACTGGATCTTCGTCTACTCGCAATTTTGGAAAAAAACAGCGGCTGACAAAATCAACCTCAGTACCAGGCGCGGTAACCACAACACCACGTAACCCTATCTGCTGAAACATGGCTAAATTCGGTGTTAACGACTGTACGTCTGCTTCGCTGTTATACACCGCCACATAATCAAAGCCAGCCAGTACCTGTATGGGTGCTTTGCCTAGCCCGTCTATTAACGCTTGCGGAACTTCTGTAGCCATTAATGGGGTCGCTGGAAAGTCCATCGAATAACCTGGTTCATTACGAGTTACTTTCAATGGCCCGCTACGCGTGTGAAAAACTATTTCAGGCTTAGAATAGGCGAGCTGATTAAAAATAACATGCGCTGCCGCAAGTGTGGCGTGGCCGCATAAGTCAACTTCCTCAGCTGGCGTAAACCAGCGCAATTCAAAGGCATTTCCGGCGGGTACGAAAAACGCCGTTTCAGAAAGGTTGTTTTCTTCAGCAATGGCTTGGAGCAAGTTGTCATCAAGCCAAGCCTTTAGGGGGCACACTGCCGCCGGATTACCTTCAAACACACGTTCGGCAAACGCATCCACTTGGTACATTGTTAAGTTCATTGGTTGTCCTTTGTATAAGGCGGTTTGCCTTTGCGGGCTAAACTTATTTCACCTTATATAGCCAGTCGTCGGTTAAGTACTTCTCGGCCACTAAGGTTTTCGCGCTGGCAAGCTCTTCGGCTGAGTATTCTCCCAATTGAGTTTGGTAGGTGCTGGCGAAGTGGCCAATGAACGCATCGATTATAGCGGCACGGCTTAAGCCGGTTTGGCTACGCATGGGGTCGACTCGCTTGTTGGCACTTTTGGTGCCTTTGTCGGAAAGTTTTTCACGGCCAATACGTAACACTTGCAGCATTTTATCGGCGTCGATGTCGTAGGCCATAGTGGCATGGTGCACTGTGACACCGTTGGCAAAACGCTTTTGTGCGGCGCCGCCAATTTTACCTTGCTCTGAGCTAATATCGTTCAAGGGTTTATAGTGCGCTTTAATGCCAATCTCGCCTAAGGCCGCTAACACCCATGCGTCTAAAAACTGGTACGACTGCTCTATGCTCATGCCATCCACAATTGAGGTGGGCACAGTGAGTGAATAGGTAATGCAGTTGCCCGGCTCCATAAACATAGCCCCGCCGCCGGTGGCACGGCGCACCACTTGTATGTTGGCTGCTTTCGCTGCTTCCATGTCCACTTCATTTCTAACGGACTGAAAACAACCAATCACCACTACAGAGTCGCTCCAATCCCAAAAACGCAAGGTTGGTCCGCGTAACCCTTTGGCCACGGTGTTGGCTAATACCTCATCTAAAGCGGCATGCTCTGCGGCGGGTAAAGTGACCGGTGGAATAAGGGTGAATTCATGATCAAGCCAGCTACTCGCCTTACCTAAAGCGCGGCGCACGGCCGTGGCCACCGCTTCCGCAGAAAAACCAAACATCATCACATCGTCGTCGAGCGCTGCTTCAATTGCCGTGGTAAGTGTTTTGTGACTGGCGGTAATAGGTAAGCCGTTGAGTGCTTCATTAATTTGGATTAACGCAGAATCGGGCTCTAGGAAGAAGTCACCAGAAATACTCACTTGGCTTAATAGCTCCTGCTCCACGTTCACATCTGCAACCACAAGCTTGCCACCTGGTACTTTGTATTCACCGTGCATTGTTACTTCTTGCATTGCTGGTTCCTGCATTTCTGATTCCTGTATATGTTCGCCCTAGCCTAACGGGGACTTGTTTGAAAAGAGAGAATGAGTGTCATTCTAAGAGCCCTAGCATAGGCAAGCAAGGGGTACTTAACGGCTGCCCGTTGACTCAATACTAGTTATAATTTCATTCAACAATAAAATGCCTTCCGCTACTTGCTTTTCGGTTATTGTGACGTCAAACCCGTGCATTACCTTGTTTCTTAATTCTATCAGTTCATTCAGTTTGTCGGTTTGTTCCATAGACAGCTCACCGTCTGAATATAAATGGTTTATCATTCGTTTCGTCTGACATAAATCCAATGGCAAGTTAACTAACCTAGACTTTATTCTTAACCATGATTCAAGTTGAGTGGAAAGTGAAATTAACGCATTGGGTAACATATTCATACTAACTAAAGTGTCTATGTCTTTTATTTTTTCTTTTAACAGTTGCTGGTCTGGAAGGTCTGCGTCAACGATGGACACAACCTTGTTGACAGAGTCATCCAACGTTACTAAAGCAAATTTCCAGCCTTCATTAGCAGATATTTGTTGCGATATTTCTTGAAATTTTTGAATAGGTAAGCGTTTTAAACTTGGTCTTATTTCCACCACAACACCGCCGTTATCTTTAACCGCGAGCAGGCTTGGTTGGTAACCTTTCGTATCGATGGGTATTTTATCTAAAGATGGCGCTATGAAAACTGTGTACCCTTTGTTTTCAAACTCCAAGGCTATTTCTTTCGCTTTATCAAATTCGTCTGCTCTATTGTTATTCATAAATACACCCCAAGCTTGTCTGCACTTTGCACCCTTACATAAACGATTTCATTGCCAACCTTTACTGCGTCAGCCAATATTTTAGGTAAACCGGTGATAATAATAACGTCGGTTAGGTATCTTCTGTGGCTATCAACGTCAGATATTTGAACATCGTCTTCGTACACAATTCCAACCATAGCGTCTTGAATTGGTTTAATAATATTGTCGATATCGGCTGGTGAGTCATCACAAAGATAAACTAAGGTTAACCTTAGGTCTGTGCCTATTGGTATATACGGATTCTTCCAATGACGCTGAGCAAACCGCTCTACGTAGGACTTCCAGGCCTGTAAGTTACCCCTATTTTTAGTCTGGTGAGACATTGGCCTCCTTGGAATGATAAATTCAAGCAATGAGGTATACCTCCTATCAAGCGTATGCGTATATTATTTAACCAGCAAAGTTGAAATTAACGAAGATATACTCACTAAGCAAGAAAATTACGGGTTACCTAACTTTGCGTAACAGCGCTTTTAGGCTAATAATAACCATTAAACCCTTAATGTTCTGGAGCACCCTTATGAACGCTCGAACCCTTATATTATCGCTGTTTTTAGCTTTTGCTACCTGCACTATTTTTGCAGCGCAAGCTGAAACAGACGATTTTATGCATTCCGTTAAGCACATGCACATTCACGAAACTTCCTTTAAAATAATTGATTCGAACTGCAATACTCAAATATCGCTGACAGAAGAAAAGCTTGCCGAAATTAACCAACTCGTTTTAGCCAAAACAGGAATGAGTTACCAAGCCTTAGTGTCGCAACTTAGTGACCCTGAAGACGTTAAAGCGCAGGCGGAAATGTCCACACAAGCCCTGTTAGACAGTAATTGCGACCCAGCTTATTTAGAGTATTGGCACATGGTAATGAGCGAAAGCTTGGAACAATACCTGAGTAGCTTTCAGTAGGTTGATAAATGAAAATTGTTGCTCAAGTATTTGTTTTAGCCGTTGCCTTAGCAGCTTGTACTACCACAACTAGCCAGCCTGAACATGGTCACCCTGCCTTTGGCGAATCAACGGTTTACCTGCAAGGTAACACGCTGATATATTTGGGCGAAATCACCAAGGCTCAAAACGAATTAGCTTATAAGCTCGCTGCAGAAGCTCGTTTAACCGGCACAAAAAGTGTGGCTCTATTTCATATCGACTCGAGTGGCGGTAGTGTTCAATATGGTATTGAGTTAGCAGAATGGATTAAAGCCCAAGAGTTAGACGTTTCAATAGGGTATTTATGTGCCTCTTCTTGCGCCAATTACATTCTTGCTGCTGGCAAAAGAACCTATTTAGCCCCCTATTCAACTTTAATGTGGCATGGCAGTTCATATCAAAAAAGCATCAGCAAGAAAGTACAGCAAGGCGATGAAAACTCTTATAAATGGCGTAAGTTAGAACAGGCGTTCTTTGCCAGTGCTAATGTGTCATCGTTAATGACTGTCTGTGGGTTTGACCATATTAATATCGTTGACGAGTTATTGGCGCGATTGAAAATTACGCCCATTGCAGGCTTTACCTATTCAAGCACAGACCTATATCGCTTTGGTTTAACCAATATCATACTCCCTGAGCAAGGGTGGCATCCTGCCAATAAGTTATTTGGCCAGAAAATTGCTAAAACAAAACATTGTGAATCTGTGTCTTGGCAATTTGGTAGCGTAGAACCTTAAAAAGCTCCCAACCTAACAAACAACTGCAGTAAAACCCGTTCTGCTGTATGATTAGCCCACATTTTTGTATTATTCCTTTGATAGAGTACCGCGTTACTGATGAAATTTTCCGAATTAGGCCTGAGTGATTTAATTTTAAGCGCCCTTGAAACCGCAGGGTATACCTCTCCAACTCCTATACAAGCCCAAGCCATACCTCCCGTGCTCGAAGGCAGAGACGTGATGGCTGCGGCGCAAACTGGCACTGGCAAAACTGCAGGTTTTACCTTACCTATTTTAGAGCTTCTGAGTAAAGGCGAACGTGCCGAGCCAAATACGGCGCGGGTACTTATACTTACGCCTACCCGCGAATTAGCGGCGCAAGTTGCAGCCAGTGTGGCTGAATACAGTACGAACTTGCCTTTATCGCACGCCGTGGTATTTGGTGGGGTGAAAATAAACCCGCAAATGATGCGCTTAAGAAAAGGCGTTGATATTTTAGTGGCCACGCCTGGTCGTTTACTCGACTTATACCAGCAAAATGCCATTCGTTTTCCGCGATTAGAAATGCTGGTACTTGACGAAGCCGACCGTATGCTCGACATGGGTTTTATTCACGACATTAAAAAGCTCATACGCTTTTTACCCCCGAAGCGCCAAACCTTAATGTTTTCGGCTACCTTCTCGAACGACATTCGTGAACTTGCCAAAGGTTTAATGCAAAACCCAGTTGAAGTTTCTGTTGCGCCAGCAAACGCCACTGCCGACCAAGTTGAGCAGTTAGTGTATACCGCTGAGCGGACGCAAAAGCCACGCATGTTAATGCAAATTTTACGTGAGTTGAACCTGCCCCAAGTGCTGGTATTTTCTCGAACAAAGCATGGTGCTAACCGGTTAGTGAAGCAGCTCAGCCAAGATGGTTTTCTGGCCGTGGCTATTCATGGTAATAAAAGCCAAGGGGCACGAACAAAAGCACTGGCCGACTTTAAAGCCAACAAAGTACAGGTTTTAGTTGCCACCGACATTGCTGCCCGTGGGTTAGATATTGAAAAGCTACCCTACGTGGTGAACTACGATTTACCGCACGTTGCTGAAGACTATGTACACCGTATTGGTCGTACCGGCCGTGCTGGGGAAAGCGGCCATGCTATTTCCTTAGTAACCGATGAAGAAACAAAGTTATTGTGGGCCGTTGAAAAGTTAATAGGCCAAAAAATTGAGCGCGGTGAGCTTGAAGGCTTTGCGCCCGTAGAGCTAACTGGCAAAGTTTCTTTACCGCCGCCAGGGCAGAATCGTCAACCTCGCCGACCACGTCAAGACCAACGTTCAGGCCAGCCAGGTAACCGCGCTGGTGGGCAACGAACTGGTTCACAAAAGCCTGCTGCTCGCGACCGTCGTGGCAGAAGTCAGCCGAAGTAAAGTATTGCTTTAAAGCAACAGACATTAAAAAAGGGGGTGCTGTAAAGCGCCCCCTTTTTGTTTTCCTAGCAGCAAAAGTATTTAGTACTTTGCCGCTTCACCTTCTGCCGGCAATGAGTTCAAAATAAACTCACGCAAGTGTTCGTTCGACAAACGTAAGTCGTCGTGGCGTAAGTACATCATGTGCCCACTACGGTAGCCTTTGAACGATAAGCGATCACGCATTTTGCCGCTAGGATCAAGCTGCCACATGCTGTATTTGGCGTCAAAATAGTTGGTGGCACCGTCGTAGTAACCCGACTGAATCATTACATTCATGTAGGGGTTTTGGGCCATAGCATGGCGCAAATTAGGCCCAGTGCTGTCGTTGCTTCTGTCCCACGGGTGAACGGGACCAAACATGTTGTATTTTAGGTCGGTTTTCAAACCAAGCTCTTCACGCAAGTAATGGTTAATAGCTGGCGTGAATGAGTGCAACCATGAAGTAAGCTCTGAGTTAAAGTCGGGCCGTACACCAACGTCTTTGCGGTCAATACCCATGTAACGTGAGTCTAAACGGCCTACGGTAAAGCCTTCTTCACGCATTAACTCTTTCCAAAAGAATGCAGTGTCGATGTCTAAGTTGCTTTGCAAAACAACCTCTTCACTTAAACCTGAATAGCGCGCTACCTGGCGAGCCACTTCATTACGCTGGTCTTCTGCTAACCACGCCCCCATAGCTAATGCCGGTAGGTAGGTGTTAATAGTGAATTCTTCTACTTCAGGTAAAATGTCGTAGAGATCTTTCTCCTGTAAGTCAGCAGCTAACTTCTCGTGGAACCAAGCTGTGGCAGCAAAGTACGGCAAACGGTTAGCTGCTTTTACTGGACCACTGCGATCGATGCCCATTTCGGTTGGTGACACGAGCACCACACCGTTAATGTACATCCACTGGGAGTTTTGTAAGGCATGAGCTAAGCCTGCAACACGGGTGGTACCGTAGCTTTCGCCAATCAGGAACTTAGGCGAGCGCCAGCGGTTGTAGCGGGTAGTAAAAGTATTTAACCATTCGGCTAGGTACTTTACGTCGGCATTCACACCAAAGAATTGCTCACGCTGCCATTCGCGTGAAGGCATTTTACCGTCGCGGCCAGGCAATACGCGGCTATAACCGGTGTTCACTGGATTAATAAATACAATGTCGGTGGTGTCGAGTACGGAATAAGGGTTGTCTTTCACCCCATAAGGCTGAATAGGAAAGCCTTCATCGTCAACACGTAGTGCTTTGGGGCCCGAGTAAGCAATTTGCATCCATACCGACGCCGAGCCTGGGCCACCGTTAAATGAATACATAATGGGGCGTTTTTCTTGTTCACGAACACCTTGGCGCTCGTAATACACATAATGCACTGCTGCTATGGGGTAACCTTCGTCGTCCCATACGGGTAAAAAGCCGTTATAGGCTTTGTAGTCTACGCGCTTACCGTTAATAGTTGTGCGGTGTGAGGTAACCACCACCGATTCTGCTTCCACTGTACGGCGAAAGTCGGTGGTTGCCTCTTGTGCTACTGCCGGAGCTATTCCAGCGCTAAATGCAACTGTGCAAACAAGTGCTGCACCGTAAAGCCAAGTTTTCATTGTTATATCCTGCGTTAAGTATGTTAATTTTGCTTACCTACAGAATTCAACGAATCAAACTAAAGCACAAGTCAAACAAGATAAACGTGCCAATTTTTAAGATATCTTTGTAGACCCACAGGTATAGTTTCATGGTGTTGCCCGCCGCTTAAATATTTGAGGTTTAGTAATTTTGAGGTTTAGTAATAATGCATTTGTTTTAGGATTGTATTAGCTGCCAAACCAAAATATAACAAATGCATAGTAACAGTGTAAGCAAACTCACAAAAACAACTTTTACGGCTAATTACCCAGCAATTCTATTGACACTTATAATAGCTTGTGTACTTAATGTTATTCCCGTTAATACTAAAGGACTATGGACATGGAATTAAAGTACAAGCAATCCCTTTGCATGATTGCCATCGCTTCTGCATTGATAGCTCCGACTATTTACGCCCAAGAGCAACAAGAAGAGGCCGAGGCGGATGCCAAGCCAGTAGAAAGAATACAAGTAACAGGTTCACGTATTAGCCGAACAAGTATGGAAGGAGCTTCACAGGTTGAAGTGATTGATCGCGACCGAATTGAAGCTTCAGGCTTTAATAACTTACAACAAATATTAGAGCGTTTACCCGCCGCAGGGGTGGGTACTTTCTCAACACAAGGCAATAGCCAAGATACGACCGCTAATGGCGCAGCAGCCATAAGTTTAAGAGGCTTTGGCGCTGACTCAACGCTAGTTTTGTTAAATGGCCGTCGCATTGCCGTTTCTTCATTTGCAGAAGGTGTAGCAAACACATTTGTAGATATTAACTCAATTCCTGTCACTGCCATTGAGCGAATTGATATTCTAAAAGACGGTGCCTCAGCTATATATGGTTCTGATGCCGTAGCCGGTGTGGTGAATATTATCTTACGTGACGACTTTGATGGCGTAGAAGTTTCAGCCAGCCATGGTGGCACTACAGGTGACGCTAGCTATGAAGAGTCCACTATGAGCCTAGTGTGGGGCATGGCTGGAGAAAAAAGCAATACCACCATAGTATTGGATTACTGGAAAAACACTTCTATTTTTGGCAGTGAAATGGGTCAGTTTGGTAACCCAGATCAACGCGCTCAAGGTGGCCCGGATAGACGCTCATCACGCGGTTTCCCAGGTAGCTTTATTTTAAATGGCGTGGAGGTTGCAGACCCTAACTGCCCTCCAGACTCGCTTAGTGGTAGCCGATGCGTATTTGACTATGGTCCTTATGCTCAAGTATTCCCTGCGGCTGAGCGAGTCGGTGCGCTGATAATGTCTCGTCGACAACTTACTAATTCAGTAGAAGCATATATAGAAATAGCAACACAACATAACCGTTCAAAAGCGGGCGGAGCTGCAACACCGCTCGACGCCGATGCAGGACTTTATGTGCGTGCCGATCATCCTAACAACCCATGGAACGAATATGTAGACATTAACTTTTTCCGTACCGTTGATGCCGGCTCTCGCTTGTGGGACATTGAATCGAATACGCTCCGCTTTGTTGCTGGGCTCCGTGGCGATTTTAATCAGTGGCAGTGGGACACTTCCGTTCAAAAAGGTCGTAGTTCTAGTATGCAAACGGGTGGCTATGGACAAGGCTGGGTTCGAACCGACTTTCTCCAAGAGCAGATTAACTTAGGTAACTACAATCCATTTGGCGGCACTATAAACAGCCCCGAAGTAATTGAGGCCATTACAACCACCTTAGTGCGTCGTGGTGAGTCTCATTTAACAGCTTTGGATGCAAACATTACTGGTGAGCTGTTTAAGTTTGGCGACGGTTATATTTCCATGGCTGCTGGTGTTGAGTATCGAGAAGAAGATGTATTCGACCAACCCGATGACCAATTCCAGCGTGGCTTGATATTCGGTACTGAGTCGGTTCAAGCACAAGCTAAACGCGACCAATGGGCGGCTTATGCGGAGTTTCTGATTCCGATCACGTACGATTTAGAATTAACTGTGGCAGGTCGCTATGACGATTATAGTGATTTTGGCTCTACCTTTAACCCACAGGCTAAGCTGCTCTGGCGTGCCACTGATGATTTAACCTTCCGAGCTTCTTATGGTGAAGGTTTCAGAGCCCCTTCCCTTGCGCAAATAGGTTTAGGCCCATCACAAGTATCAACTTTCTTCGTCGATACTTACCGCTGCCAAGACTCTGGGGCGAGCTGTAACGAGCTTGATTACACTATTATTTTTAGTGGCTCAGACTCATTAGAAGCGGAAGACTCGTCCAACTATAACCTAGGGGTTGTTTGGCAGCTAACCAGCTCTCTCGATATGTCAGTTGATTACTGGTCGATTAAGCAAGATAACAAGATCGATCAAAACAACTATGAAACTGTTTACGCAGCTGAGTGTAATAATCAAAACAGTACCGTTTGTGTGCGACATGATCCTTTGCCAGGGCAAAGATTAGGCGGGTTAGCAGAACTACATAATAGCTATGTTAACTTCGCTTCTCAAAAAGCTACTGGTATAGATATGTCTGCAAACTACAAAATGAGTTTGCAAAAATACGGTGACCTACGTTTTGGTATCGATTGGTCTTACTTACAGAAGTTTGAGAAAAACAATATTGACTACAGTGGTGAATATGAGTATCCAGAGCACCGTTGGACAGCCCGTTCTGAGTGGTCTCACGGGTCGTTAGGCGTTAATTTAAGCTTGAACTACATTGGTGAATTTGAAGACTATCAACCGCCGGCGCAAGTTGAAGTGTCTAAAACGCGTATGGTTGACAGTCAAATGTTAGTCGATTTACAAGTACGCTATAACGTTACGCCAGCATTACGTTTGTCTGTCGGTGCGTCAAACTTACTAGATGAAAAGCCACCTGTGGCATTTAATTCAGCCACTTACGGTTATGCTTCAAGCGTGCATAACCCAAGAGGCCGCTTTATATATAGTAAAGTAAGCTATTCTTTCTAAACGAGTAACTATTAAAACTCTTACTATTAAAACGTGCGCTTCGGTGCACGTTTTTTTTGCTTTCTCTTTTTTAAACCAATGACCACACATTTGTAAAATACAAATAAAGAGAGTAATAAAGTCGAGCTAACTGAGCACAAGAAAGCAGGTAACTTGAATGATAAATTCATCAAAACACAGTAAAAAAACTAGTAAACAACCGTCTGATTTGGCAGAGCTGTCACCCGCCTATTTTGGTATGGTGATGGCCACAGGTATTGTGTCGCTTGCGGCCCATTTACTTCAACACACACTTATTGCCAAAGCCTTATTCCTGCTTAATATTGTGGTGTACATTAGCCTCTGGATATTAATGCTAATTCGCTCTATTCGATACCCGAAACACTTTTTCGGCGACATGATTGATCACTTGCGCGGGCCTGGATTTTTCACGGTTGTGGCCGCAACCGGTATTTTAGGCTCGCAGTTTGTTTTACTAACCGCCAATTATGGCATTGCCACCGTACTTTGGGCGGTTGCCCTGCTGCTTTGGTTTGGCCTTACTTATACAATATTTACTGGTTTAACCGTAAAGGAACGCAAACCTACTCTCGACAAAGGCATTAGTGGCGCTTGGTTGCTAGCCGTAGTTGCCACACAAGCGATTGCGGTGTTAAGTGTGTTATTGGCTGTGCACGTTACCCAGCCGGGTAAGTTAGAAATGAACTTTCTTGCTCTTTCTATGTGGCTTTGGGGTGGCATGCTTTATATTTGGATGATGTCGCTGATTTTTTACCGCTATACATTTTTTTCATTAGCGCCTGGCGATCTGTCACCCCCCTATTGGATTAATATGGGTGCCATGGCTATTTCTACCTTGGCTGGCTCGTTACTTATAATTAATGTAGCCGACGCCCCTTACCTCACCTCTTTGTTACCCTTTATTAAAGGTTTCACTATTTTTTATTGGGCCACCGGCACCTGGTGGATTCCCATGTTGGTAATTCTGGCTATTTGGCGCCATGTCTATAAACGTTTTCCCTTAAAGTACGATCCGCTGTATTGGGGGGCTGTGTTCCCCTTGGGCATGTATGCCGTAAGCACCGAGCGTATGAATGAAGCCATGGGGTTCCATTTTTTAAGCTTCTTACCCCCTACGTTCTTTTATATCGCCCTTACCGCCTGGTTAATCGCTTTTATTGGGTTTTGCCACGATCTGCTACGGCGCATTATTTTCAAGAGGCTTCCTGCATAATTTCAACCTATACCGCATATAAAAAAACCCGCAGCTTATTGCTAAGCAGCGGGCTATACGATTGTTACGAAGCACTCGTTTATAGGGAAACTTCCACCGCTAAGGCAACGGCTTCACCGCCACCAATACAGAGCGAGGTAACACCTTTTTGCTTGCCACGCGCTTTCAGCGCATGAATTAATGTAACTAATAAACGCGCACCAGAAGCACCAATAGGATGGCCTAAAGCACAGGCTCCGCCGTTCACGTTTACTTTTTCAGCATCAAGCGCCATGTCTTTTATTGCTACCATGGTGACCATGGCAAAGGCTTCGTTAATTTCCCACAAATCCACATCGTCTTTAGTCCAACCGGCTGAAGTTAACACCTTATTCATGGCGCCAACCGGGGCGAGGGTAAACTCGTCTGGTTTTTGTGAATGCGTAGCATGCGCCACAATGCGAGCAAGTGGTGTTAAACCGCGGGCTTTGGCTTCCGCTTCGCTCATAACCACCAGCGCGGCTGCACCGTCGGAAATTGAGCTAGAATTGGCCGCTGTAACCGTGCCGTCTTTGGTAAAGGCTGGGCGTAACGTAGGAATTTTTTCTACCTGCGCTTTACCAGGCTGCTCGTCGAAGGTAACGCTTACGTCGCCTTTACGGGTGCTATAAGTAACAGGAGTAATTTCATCCACAAAACTGCCGATTTTAATTGCATCTTGAGCACGAGTTAGCGAACGAATAGCAAAGTTGTCCATGTCTTCACGGCTAAAGCCATATTCGTCGGCGGTTGCTTGGGCATAGTTTCCCATGGGTAAACCTTCGTAGGCGTCTTGCAAGCCGTCCCACATCATGTGGTCGAGTACTTGGCCATGACCCATGCGGTAACCGCTACGAGCTTTGTCGAGTAAGTACGGTGCATTCGACATGCTTTCCATGCCCCCTGCCACCACAATTTTCGCACTGCCTGCAGCCACTAAGTCATGGGCTAGCATGACGGCTTTTAAGCCTGAGCCACACACTTTATTCAAGGTCGTGGCGCCAGCGCTATAAGGTAAGCCAGCTCCAAGGCTTGCTTGACGAGCTGGTGCTTGTTTTAAACCAGCAGGTAATACACAACCCATTAATACTTCGCTGACATCGTCGCCGCTTATGCTTGCACGCTCAAGTGCCGCTTTAATGGCGGTGGCTCCTAATTCAGTTGCGCTTACTGCACTTAACTCGCCTTGGAAGCCACCCATTGGGGTACGAGCGGCAGCAACTATTACTATGGCGTTAGAACTCATGGTCTATTCCTTTTTGATGGCTTTTTATATTTTATGCGCGCATTTTGGCACACCTGAGCCGTAAAACAAATGAAACGGCCTTATACTTAAGTTAGTGGCTGCTGCATTTGGCGTTAAAATATCGATACAACCTTAGCAAAAGCGAACTCAAAGCCAACCTTTACGTTAACGTAAACTTCATCTAAGCTAGCGTCGAATATAAGTACACGCTTGTGGTAACGAGGACCAACCATGGTAGACAATATTGCGACCAACCCAGAACGGGTTCGGCGTACTCAAGATGACTTCAGCATTAGTGATTTAGCTCGCGAGTTTGATGTAACCACGCGCAGCATCCGCTTTTATGAAGACCGTGGTTTGCTGGCCCCCGAACGCCGCGGACAAACACGTATTTACCATCAAAAAGATCGGGTGCGGTTAAAGCTTATTTTACGCGGCAAACGCTTAGGCTTTACCTTAGCCGAAACCAAAACCTTGTTCGACATGTACGACCGTGACGGCAGCAGCGTGAATCAGCTGCAAATAATGCTTAAGCTTATTGAAGACAAGAAAGCTGCCCTACGCCAACAACTCGACGACATTAAAGTGGTACTTCACGAGCTCAACGCTGTTGAAGCCGGGTGCCGCACAGAGCTCGAAGCCAAATTAACTTAGGAATACCTTATGATCAGTCAATTTAAATCACTGAATTTCGACCTTGGTGAAACTGCCGACATGCTGCGTGAAGCAGTGAATGCTTTCGCCCGTGAAGAAATAGCCCCTCGTGCGGCGGCTATCGACGAAGCCAATGAATTTCCTGCCGACTTATGGGCTAAGTTTGGTGACATGGGCTTATTAGGCATTACTGTACCGGAAGAATTTGGCGGCGCAGGTATGGGTTACCTTGAACATGTTATTGCCATGGAAGAAATTAGCCGTGCTTCTGCCTCTGTAGGCTTGAGCTATGGCGCTCATTCCAACTTATGTGTGAACCAAATCAACATTAATGGCAGCCAAGCACAAAAAGAAAAGTACTTGCCTAAGTTACTTACTGGCGAGCATGTGGGAGCCTTAGCCATGAGTGAACCGAATGCGGGCTCCGACGTGGTGAGCATGAAGCTGCATGCCAAAAAAGACGGCGATGACTACATTCTTAACGGTAACAAAATGTGGATCACCAATGGCCCAGATGCCGATACCTTAGTGGTATACGCAAAAACCGAACCTGCAGCAGGCGCCAAAGGCATTACTGCATTTATTGTAGAGCGCGACCAAACCCCAGGCTTTAGCACGGCGCAAAAACTCGACAAACTCGGCATGCGTGGCTCGAACACCTGTGAATTAGTGTTTGTTGACGCACGGGTACCGGCGGAAAACATTCTTGGCGGCCTCAACGAAGGTGTAAAAGTATTAATGAGCGGCCTTGATTACGAACGCGCAGTATTAGCCGCTGGCCCTCTAGGCATTATGCAAGCCTGTATGGACATTGTAATTCCATATATTCATGAGCGTTCTCAGTTCGGTAAAGAAATTGGCCAATTTCAATTAGTGCAAGGCAAAATTGCCGACATGTACACTCAAATGAATGCTGCTCGGGCTTATGTATACGCTGTTGCTAAATCGTGCGACCGCGGTGAAACCACTCGTAAAGACGCCGCAGGTGCTATTCTTTATGCAGCGGAACTTGCTACTAAAATGGCTCTCGATGCTATTCAATTACTTGGTGGTAATGGTTACATCAATGAATATGCTACTGGCCGTTTATTGCGCGATGCCAAGCTATATGAAATTGGTGCGGGCACCTCAGAAATTCGCCGTATGCTCATTGGCCGCGAATTGTTTAACGAATCGAAGTAAAGGTTTTCATTAACCATTTAAGTAACGTATTTAAATAAGGAGCTACATAGTGGCAATCCTGACCAGTAAAGTGAACACCCGCGACGAAGAGTTTATTGCTAATGATCAAGCCATGCGCACCTTGGTGGCTGATTTACAGGTTAAAGTAGGGCAAATAAAACAAGGCGGTGGTAAAAGCTACCAAGAGCGCCATGTGTCGCGCGGTAAATTATTGGTGCGCGACCGTATTCAACGTTTGTTAGATGCTGGCTCGCCATTTTTAGAAGTGGGCCAATTCGCCGGTTGGAACGTGTACGACGACTATGTGCCTGCCGCCGGCTTGGTGGCGGGCATTGGTCGTGTGAACGGCATTGAATGCATGATCGTGGCCAACGACGCCACCGTAAAAGGCGGCACTTACTACCCGCTAACGGTGAAAAAGCACTTGCGCGCGCAAGAAATTGCCGAACGCTGCAACCTGCCTTGTATTTACCTAGTGGATTCTGGTGGTGCTAACTTACCGCGCCAAGAAGACGTGTTTGCCGATCGCGATCACTTCGGCCGTATTTTCTTTAACCAAGCCACCATGTCGGCCAAAGGTATTCCGCAAATAGCGGTAGTTATGGGCTTATGTACTGCCGGTGGCGCTTATGTTCCTGCTATGGCCGACGAGTCGATTATTGTGAAAGAGCAAGGCACTATTTTTCTTGCTGGCCCACCTTTAGTAAAAGCGGCCACCGGTGAAGAAGTGTCGGCTGAAGAGCTAGGTGGTGCCGATGTACACACCCGTATTTCTGGTGTAGCCGACCACTTTGCCATTAACGATGACCATGCCTTAGACATTGCTCGCAAAGCAGTTGCCCGGTTAAACCGTGGTGAAAAAACCAAGCTAGACGAAGCACCAGTGAAGCCACCCCGCTACGCTGCTGAAGAAATTTACGGCATTGTTGGCACCGACTTACGCAAGCCTTACGACGCCCGTGAAGTGATAGCCCGTATTGTCGACGACTCCGACTTTGATGAGTTTAAACAGAACTATGGCAATACCTTAGTCACTGGCTTTGCTCGCATTCATGGCTACCCTGTGGGTATTGTGGCCAATAACGGCATTTTGTTTTCTGAGTCGGCTTTAAAAGGCACTCACTTTATTGAACTGTGCTCGCAACGTAAAATACCGCTAGTGTTCTTACAGAATATTACCGGCTTTATGGTGGGTAAAAAGTACGAAGCGGAAGGCATTGCTAAACACGGTGCCAAAATGGTGATGGCGGTAAGCTGTGCCAAGGTACCAAAGTTTACTGTGTTAATTGGCGGTAGCTATGGCGCAGGTAACTACGGCATGTGTGGCCGTGCTTACGACCCAACCCTTATGTTTATGTGGCCCAACGCCCGCATTTCAGTAATGGGTGGCGAACAAGCGGCCGGCGTTATGGCACAAGTAACCCGCGACAACAAAGAGCGCAAAGGCGAAAGCTGGACCGCCGAAGAAGAAGCCGAGTTCAAACAGCCTATTATTGACACCTACGAGCGCCAAGGGCATCCGTATTTTGCTTCGGCACGCTTATGGGACGACGGTATTATTGACCCGAAAGAAACGCGAAACGTTTTAGGCTTAAGTATTTCCGCCGCCTTAAATGCACCTATTGAAGAAACACGTTTTGGCGTGTTCCGCATGTAAGGAGCTAGCATGAATTATGTTTCTTTAACTATTGATGCCCGTAACGTTGCCACCTTAACCATGGCACGGCCCGACGTGCACAACGCCTTCGACGACACCATGATTGCCGAGTTACGGGCTGCTTTAGCCCAGCTACGGGCACAAAACGAAGGCCAGGATAAAATTCGCGCGTTAGTGTTACGCGGTGAAGGCAAAAGCTTTTCTGCCGGTGCCGACTTAAATTGGATGCGCGGTATGGCGCAAAAGAACTACCAAGAAAACGTAGCCGACGCCGCCGAACTGGGTGCGTTAATGTGGGAACTTGATCAGTTACCTATTCCCACTATTGCTTTAGTGCAAGGTGCAGCTTTCGGTGGTGCCGTGGGTTTAGTGGCCTGTTGCGACATAGCCATTGCCACCGAACGCGCCAGCTTCTGTTTATCGGAAGTGCGAATTGGTTTAATACCAGCGGTAATAAGCCCTTACGTGGTGCGCGCCATGACCAATGCCGCGGCGCGGCGCTATATGCTTACGGCAGAGCGCTTTAGTGCCGCAACAGCGGCCGAATGCGGCTTAGTACACGAGGTGTTTGCCGAATTAGAGCAAGCCGAAGCCAAGGTGCAAGAGCTGGTGGATATTCTAGTAAACAACAGCCCTGCTGCCGTTACCGCCGCCAAAAAATTGGTGCAGCATGTTAGCAATGCACCGCTAAACGAAGAATTGGTTGCTGAAACTGCCCGCCGTATTGCCGAAATACGGGTGTCAAATGAAGGTCAAGAAGGGTTAAGTGCGTTTCTAGAAAAGCGTTCGCCAAACTGGACCCTAGCCGCTACAGCCATGAATAAAAGCGAGTCGAACTAATGTTAAATAAAGTGCTAATTGCAAACCGCGGTGAAATTGCTTGTCGCATTATTCACACGGCGCGAGAAATGGGTATTCAAACGGTTGCGGTGTATTCCGACGCCGACCGTAACGCACAACATGTAAAGCTGGCCGATGAAGCCGTGCATATTGGTGCAGCGCCAAGTAATGAGTCATATTTGTGCATTGATAAAATTATTGCCGCAGCCAAACGTACTGGGGCTGAAGCGGTTCACCCGGGTTATGGGTTTTTAGCAGAAAATGAAACCTTTGCTGAAGCTTTAGAACAAGCGGGGTTAATTTTTGTCGGCCCGCCAGTAGCTGCTATTCAGGCTATGGGCTCAAAAAGTGCGGCGAAAACCATTATGGCCGAAGCCGACGTGCCGTTAGTGCCGGGCTACCATGGCGACGACCAAGCCGACGATTTATTACGCGCTGAAAGTGACAAAATGGGCTACCCAGTGCTGCTAAAAGCAGCTTATGGTGGTGGCGGTAAAGGTATGCGTATTGTGTCGCAGGCACGCGAGTTTGACGAAGCTTTAGCTTCGGCGCGCCGAGAAGCTAAAGCAGCTTTTAGCAACGACAAAATGCTAGTCGAAAAATACATTACCCAACCTCGCCACGTTGAAATTCAGGTGTTCTGCGACCAACATGGCAATGCAATTTATCTTGCTGAGCGCGACTGTTCAGTACAGCGCCGCCACCAAAAGGTAGTGGAAGAAGCCCCAGCGCCAGGTTTAACCGCTGAAACCCGCCAAGCCATGGGTGAAGCCGCTGTACGTGCAGCTAAAGCCATTAACTATGTGGGTGCGGGTACCGTAGAATTCCTACTCGACAGCAGCGGTAGCTTCTACTTTATGGAAATGAATACCCGCTTGCAGGTTGAGCACCCTATTACCGAAATGATTACTGGCGTCGACTTAGTCGATTGGCAGCTACGTGTTGCTGCTGGCGAAACACTCCCTATGGAGCAAGCAGACGTTGAGTTCGGCGGTCATGCCTTTGAAGCCCGTATTTATGCCGAAAACCCCGACGACAACTTTATGCCAAGCACAGGTATTCTTGAGCATTTACGCTTCCCGGTGGAGTCTACCTATGTGCGTATTGACTCGGGCGTAATTGAAGGCGACGAAGTGTCGACTTTCTATGACCCCATGATCGCAAAAGTAATAGTGTGGGATGAAGATCGAGCTTCGGCTTTACGTCGCTTACAACTGGCATTACGCGACACCCATATTGTTGGCGTAACCACCAACACCGACTACATTCACCGCATTGCGACCCACCCTGAGTTTGTTAAAGGCAACGTAAGCACGCACTTTATTGACGACTACGCCAAAGACCTAGTGGTTCACCATAGCGCCAACGATACCGCAGACGCCTTAGCTGTTATTGCCGTACATGCCGCGCTGCAACACCAAGCAACTGTTACTAGCGAAAACCCTTGGGACAGCCTAAGTGGTTGGCAAATGAATGCGCCAACGCACCACCCCGTGAACTTATTAGTAAGCGAAGAACTGCAAAATTTCAGTGTTACTCACACAGCCCAAGGCTACTTTGTTACAGAGCTAGACCGCACCGTGCAGCTAATGGACAACCATGATGTAAGTGTGAACGGTTTACGCTTTGCCGCCCGCTTTGTTGCTTGCTCGAAGGGCTACACCTTATTTACCGCCAAAGGCCGCTTCGACGCTGCGCCTTACGACGCTTTAGCTGAGTTAGCCCATGAAGAAGAAGCTGGCACCATGACAGCGCCCATGAATGGTACTATTGTGGCGGTTAATGTTGCCGCTGGCGACAATGTGGAAGAAGGACAGGCACTGGTTATTATGGAAGCCATGAAAATGGAATACACTATTCGTGCACCTTTTAATGGTGTGGTAGAGCAAGTGTTTTTCCATGCTGGCGAACTCGTTAGCGACGGCGCCGAGTTAGTAAGCCTTGCAGAAGCAGACTAGGGGTTAATTGAATGAGTATACCTACAGCAGTTCGTATTGTTGAAGTTGGCCCTCGCGACGGCTTACAGAACGAGCAGACAGTAAGTACCGCAGCGAAAGTGGGGCTGATTAACGCCCTTTCGCAAACCGGCCTAGTGAACATTGAAGCGGGTAGTTTTGTGAGCCCTAAATGGGTGCCACAAATGGCCGACAGTGCCGACGTAATGGCACAAATTAGCCGCCCAAAAGGTGTAACTTACTCGGTTCTGACCCCAAACTTAAAAGGCTTTGAATTAGCCTTAGCGGCCGGCGCCGACGAAGTAGCTATTTTTGGTGCCGCTTCAGAAGCTTTTAGCCAGAAGAACATTAACTGTTCTATTGCCGAGTCGCTCGAACGCTTTGCGCCAATTATGGAAGCCGCTCGCGCCGCTAACATTCCGGTACGTGGCTATGTGTCGTGCGTATTAGGCTGCCCTTACCAAGGTGATGTACCTATTGCTGATGTAGTGCGAGTGGCCAAAGAGTTATACCGCATGGGTTGTTATGAAATTTCTCTTGGCGACACCATAGGTACAGGTACGCCCCTACATGCCCAGCGCATGCTAGATGCGGTAGCCGAGCAAGTGCCAATGCAGCAACTAGCCTTGCATTTTCATAACACCTACGGCCAAGCATTAGCGAACATTAGTGCCTGTTTACCTTTAGGTGTGCAGGTGCTTGATAGTGCTGTAGCTGGTTTAGGTGGCTGCCCTTATGCCAAGGGTGCTAGCGGCAATGTGGCCACTGAAGACGTACTCTATATGCTCCATGGCATGGGCATTACCACCGGCGTGAACCTCGAGCAGGTTATTCAAGCCGGTCACGATATTTGTTCCACTCTGCAGCTAAAACCAAGATCTTTGGTGAGCCAAGCTGCACTAGCAAACAAAGAGTAAAAATATGACCAAGCATGAACAAGCCCTGTTGAAACCTATGTGGCAGCCTAGTGCCAGCCAAATAGAGCAAGCACAAATGACCGCATTTATGCGCTTTGTGGAAAAGAACAGCAGCCCTCCACAGTCGTTTAACGGTAGTTATGAACGCTTACATGCTTGGTCAATTAGCGATAAAGAAAACTTTTGGCTACTGCTTTGGCGCTATTTTGAGGTTATCGGTAATACCGGTGAACGCGTACTTGTCGACGGTAATAAAATGCCAGGCGCTGAGTGGTTCCCAGGCGCTACATTAAACTTTGCAGAAAACTTATTGCGTTACCGCGACGACCGCATTGCCATGGTGTTTAACGGTGAGAATGGCGACCGCAACGAATTGACCTACGCCGAGCTTTACCAACAGGTAGCTGCCCTTGCCAGCCGGTTGAAAGACGTTGGTGTGGTGGCAGGCGACCGAGTTGCGGGTATGCTGCCAAACTGCATTGAAACCATTATAGCCATGTTAGCTACCACCAGTTTAGGTGCTGTGTGGTCGAGCTGCTCACCCGACTTTGGCGTACAAGGTGTGCTCGACCGCTTCGGCCAAATCATGCCCAAAGTGTTATTTACCGTCGACGGCTATTTTTACAATGGTAAAACCATCGACATTAGCGACAAAGTAAATAATATTCACAGACAAATTGTAAGCATTGAACAGTTAGTGGTTATTCCTTTTGCACAGCTAGCCGATACCGCTCCCGGCAGCCAGCTTTGGGCTGACTTTTTAGACCCTCATGCCACCACAATTGAATTTGTGCAGCGACGCTTTAACGATCCGCTCTATATTATGTTTAGCTCGGGCACAACTGGTGTGCCTAAGTGTATTGTGCACGGTATTGGCGGAACGTTGCTACAACATTTAAAAGAGCACGCCCTGCATACCGACTTAACCCGCGACGACACCCTATTCTTTTTTACCACCTGCGGTTGGATGATGTGGAACTGGCTTGCTTCTGGTTTAGCTATTGGGGCGCGCCTAGCCTTATTCGACGGCTCCCCTTTTTACCCAAGCCCTGAAGCCATGTTCAATTTAATTGATCGCGAACAAATTACCGTATTTGGTACCAGCGCTAAATTTCTTTCAGCGTTAGAAAAAGCTAACGTTAAACCGCAAAAAAGCCATCAGCTAACCACGTTACGCACTATTTTAACCACCGGCTCGGTGCTTACTCCGGAAAGTTTTGACTATGTTTACCGCGATATAAAGCAAGATGTTTGCTTGTCGTCTATTTCCGGCGGAACCGACATTATTAGTTGTTTTGCCCTTGGCAACCCAATTTTACCCGTGTATCGCGGTCAGCTACAAAGCCCTGGCTTAGGCTTAGCGGTGAATGTGTATAACGAACAAGGCAAGGCCATATTAGGCGAGAAAGGCGAGCTAGTATGCGAACGTAGCTTCCCTTGTATGCCTACAGGTTTTTGGAATGACCCCACCGGAAGCACATACCACAGTGCCTACTTTGAGCGCTTTGAAAATATTTGGGCGCACGGCGACTATGCGGAAATAACGCCGCAGCACGGTATTATTATTTACGGCCGGTCCGACACAGTATTAAACCCAGGTGGTGTGCGTATAGGCACCGCTGAAATTTATCGCCAAGTTGAAAAAGTAGAGCAAGTATTGGAAAGTATTGCCGTTGGCCAACAATGGCAAGACGACGAACGGGTTATTCTATTTGTGCGGTTACGCGAAGGTATAACGCTTGATAACAATTTGCGTGATACAATTAAAAAAACCATTCGGGCGAATGCTACACCGCGCCATGTACCGGCCATTATCGTTCAGGTAAATGATATTCCACGCACCATTAGTGGCAAAATTGTAGAACTAGCGGTACGCCAGGTTATTCACGGTGAAATAGTTAAAAATACCGATGCATTAGCCAACCCAGAAGCATTAGCTGAGTTTAAAAATAGAAGTGAACTCAATAGCTAAGGGCTTTTGGGTTGCCAAAGTACGATGATTAGGTAATTATCGTACATCTTATTAAATAGCGGGATTACTGGATACAGATGCAATATTTTTCTCATTTCCGCCAAGCTATCATTGCTGCTTTAATTGGCGTTGTCGTAACCTTGGCGGTTGCGTCGGTATTGCGTTTTGTCGACAATAAAAGGATCCATGCCTCCTTGCAAGATGAGCTTTCATCATTACAAAGTGAAATTACCCGCGAAATGCGCGCACATTTGTTTGGCCTAGAGTGGGTTGCAAAGCAGCATGCGTCAAATCAGAATCGAACCGGCGCTTCATGGTTAGCCGAAGGCCCTGTAATAACAAATAGTTATTCTAACTTTCGTATTCTTATGTGGGTTAATAATAGCGGTACCATTGAAGCCGTTTACCCTCCTGCCTTTGCTGAAGGCATTGTAAATACAAACTTTACTGAGCAAACGGGTAAAAACCTTACCGATTATGAACATGCTAAGCGTTATATTTCTCGTTCCGGATTGCTCCAACGTGAACATTCTGATTTACTTATGGTTATACCCCACCTTACTTCCGAGCCTAGTGGCTATTACATGGCACTACTCAATACCAAAGAATTATTGAACATTACGCTTGCTGCATATTTAACCCCGAGCTCACAATTTCAAATTATCAATATTACGTCTAATAATGTGTTCTACAAGGCTGCCAACGATCAACGTTTTTATAATACTTGGCGCGTGTCACATACTTTACCAATTTTTGGCGAAGTATTTCGCTTAGACCTTTGGCCGTCGGTGGAGCGCTTAAATGAAATGCGTAGCACCTTGCCGCTATTTTTTGTTTTAGCCGGTTTGTTTACTACCGGTTTAATGACCTTTGTACTTTATGTATTAGCAGTAAGCCGAGTACGCGCACAAGAATTAGCCGACACTAACCTAGACCTTTATATTGAAATAGAAGAGCGCGAACGAGTAGAAAAACGCATGGCGTACTTGGCTTCGCACGACATTTTAACTGGTTTAGCGAATCGCCACGCCTTAATTGAAAACTTAGACATTGCGATGAAAAAATATAACTCGCAACAAAAGCTGGTGGGCGCTTTAATTATCGATCTTGATAACTTTAAGGATGTGAACGACGCCTTAGGCCACACCCTTGGTGACGAATTGCTAAAGGCCGTGGCTAAACGGCTAACTGAATTGCAACCTGCATCGGGTGTATTAGCACGCCTAGGCGGCGATGAATTTGCAATGACAGTGACTGACATTGAGTCGGTCACTGTGCTTGAGGAGTTAGCACAGCAGGTACTCGATGCCTTAAAAGTACACTTCACCGTTGAAGGTTATGAACTCTTTATTAGCGGTAGTATTGGTATTGCTATCAGCCAAACCGATGAAGACCAAGCAGACGACATAATGCGTAACGCCGACACCGCGCTGTACCGAGCAAAAGAGCTTGGACGTTCGGTTTATCACGTCTACAGCCATATTCTGCATAAAGAATTAACTGAGCGTATTGAATTAGTTAAACGCCTACGGGAAGCTGTCGACAATGAGCAATTGGCAGTTTTCTATCAACCTAAAATAGATATGTCGAGTCGTCGTATTGTGGGCCTTGAAGCCTTGGTGCGCTGGATTGATCAGGACGGCAGCATTATTGGTCCTGATACCTTTATTCCACTAGCTGAAGACACCGGTTTAATTATTCCAATATCTAATTTCGTGCTTAAAACTGCTTGTATACAATTGAAGAGGTGGCATGATCTTGGCTTAAATGACTTGCAATTGTCTGTAAATTTATCAGGCAAACAATTACAGTCTGACGGCCTAATGGAGTTTATCCTTAGCGTTATAGAAGAAACAGGTATTCCAAGGCATTTGCTTGAGCTTGAACTAACGGAGCAAGTATTTATTGAAAATATTAAGTCGCACACTAACTTTATGCATGCGGTGCGGGAGCAAGGAATGACCCTTGCCATTGACGACTTTGGTGTTGGTTATTCGTCATTGTCTTATTTAAAACACTTCCCTGTAAACGTATTAAAAATAGACCGTTCATTTGTGCAAGACTTACCCGATGACAAAGACGACGCAACTATTACGCAAACCATCATAAACTTGGCGAATAGTTTAGACATTGGTTTAGTTGCTGAAGGTGTTGAAACTGAAGAGCAAGTCGACTTTTTAATTGAGCGTGGTTGTTTAATAGGACAAGGCTTCTTATTTAGCCGTCCTATTCCAAGCTCAGAGATGACCGAGCTGCTCACTCGTTATCAAGGCCTAGTGCCTATTCAAATTGATTAGATTTATTTAAGGAGTAACCATGCAACGCGAAAGTATGGAGTTTGACGTACTCATTGTTGGCGGTGGTCCTGCAGGACTAAGTACTGCCTGCCGATTGGCACAATTAGCAGAACAAGAAGAAAAAGAATTACAAATCTGTGTTATTGAAAAAGGCTCCGAAATAGGTGCCCATATTCTGTCTGGCGCTGTATTTGAAACTCGTGCTTTAGACGAGCTTTTCTCTGACTGGAAAGAGCGCGGTGCGCCGTTAAATACCCCTGTCATTGGCGATGATATATTCCTTTTTAAAAATGCTGAAAAAGCCACTAAACTGCCTAATTTTATGGTGCCGAAAACCTTCCATAATAAAGGCAACTACATTACCAGCATGGGTAATGTATGCCGTTGGTTAGCCGAACAAGCGGAAGCATTGGGTGTTGAAGTATTCCCTGGTTTTAGCGCTGCTGAAGTTATTTATGGCGAAAACGGTGCTGTAGAAGGGGTTATTACTGGCGACATGGGTATTTCTGCCTCTGGTGAGCACAAAGACAGCTACATGCCTGGGATGGAGCTACGGGCCCGTTATACGGTATTTGCTGAAGGCAGTCGTGGCCATTTAGGCAAAGAGCTAATTGCTAAGTTTGAACTGGATAAAAACCGTTCGCCGCAGCACTATGCCTTAGGCTTTAAAGAAATTTGGGACATTCCAGCAGATCAACACCAAGAAGGCTTAGTGGTACACAGCACTGGTTGGCCGCTTGAAGGCCATGCCAGCGGTGGCGGCTATTTGTATCATGCAGAAAACAACCAAGTGTTTGTGGGTTTAATTGTTGATTTGAATTATACCAACCCCCATGTGAATCCGTTTGCTGAGTTTCAACAATATAAGCAGCATCCGACCATTTTGAAGGCCTTAAAAGGCGGTAAACGCGTTAGCTACGGTGCTCGTGTAATTACCAAAGGTGGTTTCCACAGCTTGCCTAAAATGACCATGCCAGGTGCTATTTTTGCAGGGTGTGAAGCCGGCACACTAAACTTTGCCAAAATTAAAGGTAACCATACGGCAATGAAAAGCGGCATGTTAGCGGCCGAGAGCGTGTATGCAGCATTATCCGCTGAACAGTCGCACACCGACCTGATTGAGCATGAGGAACGCTTTAAAAACTCATGGCTATTCAACGAGCTTTATACCTCTCGTAATTTTGGTCCTGTTATTCATAAGTGGGGAACCTGGTTAGGCGGTGCTTATAATACCCTAGACCAAAACTGGTTTGGTGGTAAGTTACCTTTTAATATCAAAGACAACCGCCCTGATTATGCAGGTATGGAACTAGCTGATAAAGCTAAAAAATTAACCTATCCAAAGCCTGATAATGCCATTACCTTTGATCGCAGTTCGTCGGTATATTTATCGAATACTAACCACGAAGAAGATCAGCCATGTCATTTACAGTTACTAGACCCAACTATTCCTATTAGTGTTAACTTAGTTAAATATGCAGAGCCTGCGCAACGCTATTGCCCTGCTGGCGTTTACGAAGTGGTGGAACAGTCTAATGGCGACAAAGTATTTCAAATTAATGCTCAAAACTGTATTCATTGTAAAACTTGTGACATTAAAGACCCTAGCCAAAATATTCGCTGGGTAACACCCGAAGGCACCGGTGGTCCTAATTATCCTAATATGTAATTCGCTATCTAATTAACTAATAAGGGGCGCAACAGCACCCCTTATTTCTTTATAACACCAAGCATAGCCAGTGTAATTATTTTGTAAGCTAACGCTTATTTTATAATTAATCTTTCCTTTTAGTTGTTTATTCGCCTATTTTTAGTTTAAAGTATGAATGTTAATTCATTGCTAATTGCAAGGTTATATCTTTTATTCATTATCTTGCTGAATAGAATTATCAATTAACGACTCTGAATATACGCAACTCATTTACCTACTTATAGGAACTATCATGTCGACCTTTATAGATATATTGACTCATGCTCGTCGATTAAATGCAGCCACAAAGGACCTTAGTGTAGCTGAGCTAAAAGAAGTTGCAGATAAACTAGATGGCGTTATTGCAAAACGTACGGAAGATGAAGCTGAATTAATGCGAATTGAGCAAGAGAAACAAATTCACATTGATCGTATTCGTCGTGAAATGGAAGCCGCTGGTTTAGATGCTAGTGATATTTTAGGTGATGCTGCCGTAGCCGCAAGTGCTAAACCTGTTCGTAGGCGCGCTCCTAAACCACCAAAGTATGAATACACAGACGAAGATGGCATGTACCGCACATGGACAGGCCAAGGTCGTAGCCCACGCCCTATTCAACAAGCAATAGACGCAGGTGGCAGTAAAGAAGACTTCCTTATCAAGAAGTAATATCTTTATTTTATAATACCAACAGCCCGGTTCACCGGGTTGTTTTCTTTGTGTATATATATCACCTGTTTAGTTGGCCATTGGGGAATACAATTGCGTTATAATATTGAGCCCATAGGTATAATTGAATCGCCATATCGTGAGAAGTTTGCAATACCAAGGCAACCGGGATTAGTTAAAAGCGCCCAAGGTAGTATTGTAATGAACAAAGAGTTCTCTTCTCCCGACTTTTTTCGTGGTTTAGATTCTTTTTCACATATTTGGTTAGAGTTTGTTTTTCATGAAAATATAGACCGCGGTTGGCAACCTCTTATTCGCCCACCTCGGCTTGGCGGTAATGCTAAAATAGGTGTGTTTGCAAGTAGGTCTACCTTTCGGCCTAATGCTTTAGGTTTGTCGGTTGTTGAATTACTTGGTATTCATTACCAGCGAGGAATAGCCCATATTGATATTGGCGGCCTCGATTTATTACACGGCACACCTATTATCGATATAAAGCCCTATTTGCCCTATGCCGACGCTATACCAGAGGCTCGTGGTGGTTACGCCCACACTGCTCCTGAACAACATATTCAAGTTGAATTTAGTGCCGCAGCCAAACAGGCATTAATAGCACTGCAGCAACAATACCCCAACTTAAACAATTTTATTGTCGATGTATTAAAACAGGACCCTCGCCCTGCTTATCAAAAGAAAAATGAGAGCGATCGCATTTATGGAATGCAGCTATACAATTTAAATATTAACTGGCACGTGCAAGGTAATACCCATTACGTTACCTCCATAATGGAACTATCGTAACGCTTTCCAGTTAAAAGGCTTTCTGCCCCCTAACGAGCCTGCTAGAATTCAGGCACGACATTTATTATGCCGTTGCTGGCATTATTTGAAACCAACGAGACATTAAACATGCGTACCAGTCAGTACCTTCTTGGCACTTTAAAAGAAATCCCCGCTGATGCCGAAGTAGTTAGTCATCAGCTTATGCTGCGCGCCGGTATGGTGCGTCGAGTCGCTTCGGGCCTGTATACTTGGACCCCAACTGGCTTGCGCGTATTGCGTAAAGTAGAACGAATAGTTCGTGAAGAAATGAATGCCACGGGCGCCATTGAAATTCTCATGCCCATGGTACAGCCTGCCGACCTATGGCAAGAATCAGGCCGTTTAGATGACTACGGCCCAGAATTATTACGGCTAAAAGACCGCCACCAACGCGACTTTGTGCTCGGCCCAACCCACGAAGAAGTTATTAGTGAGTTAGTGCGTAAAGAAGTGAGCAGTTACAAACAGCTGCCACTTAATTTGTTCCAAATTCAAACCAAATTCCGTGACGAAATACGCCCTCGTTTTGGTGTAATGCGTTCGCGTGAATTTATTATGAAAGACGCTTACTCATTTCATACCTCGGAAGCGTGCTTAGAAAAAACCTACCAAGCCATGTACGACGCCTACTCGCGTATTTTTACCCGCTTAGGTTTAAACTTCCGCCCGGTTATTGCTGATACCGGCTCTATTGGTGGCAGCATGTCGCACGAGTTTCATGTTTTAGCCAGCTCTGGTGAAGACGACATCGCCTTTAGTAGTGAGTCGGACTATGCCGCTAACGTTGAGCTTGCTGAAGCAGTTGCGCCTGCAGCAGAGCGCAGCGCTGCCACTGAAGAAATGGTGAAAACAGCCACCCCAGATACAAAAACGATTCAGCATTTGGTTGAACAGTTTAATGTACCTGTTGAGAAAACACTTAAAACACTTATTGTTCATGGTGTGTCTGAAACCGACCAGCCAAACTTAGTCGCGCTGGTGTTGCGTGGCGACCACAACCTGAACGAAATTAAAGCGGCTAAAATTGAAGGTTTGCTGTCGCCTCTTGAATTTGCCAACGACGACGAAATTCGCGAAGCAACCGGTGTAAGCCCAGGCTCAATTGGCCCTGTTGGTTTACCATTGCGTACCATTGTAGACCGCAGCGCAGCCGTAGTAAGCGACTTTGTTACCGGTGCAAACGAAGACGGCTTCCATTTGTTTGGGGTGAACTGGGAGCGCGACGTTGCTTGTACTGAAGTGGCCGATTTACGCGACGTTATTGAAGGCGACCTAAGCCCATGCGGTAAAGGCACCCTAAGCATTGCCCGCGGTATTGAAGTAGGACATATTTTTCAATTAGGCACCACCTACAGCGACGCCATGAAAGTAGGTGTGTTGAACGAAACTGGTAAGAACCAAAACTTAACTATGGGCTGTTATGGCATTGGCGTGTCGCGCATTGTGGCAGCCGCTATTGAGCAAAACCACGACGACAACGGCATTATCTGGCCTGCTTCTATGGCACCATTCGACGTGTGCATACTACCTATGAACATGCATAAGTCGGTACGGGTAAAAGAAGTAGCAGAACAGCTTTATAGTGACCTTAAAACAGCTGGCTTTGAGGTGATTTTTGACGACCGTAAAGAGCGTCCAGGCGTTATGTTTGCCGACATGGAACTGATTGGTATACCGCACACTATCGTTATTGGTGAGCGTAACCTTGACGAACAAGCGGTGGAGTACACTTCGCGCAGCAGCAGCGACAAAGTTAAAATGCCTATTAGTGATGTTGTTAACTACTTAAAAGCACTTTAAGTTTAAAAAACCCCATAGCTGTTTGAATGGCTATGGGGCTTTTTAGCAAAAGTTTTTGCCTGCTTAGCTTTTTCAGCTTAGCTATAAAAGGCTTCAACCGTACCTTTCAACTTTATAAGTAAAGGCTGGCCACGGCGGTCTAACGCTTTCGGTGCAGCAACTTTTACCCAGCCTTCACTTATGCAATATTCTTCAACGTCGGTACGCTCTTTGCCATTTAACCGAATACCAATATTGTGTTCAAACACTTCTTTCACATGATGCGGACTACGCGGGTTAATAGACAGGCGATCCGGTAAAGCAGGTAATAATTTAGTATCGTTCATGATGGTTCCAGCATAAGTAAAAAGTGCGACATTGTAGGCAATATAGGCCTAACGCTCAAGAGTTCAAACAGAGTCGGGCATAACCAATAGCACACCAAGGGCAGGCAATATCCGGCACTATATTTATTTGTAAATTGCTCATTGAGGTACCTGTGGTCTGAAAAGTAAATTAGATGAATTCGCGGATAACATTCATCACCCGGCCATCTACGGTACGCAGTATCTTATCTTCTATCTGGCTACACTGCGATTCAATCTCGCGCCGTGAGGGGGCCACCACCACAAAAGACCATTCACTGGCGTCGTGCTTGTCACGTTCGCCACTTTCACACACGGCCACCGAGGGGCTTCGCCCAAAACGTTCATGTATGCCTCCCATACGCTGACGTTTTTCTTTTAATGAGCCACAACCTGGTAATGAAAAGCTGATGGTTAAAATGCCAATATGCAATGAATTCTCCTAAGCCTCTTTGTTTCAAATACAATCTATCCAAAGGTAAACAATTAACAACCTGGTGGATATCAGAATTATTATCCGTTTCTATACCGTCAAACGTTGCCAGGTCTAAAATTATTACACAAGTGATTAGTGTTTTCTGGTGTTATTGAATACGTTTTGTGGGGCAAAGTTGAAGTTGAAAAAGCGCTGTTTTCTCAAAGCAAAATGGAGACCTAGCTAATTCGACCATAAGCAATGGCCTAGATACAACGAAATTTTCGAAAGGGAATCAAAAATTTTCACTGTACCTTAGATTTCCCGATGGACAGGAAACTATCTTAACTTCTGCATATACCTCTGAAATCGGAGTGAAAATTATTGTTGCTGATACTTCAGAAATAAAGCACATTACGTTGAAAGTTAATATTTATACTGTCTAAGCTTGAAGCTTGGACTTAACTTATTCCATTACTGTAACATTCATTGGTGAGGCCAACCTATATGCTCAAAAAGTTGTCTTTTATAAGTATTGTTTCCTTTGTTGTACTTGGATGTAGCGCTACGGGTGAAAATTTTTCGCAACTCACCAAACCTGAAAACAATATGGCTCAGGTGTACTTTTACCGACCTTGGGCAATGCTCGACGGAGCTGCATCTCCGACCGTACAAATTAATAACGAAGCCAGCTTCAAAATTAGCAATGGTGGCTATCAGCTTTTATCTTTAAATCCTGGAGTGACTACTTTCTCCGTTAAAGAAGGCGGTTTGATATCAAATTGGCGAGCAGGCCCTTTGCTAATAAATGCAGAATTAAAAGCAAATCAAACCTATTTCATTCGCTTAACAGCAACTTTAACCGATGCTGCTTTTTTAGGTGGTGTGTCGAGTGTTTCTGGTCAGTATTCATTAGGTTTAGTAAGCCAAGAGACGGCATTGCCTGAGTTACGCGAAACCAAGAACACGAACAAGTAAACCACTCATAACTTTTTAATTATAAAAAGGTGCATTTTAGCTATGTAAAATGCACCTTTAAATGTACTAGATTTAACACTTAGGGCTTAGCGTTTAGGTTTCAGCACCAGCTATTGGGTCGATATAATGCAAGTGCATGTCCCATGGGAAGTGAATCCAGGTGTCTTGTTCAATATCGGCAATATGCTCGTCTACAAATGGCAAGCCGGCAGGTTTGGCATATACGGTAACAAACTTTGCTTTAGGGAAGCGTTTACGTAAAAACTTTAACGTATTTCCTGAATCGACTAGGTCGTCAACCACAATAAAGCCTTCGCCGTCTTCCGTGCAGGTCACGTCTTTTAACATTTCTGGCTCTGCTTTCTGGCTTTGAAACTCATACGAGCTCACACAAACCGAGTCGACTAAGCGTAAATTGAGCTCACGCGCCATAATAACTCCAGGCACTAAGCCGCCGCGGCTAACAGCAATAATACCACGCCATTGTTCAGCTGGTAGCTGGCGGCGAGCAAGCTCGCGCGTGGCACGGTGTAGTTCTTCCCAAGATACAAAATACTCGCGGTGTTCATGTTGAGTCATGAGTTCTCCTTTCGTTCCTGCTGCTACGGCAGGTCAGCTGTGGTAGTATATTGCGCCTGATAATAGCACCTCATCGCTTTTGATACATTAGCGAAATAATAGTGAAAGGAAATTCAATGCCAAAAGCAGTATTTATTGAAGCCAACGGTGGCGAATATGAAGTAGATGTAGCCGTTGGGCAAACATTAATGGAAGCCGCAACCGACAATATGATTGACGGTATTGTAGGCGAATGTGGTGGTGTTTGCTCTTGTGCCACCTGCCATGTTTACGTAGACGCTGAGTGGTTGGCTAAATTGCCGCCCGCAGACGACTTGGAAGAAAGCATGATCGACGTGGCACGCGACCCAATGGATAATAGCCGCCTAAGTTGTCAGATCGAAATGACTGAGGAACTCGACGGCATTATTGTGCGTTTACCGGTTTCACAGTTTTAATTGCTCCGTTTAGTTAAACGAAGCAATGGTCATCATGGTTTTGTCGTGGTAGCCGGTGGTTACCGCGATAAAGCCGGCTAATTCTCGATCAAGCTCACTGTCGCCCGTATCTACAATAAGCGGTCGACCATTCAAAGCAGACAATTTTTCTTTAGTGGCCACTACTGTAATATTTTCGCGGGGTACACTGCGAATCACTGCCGGTGATAGCTGCTGATTTCCACGACCAAATAAGTGTCCTTGACCACCAATAAGGGTTACCACCAAGTGCACACTCGAATAGTTATGTATCGCCGCTTCGATATCTGCTGCAGTAACATCGCTGGCAACCAGTTCGCTGTTCGACACTAAATCAACGCCTAGCAACGTATTCTCTAAGCCTAGTTCTTCCATTACAACTGCCACGGTTGAACCCGAGCCCATAATATACAGCGCGTCGTCGTCCATGCCTTCAATCACATCAGCCGCTATATCTACCAGCACTAACTCATCGCTTTCTTGGCCACCAATTTTTACGGCCTGCATGTATTCCAACTCACCGGGCACATTTAACTCGCCAAAGCGCCGCGCTCGTACAACGCCTTCACGAAACGCTACTTCGTCGATATCCATCACGTCGGCACCACGTAATGTGGTAAGTTCGCCACTCACCATTTGATGTAGCACTCGGCCTGCTGCAGTTGGTGTGATGGCATACACCCCCGAGTGAATTTTAACCCCAGCCGGAATACCAACAACCGGTGTAGTGTTATCGCCCATTACTGAATACACGTCGCGGGCGGTACCATCGCCGCCAGCAAACACGAGCAAGTCGATACCTTGTTCAAGTAGTTTAGTAATGGCGGCGTGGGTGTCGTTTGCTTCTGTTTGTTGCTGCGCAGGCTGGTAACAAACCTGTGCGTTATAACCTAACTCGGCCAATACGTCGGCACCCATGTCGTTGGCCGCAGTAAACCACTCTATACGGTCGGCTACATCGTTTAATTCTGTTAGTGCAGCTATGGTACGCTTCGCTGACTTTTGCTCTGCTCCACGGGCTAACGCTTCCTGGCGTATTTCTGGACCGTCACTACCTTTTAGGGCAACTGAGCCACCGATACCCGCATAGGGATTAATAACTAAACCGAAACGAAATCGTTGCATTGTTGCTGCTCCTCTAAAAAACTGTCTGCCCGAATAGGATCTATACTCTGTAGTAACTTATGCCCTGCTTTGGCTAATAGCTGCAACGACAATGGCGGCTGCTGATAATGGGCCTGAAGCTGCTGACAAAATAAAGCTAAGCGCGGCGGTAAGCCCCCGCCATTAGGCTTAAATAATTGCTGCGCTTCATGCATAACCCTCAGGGTAAAAGCAAAGCGATCGGGCTCGTAGCTGCCACTTAAATTGTCGAGGCTAACTTCAAATTGCTGACCCGCACTTAAACTTAATAACCATTCGTAACTTTGTGGCTTAGCCTCGACAGCTTCAAAAGCAAGTTGCTGCTGTTGGTCACGGCCGTCGGGGTAATACCAATAACCGTAATCGAGCAGTTGCCGCCGTACTTTACCGGCCACACACCAATGCGCAATTTCGTGTAAGGCAGAGCGAAAATAGTCGCGAGTAAAAAATATTCGATGGTGCGGGTGCTTATTGGTTGCCGGTAAATACACAGGCTCGGCGGCACCGCCACATAACATGGTGTTTTCTGAACGAAGAAAAGCGGCGTTAAATAACGCCGCTAATTCATTTACTCTGTTTTGGTCTAACAATGGTTGTTTACCCAATAAGCCAATACGTTATTTATACACTTGGAACTCTAAGCCTTCTTCCCACCACTTCGGCGCTTCAGCACCTTTCAAATAATGATCGAAAAACTCGAGCATTTTAATGGTGTAGTCAACTTTGTTCGCATAACGCTGTAAGTGATGCGGTTCGCCTTCGTATTGTAACATAACCACGGGCTTGTCTAAGCGGCGCAGCGCTAAGTAGTACTCAATGCCTTGCTCCCACGGCACTGCACCGTCTTTGTCGCCGAATTGAATCAACATTGGGGTATTAATTTTGTCCGCAAAAAATACTGGCGAGTTTTTAACGTACAAGTCGAGATCCTCATACAAGCTCGGACCAATACGGCTTTGGCCACGCTCATACTGGAACTGGCGGGCTAAGCCACTGGCCCAACGAATACCACTATAGGCACTGGTCATATTCGACACCGGTGCGCCAGAAACCGCCGCCGCAAACATATCGGTTTCAGTAACCACGAAGGCGGTTTGATACCCTGACCAGCTGTGACCATGTAGGCCAATGGCTTTAGGATCTGCAATGCCTTTATCGATCAGCATTTGCATGGCTGGCACGAGTGATTCAGTAGCACTAGGCCCTGGTGCGCCAATACGGAAGTTCACGTCGGGTAAAAACACTAAGTAGTCTTGCCCTAAATAAAGCGGGAAGTTAGGGCGATGGTTTACTTTCATTTGGTTGTACTGGTACACCCGCTGCGAAAACTTCTCGTAGTAATACACCATTACAGGGTAAGTACGGCTTGCGTCGTAGTTGTCTGGCTTAATCAACACACCTTGCAAGGGCTCGCCAATTGCACTGGTCCATTCAACCAGCTCGGCATTACCCCAAATAAACTCGCTTTGCTGTGGGTTTACATCGGTAATTTGCAAACTATTAGCGAAGTTTACGTCGGCCACCTGCATGTTCGGAAACTGACGAAAGTCTTGCTCGGTAAAATAGTAGCGGTTTTCAGCTGGGAATTGTTTCACTAACCGGTACGACTTTTCACCTTCACGAAGTACTGTTAACTCGCTCGTGGTTGGATTTAAGCGATGAAAACCAGCTGTTTTTAAGGTGTCGTGAAAGCTATTTACTAACAATGACTCCCCCGCACGATAATGGCCTTCGTCTTTCGCTTCAATACGATAAGCCGTGGTGTTCTTTCTGCCTAAGCCGGCGGTAATGTTACGGGCAGTGTCGAGCGGGCTAACCAGCCAAATGTCGAAACGGTCGTAAGCATAAAACGCTGTACTGTCGGCTAACCAACCACCAAAACCATAGGCAGAAGGCTCGCTAGGCCGGTCTTCTAGTTCGTCAGTCCACGTGGTGTTTACTTTGCTTGCTACCTGGCGTGAACTGCCTGTTTGGCTGTCGAATACATATAGCTGCTCATTTTCTAAATAAGCAACATAACGACCATTTGGCGATAAACTGCCACGTGCCCAAGAAGAAGGTAAGCGGCTAGCAACTTTCTGCTTCTCGCCAGTAACTAAATTAACGTGATACAGATCTTGATAAGATCCGTTCCAAGTAAACTCGCGTAAATAAGGTGTCGCGTCGACTAACAATGCACTTGGTGTGTCTTTATTAATACGCAGATTATATTCAGTGTTATCACTTAGCCTCACCATGCGCTGGTCTGTAAACCAGTAAACCACTTCGGCTGTGGCACGTTCACGTTGCTTTTGTACTACTCGTTGCTGCGTAATAATGCGGTCGTCTTCGCCATGCCAAACTTGCAAGCGACGGTCGTCAAGAATACGCTCGAGGTTATACAGATCGGCTTCGGTTTCTGGTTTCGCTAATTCAGCAGGTTTTTCAGGCTGGCTTGGACGCGTACCAAACACTAAGGCTTGATCATCTAGAATCCAACGCAGCGAGGTGTGTTTTGAAATGTCCCAGTGGTTTTCTGCAAGGTTTAACTGCTGAATGCTTTCACCATAGCGCCAAACCCATAGTTCACGTACGGCAGCGTCTTTGTCGCTGTCTGCTGCGCCAACGGCCATAGCTAAGGCCAAACCTACTTCGTTAAACTGAAATGTTGCTGATGCACTTCCCACATTATCGCGTAGTACTAATTGCGAATTGTTTTGAGTATTGCGAATAATCACTTTGCCCGGCGTGTCGTCGTTGGCTTGGGTAAGTAAAGCAACTCGTGGGCCTTGTTCTGCTACGGCATAACTAGCAATGTTGGTCACTTCACGCTGAGTACCGTCGGCTAAACGATAAAACATCACGCGCTGGCCGGCTTTTTTGTTGTCGTCTTTCTCTTCACTGCCATTGTCTTTAGCAAACATCACAACAAGGGTTGCGCTGTCGCCGGTAAAGGCTGTGCTGCTTACGTTTTCAAATACGGTTTGTTCACCAGTAAGGGTATTTACCAGCACCGCATTATTCTTCAGGGCTTTACGCTCTTTCGCATTGGTAGCTTGTTCGCGGGCGAGCAAGCTAGGCTCTTGTTCAAAAACAACATGGTTACCGCTTTTACTCAGCTGCGGCTTCACTCCCCTCACAACGCTAAATTCTTCTGCTACTGCAGTGCCTGCTTCATTTAAGCGCACCACATAGCCGGTAGCGTCACCCCTATCGGGCACCGCACCGTAAGCATACACCAAGCCTGTTTCGTTCCATGTTTGGCGTTCTATTTCGCGGAACTTCATAATGTCGGTAACGGCTAAGGGGCGCAGCGCGTTTGTTGGTGTATCCGCTGTGGCGGTCGCCATAAAACTTGCACTGGTAAAAACTAACAGTACAAGGGCTTGGAAAGCATGATGAATTGGGTGTCGCATGAAGCCGCCTCAAATCAATTAATAATGAATGGTAAGCAAAAGGTCTATCTCGATTATCTAGGATTCAACCACCAACTGCTAGCCTATAGCTACCCGCCAATCGCATGCAGGGAGCGGGTAATCTCATTGGGGCTGTTTGTCGCGAGCAATACCTAATGCACACACCATACCGATCAACGCTGCTATAGCGGCTAATGAATAAGTAAATGACGCGCCAGCACCGTCTTGCCAAGTAATACCCGACACCCAAGCACCAATGGCGGCACCGCCACCCCAAGCCACACTAATATAAATGGCTTGGCCACGGCTTTGTTGCGATTTGGGAAAATGGCGGTGTAAAAACCGCATGGCGGCACTATGTTGGAGCGCAAAACTAAAAGCATGCAGTAACTGGGAAAAAACCAGTAACCATAGTGTGGCGCCAAAGTCTGCCACTAACCACCAACGCAAAGCCGTAAAGGCCATACAAAATGCCAAAACACGCGACAAGCGAAACCGCACTAATAGCTTACTGGCAACCAAAAACATAACCACTTCGGCCACAACACCAACGGCAATAACGGCGCCAATGGCAAAAGGTGAATAGCCAAGCTGCGTTAAATACAATGCAAAGAAGGCATAGAATGGCGCAAAGCTAAGTTGCAGTAATATACTTGCCGCCATAAACGACAAAAACTGCCGCTTCAGTATATTTTGCAGCAAAGAAGCACTGGCCCCTTCCACCACCTGCTGTGCGATTTGGCGAACTTCCTTAAGCCGCACCACCGACACCATGAGCGGGATCATTAAAAACGCAGCCAGTAACGGGAAGCTGGTTTTGCCACCCCAATCAATGAGCCAGGCTGCAACTAGAGCAACCACAATAAAGCCCATGCTACCTGCGGCTCGAATACCGCTGTATTTATGCTGTTCGTTGCCCAAAGTATTCAGCGTAACCACTTCTAGCTGAGGCAATATGGCCGACCAAAAAAAGCTAATTAAGGCCATAACCAAAGCAACGCCAGCAAAACTGGTGACTTGGTTTAGGGCAAAGAATAACGCAAAGGTGGTGAATACACCGACGCGAATCGCCGGCAGGCGCTTGCCTTTATAGTCGCAATAGGTGGCCCAAAGTGGTGGGCCAACAATACGGCACAGGGTTGAAATAGCGATGAGCTCACCTATTTCACGTGACTTAAACCCTAACGCATCTAGGAACACTGCCAAGTAAGGCATGATCAGTGCTAATACGGCAAAGTAACCGAAGTAGGACCAACGTAGCTTGTTACCGTCTTGCTTGCTCATTACTTCGCTCATGGGATTTTATATCCTGCGGGTGTAATGCCACCATTTTGAGCCCGTTGGCGTAGCCAATGGTCCATAACCACTAATGCCAACATGGCTTCGGCAATAGGTACAGCCCGAATTCCAACACATGGGTCGTGGCGCCCTTTGGTACTAATGCTCTGTGCTTCACCTTGGGTATTAATAGTATGACCAGGTGCGGTAATACTCGACGTGGGCTTTAGGGCAAGATCGGCTACTAATGGTTGCCCTGAGCTAATACCCCCGAGCACGCCACCAGCATGATTACTGCTGAAGCCTGTTGGAGTCATAGCGTCGCGGTGGGTACTGCCGCGCTGGGCCGCAACATCGAAACCGTCACCAATGCTTACCGCTTTTACGGCGTTAATACTCATTAATGCTTTGGCTATATCTGCGTCGAGGCGATCAAACACTGGCTCGCCCAAACCTGCTGGCATACCCTTAGCCACCACGCGAATGCGGGCGCCAACTGAATCACCGGCTTTTAGTAATTCACGGATAGATGCGTCAAGCTCATCGAGCTTATTTGGATCAGTAAAGAAGAAGCTATTTTCTTTGGCGGCAGCAAAGTTGTATTGCTCGGCAACAATATGCCCCATTTGCGTCATACCAGCGTGAATAGTAATACCTTGCTGAGCTAAAAACTTACGAGCAATTGCGCCAGCAGCTACGCGCATGGCTGTTTCACGGGCCGAGGCACGTCCTCCACCACGATAATCACGCACCCCATATTTTTGATCATAGGTATAGTCCGCATGGCCCGGGCGGTATAAGTCTTTAATGTCGGAGTAGTCGCGGCTGCGTTGATCTGTATTGCGAATAAGCAGCGCAATGGGGGTACCGGTGGTTTTGCCTTCAAACACACCCGAGAGTATTTCTACTTCATCGGCTTCACGGCGGGCTGTGGTATAGCGGCTTTGGCCTGGCTTTCTGCGGTCGAGCTCACGCTGTAAATCGGCTTCAGTGAGCTCCAAGCCTGGTGGGCAACCGTCGACAATAGCGGTTAATGCCGGCCCATGACTTTCACCGCTTGTTGTTACTGTGAAAAGAACACCAAAGCTATTACCGGCCATATATTACTCCCACAGGTTCGGTTATTGCTGAAATTATATGTTACAGAAACTATTGCGTGCTAAATAGCGCCTGTGCAGCTACTAAGTCAGTACGACTAATAGCAAATACACCTTCGCCACCATGTTCAAATGACAACCATACAAAGGGCACGTCAGGCCATAATTCAGTCATATGTACCCAGCTGTTACCCACTTCACAAATAAGCACACCATCAGCGGTTAAATAGTCGGGGCTTTGAAGCAGTATTTCGCGAACTAAGTCTAGCCCGTCGTTACCTGCCGCCAAGCCCAGTTCTGGTTCGTGCAAATACTCTTCTGGCAAGTCGGCCATGTCGTCTGAATCCACATAGGGCGGATTAGTTACAATTAAATCATATTTTGTTTCGGGTAGGCGGTTAAAACCGTCGGACTGAAATAACGCCACCCGCTCTTCTAAATCATGATCAACTACGTTTATTTCTGCTACTTGTAGGGCATCGTCGGAAATATCGCTGGCATGAACAATAGTATTTGGGAAGGCATAGGCGCAGGCAATGGCAATACAAGCGGAGCCGGTACACAAGTCTAAAATTTGTTCAGGCTCTGTGCTTAACCAAGGTGCAAAGTTGTTTTCAATAAGTTCGGCAATAGGCGAGCGCGGAATAAGCACCCGCTCGTCGACATAAAAAGGTAAACCAGCAAACCAGGCTTTGTTCACCAAATAGGCTGCCGGAATACGTTTTTCTAAACGCTGCTCTAACCATTGCACCAATTGTTTGCGCTCGTGCTTGGCTAAACGACAGTTTAAGTAATTGGCTAGTTTAGTATGGTGTATTTGGGTTAATTCCGATAAAAACAAATTTGCTTCATCCCAGCCGTCAACCGCTCCATGGCCAAACCATATTTCCGCTTGATGTAGCTGAGTGGCAATGTAGCGTTGCCAATCGCCGATGGTTTTTAAACCATCGCCCAGCTTATTTTTTTCATCACTCATAGCAAGTTACTCTCAGTCATCGGTGTCACGGTAAAATTGCTTAAACTTGCCACTCATAGCAAGCGGCTCTAAATCGAGCACCGCTATACCCGACGTTGGAAAAAGTGGCGGTTGAATACCGGCGTCTAAATAATTGACCAAGTAACACACAAAAGGCATGTGCGACACTACCAGAATAGACTCTGCCGGTTCAATTTGTAGCCGAGCGAGTAATGCGCCAGCAAATAGCTGCGGATCACTTTCAGGCATTACTTCATTACTTTGCTCTATCACTTCTATAGGCAGCTGGTGCGCCACGTGCTTAAACGTTTGCTGTGCCCGCACGTAAGGGCTAACAATGGCTAAGTCTATTTTAGGCTGCTGAATACTCAGCCACTGAGCAGCTTTTTCAGCTTCTGCATGACCCGCCGAAGTAAGCACACGAGCAGCGTCGGCGCCTGGCAAACCATAACCAGCACGAGGAGGCTCAGCTTCTCCGTGTCGCATTACATACAACTTCATGACCATATACCCCTACTCATTTTCTGAGTTTGAAGCCGTGCCAGTTTGGCGCATTCTATCTGGGCGGCCACCGGTGGTTTGATCAGCTCGCCCTTCTTCTTTTGCTCGCTCCGCTCGACGCCGCCGGTTTTCTTTCGGATCAGCGATCAATGGGCGATAAATTTCAATGCGGTCATGGTTTTTAACTATATCGGTTAGCTTACAGCTACGATTCCAAATTCCCACTCGGTTTTTTTCTACTTTCATGTCGGGAAAATATCGTTGCATACCAGAAAGCTCAATGGCTCGTTCCACTGTTGTTCCTGCTGGTACACTAATATTGAGTATTTTTTGTCGCTCCGGCGTGCCGTAAACTACTTCAATACTTATATTATTTGCCATGACCATAAACCTGCCGCGCCCGTTGGGCAAATGCGTCCACCATACGTGAAGTAACCTCGTTAAACACTTTACCGAAGGCAAAGTGTAACAGTTTGCTAGAAAACTCAAAGTCGAGCCGCAAGGTTACTTTGCAAGCATCTGCAGCTAAGGCTTGAAATTCCCAGCTCCCGGACAATCGCTTAAAAGGCCCATCTACCAGCTCAAGCCTAACCTCAGTAGGCTTAGTTAATATATTTCGCGTCGTGAAGGCATGGCGGATACCCGCCTTGCTAATAGACAGCTCGGCAACGATTTCTTGTTCTGTTTCACTGATAATACGTGACGCTTCACAACTAGGGACAAACTCTGGATAACGCGCCACATCATTTACTAGCAAGAACATTTGATAATCGCTATAAGGTACGAGCGCGCTTCGCTCAATTCGAGACATTACTTAAGTCCTAAATTTACGACAAAATAAACGAAGCAAGCATTCTACATCGAGCCACGACGACTTTATAGCATTGTAATTATTCTTTCCCCTTTTCTGTTGCGCTGCAAAAGGTATAATAGGCCTATGAAATCAAAAAAATCAGCTAATAACACCATTGCCTTGAATAAAAAGGCCCGCCATGAATACTTCCTTGAAGATAAATTTGAAGCGGGTATTGAACTGCAAGGCTGGGAAGTAAAAAGTATTCGCCAAGGCAAAGTAAATATTGCCGACAGCTACGTGATCCTGAAAGATGGGGAAGCTTTTCTATTTGGCTCTCACATCCAACCGCTGCAAAGTGCCTCATCGCACGTTGTGTGCGATCCTGAACGTACGCGTAAACTTTTATTGAAAAAACGTGAATTAAGTACGTTAATGAATAAAGTTGATCGCGAAGGCTACGCCATTGTTGCCACCGCTATGTACTGGAAAAAATGCTGGGTTAAACTAGAAATTTACCTCGCAAAAGGTAAAAAGGCTCATGACAAGCGTGACACTATTAAAGATCGTGACTGGGCCCGCGAGAAAGAGCGTATGCTGAAACACAAAGTAGGTTAACGGCAGTACCGTTAACCCTTGCTTATCAATTCAGGCAACTGCAGCGCCCTTCTATTGTTTGCCACTGGCCATTAGTACCACAAGAAGCAAATAATTCGCAGCGCATAAATGTTGTTTGGCCTGATGCACGACATTGCTGGTAAACCATACCACTCCAAAAATAGAGTTCGCCACCTGGGTGTTCCGGTAAATAAAAGGTGTAGCTCATGGTAGGCGCTGAATCCCCAACAGTTACGGTATGGTTTTCTGGTGCGCACGAAAGAGCGCTTACTTGCCAGCGAATAGGCGTTATAAGCCGCGTGTACACTGCTGCATTTTTCTCGCTGTAAATGTCTACTTGCAAATCAAATGCTAGCTCATCCATATTTGCTAAGGTACTCGACAGCTGGCAACGTAACTGCCCCTGCTGCCTTGCTGGTATACTTGGTGCTGAGCAGCTTACTGCTACACCCGTAGGCGCTGAAAGCCGGACTCCACAGCCATGAATACACAAGCCAACATTAATAGTAATTTCAGCTTCAAAGTGTATTGCTTGCTGCTCTAACTGACAATTTTTACAGCTTTGAATTACCGCGTTTGGTTTAACTGGCGCAAGGCACCATAATGTTTCTTCAATGCAGTAATAAATAGACTGCTCAAGCCCTGCCAATTGACTATAAATCGTATTTAAACGCACCCGCGCATCGCCTTGTAACTGAACCGGCTGATAAGCCTTAACCTGCTCCGCGGCAATATTAAAAGCGGAGCTTATTTTCGCTGTAGCTGTAGCCACTGTTGAATTTTCTAACGTTGCAGAGCCAACTGCAGCGGAACCCACCTTGCTCGTCAGTATTTCTGCAGCAACAGCTGCGGTTTGCTCATTAGTAACCTTTACTGCTTGCAAGCTAGTTACATTAAGCGCCTGCCCTTGCCGAATATGTTGTGTTTCTAACACTGTTGCCGTTAAATGTTCGCTGTTTAATTGGCTGCTCTGTAATTGATGGAAATGCACCTGGTCACCTTCTAAAGTACCTATATTCACCCCCTTGGTACTATTACTAACCAAGTTTGTGGCCATGGGTAAGTGCGGTCGGTAGTGTCGGTCTAACCATAAATCATTTTCTCCACTGACCGTATCTTCAGGTAGCTGCAGCTTTACCGCTGAGCCTTCAGCGATACTATGAACCATGCGCTCACTTAATTGGCTTGCCTGCCGTGGCGATCCTGTTTCCACCACTAGGCTCACTGGGTTTATTTCAATTTGTGCAGCAATACCCTGTTGCACAAGCGCTGTTAGCCATTGCTGTACATTTAAGCTTGTTTGCCATGCCAGCCAGCTTTGTTCTTCAGGCTTGTCTCGTGCCAGCCAAAATAATTGCACTCGCGCTTGATGTAGTTGGTATTGATACCTGCCTTCAAACTCTAACTGTTGCCGATGCAAGCTATTTAAGTGCAGTAACCAAATTACCGAAAAGCTTGCCATAAACAGCGTGACGAAGGTAACAAGCACAAAGCCGCTGTTATTTTTATTCAAAGCGTCAGTGGCTCCATAGGTTTACCTGTTTGTAGTTCCAACAACCACAACAGTAACGGTAAGGGGGCGTCATTATCCATTTGCCCGTCGGCTTCAATTAACGCTTCAGTTGCTAGCCGCAAATGACTGATAGCTAGGTGATACCAACTCGGCCCATGAGCTGGATCAAGTCGTGTCGCTGTTTCATACGCCTGCTGCGCAGCAGCGTAATCATGTGTGCGCATAAGCACTTGGCCCAGCATTAACCAAGACGCTGAGTCACTCCCTTGTTGCTTTAAACGATTCCTTAACAAGGCTTCCGTTGCAGTTAAGTCGCCTCGTTTATATGCTTGTTGAATGCGCGATTCGGTTAACTGCAATGCATAGTCCGACTCGCCAACAGCACTACAACCCAGCATAAAGCAGGTAGTTACAACGACAATTAGTTCCCTCATTTAACATATCCTTATATTAAAAGATTGAGTTGCTGCCGCAAACAAGTTAAGGCGCCCGCGGGCAATTCAATTGCACTATGCGCCTGCCTACAGCTTAAAATACGATTGGGCCGCACTTTAAAGTCTAAACGAACAATTTCATTTTTTTTGTTCAGCCAAATAACGTCAAATGACTGTTTTACCGTGAACGTTTGAATAGACGAGCAAGGTTTCAGCCAAACACCATCGCACTTTCCGCGGGCTCGCCAGCCTAGTAATCGCGCCCTAAAACTAGTAGCAGTATGCAGATTAAACTGGCTGTTGCAGCCCAACTTAAGCACCACGTTATTCGTTTTATAGGAGTCCATGCTTTAGCCTCCTATAGTTATTTTCGCAATGATAATGCCGACAAAGGGCAAAATAGTGGCGGGGAAAATGCAGATGGCTAAGGGGCCAAGCAAACGCACAGGCGCTTCTTGTGCATACTGTTCAATTTCTGCAGCAGTTATTTCACGGCGAGTTTTGGCTTGCTGCTCTAATAGCGGTGCTAAGCTATTCCCTTGCTGGCTTGACTGCAGCAACAAATTCGCAAATAACCGTATTTCAGGGCGAGGTAAGCGACTACAAAACAGATCTAGGGCATTGGCTAAGCTTGTTCCCATGCGAATGTCTTGTAACACAATTTGTAATTCATCTTGCAGAGCATTGCTACGATTCCGGCTCATGCCACGCTGTAATGCCGAAACTAACGGGATACCCGTAGCCAGAAGCATAGCTAAAGCGTCCATCATTACGGGTAATGCCAACACCGCTTGCCGTTGCCTAGCAGCAGCACTACGCCCGGCATTAATAAGAGGTAGCCAAGACCAAAAAACTACAAACAAGCCTAGCACTTGTACTATTCCAATTGGGCTAAACAATACGCCTGTTATTCCTATGGTGGTCATTACACTAGCTTTGCCAAACCATAACTTAACCCCCTGCTTTGTGTACCCAGCCAAAGTCATGGTTTTTTTGAACCTGCGTTGTAGTGTTCTTGGTAATTTGCCAAATAAGAACACGCACCATTTGGGCCACCAAAATGCATGGCCATAGCTACTACTAAACCAAGCTGTGAGCGACGCCGATAGGCCCCACACACTCATGCCCATAGCTACAACAAACACATTCATAACGGCACCTCAATGTTTACCGTACGTTTTATTAGCCAATGCCCCACCACAATCAGTAACACCATAGTTGCCAGCAAGATCCAGCCTAATGGCGTGCTCATCAAGTGTTCCATTGCTATTGGCTCTAGAAACCACAATGCCGTAGCAAGAAAAAAGGGTAGCCCCGACATAACTTTGCCTTGCATTTTGCCTTGTGCTGAAAGGCTATGTACACGCCGTGCTAGCTGCGCTCGCGACCGTAAACTAGCTGAAATTTGCTCTAACAATCGGGCTTGCTGACCACCGGACTCTTGCCCCAACAATAAGCCTGTAACCATGCGCTCTAGCTCGTCGGAAGGAAGCCTTTGGTATAGCGCCAGCAATGCATCGGCTAAGCTTGAGCCTAAACGCAAACTACGCGACACTAAGCTGAACTCTTGGGATAAAGGCGCCGCTGCATTGCTGCGAACAAAGTGTATAGCACCCGCCACCGTGCCGCCGGTTCGAAGCGTGTTGGCTATTAGCATGCAAGCGTCGGGTAGTTGTGCCACAAACCGTTTTCTTCTGTTTTTAACCAGGCGCTTATAGATATAAGGCGGCAATATGGCTGTGCCCGTTAAAAGCACAATAGCCATAATCCAACTTACCTTGAATACCAACAGTACTGTAGTCAGAAAAAGCACTAACAGAGCCCAAAAAACTAATAGTTGCCTTGCCGGCAAAAACATAAACAGTTCTGCTAGCCCACGTTGCAAGCGCACCTCGTATTCAGTTTCAACTCGTTTCACTAAATACTTAAAGGTAATTACCGCTACCGCTAGCACCGCCGTACTTAAGGCCCAAACAAGAACAATGATAATGGCTGCCATTAATTTAACCCTTCGCTTATTAAGCACTTCATTAAGCGTGCTTTGTCTGCTTCCGCAGCCTGACTAACAAACAACGGTATTTCACCACAGGCATTATGCTTGTGTTGCATGTCGTTCCATTTAAATATTTCTGAGAGCCTCACCACCTCCCCTTCCATACCTTGTACTTCGGTAATAGAAGTAATTCGCCGCTTGCCTTGCGCATCTCGGGATATTTGCACCACTAACTGCACCGCACTTGCAACCTGTTGTCGAACCGCTAAAAGAGGTAAGTCGATGCCCGCCATAAGCACCATGGTTTCTAGCCGGCGTAAGGCATCGCGTGGGGTGTTGGCATGCAAGGTCGTCATCGAACCATCATGGCCTGTATTCATTGCTTGAAGCATATCGAGACTTTCGCCACCACGACACTCGCCAACGATAATGCGATCTGGCCGCATACGTAACGCATTCATAACTAACTGGCGAATACTTATACTGCCTTCGCCCTCTTGGTTCGCTGGTCGTGATTCTAGGCGTACCAAATTTTCTTTGTGCAAAGACAATTCAGCCGCATCTTCTATGGTGACAATACGCTCCCTAGCAGGAATAGAGTCTGCTAGAACATTTAATAAGGTAGTTTTGCCACTACCGGTACCACCACTAATCATAATGTTCTGTTTCACACGTACTGCATGAGCAAGTACGGTTGCCATGGCTTCATTACAACTGCCGTTGGCAACTAAGTCTGCTAGTAATAGCCGCGTTTGTGAGAACTTACGAATAGTAATAGAGCTACCGTCGATGGCTAATGGTGGAATAACGGCATTAACCCGCGAGCCACAAGCTAAGCGTGCATCTACCATTGGTGAACTTTCATCAATCCGGCGGCCAAGCGGGGTTACAATACGCTCGATTGCTCGCCGTACACTCACCTCATCATTAAATGTAACGTCGGAACGCTGTAATTGGCCATTCTGCTCAATGAATACCGTGTCATACCGATTCACCATTATTTCAGACACCTTGTCATTGCGAAGCAAAGATTCTAAAGGACCAAGCCCAAGCAAGTCGTCGAGTGCACGATCAATAAGCCCTTCTTTATCTTGTTCTAGACTATAACCAGGCACCTGCTCTGCCACGCTTCGAATTATATCGGCTAAATAGGTACGCACTTCGTCATCTGAAAAGTGATCTATTTTTGCACGGTGCAAATCAAGCACCGTAAGTGCCTGCTGCTTTAATTGTTGAAAGACATCCATGTCTCGCTCCTTCAATTAAATCGCTTGTGCCGTTAATCCGCGGCAACCAGCTAGGTTCAAATGAGCTCGGTACGCACGGGTACGTTGGGTGCGACGATGTTGGCGTTGCTCTTCTTCAGCTACTAGCCGCGGGGTAATAAAAACTAACAACTCGGTGTCTTGTCGTGAATCTTCGTGCCCTGATGTAAGCCCAGTAAACATACTCCAAACATTTCTATGTCCTGGCAGACCACTGCGCTGGGTTTGGCTTTCGGTACTTTTCAAGCCAGAAAGAACCACTGTTTCTCGAGCCGGAAGTACAACCACTGAACGGCTTCGGCGTGTTAGTAGGCCTGGTACACCTTGCACTGCAACCGCATGGTCAATACGGCTAAGCTCTGCTTCTATTTCGGTCCGAAGAAAACCATTATTTTGAATATCAACCGCGGTCACTATTTTAATGCCGTAGGGATGAAAGGTAACATCCATGGCACCGTCTTTATTTAATTGCGGAATAGGTAATTCACCCCCGGCTAAAAAATTAGCCTGTTCGCCAGACTCTAGTCGCAGGCGTGGGGTAGCCAAAATACGTGCTTCACCGCGCTCTTCAAGCAACCTAAGCGTAGACGACAAGCTGGTTTGTAAGCCAACATAGCCATTTAGACCAGACCAAGATTGCTGCCCAAGCTCGGCTATATTAGGCTGCCAAGCTTCTGACTGATCATTAAACAGGCGAAAGCTACGCCCTCCTAACCAATCGGAAAGCAAACCCACCGCCGGCCCTTGTGCCGCTGGGCTCCACATTAGCCCCTTTTGCTTTAAGTAACTGCGCCTTAATTCGACCACCTGAACTTCCATTTCAACCATGCGGGGCTGTTGTTCTGCTATTTCTAATTGCGAAATATTAAGTTCACTAAAAGTGTTTGCTAGCGCGGTTAAGCGTTCTCCTTCAGCAGCTGTCGCTTGGCCACTTAACCAAATAGTAGAGGGGTTTTGACGACGATAAATAGTGTTACTTTCCACCAACAACTCTAGAAATTGATTTAGCATATAACGTTGCTCTGAATACACAGCAACTGCTATTTCATAATGCTCACCATTTTCTAGCCACCAATGTACTTTGCTTTGCCCAGGTGTTAGGGCAAAAAGTAAAATGTCGCCCTGCCGTAGTTGCACATTCACTACTTCAGGGTTGGAAATAGCAATTCTGACCACCTCTTCATTACTCGCCATAGTGTTATGGCTTGTTAAAATATGTGAATTGCCCTGAGTGAGCTTTATTATTTGCTGGTCACCTGCATGAACAGCAGTAGCCAGCAAAGCACCACCGCACCAAAGCAATAATATTAAATATTTCATGGCCACTCCTCATTGGTTTGCACTTGACTACCCGGCTGAATAATTTCAACCGTTAACGGCAAACTTAAAAACTCTGGTCCCACTTCTTTGTGCGCCGTTTGCAACACTGGCACAAGCTGTTGCTGCTGATGTAAAATCAGTAAGTGAGCATAAGCTTGCACTGGTACTTCAAACACCGCATGAGTAAACGACCGCTGCGAGCCCAAAGCCCGTTCGTTAGCCGGTAACTGCGGCGCTAAACTAATAAGCCTTACCGAGCTTAATAACCGCCGCCAACGACCTAAATCGGCAGCGTAGAAATCAAACACATCACCGTTTTGTATACTATGGGCATGGGTCCAGCTGGCTTCTAATGGCAAAGTAAATGCTGTATGCCCTTTTGCAATTTGCTCACTCAAGGTTTGGCTACTTTGCTCCACTAAATGTAATTCTTGGATCGCCTTACCACGGTTAATGTGACTAATAACAACTCGACCAACCACTTCTTCAACACGCTCGCCAAAAAATACATCTGTGGGTAAAGCAGCGGCAGCTAGTTGGCGTATAGCTAAATGCTCTAATTCAATAGTCACACCGGGCAGAAGGTCTTCGCGCGGCACTATTACTTGATGCTCTTCCACTGGCAGGGCAGGTAACCGTGGTCGCTCTTCCACTTTTTGTTCTATATATAGGCCCATGAGCCACCACGTAGCAAAGGCGGCAATAAGCCCAAGTACAGCGGGCAGCCAAAACCAAAGAGGAATTCGACCAGGCGTTTTACTCGGTGTACTCATTGTTGTTCCTCGCGATCTAAGCGAACAATAAGAACATTACCGTCATCGTTACGCCATGCCGTAACAACGTAGTCGCGCCCATTGCGCTTCCACCCATAAACAAATGCGCCTTGAAATTGTTGTTCAAGATAAATATTAGCGCCCGCCACATGGGCTTCTTGTCGTACTTGATAATAAATTCGATAGAGTGCTTGACGACTTGATTCTACTGTTAGTTCTCCAGCTCCCCACTGTAACTGATAGGGTTTGTTGGGGTCTCCCACACGGCGACTTTCACTCCAAATACTTGGTTGAACTGAATAGTCCCAACTATAAATAGCTTCAGCCGTAAGGCACTGCCAGGTGTCGTATTGAACTTCTGGCAGTACCAAGCAACTGGCGTTTTTTAATTGCGCCTTTATACGATCATTTGGCTCTTCGCTGAACCAGCTTTGCACACTCAGCCCCATAACTTCGACGGGCTCAATAAGGAGTTCGCGACTAAGCACAGCTGGCCAAATACTAATTAAAAACAAACTAGTCATGGCAAGGCTCTCGCGTACAAATAGCTCTTGCGGGCACCACATCTGAAGCAATATAACCCAGCTTTAATTGATTCGAATGAAGCTCTTTAGCAAATGGAAGAATAGCTAAAAAATTTTGCAGCCGATGCACCCCTATTTCTTCAAAAAGATGCGAAGTAGTAAGTTTTCTTGGCCGCGCTTCAAGATCAGCCACTTGTCGTGGTGACCAATCATCGCTCAGCCTCACAAACTTAAACCATGCATTTTCCTCATTAGGCTGGGTAAGACTCATGGAATATAAGTTGCGGATTGGCATAGCAAGGCCATAACCCTCACTGACACGATCCCATAGGGGCGCCACTGCAGCGGAAAAGGCATAGTTGTCGCTAACAGCTATGTCTACATTGGGCGCTTCTCGCTGCTCATAGCCATAGTGCTCTTGCAACTGTTCGAAGCTTAACTGTGGAAGCTCGTGGCTATCACGCCAAGATGCTTGCCGAAGTATAATTTGTGCCTGCTCTTGTGTTTCTGCCCGCTCGAGCAACTGCTCATGTAATAAAGGCAACGCCCACACCAGAAACAACCCTAGCACGGTGACAACCAACGACAGCTCGACTAAAGCCTGCCCCCTTTGGTACTTCATACTTGTTCCTCCAGCAATGTAAGCTCAAGAACATTAATAGGTGCTTTTTGGCGCCGCCAAAGAGCATTAAATAAATTAGCCCGTTCGGTTGCTTGGTCTGCTCGTGGCCACCAACGATCTGGCCGAGAATAAACAAGACGGGTACGCCCTGCGCCCCACAGCCGCGGCTTACCCGTTTCTTCATTCGCTGGTTTACGCACCACAATGGTAATAGTGGGAGCACTGGCATCGGGCTGCAAAACAAACTGGCGCGGGACAGAATGACCACCGACCATACGCAACGCATAACGAGAAGCTAAGCCACTGGTAACTGGAAGAACTTTATAACTACCACCATAAGCCAGCCCACGCTGCCGAGCGGGCAAAGGCTTGTCTAAATAATTACCTCCCCAACCGAAGGGTAATTCTACGTCTTTAAATCTTTGCCTAGATTGTAATGCTGTTACATCAATGGCTTGCCAATATACTTTGCCACGCTGTAACCCCACTTCACTGGCACCAAGCTTATTAGCTTTTATAAATGATGTAGTAAACCACCGGTAAGTTCTCTGCTCAGTAAAGCCATCGCGGCTAGCCCCCACCATTTCAACATATTCAATTTCATCAGCTCGTTCACTGCGACGCGTTTGCAAGCGCAACCAAACACTATCAATTGATTGTAACGTGGCATGATTTAACAGGGCGAGTTCGTATTCCGGATGACTTTGCTGAACGATATCTTCCATGGTAGTTAAGGTTGCGAGCCAACTAGCCGTATGAAAAACAGTCTGGGCTGTTTCTAAGCCTTTAATAACCGTTTGTTGCACGGTTATCATTGTGCGCAAGCCTCTTTGGAAGGCACGGTCGGCATATTTCACCGCTTGTGCAGTGACGCGCAGTGCTTGGCCTAAATAGGGCAGCCAGCTCGTTACTAAGGCCACGTTCATCGCTGTTTGACTGGTCATTGAAAACCATGAGCTTAAGCCCATTAGTTGCCCTATGACCACTTCATTGGCAAACATAGCGCGGTTAGTAACGGCTTTGAAATTTAGGTCGCGGGTAGCAATAATACCTGCCGCGTCGGCTACATGGTCGGCCACATGCTGCACATGTAATTGCTCTTGAGATTGCAAAGCAATTCGCACCACTGCTAAGCCTGCAAACATAAGCCCGGCAAGGACAAACGCAGCCAGCATAAGCACCTGGCCGCGTTGTAATATACCCTTAGCGTCTGTTTGAATCGTCATAGTTATTTAAACCGTAATCGCGGTTAGCTGTCGTTGATGCACTTTGCGCAGCCGTTCGGGCATCATTTATGTCTTGTTGTGCAGACTGACCAGCAATTTCTTTAGCCACGCCCGCTACTTGATTACGAACCGTTTTGCCAAGTAATGAATACACACCAATAGCCGACACCACAACCAGTGCCAAGATTACAATGTATTCGGTCATGCCTTGACCTTGTTGCTTTTTAGAACGAGGAATTAACATAGCGCCTCCATGCGGTTAGTTTTTCAGTGACCCGCACCTCAAGGTAATGAGATGTGAGTTACTTTAAATGTTTAGCAATGGAAGCGGAAAAGAGCGAGTTTAGAAAGGTGGCTTAATCTATTGGCCTGTGTTTTGACCTAATGCAAAAGGTTTTTAGAGGGTAAGTGCCAACTATAAAATAGCCAGCACGTTTTTTTAGTTGTTATATTTCGCAAGGGTTGCTTGGCTTTTTGCCATTTGAGCAGCCGACAGCTCAACTATTTGTGGCAGCAAAAACTGGGCTGCGTTGCGAGTATACAATGGCGTTTCAACTTCTTCTAACACTTGTTTAACCGCTTGGCGGTTATTACACACTAATAGCAATTCACCACCCGCTTGGTAGGCGGCTTGCGCTCTAGCAGGAACATTTCCAACTACTCGTGCCCCCTCCATAAGCAAATCATCGCTGATAATAACTCCATTAAATTGACAATCTTCACGCAATACTTTTTGTAACCAATAGGGTGAAAAACCCGCCGGTAAAGCATCAACTTCACTGTATATAACATGCGCAGGCATAACTGCGTCGAGCTTATGAGCTAAGGCTTTAAACACTTTTAAGTCCTGATTTTGAATTTCAGCAAAGCTCCGTTCGTCGATAGGAATATCAATATGCGAGTCGGCCACCACAATACCGTGTCCAGGGAAATGTTTTCCTACACAGCACATACCTGCAGCGGCCATGCCATCAATAAACGAACTGGCAAGCGATATCACTTGTTCCGGTATTGCCGAAAAAGCCCGATTACCAATGACCGTACTTGGACCAATTAAGTCGAGCACTGGCGCATAGCTTAAATCAATATCGAACTGGCGTAATTCGGCTGCCATGAGCCAACCTAAGTCGTAAGCGTCGGCTTCCGCTTGAGCCGAATCATTTGCGTTAAGCAAGCCTATGTCGGCCATAGCGGGTAGTTCCGAAAATTCTTTTCGAAACCGTTGCACACGACCACCCTCATGATCAACTGTAATCAACAGTTCACTACCACAGAGGGCGCGCAACTCGGCTATAAGGCGAGCTAGTTGTTGTTTATTACTGTAGTTTCGACTAAATAAAATAACGCCTTGTACCACCGGATGGACTAATAACAGCTTGTCTTCCGCCGTTAGCGTTAAGCCTTCAAAGTCAATAATCAAGCCACTCATGCTGTGGGTTACCTTTCTTTCGCAAACTTGTATATTTGTCTATGCTAACTCATTATGTTTGTTATTACTCTTGATTAATAGGCATGCTTTATGAACAAGAAATTATTTGCCCTAGTGAGCTTAAGTTTAGTATTAACGGCATGTGGTAGCGATGACCCGGCCGAATTTCCGGTCATTGGCTCAAGCTGTACACAACTTGGTAAAAACACACAGCTATTCAATATAATGCACGAAAACTATTTGTGGAATACCGACCTTCCGCGCAAGGTGAATTTAGCCAGCTATCGTAGTATTACCGACCTGCTTAATGATATTAAAAGCCCACGAGATCGCTTCTCGTTCACCATGACCAAACAGCAGTATGAAGATCGCTATGTTAATGCGGTGTTTTTTGGCTACGGATTTGGTACACAAAGCCTTTACGATGAAGGCAAAATGAAAGTTCTTTATGTGTATGACGACTCGCCAGCCGCAGAAATAGGCTTAAAGCGGGCCGATGAAATTATAGAAGTAAACGGCATTGCCATGGCCACTTGGCTGGCCCGCCTTGCCAACGGTACTGCCACTAACGAAGATATGTTTGGGCCAAATAAAGCTGGGGTTTCGGTCGATATTATGTGGCGCAGCCCCGATGATTCCGTTAGTGCGGCTACCATGAGTAAACGTTCCGTCGAAACCAACACGGTATTTCATACCCAACGCGAAACCATTGGTAATAGCGATGTGGGCTACTTTGTGTTCGATACCTTTATTGATCGTTCTAAAGACGATGTAAATAACGCACTCGATCAGCTTGTTGGTGTTGACGAACTGATTATCGACCTACGCTATAATGGCGGCGGCTTAATTCGTATCGCCAACCAAATTGCGTCACAAACCGCTTGGCATAAGGTAGAGCATGAAACCTTTGTTACTTATAAGTACAACAGTAACTTTAGCGACCAGTCGGTACTGTTTGATTTAGGTGCAGGCATTACCCGGCTGAATCTTGACCGAGTATATGTGCTAACCACGCAAGGCAGCTGCTCTGCTTCTGAGCTTATTATTAATAGCCTAACGCCCTTTATTGAAGTGGTAACCATTGGTGAAGCAACCTGTGGTAAGCCTGTTGGCCAGTACCCAACACAAATTTGTGATGAGGTATTATTTGCGATTAACTTCCAAACCGTTAACTCGGCTGGGTTTGGAAATTACTTTGACGGCATACCCGCCACCTGCGCAGCAACCGACACTGTGGTAGCCGATTGGGGCTCAAGCCAAGACCCATTATTAGCTACTGCATACCATCATGTGCAGCAAGGAAGCTGCCCAACGCCAGCCTTATCGGCTTTAAGCATAACCCAACAAACACAAAGGGCCCCGCTTACGCGTGACCCTTTATTGGATAAGTTAGCCAACGAACACTAACTATTTATTCCTACACACCAGGTAATAGCGAGCTAAGTTTTCAACTTAGTTCGCTTTACTATTGTTAAAGTTTCCGGCCTTTACGTCGGCAAAGGCGTAACTGTCAACTGCAATTGCACGCTGGCGTAGCTCTTCACATATTTGCATAGTTGCTACTTCATGGTCGTCTAGCAAGCCTGCATGTTGCGCTGCGTCAACCCAAGCTTTACCACTTAAATTGCCGTCTAGCTCACCTAGTTTTTCCGCCTTATGTAAGCGCTTATACACAGGCTTCAGCTTATGCATTAGCTGGAAAGCTAGTTCCATGTGGCCTGTAGTGTCTTGCGGATCGTCTTTCCAATAACAAAGGAATGTATGCCCGTCTCGCTGCACACTTGGTTTCATCATGGCATTGGCTACTACCCGTGCGTCGTTGTCGCTAGGAGATTTATAACGCACACCTAAGGGGAAGGTTAATAACTTCATTAAACAACCCACAAAGCGGCTTGGGTAATTGTTAAAAAAGTCTTCGAAAGCGACACCAATTGCATGCAAGTGATAGTCGAGAGCATAACGAGCAAACGGCAGTTCTACTTGCATACGGCCTTCGTCTTCAAAGCGCTTTAATACCGCAGAAGCCATATATAAGTGCGAAAGCACATCGCCTAGCCGCGCCGAAGTCATTTCGCGACGCTTTAAGTCGCCACCAAGGGTAAGCATGGCCACATCGGCACATAAGGCCATGGCGCGGCTCATGCGGGAAAGCTGCTGATAATAACGCACAACTTCCCCCCCCACAGGCGCACGAGCAAAATGAGCTCCTGTTAAACCATGCCACACACTAGCAAAAGTATTACTAACGGCAAAACCAAGGTGGCGTAATAAAAGCCCATCGAAATCCTTTAGGCCTTGTTCTTCATCTGGGTTTGCCGCAGCCGCCATTTCTTGCAATACATACGGATGACAACGAGTAGCGCCTTGGCCAAAAATCATTAAATTTCGGGTTAAAATATTAGCCCCTTCCACCGTAATAGAAATAGGAGTACCCATATAACCACTAGCCAAATAGTTCAGCGGCCCCATTTGAATACCTTTGCCCGCATGAATATCCATGGCCTTGTTGATCACCATGCGGCCCATTTCTGTCATATGGTATTTGGTAATAGCAGTAATCACCGACGGGCTATAGCCTTCACATAAAGCGGTAATAGTTAAGCGTCGGGTAGCTTCTAAGCTGTAGTTTAAGCCACCAATACGGCCCATAGCCGACTGCACACCTTCAAACATACCAATGGGCAAACCAAACTGTTGGCGTACAAAGGCGTAAGCGCCTGTCATACGTTCAGCCGTATGCCCGGTGGCAGTAGCCAGAGCCGGCAGTGAAATGCCACGCCCTGCCGACAAACATTCAACCAGCATGCGCCAACCTTTACCGGCGTACTCTGCACCACCAATAATCCAGTCGAGGGGTATAAACACGTTTTTACCGTAGGTAGTACCGTTTTGAAACGCCAAGCCTAAAGGTAAGTGCCGCTCACCAATTTCAACACCTTGGTGCGACGTGGGTATTAGCGCACAGGTAATGCCTATTTCTTCCTGTTCACCAAGCAGTTGTTCTGGGTCGTAAAGTTTAAAAGCCAAACCTAAAACAGTAGCAACAGGCGCCAAAGTAATGTATCGCTTGTCCCAATTTAAGCGTATACCTACAATTTCTTCGCCTTCAAACTCGCCTTTACACACAATACCCGTGTCGGGAATACCACCAGCGTCGGAGCCTGCTTCAGGACTGGTTAATGCAAAACAGGGTAATTCGTCACCTTTGGCCAAGGCGGGTAGCCAATGTTGTTTTTGTTCTTCAGTGCCGTAACGGGTAAGCAGTTCACCTGGCCCTAATGAGTTTGGCACCATGACACTAACCGCAGTGCTAATGGAGCGGCTGGCAATACGTGCCACAATATGCGAGTTGGCTGCAGGCGAGAAGTCGAGGCCACCGTATTGTTTACCAATAATCATGGCAAAAAAGCCTTCTTGCTTTAGATATTGCCAAACCTCTGCGGGCAGATCACGCTCATGGGCCACAATATCGAAGTCGTCTAGCATGGCTAGCAGCGTTTCTAATTGGTTGTCTATAAAGCTTTGTTCGTCGTCAGTAAACACTGGTGCTTTGGTTGCCAGTAAAGACTCCCAATTCGGTCGCCCAGAAAAAAGCTCTGCGTCCCACCACACATCGCCGGCCTCAATGGCTTCACGCTCAGTGCTCGACATTGGCGGCAGCACCCGTTTAAAAAATTTAAACGCAGGCCGCGAAACTAAGCTGCGCCGTACATCGGGCACACCAAATACAACCGCTAACGCAACAAGAAGAATGAGTACAATAGACATACCGTCTTACTCCAACAGGTAGATTAAATTTACAACTCTGGTGCCGAAATTCCAGCCGCTACATACGGCAATAAACGCTGGGTCATAAATAGCTCTGGATTCGGATCAGAAAAATCAGCTCGTGCAATTTCATTCAATGCCTTTCCCGACACCTGTACAAATAATACTGTACCTAACGCAAAGTGTAGTCGCCAAAATAAAGTTTCAGCAGCAAAATGTGGGTTTGCTAGAGTAAATAATCGAAAAGCATGCTGAACCACGTCGCCGAAGCGATTCATAGTGAACTTTCGCAAATGCCCTTGAATTTCGCTATAACCATAACCTAGTAATTTAAGGTATATTTCTGCCCCACCTTGGCGCACTTCTTCAAGTGCCGCTAACGGCCCTATGAAGCAGGTGAGAATACGCTCTGTGGTAATGTTTTGTGTTGCTTCCAGCAGTTTTAGTTCAGCACTTAGTGCGGGCATAAAAACGCGTTGGTAACGCTCTAAAACGGCCTGAATAAGGCCTTTCTTAGAGCCAAAGTGATAATTTACGGAGGCTAAATTGACTTCCGCTAGCTGGGTTATTTCTCTTAGTGAAGTTGCTTCGTAGCCTTTTTCGGAAAATAGTTTTTCTGCAGCTCGAAGAATTCGCTCACTTGTTTTTGCAGCTTTGCTCATAGCGCCCTTCGTTTAAAACAGGTGTTTAAATACACCTCTACCATACCTTAGAGCGCTCTGCCGAACAAGATAAAGACAAGGAAAACGATGTTTTGCAGTTAGCTAAATGGAAGTGTCTAAATGTGGAAAACCCTTCACCAATTCGTCTACTGCCTTTATTTGGTGCAAAAAGTTTTCAAGTTTTGCTAGTGGCAAAGCACAAGGACCGTCGCATTTAGCTTGCTCGGGGTTTGGGTGCGCCTCAATAAATAAACCTGCTATACCTAGAGCCATACCACTGCGGGCCAATTGCGCTACTTGCGCACGGCGACCATCTGCTGAGTCGGCTCGGCCACCTGGCCGCTGTAGCGCGTGAGTAGCGTCAAAAATAACCGGTGCCATTGGCTTCATATCATCCATACCAAGCATGTCAACCACCAGGTTATTGTAACCAAAACTACTGCCTCGTTCGCACAGCAACACTTGATTATTACCCGCTTCAACAAACTTATTAATAATATGACGCATTTCATGGGGAGCTAAAAACTGAGGTTTCTTTACATTAACCACAGCACCTGTTTTCGCCATAGCGACCACCAGATCAGTTTGGCGCGCTAAAAATGCTGGCAATTGCAATACATCAGCCACTTCTGCAACGGGCGCCGCCTGAAAAGGTTCATGAATATCGGTAATAACCGGCACCTTAAACTTTGCTTTTATGTCGGCCAGAATTTGTAGCCCCTTTTCTAGCCCAGGGCCACGGTATGAATGCATTGACGACCGGTTGGCTTTATCAAAAGACGCTTTAAACACATAAGGAATGCCTAGTTTGCTTGTTACTGCCACATAATGGGCTGCAACTTCCATGGCCAAGTCTGCTGACTCTAAAACATTCATACCGCCAAAAAGCACAAAAGGCTTATGATTGGCAACGTCAATTCCTGCAACCCGTACTTCTTGCAAATTCATCTTTTTTCCTATGAACAAAAATTAAATAACCTTTGGCGGTTGTGCTTTAAATAGCAGCTAATAAAACACCATGTTTCATAAACGCTACTTTAGCCAACCAAAACCACGACATAATAGCCAAGGCAGCAAAAGGTGCTTTTAGCTTGGCAGAAAAGCGTCCACGTAAGGCCAACACCGTTAGTACAGAAAAAACGACATAAACAATAAAGCCAACCAGTTTTTCTGTTACAAAAGGCACACTAAATGGATACATTCCTGTTACCACTACCACGCCAATAATAGAAGCAACCAGCAAGCCGTCGATGGCGTGTGGTAATACTTTAAGCCAAGGCTTGTCTAATTTGGTTGCACTACTCCAAGCTAAAAACACTCTTAAAAGTAAAAACACTAAACTTAATACCGCAAATGTAGCGTGTAAATGCTTAACCATCATGTACATAAAACGTCCTTTATTATAATTATTGGCGTTAATGGCTTACTTTATTTTCATTAACTAAAAACTGGTATAAAGCCTGCGAGTTTGCCTTAATAGCATCACTTAATTCCGGCGCATAATGTTTGCCACGTTCAGCGTCAAGGCGGCTTAACACATCTTCTAAGGGTATATCTTGTTGAACCAGCTCATAAAAGGTTCGGCAAATATTGAAAACACTGGTTTCTATTGCTATTTCCTCGCCTTGCTTACCCACGGGCAAGCCCATTCCGTCATAACGTTCAAGCCGCTCTTCCAGTGCCCGCACAGCTATTTGCGCTTCTTTATTTTTAGCCATTTGTAAGGGTCGAATTGCACGCACTAGTCGTTGTTGGCAGGGTGAAACTCTGCTAACGGGCTGAGCTTCAATAACGGTAATTAACGACTCGGTACGTTCATAAAGCCCTGCCGCCGTACCCGCTCGTTGCCGCTGTTCTAAAGGCAACGCTAGCAGTTCGGTTACTTTGTCGACTAGCTTTACAAACGACGTACGTTGCTTGGGGTATAAGGCATAATGCTCTTTCTCTAGCGCCATAAGTCGCGTTACTAGCTGCGCAAAAAGGTGGTCCGTGTCTTGTAAGCAAATAACATTGTCGAGGGCCAGTTGCACATTGTCGGCAAACACTTGTAACAACTCACGCTCTTTGTCTGTTAAAGGCCGCGATAAGCCCGTTAAGCATAATAAAGCTCCATGTGGGCGGCATTGGCTTGGGCAATAGGCAAGAACAAAGTCGTCGGCATAATAAATACTGTGTGTTTTCACTACCCCCGATAGCTCCACCAGGGCTTCTTTTGGTAAGGCGGCTTTTATCGGCTGGCCCACCAGTTGGTCGGCGTCTTCACCGTAGGCGGCGCGTATTTTTAAATCGCCGTCTTTATTCGTTTCATTGGCAGCTGCATATAAAGTTTGTCGCGCACCGCCAATCAACCAGCTTAACTGTTGCACTACGCCAGCAATAAAATGGTCCATCGACTGCAAAGCAAATAAGTCGTTCATTGACGAAATTATTTTCTCTAACCCATTGCGGCTATGCACGATGGAAATAATGTCTCGATAAGAACGTAAGCTGGCCATAACCGCGGTGAATAATTTTTGCGCAGTTAACTCTGTTTTCGACTTATAGTCGTTAATATCATAGTTGACGATAACCGTGCGCTCTGGCGCTTGCCCTGGCTGCCCAGTGCGTAAAATAATGCGAGTATAACGATTGCCTAAATCATCGCGAATATACCGCGCCACATTTAAACCGGCGTCGTCTGTTTCCATCACTACGTCGAGTAAAACAATGGCAGCGTCGGGGTGTGCCTTCACCAATTCGCAGGCTTCAACTCCCGAATATGCACTGTGAAACTCAAGCCCACGGCCTAAAAATTGAAAGTCACTTAATGCAAGCTTGGTTACTGCATGAACTTCTGGCTCATCGTCGATAATGAGTATTTTCCAGTGATCTTCAGGCAATTCTTGCTGTTGCACCGACTCATCTGCGAAAAGGTATCTACTATTCATTCGGATTATCTACTCCTTCCATGCATCCTACTCAATTGATAATGGCCATAGAATGCACCTAATGCCAACTATTTGTTTGTTCAGCAAGCTGATTTACTGAACTAGCTAACCGCATTATCTGCTGTAAACCTGTTTATTTGCGGTATGTATTGAGCATAGGTAATACGGTCTAACTTTGCATAGTCTTGCTGTGTTGTAATGTTGCTATAGCCGTTTGCTAGAAAGATTTTTCGAACTTGTTCAGCTTGCGTGAAACCGTGTTCAAAAACAAGCCAACCTCTTGCTTTTAAGTACTGTTTTGCTTGCTGAATAATAAGTTGTATAGCAGCTAGCCCCTGCTGTTTAGCCACCAATGCCGAACGCGGTTCAAAACGCAGGTCGCCTTGGGTTAAATGGGGATCGTCAGGGTCTATATAAGGCGGGTTTGACACAATAAGATGATATGTACGCTCACCCACCGCGCTAAACCAATCGCTTTGAAAAATGTTAACCTGGTTTAAACCCAATGTATTGCGATTATGCATGGCTAATTGTACTGCCTGCGGTTGCAAATCAACGGCGTCTAGCTGCCAGTTTGGCTGCTCTGTCGACAAGGCTAACGCTACTGCCCCAGTTCCTGTACCTAATTCTAGCACCACCGCATTATTGGGTAGCGGTAATGCTAAGCAAGCCTCAACTAGCAATTCAGTTTCTGGCCGCGGAATAAGGGTGCTGTCGTTTACTTGTAAACGAAAGCTCCAAAAGTCGCGGTAGCCGAGCAAATGGGCAATGGGTTTGCCTTGGGCGCGCTGTTGTAATAACGCTTGATAATCTGTGAGCTGGCTCGCGCTTATGGTTTGCTCTGGCCAGGTGTATAAGAAGGTGCGGTTAACATTTAATACATGACACAGTAACAGTTGGGCATCGAGCTTTGCTGTTTCACTACCACAACAAAGCGCAATACCCTTTTGTAAGGCATCATTTATATTCATTCGCCGCCATCGGCAAGCGACGATAACAAGTCGGCTTGGTGCTCGAGTAGAATCGCGTCAAGAATAAGGTTTAAATTACCTTCTAAAATTTCCTCTAGCCGATATAAGGTTAGGTTTATACGGTGATCGGTTACCCGTGCTTGCGAATAGTTATAGGTGCGTATTCGTTCTGAACGGTCGCCACTGGCCACTAAGCTACGGCGAGTAGATTGTTCTTCTGCAGCTCGGCGTTCGTCTTCTGCTGCTTGCAAACGAGCCGTTAATACCGACATGGCTTTAGCACGGTTTTTGTGCTGCGAGCGCTCTTCCTGACATTCTGCTACAACACCCGTTGGAATATGGGTAATACGTACTGCCGAATCGGTACGGTTCACGTGCTGACCACCTGCACCCGACGCACGGTAGGTGTCTATTCGTAAGTCGGCAGGGTTAATTTCAATGGCTTCTGCTTCTGGTATTTCAGGTAATACGGCTACTGTAACCGCCGACGTATGTACCCGCCCTTGCGATTCAGTTTCTGGTACCCGCTGCACTCGGTGGCCACCCGACTCAAATTTCATGCGGCCATAAGCACCGTCGCCCATAACGTGGGCAATCACTTCTTTAAAGCCGCCGTGTTCACCGTCGTTTGAGCTAACAATACTAATGCGCCAGCCATTTTGTTCGGCATAACGGCTGTACATACGGAACAAGTCGCCGGCAAAAATAGCCGCTTCGTCGCCACCTGCCCCGGCGCGAATTTCCAAATAACATGGGTGCGAGTCGTTTGGATCTTGCGGTAATAATAATATTTGTAACTCTTGGCTTAAGGTTTCTAAACGCTCTTGCGTGTCGGCAAGCTCTTCCTCGGCCATTTCTTTTAACTCAGGATCAGCAAGCATTTCTTCCGCTGCTTCTTGGTCGGCTTTCGCTTCTTGCCAGCGATTAAAACACTGTACGGTTTCTTCAACCTGCGCATATTCTTTCGACAAAGCACGAAACTGATCTTGGTTCGAAATAACTTCTGGCGTACCAAGCAGTACTTGCACTTCTTCGTAACGCTCTTGAAGTGCTTCTAGTTTATGTATCAATGATGCTTTTAGCATACTTAGTCGTCGGCCTCGTGGTGAATTAGTTTTTGATACGCAGCAAGCGCATTCAAGTCGTTTTCGCGCCCTGCTTGCTGAATCGCCGTCGTTGGTTTGTGCATTAATGTATTGGCTAAACGCTGGGTTAGCTCTTGAATAACTTGCTCAGGATCTTTTCCTGCGGCAATGGCATTTAATGCACGCTCTTTTTGTTTATTGGCAATACTTTGCCCTGTAGCACGGTATTCTCGAAGTAAATCGACACTATTTAAACTTTGTAACCATTTGCCGAAGTCCACTACATGTCGTTCTATTATGCCACGGGCTTCTTGTGCTGCTTCTTCGCGCTGCTGTATATTTTCACTTACTATTTTCTGTAAGTCGTCAACGGTGTACAGGTAAACGTCGTTTAATTCGCCCACTTCTTCTTCAATGTCGCGGGGCACTGCTAAGTCGATAAACAACATTGGCCGATGGCGGCGAGCCTTTATGGCCGTTTCAACCCAGCCTTTACCAATTACAGGCACTGGGCTAGCCGTGGAGCTTATAACAATATCGGCCTTGGGTAATAATGCTTTTATTTGATCCAGAGTATGGGCTTGGCCACCCACTAAGTCGGTTAATTCTTGCGCACGAGCAATGGTGCGGTTGGCCACATTTAGCTTTTTAACGCCTTGTTCACGCAAATGGCGAGCCGCAAGCTCAGCTGTTTCACCCGCACCAACAATAAGCACTTCCGCTTGATTTAAGTCGCCAAAAATGTGTTTGGCTAAATTCACTGCTGAATAAGCCACCGACACCGCGTTCTGACCCACACTGGTTTCTGTACGAACGTCTTTAGCCGCGGAAAAGGTAGACTGAAACAAACGTTCAAATACAGTACCAACAGTGCCTGCTTTGCGGGCATATTCGTAAGCGTCTTTTACCTGACCAAATATTTGTGGCTCACCCAACACTAACGAATCAAGGCCTGAAGCAACGGCCATTAAGTGGCTAATTGCTTGCTCGTTTTCATGTTGGTAGATATGCTGCGCAATACGTTCCGCTGGTATAGCATGGAAGGTTGCCAGCCAGTTTAGAATATGCTCTATGTCGGCGTCTTTGGTGTGGCAATAAAGTTCGGTACGATTACACGTTGATACAATGACCGATTCGGAAACACGCCCTTGCTGCACCAATGATTGTAATGCATGCTCGAGCTGCTCCGGCTGAAAAGCAACTTTTTCGCGCACGTCTACGGTAGCCGTGGTGTGATTAATTCCAATAGCAAGGATGCTCATGAATAGTTCGTTATTTCCTGCTGCAGATGACGTGATTTGGGTGGCATATTGTAAGCGAAGCACGGGTCTATTGAAAGCCACTGGGTAAAACGGGACAAACGACTCTCTTGTTCTATAAAAATGCGAAACAATATGCGAAATACACTTTTAATGTTTTTTATGCCTTTTTTCAGCTTGGTTATTTTAACTGCGTGCTCTTCGCGGCCAAATCATAGCGAACTTAGCCCACATGTTGCCAATGCTTTAGTTCAGCAACATCAACACAACATTGCTCGCATTCAGGCCTGGCATATTCGGGGCCGCATTGCATTTTTTAACTTACGCGAAAACGACCGCAACGCTGCTTCTTTGTCGTGGGCTAAAACTTCAGCTCATTCAATGCTACGCCTGTCGCATCCTTTGCGTGGTACTTTAGCACAACTTGAACAAACACCAGTACAAGCCAGCTTGATTGATAACAAAGGGGAACAACACTTTGCCCCAAGCATTGACCACTTATTGGCCTGGCAACTGGGCTTAACCTTGCCCTTCAACTTGGTTGAAACCGCCATGACTGGCAAGTTACCGCAACAGTTCGGTTCTGAATTTAGTTTTTACGCCGACGGCACTGTCGCAAAGTATATGGTTACTACACGTAATGGACCACGGCGTAGCAAGCAGCAATGGCATGTTAACTTGAGCCGCTATCAAAGGGTACAAAGTGCAAACGGCCTGCTTATGCTGCCCCACGAACTTGAAATCACTCATGTTGACTATAAAATACGTTTACAAATTAATGACTGGAGCCAAATTGAGTGACAGCCCCCAACTTAGTGTTACCCGCACCCGCCAAATTAAATCTATTTTTACATATAGTTGGTCAACGCGACGACGGCTACCATAATTTAGAAACGCTGTTTCAGTTTTTAGACTATGGCGATAGCTTGTCTTTTTGGTACACCCAAACGGGCACAATTAGCCTTGAACCCAACTTGCCGGGTGTTGCTCAGGAAGACAACTTAATCGTGAAAGCCGCCACCGCATTATTGCCATTTCGTTCAAGCTTAACCGCGGGTGTACATATTGAGCTCAACAAATATTTGCCTATGGGTGGGGGTTTGGGCGGCGGTTCATCAGACGCTGCCACCGTATTACTTGCATTAAATGAGCTTTGGCAACTTAAGCTTAGCCACCAACAACTAGCCGACATTGGCCTTGCTTTAGGCGCCGACGTGCCCATCTTCGTTCATGGTTATGCAGCTCTAGCCCGCGGTGTTGGCGAACAACTTGTGCCCATGACACCAGCTGAAGCATGGTATTTAGTTGTGCACCCCGGTGTGGCTATTAGTACCGCCGAGATATTTGGTCATCCAAACTTACCACGCAATACAAAACCACTAGCAAGCAACCATGTTGTATGGTCTGATTGCCACAACGACTGTGAGCAGTTGGTCGAATCACTGTACCCGCAGGTTGCGCAAGCACGCCTGTGGTTGCTAGAATACGCTCCGTCCAGAATGACGGGAACCGGTGCCTGTTTATTTGCGGCTTTTGCTTCAAAAGCAACCGCAGAACGCGCATTGGCAAAGCTACCAAGTAAATTTAGTGGTTTTGTGGCCCAAGGGAAAAACATTTCTCCTGCGCACCAAGCATTAAATGCACAGTTGGCAAACTAATCCCGACGTTTTCCGCACCCACATATTAAAAGGTTGAGGTTTACCGTGCCCGACATGAAGCTTTTCGCCGGCAACGCAATACCCGAGCTGGCTCGCAAAATTGCTGATCGACTCTACATCAAACTCGGTGACGCTGAGGTAGGACGTTTTAGCGACGGCGAGATCAGTGTTCAAATCAACGAAAATGTCCGCGGCTCGGACGTCTTCATAATTCAATCAACTTGCGCCCCAACGAATAATAACCTAATGGAACTAGTGGTTATGGTTGACGCCTTACGACGCGCTTCGGCAGGTCGTATAACAGCTGTCATTCCTTACTTTGGCTACGCTCGCCAAGACCGCCGTGTTCGCTCTGCCCGTGTGCCTATTACCGCAAAAGTAGTTGCCGACTTTTTGTCCAGTGTTGGTGTTGACCGTGTTTTAACCGTTGACTTACACGCCGAACAAATACAGGGCTTCTTCGATGTACCAGTAGACAACGTGTTCGGTAGCCCCGTGCTACTTGAGCATATGAAACTACAAACCTTCGATGATCCAGTTATGGTGTCACCCGATATTGGTGGCGTAGTTCGAGCTCGGGCCATGGCTAAATTAATGAACGACACCGACCTAGCTATTATTGACAAGCGCCGCCCGAAAGCGAACGAGTCACAAGTCATGCATATTATTGGTGACGTTGCCGGTCGCGACTGCGTGATGGTTGACGACATGATCGACACCGGAGGCACCCTTGCTAAAGCAGCCGAAGCATTAAAGAAAAGCGGTGCCAAGCGCGTATTCGCTTACGCTACCCACCCTGTTTTTTCCGGTAACGCAGTGGAAAACTTACGTAATTCACAAATAGACAAATTAGTTGTAACCGACAGTATCCCGCTTTCAGAAGAAATGAAGGCAACGGGTTTAGTTACGCAGCTAACCTTAAGCGGCATGCTTTCAGAAGCTTTACGCCGCGTAAGCAATGAAGAGTCTATTTCAGCCATGTTCGAATACTAAAACGTAAAAGCTACTTTTTGGTAATTGAAAATAAACTGCGCAAATGATAGACTGCGCCGCCCTTAAATAAGAGGGCTCTCGTTACTTTCTGGTCGCGGAAAGTAACTTCATCATTTTTGGAGATATGCCAATGAGCACACCTAATTACAGCTTTAAAGCTGAGATCCGTACTGACCTAGGTAAAGGTGCGAGCCGCCGCCTGCGTCACGAAGGAAAAGTTCCAGCTATTTTATACGGCGGCGATGTAGCCCCTGTATCTCTTACTTTAATTCATGACAAAGTAAACAACGCAGCAGACCACGAAGGTTTTTACAGCAGCATTCTTACTTTAAATGTTGGCGGTGAAGAAATTCAAACTATTTTGAAAGACATGCAACGCCACCCATTTAAGCCAAAGTTAGTTCACTTAGACTTTCAACGTGTAAGCGCGAAAGAAGAGTTTACTACCCGTATTCCTGTGCACTTGCTAAACGAAGAGCACATTCAGAAAGAAGGCGGTGTAGTTATTCGTCATGAAACTGACATTGAAATTTCTTGCTTACCGAAAGACTTACCAGAGTCAGTTGAAATTGACTTAGAAGGTTTTGAAGTAGGCGACACTGTTCACTTAGCCGACATTAAGCTACCTGAAGGTGTAACTTCTGTTGAATTAGGCCGTGGTGAAGACCATAACCTACTGATTGTTGCAATTGCAGCTCAGAAGACAGAGGAAGAAGAAGCCGAAGACGCGGCTGCTGATGCAGAACCTGCTGACGACAGCGACGAAGATAACGCAGAATAAGCGAGTAACTGAGAATGTCTGCAGACATTCGCTTAATTGTGGGGCTTGGTAATCCTGGCTCAGAATATGAACAAACCCGGCACAATGCCGGGTTTTGGTTCATTAACGAGTTAGCGCGCCATTTTTCGACCCCATTAACAAGCGAACCCAAATATTTTGGCATAACCGGTCGTTTGCCCACCCCCTACTCCGACACCCGCCTACTTATGCCCATGACCTTTATGAATCGAAGTGGTCAGGCAGTGGCGCCGTTAGCTAATTTTTTTAAAGTTGCTCCCGAACAGGTTTTGGTGGTTCACGACGAGCTAGATTTAGCACCAGGTATTGCCCGTTTTAAACAAGGTGGCGGCCATGGTGGCCATAATGGCTTAAAAGACATTATTCGCTGCTTTGGTAATAACAGTAACTTCCACCGCTTGCGTATTGGTATTGGACACCCTGGCCATAGCGATCAAGTGACGCCGCATGTACTTGGCAGACCACCACAAAGCGAACGGGAAGCTATTATAAGTATTATCGATGACGCTGTTCGTGCCGTAGACATAGCGCTAGCAACCGGCTGGTTAGACGCCAAACAGTATTTACATTCAGTGCGTTAATGCACTGTCTTTCTAATTAAAGGTACTCTCATGGGTTTTAAGTGTGGAATTGTTGGTTTACCCAACGTTGGCAAATCAACCTTGTTCAATGCATTAACCAAAGCGGGTATTGAAGCCGCAAACTTCCCCTTTTGTACCATTGAGCCTAATACCGGCGTGGTACCGGTTCCCGACGAGCGCCTTACGGCCTTAGCTAAAATTGTGCAGCCACAACGAGTACTGCCAACAACAATGGAATTTGTAGACATAGCAGGCTTGGTAAAAGGCGCATCGAAGGGTGAAGGCTTAGGAAACCAGTTCCTAGCCAATATTCGTGAAACCGACGCCATTGGCCATGTGGTACGTTGTTTCGACGACGAGAACATTGTTCACGTTGCAGGTAAAGTGAACCCGCAAGACGACATTGAAATTATTAATACCGAATTAGCTTTAGCAGACCTCGACTCTGTTGAAAAGGCTATTTACCGCTTAAGCAAAAAAGCCAAAGGTGGCGACAAGCAAGCGAAAACCGAAATGACCGTGCTAGAAAAGCTATTACCGGCACTAGCGGAAGGCGATATGGCGCGCTCCATAGAGCTAGATGCAGACGAGAAAAAAGCCATTCGGTCATACAACTTGCTTACCTTAAAACCCACCATGTATATTTGCAACGTGGCTGAAGACGGTTTTGAGAACAATCCTTATATTGATAAAGTTATGGCCATTGCAGCTAAAGAAAACGCTATTGTGGTTCCTGTTTGTGCGGCGATTGAGTCTGAAATAGCCGAGCTTGAAGACGATGAGAAGGAAGAGTTCATTACTTCTATGGGCTTAAACGAGCCTGGTTTAAACCGTGTCATTCGAGCCGGTTACCAATTGCTAAACTTACATACTTACTTTACTGCAGGGGTAAAAGAAGTACGTGCCTGGACTATTAGGCAGAACTCTACTGCGCCACAAGCGGCAGGGGTTATTCACACCGACTTTGAAAAAGGATTTATTCGCGCTGAAGTGATAGCTTATGAAGACTTCATCAACAATAACGGTGAACAAGGTGCCAAAGACGCTGGTAAATGGCGCTTAGAAGGTAAAGACTACATAGTCAAAGACGGCGACGTAATTCATTTCCGTTTTAATGTGTAAATTTACACTTCCTAAAAATGCCGGCTTATGCCGGCATTTTTGTTTCTAAAGTAATTGAATTGTGTCGCGATCATCATCACCATACACTTATGGTTCGTTGGCTAAGGAAAACATTATGACCGAATTTAGAATTGAAAAAGACAGTCTAGGCGAAGTAAAGGTTCCCGCCGATGCTTTGTATGGCGCACAAACACAACGTGCTATTGATAACTTTAATATAAGCGACGTAAAGCTACCCTTCGCTTTTGTACGCGCAGTGGCCCTTATTAAGTACTGTGCGGCAGAAACTAACGCCGCTCTTGGCGTGCTACCAAAGAATAAAGCCGAAGCTATTATGCAAGCCGCACTAGAAGTATTTGAAGGCCGATGGCAGGCACAGTTCCCCGTTGACGTGTTTCAAACCGGCTCTGGCACCAGCACCAATATGAACGTAAACGAAGTGCTAGCAACCTTAGCTAGCCGGCATGGCAATATTGATATTCACCCGAATGACGACGTGAACCTTGGCCAAAGCAGTAACGACGTTATTCCTACAGCTATTCAATTGAGTGCAGCCCGCCGAATTACTCGTAAACTATTACCTGCGCTTGAGCACTTAATTGCCGTAATTGAAACAAAAGCCTCGGAATTAGACAGCGTGGTTAAAACCGGGCGTACTCACTTAATGGACGCTATGCCGCTTACGCTAGGGCAAGAGCTTCGCACTTGGTCTAACCAAGTTGAGCTTGCTGTAGAGCGTTTAGAGGCCCTATTGCCGCAATTACGTGCTTTGCCTCAGGGTGGTACAGCTATTGGCACCGGCATTAACTGCCACCCTGATTTCGCTGAGCAATTCAGTAAACGCATGAGTGCCTTTACCGAGCAGCCCTTTACCGCGGCTAAAAACCTTTTTAGCGGTATCGCTGGGCAAGATATAGCCGTAGCAACCGCGGGCTCATTAAGTTCGCTTGCTACTGTTATGATGAAAATTAGTAACGATTTACGCTGGATGAACAGTGGCCCATTGTCTGGCCTAGGTGAAATTACCCTACCTACGTTACAACCAGGCTCAAGTATTATGCCGGGTAAGGTAAACCCTGTTGTACCTGAAGCCGTGTGTATGGCCAGTGCCCAAGTATTAGGCAACCAAACCACTATTAATATTGCTGGCCAGTCGGGTAATTTCCAATTAAACGTGATGCTACCGTTAATAGCCTACAACTTATTACAGAGTATTGAGTTAATGACCACCAGTGCCTACGCACTTGCCGACCAGTGCATTAGCCCTTTAACGGTTAATACCGACAAATTGGCTGAAGATCTTGCCCGCAACCCTATTTTAGTAACGGCACTTAACCCGGTTATTGGTTATAACGCTGCCGCTGCTATTGCCAAAAAAGCATACCAACAGCAACGTTCAGTAATAGACGTTGCAGCGGAAGAAACGGATTTGTCGCGGGCAGAGCTTGAGCAACTGCTTAACCCTAGCAATCTCACTCAAAGTCAAGGTTAGGAGTTTATATCAATGACTAAACAGGTTCTTATTACCGGAGCCAACCGAGGTATAGGTTTGGCTTTTACCAGCCAATATGCTGCCGCTGGCTATCAAGTATTTGCGGTGTGTCGTGCCGCTTCAGCTGAACTACGTGCCTTAAGCAAGGTTACTGTAATTGAAGGCATTGACGTAACCGACCCCAATGCTGCTACTTTAATTAGCCAGTCGCTAGGCAATACCACGCTCGATATTTTGGTGCAAAATGCGGGTATTCTTTATCGCGATAATATTAACGATGCGCCAGCAGCCGACATTGCCAAGCAATTTGAAGTAAACGCTTTAGCGCCTCTGCAGCTTACCTTAGGCTTACTTAAGCACCTGACCGCGGGTAGTAAGCTTGCCCTTATTACCAGCCGTATGGGCTCATTAGCCGACAATGGCAGTGGTGGGTACTACGGTTACCGCATGTCGAAAGCCGCTTTAAATGCGGCAGGAGTTTCTTTAGCCTGCGATTTAAAGCCAAAACAAATAGCCGTTGCCCTGCTGCACCCTGGTTTTGTGCAAACCGATATGGTGAATAATGCAGGCGACATTTCTGCCGACGAAGCAGCAAAACGTTTACGCCAACGAATTGAAGAACTAACGTTAACTAACAGCGGAACCTTCTGGCATAGTAATGGCGACGTGTTGCCCTGGTAATTTCGTTCGTCTTTTAAACAAAGGTGCGCTTTTTTGAGCAGTTGAACTGCTAAATGCACTTTTTTCACTAAAAGAGGTTGACGAGGCGCCTGCGGATTCGCATAATGTGCGCCGCACACTCAGGTGTACAAAGAAATGAATATTGAAGGCTATGTAGCTCAGCTGGTTAGAGCACATCACTCATAATGATGGGGTCGCAGGTTCGAGTCCCGCCATAGCCACCAGTATTTTTTCATGCGGACGTGGTGGAATTGGTAGACACGCTGGATTTAGGTTCCAGTGCCTCACGGCGTGAGAGTTCAAGTCTCTCCGTCCGCACCAACTTTAAAGCAGTTGGGGTATAGCCAAGCGGTAAGGCAGCGGGTTTTGATCCCGCCATTCCTAGGTTCAAATCCTGGTACCCCAGCCACTTTAGTTTTAAAGTGTAAAATGCTAGAAGTTGCCACAGCTGCAAGTAATACAGTTGGGGTATAGCCAAGCGGTAAGGCAGCGGGTTTTGATCCCGCCATTCCTAGGTTCAAATCCTGGTACCCCAGCCACTTTTCTAAGTTTTGCGGACGTGGTGGAATTGGTAGACACGCTGGATTTAGGTTCCAGTGCTTCACGGCGTGAGAGTTCAAGTCTCTCCGTCCGCACCAACTTAGAAAGAACGTATATACTGCAGTACATTAGAAAAAGTCGCCAAGGCGACTTTTTTGCTTTCTAGTAGATATCTTCCCGATAACGCTCTTCTGCTTTTAGGCTCGTTACATTCATACCTATTGGTGCAAGCATTTGGTTTAACGTGCTTACTACGTCGGCGGCTATATTTCGGCCCCCACACACTAAAACATAGGCACCTGCTTGAATAAGGCTGGTTACTTGTGCTTGGTCGTTCAAGAGTTTGTTTTGAACATAACCCCGACCTTGCTCCACCCTAGAAAAAATAGCATTAAGTTGAGTAAGCCCGCCGCTATTTACATGCTGCTTCAGTTCTTTTTCATAAAGAAAGTCTGACTTAGGATCGCGCCCGCCCCAATATAAATAAAGCGGCCGGCGCCGGCCGTTGCTACGAATAAAGCCCAATAATGGTCCGATACCGGTTCCTGCGCCAACGAGTATAACCGGCGCTTTATTGGCCGGTAAACGAAACTTTGTATTGGCTTGTAAGAAGCCGTGCACGCTGTCACCTCGTTTTAAATTATGTAAGTATTCCGAGCAAACACCAGCTGGGTGCTTGCGCACACAAATTTCTACGGTGCCTTCGGAGCGAGACGACACTAACGAATAGTAACGTGGCACTGTGGTACCTGGCGCTACTACCGCGAATAAATCGCCGGCCTGATAATTTTTTAATTTTGTAGCTGGTTTAAAAACCAAAACTGCCGTTGGCGCTCCCACTTCAGCACCATAGTCAGTGCGAGACACCAGCTGTAATGCTATCGATTTAGGCAACTTCGGCGTGTAGTCCAGGCTTATTTCTCTACCTAACGGCTTGCTAATAGCTTGCCCCCACTGGCTAAAGTGTTGGCTCGATTGGCGATCGATAAACACTGGTGGTAGCAACTCTGGCCAGCCCTTATGCTGTAAAGCCACCGCTGCTGATTTTGCATAAGCACAGTATTGAGGAAATTGTCGGTCGCCAAAACCAAGTACCGCATAGGGAATTGGTGCCTTTACAGTTAGCTTTTCTAATCGGTTTAAAAACAGTTTAGCCGAGCTGGGTGGCTCTCCATTGCCATAGGTAGCCGCCAGTATAAAAAGCCGTTTAGCCTTGGGGTAATTCACTAAACTATTCATTGCTGCTGTATGTACCTGATAGCCCACTTTAGTTAATGCTTTATGCAAATGATTAGCAAAACCCCAGGTGTTATTGTTTTCACTGCCAACCAAAATAATTGTATCGGCTAATTGGCTAGTTATATTTGCTCTGATACGCACTCGCCCGCGTCGGCGCTGCCACCAAATAATTATCCCCGTACAAAACAACAGTGGCATTGCTAAGGCGCTTGCCCCTAGCAATAAAGCAAACCACCACAACCCTTCACCTGTATGTAGCTGGTAAATTAATTCAAAACTTTGTTGCCATAGGTTGTAAGGCTCAAACACCAGCATGGCGCCAGTGTCTGCGGCAATAATGCCAGCCCCATGGTTAGTTCGTATGTAATACACTTGGTTTTCCATAAATGAATGTGGAAAAACCAGCTCTCGTAAATCTGCTAAAGGAATGTTTTTCAACGCTGGCAAAGTACCAACATCGGCGCTTACACCTGTACTTAAGAAACTAGGTGGCATAGGGTCGGGACTATTCATAGGAGGTAATAAGGAAAAGGTGTCAGCCGACATATACAGGCCGGTTGTTGCCGATATTGTTAACCCAAGCACAGCTATAAGTGCTGTTTGTATGTGTAGTCGCTGTTGCCAGTTACCTTGCGGTTTATGGCAAATATAACGCCAGCCGCCAGCTCTATTAGCTAATAAATAAAGGCCCGTTAGCCCAAGCAGTAGCATCACCAACGCACCAACAGCCGTGGCTATTCGACCTGGGGTGTCTAATAAGTACGAGCGATGAAACTTCTTCAGCCAACTTTTTATCGGGCTACTAGTGGGCTTGGCAATCGCAACACCAGTTATTGGGTCAATAATTGCTGTTCCCATGTTGTTCTTATCAGAATAATAAATAACCACCGCACCCGCTGGCGTACGCTGAAGCTCTTCAACGCCGGGCTGGTGTTTAATCGCTTTGCTAGCTAATTCTGCTACCGAAATATGCGACGTTCCCATTACCGTAGTGTTAAAGCGTTCTAAGGTAGGGTAAATAGATACCGCCACAGCTGTTAACACCAGCAACCCCAGCAACAACCCTGCTGAAATTCCTAATAGCGAATGGAGTTGACGTAACATAATGGCGCCTCCTAACTACTTATAACGAGTACTTGAAGTTTCTAACGTAATGGCGGCCAGTGTGATTCAAGCCTGCTCCACTGGTTGTTAAAGGCACCACTACTTCATTGCTTATGTCGCGCATATCTTCCACCGACGCATCGACACGAATTTGAAACCCAGCGTTTATAAAGGCGTCGTCAATATGTACCGTAACCGTAAAAGTGTCACCCGCTGATACGCTGGCCCCGGTTAAACCATCGTATTCGCTTGCACGCCGCCCACTGCCCCTAGCCCAGCCCGGTAAATGCTTGTAATACTTTGGTTTAGTACCTGCTATCCACAAAGTGTCTGTATAAGCTCCCTTTTCATCAGTAAGGTAAAAAGCTAAGTAAGCCCCGTCGCCACCGTAGTTTTGCAACTGAACCGTCATTTGTACGTTACTTGCTAAGGCTGTTACCGAAACCAACATGGGCATGAAAAAAAAGCCCAGCAGGTAAAACAGCCGCGTTATCTTTTTCATCGGCCTGGCTCCCCTTGGTTAATTACTGTCGGCTCGCTTGGCTGCAGCTCTGCTTGGCTTGGAAGTTGTATATAGTCCGACGTATCACCGGTACCAACAAACTTAACTTCAAGCTCAAGTAAAGTAAGCGTTGCCGGAGCAAAAGTTGCTTCTACTCGGTGGCCTTTACGATCAATCGCTTTTACTTCGTAACAACCGTCATCAATTTTAATGCGTGTTACATTCCAGCCTATGGCCGACATCATTTCGTGAAGCTTTTCTTTTGGTTGCCAGTCAGACACTGGATCTGTGCAATCTACATCTGCCAGCGCGGTACCACTTAGTAAGCAAGCTACAATGAATACCATTAAGTAAATATGTTTCATTTGTGTTCTCCTCGGGTTAGTTCACTATGCATGGTACCGAGCGTTCCTAACATGAAGCTGAAAGCTGTGGTAGTTTTTAATCGGGGCATTTAGTAAGGTTTATTGGTAATTAACAACAAGGAAGCAAAATGCGGATTTTGCTTATAGAAGACACTCAAGGCCTAGGTGAGGTTATTCGTGATCAGTTAACCGATGAAGCCCATGCGGTTGATTGGGGGCAAACCATTGCTTACGCCGACTCGTGCCTACGCAGCACTATTTATGATTTAATTTTACTCGATATAATGCTGCCCGATGGCAACGGTGTCGATTTGTTGCATAAACTGCGTCGTAAAGGTGTTGTTACGCCCGTTATTATACTAACGGCAAAAGACCAAATTTCAGACCGCATAAAAGGCTTAAATGCCGGCGCTGACGACTATCTGGTAAAACCCTTCGATTTAACCGAGCTAACAGCCCGAATTGCCGCTGTAACAAGGCGCTACACGGGCAACCCTAACCCACAGCTACAACTTGGCCCCCTAACCATTGATTTAAGCAAACACCTTATTATGAATAATGGTACTGCCATAAACTTGTCGGCTCGAGAGTGGAGTTTATTCGAAGCCTTAATGCATCGGCCTAACACGGTGCTGTCAAAAGCGCAGCTAGAAAACCACTTGTATGCCTTCGGTGCAGAAATAGAAAGTAATACCATTGAAGTGTATATAAGCCGCTTACGAAAGAAGCTTGGTTTAGGCGCTGAATGTATCGAAACCGTTCGCGGTTTGGGGTATCGGTTAAAAACATGACAACCAAACACCGTAGCTTACAAAAAACGTTAGTTGTTGGCTTAACGGCCGGTTTAGCCTTGTTATGGTGCATGGCCACACTCGGCACGGTGAGTATTGCTCAGCATCGGCTAAACCAGTTGCTAGACAGCGCCTTAGCTGAAACGGCACAGCGTTTGTTACCTTTAGCAGTGGTTGAAATAATAAATCGCGATACTCCCAGTGTTGCCCAACATATAGTGTCATTCAATCAGCATGAAGAGCGGCTGATTTACCTGGTTCGTAACAAGGCCGGTGAAGTATTGTTACAGTCGCACACGGCAGCTCCCAACATGTTTAATAACACTTTAATAAGTGGCTTTAGTTCATCTAGCACCCACAGGTTTTATGGCGCATTCGCGCTACAAGGCACCGTTCATATTGAGGTAGCCGAGCCATTATCGCAACGCCTAGAAGCAATCCGAAGTATTGCACTGATGTTGCTATGGCCTTTACTTATATTTATTTTTTTGGCCTTTATTTGCAGCTGGCTATTTATTCGTTTCAGTTTACGCCACCTCCGCCATTATCATAATGAAATAGAACAGCGTAACAGCCATGATTTGACACCTGTAAATCTTCAGGGGTTGCCTGCAGAAGTGGTTATTATTGGCGAGTCGGTTAACCGTTTATTACTGCGGCTACAGCAAGCGCTAGAGGCAGAGCGCTCTTTTACTGCCAACAGCGCTCACGAATTGCGCACACCTATTGCAACGGTTTTAGCCCAAACCCAACGTTTACAACAAAGTTTAATTACAGAAAAAAGTAAGGCCCAGGCGCAAAAAATAGCCATGTCGTTACGCCACTTAGCCCACATATCAGAACAATTAATGCAGCTGGCGAAAGCTGAAGGTGGTAGCTTGCTTGCTGCTACACCCCATGACTTAATGGCATTATTACGCTTTATTGTTACAAGCATGCAGCACCCTAGTTCACCAATAAAAATAAACCTGCAGCTGCCAGCCAATGCTGTATTTATGTCAACCATCGATCAAGACGCCTTTGCAATTTTAATTCGTAACCTAATTGATAATGCCCACAAGCACAGCGACTCGCTAGCGCCAATTAGTGTGTACTTAAGCGCTGAGGGAGTATTACGGGTGGTGAACGCAGGCCCTATTGTTGCTGCCGCAACGTTACAACAGTTACATAAGCGTTTTGTGCGGTCGAACTGGCAGGTGCAGGGTGCGGGGCTTGGTTTAGCTATTGTCGGCGCTATTGTGCAGGGCATTAACGCGTCCATGGTTTTAAACTCTCCGGCCACAGGCCAAACAGACGGCTTTGAAGTAATTATAAAGTTCGCCCCTACCCTGCTGTAGCTATACTTTCCACACCCCACTGGCATAGGCTGTCATGGCACTTCGTGCTGGGGCAAAAGCTTGTAAGCCCGTTAGCAGCAGCGCTCGTAAACTAGGTGCTGGCTGGGTGTCTTGTTTGAAACCCCAGTCTATAACGTCCATGGCATGGGCCATAAGTTCGTTGTCTAGCCGCCGTAACCGTTCGTACTGCTTTAATGCTGGCGCAAGCCCATGCTCGTCGTTCAAACTATGCTTCGCTACCGCCTTTAATAAAGCTTTCACATCACGAAAACCTAGGTTCACACCTTGGCCAGCCATAGGGTGAATGGTATGGGCTGCGTCGCCTAATAACACCGTTGGGCTTTGCACATAAATTAAAGCGCTTTGCCGAACCAGTGGAAAACTACCAGACTTTAGCACGCTAAAGTTACCAATATGCTCAGCAAAACGCGTTTGAAGCACCGCAGCTAATATTTCAGGGTTTTGTTGCCACTGGCTAACTTGCCGAGTATTGCCATACACAATGCAACAGGCGTAGTTATTCGCCAGGGGTAATAGGGCATGTATTTCATTGCCTTGAAACAATTCCCAAGTGCGCATGGGTACCTGTTTACTGGTTTGTACAATACTTAACAAGCAGCGCTGGCCATAGTCGCGCCCAGCCACACCAATACCACTAGCAGCACGCACCAGCGACTGCCCACCGTCGCAACCAAACACTAAATCGTACTCAATGGTGTCGCCATGGCTTGTAGTAGCTTGTTTATTGGTAACCGACAATTGCGCTAAAGACGATTCTATTAACCGAATGTTTTTGTGTTGTTCTAGCACTAGCCATAAAGCATGCTGTAGCACTTTATTTTCTATCATGTAGCCAAGCGGCTTTGCTGCTTCTAGCTCGCCTAACTTTAACCAACGGCTGGGGCTGTCGCTGACGGCCAATTCGTTAAAGGGAAACACTCGCAATTGCCGCAGCTGTTGCCACACACCTAGTTGTTCTAATAATTCAATGTTGTCGTTGGTTACCGCAGAAATGCGTAAGTCGTATTCACTTTCAGCACACCAATGACGCACAAAGTGAGAATCGAGCACTGTTACTTGTTTACCTTGACGGGCCAAACCAATTGCCAGCGCCGCCCCGACCATGCCGCCACCAACTACCAACGCCGATGTTTGAATGTTTTGTTCTGAGCCCATAACTTGTGTTAACCCTATCGTTTGTTCTGCCCTGTAGCTAACAGTATGCCGCAAGCCCTGGGGCATGATAAGCTTCACGCCGACAAAGTTTCCACTACGACGAGTTTATGTTCAACATATCGCCCATTGTTTTTGCTTCTGCCTTAGTGCTGCTTGCGGAAATGTGCTTCGCTGGTGTTAGCGCATTAGTGAAACATACTTCAGCTACTTTGCCTTACGAACACTTAGTGTTTTTTCGTAACTTATTCGCTTTTTTAGTACTTCTGCCTTGGCTTTACCGTAAGCGCGCTACGGCTTTTCGCACCGAGCAATTTGGCTTACATATTCTGCGTGCTGTTATTGGCATAGCCGCCATGTATTTATTTTTTTTGGTTATTGCCACCATTCCATTAGCCCAAGCCACATTAGTACTACTGCTCGCTCCATTTATAATACCGGTCATTAGCCATTTCTGGTTGAAAGAACTAATTACCCCACGCCTTATAACTACCATTGGCTTAGGCTTTGTTGGCGCATTTATTTTTCTAAACCCTTTTGGCCAAGACATTCACCCCATGATTCTTGTCGCTTTCGTGGCTGCAATATTTGCCGCTTGGACCAAAACCATGATCCGTAAACTTTCCACTACAGAGTCGCCAAGCAAAATTGTATTTTACTTTTCATTTTTCGCTTCTATTCTATCTGCCTTGCCCATGCTTATTCGGTGGCAACCCATTCCCAGCACTACTTGGCTTGCTATTGCTGGCATTGGCCTGCTTGCGGTTATTGGCCAATTAGCCATGACCCGGGCCTTTAGTATTGCCCCACCTTCACAGGTAGGGGTATTTACCTATAGTTCGGTTATATTTGCCGCTTTACTTGGTTATTTCATTTGGGGTGAAGCCATTACCGGCCACATGGTTCTTGGTGTAGCTATTATTATTACAGCAGGGTATTTCGCGCTTAAAAAACAAAAGGTACGTATTCCAACGGAATCGTAACTACATTTCCCTAACGGTGGCATCAAGGCCCGTTACAAGGTAAAATGAGCGCCCTTTTGAACGTTAGCTAGTAAGGCAAAGAGAACAGCATGGTTAAGAAAGTCTATATCAAAACATGGGGCTGCCAAATGAACGAGTACGACTCGAGCAAAATGGCTGACCTATTACACGCCCAGCTAGGCTACGAGCCAACCGCTGAAGCGGAAGATGCTGACTTATTGCTGCTTAATACCTGCTCGATTCGTGAAAGAGCACAGGAGAAAGTGTTTCACCAGCTAGGCCGCTGGAAACATCTTAAGCAAAACAAACCCGGTTTAGTCATTGGGGTGGGTGGTTGTGTAGCGTCGCAAGAAGGGGCTGCTATTCGTGCTCGCGCTCCTTTTGTTGATTTGGTTTTTGGCCCGCAAACCCTGCACCGTCTGCCTTCTATGTTGGCACAGCTGGCGTCGGGCGAAGGTTCAGTGATTGATATTTCATTTCCAGAAATTGAGAAGTTTGACCGCCTACCTGATCCTGTGGCCGATGGCCCTAGTGCTTTTGTCTCCATTATGGAAGGCTGCAGTAAGTACTGTACTTTCTGTGTTGTACCCTATACCCGCGGTGAAGAAGTTAGCCGCCCGGTCGACGACGTGCTTTATGAAATTGCACAGTTATCCGACCAAGGCGTGCGCGAAGTAAACTTGCTCGGCCAAAACGTGAATGCTTACCGTGGCGACTACCACGACGGTACTGAGTGTAGCTTTGCTGAATTATTACACCTTGTTGCAGCCATCGACGGTATCGACCGTATTCGTTATACCACTTCGCACCCAGTTGAGTTTACCGACGATATTATTGCTGCTTATGCAACTATTCCAGAATTGGTCAACCATTTGCATTTACCGGTACAAAGTGGTTCAGACCGTATTTTAGCGCTGATGAAGCGCGGCCATATGGCTTTAGAATACAAATCACAAATTCGCAAATTAAGAAAAGTACGGCCAAATATTGCCATGTCGTCTGACTTTATAATTGGCTTTCCTGGAGAAACCGACGACGACTTCCAAAAAACCATGGATCTTATTCAAGACATTGACTTCGACATGAGCTTCAGCTTTATTTATAGCGCACGTCCAGGCACTCCTGCCGCCGATTTACCCGACGATGTGAGCGACGATGTTAAGAAACAACGGCTGCAAATTTTACAAGACCGTATTAACCAACAAGCCCAGCGCCATGCTCGCCAAATGCTTAACACTGAACAACGTATATTAGTCATTGGCCCCTCGAAGAAGAACCCAATGGAGCTGGCAGGCCGTACGGAAAACAACCGCGTGGTGAACTTTGAAGGCCGCCCCGACATGATCGGCAAATTTGTTGATATACGGATTACCGAAGCTCGGCCGAACTCCTTGCGAGGAACGCTCATTCGCGAAGAAGCCGATATGGGTTTACGCGTAAGCATGTCACCACAGTCTATTTTGCAACGCCAGGCCGAAGTAACCGACCCTAGTGGTGTTGTACAATTTATTCCATAGTAGCGGAGACATTGATTGAGTAGTCAACTCGATACCTTTGAACTATTTTTAGAGCCTTCAGACAACAAACGACTCGCGAGCTTATGTGGCCCTTTCGACGATAACATTAAGCATTTAGAACGTCGCTTAGGCGTTGAAATCAACTACCGCGGTAATCAGTTCCAGATTATTGGGCCTGCTGCGGGTCGCCTTGCGGCGAGTCAAATTCTACGCGACTTATATATTGAAACTGCACCTGTTAAAGGGCGCGCTCACGATATTGAGCCCGACCAGGTACACATGGCAATTCAAGAAAGTAAGGCGTTAGAACAAGCATATAGTTTCAGCGACGACAAACACACCACCATAAAAACCAAGCGTGGCTTAGTTAAACCCCGTAACCCTAACCAACAAAACTATGTACGAGCCATTTTAGCCCACGACATCAGCTTTGGTGTTGGCCCAGCGGGAACCGGTAAAACTTACCTAGCTGTAGCCGCAGCGGTAGACGCCCTAGAGCGCCAAGAAGTAAGACGTATTTTATTAACCCGCCCTGCCGTTGAAGCGGGTGAAAAATTAGGCTTCCTGCCTGGCGACTTAGCTCAAAAAGTTGACCCGTATTTACGCCCTTTATACGACGCTCTGTTTGAAATGCTTGGGTTCGAAAAAGTAGAGCGACTGATAGAAAGCAACGTTATTGAAATAGCGCCCCTAGCTTATATGCGCGGCCGAACCTTAAACGATGCCTTTATTATTTTAGACGAAAGTCAAAACACCACCCCTGAACAAATGAAAATGTTCCTCACCCGCATTGGCTTTAATTCAAAGGCGGTCATTACCGGCGACATTACCCAGGTCGACTTGCCACGTGGGCAGCGTTCAGGTTTGCGCCAAGCCATAGAAATTCTGCATGAAGTAGAAGACATTAGCTTTACCTTTTTTAATGCCGCCGACGTCGTTCGCCACCCAGTGGTACAGCGCGTGGTGCAGGCCTACGAGGCCTTTGATAAGAGAAAGAAAGAGCAAAGCGCGGGAACACCTAATGAAAGCACACATTGACTTACAGCTAGCAACAGAGCACCAAAACATTCCCACCATGCAGAATTTTCGCGCCTGGGTTGAGGCTGTTCTGGCCTTGGAAAACATGGCGCAGGCAGAGCTTACCATTCGTTTAGTAGACACAGAGGAAAGCCAAAGTCTTAATTTTGCCTATCGGCAGAAAAACAGCCCCACTAATGTGCTATCGTTCGAGATGAACGCCGAGGTTCCACTTGATATACCGCTACTGGGCGATTTAGTAATTTGTGCCCCTGTTGTAGCCTCAGAAGCACTACAACAAAATAAGCCAGAGCTACACCATTGGGCGCACATGGTTATACATGGCACCTTGCATTTATTTGGTTATGACCATATAACGGATGAAGAAGCAGAAGAAATGGAAACTGTTGAAAAAAACATTCTTCAGCAATTTGATATACCCAACCCATACTTCGACGAATGAGTATGGGCACTTATTTAACAAAGGAATATAATCTCGTCATGAGCGATGACCACCCTCCGTCTGGACAAGCTACGAAAAAGTCTTGGGCTAGTCGACTATTACAAACCTTCGCCGCCGAGCCAAGTTGCCGCGAAGATATAGTGGATATGATCCAAGACGCTGAAAACCGTGATGTAATAGATACTGGTACCAAAGAAATGCTCGAAGGCGTGCTCGACGTTGCCGAGCTGAAAGTTCGCGACATTATGGTACCGCGCTCACAAATGATTACCATTGATAAAAGCCAGTCTCCGCAGGAGTTTCTGCCCATTGTTATCGACACGCAGCATTCTCGCTACCCTGTTGTGAGTGAAAACAAAGACCATATTGAAGGTATTTTACTGGCTAAAGACTTAATTCCCTACGGTTTTGGCATGTCGGAAGAACCGTTCTCCATCGAATGTGTTATGCGCCCTGCTGTCATTATTCCTGAAAGCAAGCGGGTAGACGTATTGCTTAAAGAATTCCAATCGAAGCGTTACCACATGGCCATTGTAGTCGACGAATACGGTGGTGTGTCTGGTTTAGTAACCATTGAAGACGTACTTGAAGAAATTGTTGGTGAAATTGAAGACGAAACCGACGATGAAGACAGCCGCGCAAATATTCGCCGTGTGAGTGCGTCGCGCTACTCGGTGAAAGCATTAACCCCAATTGACGACTTCAATGACTTTTTTAATTCTAGTTTTCCTGATGAAGAGCACGACACTGTTGGCGGTATTGTGGCCCAAGCCTTTGGCCATTTACCTGAAATTGGCGAGTCCGTTGAAATTGGCCAGTATCAGTTTAAAGTAACCGCTGCAGATCGCCGCCGTATTCAACAGCTGCAAGTGTCTAAGGTGAGCAAGCTACAACATGCCGCTGAGTAATATAGCCATTGTACCAAACTTACAAAAACCAAAAGTGCGCTATGGGTTATCCTTTGTACTTGGCGCACTTATGCTGTTTGCTTATGCCCCCTTTGAACAAGGTTGGTTAGCCGCTCTGCTGCTAGCAAGTTGGCTGTTATTGCTAGTGCGTTGCCAAACCCCGAAGCAAGCCGCCTTAACTGGCTTTATATTTGGCTTAGGCTGGTTTGGCACGGGTATTAGCTGGGTATTTGTTAGCGTTGACCGTTTTGGCGGGCTGCCATTACCAGCTACCTTAGCCATTATGCTAGCGCTATTCGCTTACTTAGCACTTTACCCAGCGCTGGCCGGTTGGCTTTGGTTAAAGCTGCGTAAAAAAACCAACCGTTATGCCCTTTTTACCTTTCCCTTCATTTGGTTAGTAACCGAGTTTTTACGCGGCTGGGTAATGACAGGCTTTCCTTGGCTTAATTTAGGCTATACCCAAACGGCAACACAATTTGGTGCATTAGCACCCCACATTGGCGAAACTGGTATTAGTTTTGTGGTTCTACTTGCCGCTATAAGCTTTGCTTATGTAGCCTTAACTAAACGCCTTGAATGGTTTGCCGTACCGGTTTTGCTTTATGCGGTGGCCATGCTTAGCCCCCAGCTAAACCCAATGGAATTTGTTGGCACTAGCTCACGAGTGGCTTTAATTCAAGGCAACATTCAACAAGAGCTTAAATGGGATAGCGAACAACAAGAGCCAAATTTTCTTACCTACAAAAATTTAAGTGAACCACTGTATGAAGACTTTGATTTAATTATATGGCCAGAGTCGGCCATTACTTTTATTGAGCCTTTAGCGCAATCAACTTTAGGTCAATTTGCTCAGCGCTTAAATGCAACCGAGGCTGTGGTGTTAAGCGGCATTATTGACTACAACCCAGACACCAAGCAGTTTTTTAATACGATTGCCGTGTTTGGCGACCAACAAACGCCCTATGAATGGCAAAACCCCAATCGTTACCGCAAAAACAAACTGTTGCCTATTGGCGAATTTGTACCTTTCGAGTCTATTCTACGCCCACTGGCGCCATTATTTAATTTGCCCATGTCGTCTTTTAGTCGGGGCGAGCCTACACAACAAAACTTAACCGCCAACGGCAGGGAAATTGCGGCTAATATTTGTTATGAGGTGGTGTATAGTCATTATATAAAAGATCAAGTTACCGCTGGCACCGACATTTTGCTCACCGTTAGCAATGATTCGTGGTTTGGGAATTCTCATGGCCCCCACCAGCATTTAGAAATTGCTCGTATGCGCGCTATGGAATTTGGCCGGCCTATGTTGCGTTCAACTAATAACGGGATCACTGCTATTATTGATCACCAAGGCTATATCATGCAGCGTATCGCGCAGTTCGAAGTAGCCGTGGCCACCGCAAATGTACCTCACGTTACGGGTACAACTTGGTATACCCGTTATGGCTCAACTCCTACCTGGTGCATGGCCATAATACTGCTAGGCGTTAGCTTACTGCGAAGAAACCGCGCTCAAGCATAGTCAATTCGCCCGAAAGTGGATAAACTAACAGTAACTTTCATATTAATTTCTTGGATAAGGGAACCAACTGATGATCAACCTATTTCACGCTATACTTTTCACTGGCATGACAGCAGCAGCTGGCTTGGGTATTGCAAGCATTATAATGACATTATTCCCGGTAACTGTTGAAGGCCAAACTAAAGCAGCTAAAGGCGAAGAGCGCGTTGAGTACGCTTTCTTTGGCTTCGCTGGTATTGTTATCGCACTCGTATTGCTGTTAGCAATCAACTTATCTTAAGCGAACTGTAAAAAGTTAACTTTATACCGGCACCTACAGGTTGTATGTCGATGACAAAAAAGATTGAAGAGAATTACCAGCCCAACGTAATTGAGGCTGAAGCCCAAGCACGTTGGGAAAAAGAACAAACATTTAATGTTACCGAAGACCCTAACAAAGAAAAGTTTTACTGTTTATCTATGTTCCCTTACCCAAGCGGTAAGCTGCATATGGGGCATGTACGTAACTATACTCTTTCCGACGTTGTTTCTCGTTACCAGCGTTTGCAAGGTAAAAACGTTTTACACCCTATTGGTTGGGACGCCTTTGGCTTGCCTGCTGAAAATGCGGCCATACAAAATAAAACCGCGCCCGCCAAATGGACTTACAAAAACATTGACGACATGCGTACCCAGCTTAAAGCTCTTGGTTTTGGCTATGACTGGCATCGTGAAATTGCCACTTGCCACCCTGAATATTATCGCTGGGAACAATGGTTTTTCACTCGTTTATACGAAAAAGGCTTAGTTTACAAAAAGAACTCTACCGTAAACTGGGACCCTATCGACCAAACAGTACTAGCGAACGAACAGGTTATCGACGGCCGTGGTTGGCGTTCGGGCGCACTGGTTGAGCAAAAAGAAATTCCGCAATGGTTTATTCGCATTACCGACTATGCTGAAGAACTACTAAATGATTTAGACCAGCTAGACGGTTGGCCTGAACAAGTTAAAACCATGCAGCGCAACTGGATAGGCCGCTCGGAAGGTATTGAAATTAGCTTCCAAGTAACCGGCACTGACGAAAAAGTAGATGTATACACAACCAGGCCAGACACTTTTTATGGTGTTACTTACATGGCCGTTGCTGCACAACACCCGCTGGCCCTTCGCGCTGCAGAAAATAACCCAGCAGTAGCCGAGTTTATTAAAAATTGTAAACAGCAAAAGGTTGCTGAAGCGGATCTTGCTACCATGGACAAGGTAGGTGTAGCTACCGGCCTAACTGCTGTTCACCCACTTACGGGTGAAAGCATTCCTATTTGGGTCGCTAACTTTGTGCTCATGCATTACGGCACTGGTGCGGTTATGGCGGTTCCTGCCCATGACCAACGCGACTGGGAGTTTGCTCACGCCTATGGCTTACCTATTACGCAAGTAATTGAGCCAATAGAAGGCGAGCATGACTTTACCGCAAGTGCCTTTGTTGAAGCTGGCCGATTGGTAAATTCAGCTGAATTTAACGGTTTAGACACCGAAGCTGGTTTTCATGCTATTGCCGACAAACTTGAGCACATGGAAGTTGGTGAACGCCAAGTAAACTACCGCCTACGCGACTGGGGTGTATCTCGCCAACGTTACTGGGGCGCTCCTATTCCGATGCTGAACTTGCCGAATGGCGATTCAGTACCTGTGCCTGACGACCAATTACCAGTGCGGTTACCTGAAAATGTGGTAATGAACGGTATTACCTCACCGCTCAAAACCGACACTGAATGGCGTGAAGCCACTTGGAATGGCCAACCAGCTGAACATGAAACCGATACTTTCGACACCTTTATGGAATCGTCGTGGTATTACGCGCGCTACTGTTCACCTCGTTATGAAAACGGCATGTTAAACCCTGAGCAAGCCAACTACTGGCTGCCTGTAGACCAATACATTGGTGGCATTGAGCACGCAATCATGCACTTGCTATATTCGCGCTTTTTCCACAAGTTACTACGCGATGCCGGTTTGGTAAGTTCTGACGAACCCTATAAAAAACTACTTTGCCAAGGCATGGTGTTAGCCGACAGCTTTTATCGTGAAGACGAGCGCGGGGCCAAAGAATGGTTCTCACCTCTCGACATTAACTACGAACGCAACGATAAAGGTGGCATTACCAAAGCTTTCCTTAAAACCGACGGCAAGCCAGTTGTGCATGCGGGTATTAGCAAAATGTCGAAGTCAAAAAATAACGGCATCGACCCACAAGTAATGGTAGATAAATACGGCGCCGACACCGTACGCTTATTTATGATGTTTGCTGCCCCACCTGAGCTTACACTGGAATGGTCTGATTCAGGCGTTGAGGGTGCGCATCGGTTCTTACGTCGTTTGTGGCGCCTAGTGTATGAGTTTCAAGACCATGCCGGCAATAGCACGCTTAATGTTGCCAGCTTGAATAGCGAACAAAAAGCCTTACGCCGCGAAGTGCACCGTACCATCGCCAAAGTTTCTGACGATATGGGCCGTCGCCAGCACTTTAATACGGCTATAGCAGCCATTATGGAGCTAAGTAACCACCTACAAAAGGCCTCTGTGGCAAGCGAGCAAGACCAAGCAGTTATGCAAGAAGCTCTCGATGCTATTACTTTAATGCTGTTCCCTATCACTCCACATATTGGGGAAAAACTATGGTTAGCATTAGGCCACGACAGCGACATTAACTTTGAAGCTTGGCCAACGTTAGACGAAACAGCTTTAGTGGAAGACGAAAAGCTTATTGTTGTACAAGTAAATGGCAAGGTACGCGCCCGCTTAACAGTTGCTGCTGACATTGTTCAGGCCGACTTAGAGAAATTAGCTTTCGAACAAAGTTCTGTTACCAGTTTCACCGATGGCAAAACGATTCGGAAAATAATTTATGTGCCTGGCAAGCTACTTAGCATTGTTGCCAATTAAAATGTTAGCGAGCAAAGTGCTGACAAACACTTACCAACAAGCGACACGGTTACTAGCAACCGGTGTCGCTTTGTTGTTATTAGCAGGCTGTGGCTTTCATATTCGCGGCGACTTTCAGGTACCACCCAACTTAACTGAAGTTGCCATTAATGCGCCTAAACGTAGTGACGTAGCTGCCGCTTTACACAACGCTTTAGAACTGCGTGGAATAGCGGTAGTGAACTACGCTATAGACATACCAATAATTGAAATTGGCGAAGACAAGCTTGATCGTCGAACTTTGTCGCTGTTGCCCTCGGGCCAAGTTGCTGAATACGAATTTATTTATACCCTACCGGTTACCTTTACCGATAGTTCAGGCCGTGTTTCACAGCAAGTTATTCAGCTTACCCGCGACTACCAAGACGACCCCAATTTTGCCTTAGCTAAAACTCGCGAGTTTGAATTAGTTATCAGTGAAATGCGTAACGACGCTGTACGCCGCACTCTTATTCTTATGAATCAATATTTAAGGAATTAAGCTGCATGCAAGTTAGGGCCGAACAATTAGCACAACACTTAACAGGAAAGCAGCTAGCGCCTTGTTATTTGGTTTTCGGCGACGACCCTTTTTTGCGCCAGCAACACCTCGATCTAATTCGCCAAGCTGCAAAACAGCGTGGGTTTGAAGAGCGTATTCAGTTCGTGCAAGACAAAGACTTTAGTTGGCAAGACTTAATTAATGAAGGTCAAACACAATCACTTTTTTCGTCGCAGCAGCTGATTGAGCTTTACATGCCTGAGGCGGCACCAGGCCGTGAAGGTGGTGAAGCCTTGCGCCAATTTATTACCCAACAATCGCCCGACCAACTGCTTGTTATAAGCGGTAAGCATGTAAATAAAACCACTCAAAATACTAAGTGGTTTAAGTCGCTCGAGCAGCATGGCGCATTTATTCCCGTATATACGCCCGATAAAGACCGCTTACCAAATTATATTAATACGCGGGCACAACATCACCAAGTAAAGCTAGAGCGCGATGCAACCTTAGTGCTAGCCCAGTGGTATGAAGGTAATTTACTTGCCCTAGAGCAAGAGCTCATGAAGTTAGCGTTGCAACAGCCCGATCGCACTTTGCCGTGGCCAGCTGATGAACTTAGCGCGGCGTCTTCTGATCAAAGCCGTTACGACATTTTCACACTACGGGACACTTTATTAGAAGGTAATTTAAGTCGTTACTTGCATTGCCTTGAGCGCCTGGCAGAAACCGGTGAAGAGCCGGTATTAATTTTATGGACCTTAAGTAAAATGCAGCAGGTGCTAGACCAGTTAGCCCAGTGCATTGGGCGCCGAGAGTCACCTCGAGCTATATTTAATAGTGAGCGTATTTGGGCGCAGCAACAAAGCGCCTACGAGGCACTTGCCCAACGTTACACGTTACCGTTGAATCATCAGCTGGTTACTTTGGTTGAGCGTGCCGAGTTAGCCATTAAACGGGGCTCTGGCGACGACGTGATGGTGCTTTTCGCCCACTTTGGGGTTGCCTTGCTGCGCCCTGACCAAGCGCAAGCACTTATTCCATTTGCCCATTCAACGGCGTGTTATGACTTTATCTAAACCTGCGTTGGCGTTTCTCGGTGGCACTTTTGATCCTGTTCATCAGGGCCATATTAACCCGCTTTTGGAGTTAGCAGACACCTTTCACTGGCAACAAATTCACTTACTACCCAGCTGCTTACCACCGCACCGGGAACAGCCTAAAGCAAGCGACGAGCAACGTTTAGCCATGTTACAATTAGCGGCTAAACAAGACCACCGCTTAATAGTGAACGACTGGGAAATTAGCCAAGGCAAACCTTCTCGCACTAAGCGCACGCTAGACTATTTTCGTACCGCCTACCCAAACCATAAACTTTATTTTGTCATGGGTATGGACAGCTGGGTAACTTTGCACCAATGGCTAAATTGGCAGCATTTAAACCAATTTGCTGACTTAGTTGTTTTGCCACGGCCTGGCTACAATGCTACACAGGCTGCTGCAAGCGTTCAGCACTGGCTAGCCGAACAAACCAACATTCATTTTCCAGCTGTTACTGAAACCAACATTTCTGCAACTGAATTACGCCAGCTAATAAAACACTGGCAACCCGGTGACCCCCTGCCACCATTACTGTTTGCGGAAACTTTCTCTTATATTCTGAGTCATAACCTTTATCGGTAGCTGCCCTCGTTGGGAACTCGTGGTAAACTTAAGCTCATATTAACTTATTAGGAATTAAAGCATTGCAGGCTGAAGCACTTCGCGACTTTATTTTAGATAAAGCAGACAACTTAAAAGCACGTGATATACGTGTTATCGATGTACAAAAAAAATCTGACATTACCGACTTTTTAATTATTTGCTCTGGCACTTCAACAACTCACGTTCGAAGTATTGCCGGACATGTTGCCTTAGAAGCCAAAAAAGCAGGGCATGCGGCACTAGGCACCGAAGGAGAAAAAGACGGCGAGTGGGTTTTGGTAGACTTTGGTGATGTTATTCTCCATGTCATGCAAGACGACATTCGTGAGTTCTACCAACTTGAAAAACTATGGGGCTAAACACCACTTATGCGGTTACAAATGATTGCCGTTGGCCAAAAAATGCCAGCTTGGGTAACCGCTGGTTTTCAAGAGTACAGTAAACGGCTACCCGCCGACATGAGCCTAGAGCTAATTGAAATTGCTGCCGGTAAGCGTGGTAAAAATGCTGACATTCAGCGCTTAACCGACAAGGAAGGCGAGCAAATGTTAAGTGCTGTAGCCCGCTCGGCACGTATTATTACCCTAGAAGTAACCGGTAAGCCTTGGAGCACCCATAAGTTAGCGCAGCGAATGGAAGCTTGGCAACATGATGGCCGCGACGTGGCTTTTTTAATTGGCGGCCCTGAAGGCCTTTCACAAGCCTGTATTAATGCCAGCGAAGAAAAGTGGTCCTTGTCGGCGCTTACATTGCCACACCCTTTGGTGCGTATTGTCATGGCCGAAGCTTTATTTAGAGCTTGGAGCTTATTAACTAATCATCCTTACCATCGCGAATAACAATGAGAACAAAGCGCGTTGCTATACGAAACCATCAAGCTGAATCGCAATTGTTTTTCCGGCGTGCCGTTACTTCAATTGTGTTGGTTGGGTTAATTTTTCTTATTCTTCTAATTAACTTGTATCGCTTACAAGTAACCAGCTTTAAAGAGTTTCAAACCCGCTCAAATAGCAATCGCATTATGGTGTTACCCGTAGCACCAAACCGCGGTTTAATTATGGACCGTCATGGCGAATTACTTGCTGAAAACACCCCCGTTTACAGTTTGGAAGTTATTCCAGAAGAAATCCCTACGCTTCGCGCAACCCTTGAAGAAGTGGTAGAGCTACTTAACTTACCCGAAGAGTTAGTCGACCAGTTTTTTAATTCCCTACGCCAAAGCAGACGCTTTCCACAAATTCCTTTTACCGACAATTTAACTGAGCAACAAGTTGCCCGATTTTCCGTGAATCAGCATCGTTACCCGGGCATTTCTGTTGAAGCACGTTTGCAACGGCATTACCCTCACGCCGAGTTGTTTACCCACGCTATTGGCTATGTGGGCCGCATTAACCGTAAAGACGTAGAACGGCTCCGAGAAAATGACTCTTACGCTAATTACGCCGCCACCCGCACCATTGGCAAACTTGGCATTGAACGTTATTACGAAGACACTTTGCATGGCCAAGTTGGCTATCAAACCGTTGAAGTAAATAACCGCGGCCGTGTGGTTCGTACCCTCGAATTTAACCCGCCAAAGCCCGGCCATGATATTTATTTAGAACTTGATTTAGAATTACAACGCCTTGCTTACGAGCAACTAGAAGGTCGCCGCGGGGCTATTATCATGCTCGACGCTCAAACAGGCGGCGTTTTAGCATTTACTTCGGCGCCTAGCTACGACCCTAACTGGTTTGTTAGTGGTATTTCGTCTGCTCGCTATCGGTCGCTGTTAGAGAACCCTGACAACCCGCTAATTAACCGAGCGACACAAGGCCGTTACCCTCCCGCTTCTACTATTAAGCCACACTTGGGCTTGCTCGGCTTAGTAGACGGAATAGTAACCCGAGAAACCCGTGTTTGGGACCCCGGCTGGTTTGAAATTGAAGGTGTTGAACGCCGCTTCCGCGACTGGCGAACCTATGGCCACGGCTGGGTAAATATTGACAAGGCTATTATTGAGTCTTGTAACACTTATTATTACGACCTAGCCTTGAAGCTCGGCATTGATCGTATTTCAGAGTTTATGAGCAAAATGGGTTTTGGTGAGCGTACCGGTATCGATATTCATGAAGAAAATTCTGCCTTATTGCCTTCGCGTGACTGGAAACGGGGCCGTTATGGTGAAGCTTGGTATGCGGGCGAAACTGTTTCGGTTGGTATTGGGCAAAGTTATTGGACCGTAACGCCTATGCAATTAGCCACCACCACCCAACTGTTGGCAACCAACGGACGTAAATATGTTCCGCGTTTATTACGGGCGACTAATCATGAACAGGGAATTGTATTTAACCCTATACAAGAGCGGCCCGCACTAGAAATAAACAACCCACGCCACTGGGCTACTATTCAGTCGGCTATGGCTCAGGTTATAACAAATATTCATGGTACCGCGCATAACTCGTTTAAAGACGCTAGCTATACGGCGGCCAGTAAAACTGGTACCGCTCAAGTTGCTGAACTCTCCGTTGACGCCGACGACAATCGCATAAAAAATGAAGACGTGGCCGAGCGCCTACGAGATAACGCTACTTACATTGGTTTTGCCCCCGTTGAACAGCCAGAAATAATTATTGCAATTGCCATCGAAAACGTTGGTGGTGGAGGCCGAAATGCAGCGCCTATTGCCCGTGTGTTAATGGACAGCTACTTTTCTTCGCTGCGAGAAAATAACGCCCCACGCTCATTTATAAACTCTCAAGAAGAACAACTACCTGCTGCAGCTCCTGGCACGGCCCATACGGAGGTAACCGATGCAAACAACTGAAGAGCGCGACAGGCACCCATGGCTAGCACGCTTACATATCGACGGGCTGCTATTTTTAGCCTTGGTTGCCCTATGTGTTACCAGTTTATTTGTTATTTACAGTGCTGGCGGCCAAGAGCTTGAGTTGGTTTGGGCGCAAGCAACCCGCATTGCCGTGTCTTTTGTCGTGTTGTTCATTATTGCGCAAATAAACCCAATGCATTACAAGGGTTGGTCGGTTTTCCTGTACGTTATTGGCATTGCTTTATTAGTGGCGGTATTAGTTCTAGGTGTTTCTGGCAAAGGCGCTCAGCGCTGGCTCGATCTAGGCATCACTCGTATTCAACCCTCGGAACTACTAAAACTTGCCGTACCTTTTATGCTTGCCTGGTACTGTTGCCGTGGCGCTAGCCCTATTAGGGTGTGGCAGGTGGCTATGGGCATGCTACTAACACTCATACCCACCATGCTTATTTTTTTACAGCCCGACCTAGGCACCGCCATTCTAGTGGCCTCGTCTGGGGTGTTTGTGCTTTTTTTAGCGGGCATGAGCTGGCGTGTAGTTACGGCAGGCATATTAATGGTGGCAAGCAGCCTGCCGGTATTATGGTTTTTTGGTTTACATAGCTACCAGCGTAACCGGGTGTTAACTTTTTTAAACCCTGAGCGTGACCCATTAGGCGCTGGCTATCATATTATTCAGTCGAAAATAGCCATTGGTTCAGGCGGTATTGAAGGGAAAGGCTGGTTGCAGGGAACCCAGTCGCAACTAGAGTTTTTACCTGAGCGCCATACAGACTTTATATTCTCAGTATTTAGTGAAGAATTCGGGTTAATGGGAGTGGTTGCCCTGCTTACTTTATACGGCTTTATTATTGTTCGCGGGTTACTAATTTCTGTGCGTGCACAAAACATGTATTCACGCTTACTTGGCGGTAGCATAACGTTAACTTTCTTTATTTATGTTTTAGTTAATATTGGTATGGTGTCTGGGCTTTTGCCTGTTGTGGGCGTGCCCCTACCGTTAATTAGCTACGGCGGCACTTCAATGGTTACCATGATGGCGGGCTTTGGTATTTTAATGGCTATTGCTACCCACCGACGTTTAGTTATGAGTCAATAAGGATTTTATATTATGAAGCGCACGCTGGTTACCCTGTTGAGTTTATTATGCTTAGTTCAGCCTATACTGGCACCGAACACCTATGCTGCCGACACCCAGTTTAACTCGGCTCAACATAGGGCGTTTTTTCAACAGCTACAAAGCCAGCACAATATTAATAAAGCCGATGCAATAGCAATTTTGCAACATGCAAAGCTAAGCGACGACGTACTAACAGCAATATCTACACCTTGGGAAGCAAAACCGTGGTTTGAATATTACCCTATATTTTTAACTGAGCGGCGCCTAGAAGCCGGGTTAAAGTTTTGGCGTGAACACCAAACTACGCTAGAACGGGCCGAGCGAGAATATGGTGTTCCTGCACAGATTATTGTGGCTATTATTGGCGTTGAAACCTTTTACGGTGGATACTTGGGTCGACATAAAGTGCTCGACGCTTTGTACACCCTTGCCTTTCACTACCCACCACGGGAAACATTCTTTCGTAGCGAATTAGGCCATTTCCTTGCCTTGGTACATGAAGAGAAACTACCCGCCACTGAATTATTAGGCTCGTATGCTGGAGCTATGGGCTTTGGCCAATTTATTTCTTCTAGTTATCGCGCCTATGCTGTTGACTTTGACGGTGACGGCCAACGTGACTTACTTACCAATCCCGTCGACGCCATAGGTAGCGTGGCAAACTACTTTGCCAAACACCGCTGGCAAGCAGGCCAACCTATTGCAGCACCCGCTTGGGTAAGCCGTGACACCAATGTAGACAACTTCGTTTCTAACCGTGGACAGCAACTTACGCATACAGTTGGCGAGTTATTAGACGCCGGAATTCATTTCACCACCGAAGCAGAGCGAAACACCAAAGCGCGCTTGTTTAAATTCGACGAGCCGGCGGCCAACGCCTCTTATTGGGTGGCGCTGCCTAACTTTTATACTATTACCCGCTATAACCATAGCCCGCTTTATGCCATGGTGGTTTTTCAACTGTCTGAGCAGTTACGCCGTGGCGCACAAGGTTTCTAATAATGAAGAAGCTTCTGTGTTTAATAGCGCTTATTGGCCTTTTGAATGGTTGCAGCCAAACCCCTAGTAGCCGCTATAAAATGGCCCAAGACACTGCGCCGCAACGTTTACCTACAGCAGCAGAATTAGCTGATCCAATCCCGCGTAACGAGCCTTTTAGCCGCCAGGGAAACCGAGCGTACAGCCTATTTGGCAAGCAATATAACATTGTTGAAAACGTGCAAGGCTATTCTGAACAAGGCATAGCTTCGTGGTATGGACAAAAGTTCCATGGCCATTTAACTTCAAATGGCGAATATTTCGATATGTTTAATATGACCGCGGCACATAAGTCATTACCCTTACCTATTTATGTAAAAGTAACTAATTTAGACAATGGCCGCGAAGCTATTGTTCGAGTAAACGACCGCGGGCCCTTTCATCCAGGTCGTATTATCGACTTGTCGTACGCAGCAGCCTATAAACTTGGGGTAACCGCAACGGGTACTGCTAACGTGCGTATTGACGTAGTTACCCCGCCATTGAAAGATCTCGGACAAACTGTAACAACTACCCCGCAAGTTAGCGAAAGCGCCACGACCAAAGCTACAGCGCAACTTTTTGTTCAAGTGGCCGCCACCGCAAACCGCGACAATGCAGTTCAGTTAAGTAGCCGTTTACATGATATTTATGCTTTAACTGCAACCCTTGTTGAACGTGAAGGTCTACACCGTATATTAGTAGGCCCATTTACAGAGCTTGAAGCAGCACGTTGGTTAGACACCCTGCAAGAAAACGGCTACCAAGGCGTATTTCGGGTGCAAGAAGTAATACCTATTACGACCAACCGCCTAACCAGTGGTTCAGAAAGTACCGAAGTACACTAATTTTCTGCTATAATCGGCGGCAAAATAAGTGCATTTTTGAGCTTGTTAACACACATTAACTATGAAGAGAGTTCTCCGACAGATGAACAATATACGTCGAAAGTCTTTACTTAGTGTCAGCACCCTTGCGGTCGGCCTTTTTTCTTTTACCGCAGCTGCCATTGTTCCCCCTTCCCCTACCATTAATGCACGTAGTTATGTGCTGATGGACTACACAACGGGCCAAATTATTGCATCTAGTGGCGAGCACGACCAACACGGGCCAGCCAGCTTAACCAAAATTATGACCAATTTTATTATTGGTAAAGAGTTAGAGCGCGGCAGTATTAGCCTTGACGATGAAGTAACCGTAAGTGAACGGGCTTGGGCACGAAATTTCCCTGGCTCGTCGTTAATGTTTATTGAAGTTGGTAAGCAAGTGAAAGTAGCCGACTTGCAACGGGGTATTGTGGTGTCATCGGGTAACGACGCTTCTGTTGCCATGGCCGAGCACATTGCCGGTAGTGAAGACGCTTTTGCCGACTTAATGAATACTCACGCTCAACGTCTGGGTATGACCAATACCTTTTTTACCAACCCCCATGGTTTACCTGCGCCAGAACAAGTAACTACTTCGTATGATATGGCATTACTTACCCAAGCACTTATTCGTGAACTACCCGACGCTTATGCCCTGCACAGCGAGCGCGAATTTACCTACAACGACATTCGGCAATATAACCGCAACTCGTTACTTTGGGACCGCAGCTTAAACGTTGATGGCGTTAAAACCGGCCATACGGCAGAATCTGGTTACAGCTTAATTACCTCTGCTACCGATCAAGACACGCGCTTAATTACCGTGGTAATGGGTGCAGACAGCGAACGCTCGCGGGCTACTGAGTCGAAGAAACTATTGAATTATGGTTTTCGTTATTACGAAACGATTACCGCCTATGAAGCGGGTGAAAGCTTTGTTACCCAACGAATTTGGGGCGGCAGCCGCGACGACATTCAACTTGGCGTAAAAGACGCTGTGGTAGTGACTTTACCTCGTGATCAGCGCCAACATTTAGAAGCTAACTTCGTTCTCGATCGCCCCCTTGAAGCTCCGCTTGCCCAAGGCGAAGTTATAGGCACGGTTTATTTAACTCTGCAAGGCGAAGACATTGCCAGTTTCCCTTTGGTAAGCCTACATGCAGTCGAACGCGGTGGATTTATAAAACGCATTATAGACAGCCTTAAACAGAGATTTAGCGACGAATGAGCCATGTATTTATAAACGGCCAATGGTACCGACCTGAAGAGGCGGTTATATCAGTTTTTGATCGGGGCTTTCTGTTTGCCGATGGTGTTTACGAGGTAGTGCCTTTTTATGCGGGCCACGCCTTATTATTTAATGACCATCTAGACCGCTTAGACCGTTCATTAGGTGAAGTTGGCATTAGCAACCCTTACCCCCGTGATCAATGGCTAAGTATTTGCCAAACCTTAGCCGAGTCCTTAACCGACGCCAACGCGGTGGTTTACATTCAAGTAACCCGTGGCGCTGAATTTCCACGCCAACACTTACCAAGTACAGAAATTGAACCTACAGTTATGGCCACTGCCAGCCATTGGGCACCACCTACTGCCACGTCGGAGCCAGTACGGGTTGAGCTAATGGAAGATATTCGCTGGTTACGCTGTGACATTAAAAGTGTCAGCTTGCTGGGTAATATTATGCTAAAGCGTGAAGCAGATAAGCTTGGCGCCTTCGAGCCTATTTTACATCGGGCTGGTCGTATTACTGAAGGGGCTAGCTGCAATTACTTTATTGTTAAAAATAACGTGCTGTATACCCCCCCGGCAGATCAACTTATTTTAGCGGGTATTACTCGAGACTGGATTCTTACCTTAGCCGAAGAAGCCGCTATTGAAGTACAGGAAGACGCTTTCTCAATTCAAGAGTTAATGGACGCCGACGAATGTTTTTTGTCGAGCTCCACTCGTGAAATTCAGCCCGTTGGCTTTATTGGTGACCAGCCAATTAACAATGGTAAAACAGGGCCGATAACACAGCAGCTGGCTGAACTATTTCGTTCAAACCGACCCCATGTAACACATCAAATCGTAAAAGAGCACCGCTAATGGACACTAAATTCGACCAGTATCTCGAGTTTCCCTGTGACTTTACTTATAAAATAGTTGCTACGGCTCGGCCCACACTACCTGACGAAGTTGTGCAAGTAGTGCAGCAACACGCACCTGGCGATTATGCCCCAACCACACGTGCTTCAACAAAAGGTACCTATCACTCTGTAAGTATTTGTGTACGCGTTGAAAGCAAAGAGCATATCGAAACCCTTTATAAAAGTTTAGCCGCAATTGAAGGTGTACGACGCGTACTGTAATGCCCTTACAAACGGCCGGGTGTTGTTCTGTTATTGAAAGAGTATAATTAACCCATGGAAAAATTAATTATTCGCCAACTTGGCTGTGCTGACTATGTACCTGTGTGGGAAGCTATGCAGGCCTTTACCGATCAGCGCAGCGAACAAACTGCCGACGAGCTATGGGTGGTAGAACATCCGCCCGTATTTACCCAAGGCCAAGCGGGCAAAGCAGAGCATTTACTTGCGCCGGGCAATATTCCGGTGGTGCCTGTCGACCGCGGTGGCCAGGTTACTTACCATGGCCCCGGCCAATTGGTAGCTTATTTTTTGGTTAACATTCGGCGGAAAAAAATTGGTGTGCGTGGTTTAGTCAATGCGATTGAAAACACTGTTGTAGCAAGTTTAGCTGAATATGGTGTTGAATCGGCACCTCGGCCCGACGCCCCAGGGGTATACATTGGCGAACAAAAAGTATGCTCATTAGGTTTACGCATACGCCGTGGGTGTTCATTCCACGGTTTAGCCTTAAACGTAAATATGGATTTAAGCCCATTTCTGCGTATTAACCCTTGTGGTTACGCGGGCATGGTTATGACGCAAACAGCTGATCACAACGGTCCTAAAACCGTTGCAGAGGCTGCTTCATTAATTACCAAACACTTCGCCGCTAACATGCACTATGCAGAAGTGGCAACAGCAACGGGATTAGCAAACAATTATGTCCAAGCCAGTTAGAATAGAACCAGGAGTAAAGCTCCGCGACGCAGACAAAATGGCACTTATTCCTATACAAGTGGTACCTACTGAGCGGGCAGACATGTTACGTAAGCCCGAATGGCTGAAGGTACGCTTACCAGCCAATACCGAGCGCATTGATCATATTAAGAAAGCTATGCGTAAACACGGTTTACATTCTGTATGTGAAGAAGCCTCTTGCCCCAATTTACCCGAGTGTTTTAACCATGGCACCGCTACTTTTATGATTCTTGGCGCCATTTGTACCCGCCGTTGCCCCTTCTGCAATGTGGCTCATGGGCGGCCGTTACCCGTTGATCCTAATGAAGCCATTAAGCTAGGCGAAACCATTGCCGATATGGGCGTAAATTATGTGGTGGTTACTTCCGTTGACCGGGATGATTTACGCGACGGTGGAGCACAGCACTTTGCCGACTGTATTCGTGAAATTCGCGCCCGTACACCAGACATTAAAGTAGAAGTATTAGTACCCGACTTCCGTGGCCGCATGGACGTTGCACTAGATATTCTTGAAGCGGAAGCGCCTGATGTATTTAACCACAACCTGGAAACTGCGCCGCGTTTATACCGTGCTGCCCGCCCTGGTGCCAGTTACCAATGGTCACTCGACTTACTTAAAAAGTACAAAGAGCGCCGCCCCGACGTACGCACAAAGTCGGGTTTAATGGTTGGCTTAGGGGAAACGAACGAAGAAATATTAGAGGTCATGGCCGATTTACGCCGCCATAACGTCGATATGCTCACTATTGGCCAGTACTTACAACCTAGCCGCCACCACTTAGCAGTGAAACGCTATGTTACCCCCGAAGAATTCGCCATGTTTAAGCGCGAAGCCGACAAAATGGGCTTTACTCAAGCCGCTTCAGGCCCTTTAGTGCGTTCTTCTTACCACGCCGACCTACAGGCTGCTGGGGTAGAAGTGAAGTAATTGGTATAATATTTGAATAACATAACGGCTCCTAAGGGAGCCGTTATGTTTATATAAACCTTAAGCTAAGCCTTTAGCGGTTGGCCATTTCTTCTGCCATCCACTGTAAATACAAGTCGGGCACATAGCTTACCTCGTGCTGCTCCATAAAGGTCACTGCCTGTACCGGCTTCCACGCCTGTAGTCGAGTAGCTTGGCAAGTGGCGGTGGTATATAACCCTATTTTACCGGGTTCGCTCGAGCCCAGGCGGAAATAGGTTCCTGCTCCAATCGCAACTGGTAAGGCTATCGCCGTAGTAAGTTGCTCACGCCAGGGTAACCTTTCGCGCAGTTGCTCCACTGCGGTAACACTTAGTATACGGGGCTCGGCTAAAACTATGTTGCGGGCCTTAAAATTGTAATCTCCCGAGCAAAAGCGCTGAGCTAGCTCATGTGCCATTGGGTACTCATCGGCCAACCCTAGCGCATGACCTAATTCATGTAGCAATACTTGCCAACTAGCGTGTTCATTAAGATAAACCTTGCCATTACGTGTGTTGGCGCTACCTTGCTCTGTTACAATAATGGTAATCGCTTGCCCGCTCGGCAGCCTACTAGTGCTACAAAATGCTCTGCCAGACTCTGCCTCACAATGACTGTCCGGCAATAAAGCCTGTTGGCTAGCACACAAGCGATAGCCCCGCCCCAACAAAAACTCATCAAGCGCATTTAACCAGCGCAAAACAGAACGAATAGCTTGCCTACGCTGAGTGCTAAAGGCCAAATTAAAATCACACTGAGTGGGTATTCTGCGCAGCACATCGTCGCCGGCTAGCAACGGTTGCCAATAACTGTGGTTTGTACTTTTTGCTGTGTAAGCTAAGGCCCGCCAATGGGGTAAAGTCGGCAACGAGTTATGCTGGAATAAAAGCAACTGAGCCAATAAATGCCTACTTTGACTATTTAGTTTTTGCCAAGGCCAGCTGGCAAGTAATTGTAATTCACTTGCTGTTAATGCCCTACCCTCTTGGTGCCATAAAAACACCTGAGCATTCATACTACCTTGCTGGGCAGCTTTGCTATACCACTGTCGCTCGTTTTGCGGGTACCACTGTAGTAGCTGGCTTAAAGCGTTTTCATTGCCATTGTCTAAAGCCCGTTGTGCCCACAATAAAGCTGCAGAATCTTGTTTGCGGTGCTTATAGGCTTGTGCCAACAGCAGCATAGCATCATTGTAACCTTGCTTGGCTGCGTGCTGAATAACAAACAACGAACTGCCTGTATGCGCCCTAGGCGTGCTCGCGGCCAGCAGCACTAACACTAAGCAGCAAATAGCAATAAGGCCTAGGGTTGGCCTTAGTGTTGCCACTAACGCTTATTCCCCAGCTGACGGAGCGCGTAAACGGAAGAGTTCGGTACGAGCCGCTCGGTACTCAATAAAAGGGTAAACATTAGTCATAATGGTTAACTTAAAGTAATTCAGGGCTGTTTCGGTGTCGCCTGCCATGGCCGCTTTTTTGCCAAGATAAAAATAGGCTTCACACAGCCGTGCAACTAGCTCTTCGTGGCTTTCAATATTATTAAATGCTCTGGCAACTAAGGTAGGCTCGTCTACGGCTCCCGCTAAAAAGCGCACAATAGTACCGCCCCAGCTGTCGGCCGGAACAGCTTGCAATTGCTGCTGTAATTGCTCTTCGGCACGACCACTATCCACTTCATAAGCGGCAAAATAATACCAAGCAATACGGTATGGATCGGAGGGATCTTGAAAGTAATAGTCGGCAAAGTCGTTCACGGCCAATTCATATTGGTCGTCGTAATACGATGTTAAGCCCCGATTTAAATAAACATAATCATGGTCTGGTTGCAGCTCAATAACGCTATCAAAGGCTTCATAGGCACTTACGTAATTACCATGCTGCATGTAGTACACACCCAAATAATGCCAAGCTTCTGCCATGGCAGGAGCAATTTCGAGCGCCTGGTTCATATCTAGCATAGCCAAAGCCGGCAAGCCAAGGCCGTCGAACACAATACCCCGCCGATAATACACCAACGCACGTTGTTCTTGGCTTAGTTCACTGTTACTTAGTAACTGTGTTAGTTGCGCTGCTTCTGCTTGTCGCGCTTGCGAGGCCTGTACCGGCTCAACTAAAGCAAGTTCAGCCCGCGGGCCACGAGCAGGCTGGCTACTTGTGTCTGTGGTGGCGCTGGTGGTTTGCTTAGGCGATACCGCACAACCGGTGGCAATAAATAGCGATAATAAAATGGCAAATACTCTATACACAAAGCGCTCCGCAGAATAATTGTTAAGTTTCATTACAGCACAGCAAGAAACAAATTGCAGCACCTGAACAGCGTTGCCATGGTTAATTTTGTGCATACTTATAAAATACGTATCATTCAAATAAAGAAAAACCGCCCGAAGGCGGTTTGAACATACTTTGGAACAACTGGTTTATTCAGTCGTTTCTTCTACTTTTGGAGCAGCTTCTTTCATGCTTAGGCGCACACGGCCTTGGCGGTCAATTTCCAGCACTTTTACATTCACTGTTTGACCAACTTCCAAGTAGTCGCTAACATTTTCAACGCGCTCTTCAGCAATTTGAGAAATATGCACTAAGCCGTCTTTGCCTGGCAAAATAGTTACGAAAGCACCGAAGTCTACGATACGAGCTACTTTACCTTCATAAATACGGCCCACTTCAACGTCGGCAGTAATTGCTTCAATTTTCGCTACTGCTGCTTGTGCGTCTGCTTCGTCGGTGGCGGCAATTTTAATAGTACCGTCATCGCTTATTTCAATATTCGTGTTGGTCGACTCGGTTAATTCACGAATAACTGCGCCACCTTTACCAATTACATCACGAATTTTTTCAGGGTTTATCTTCATAATATGGAAACGAGGGGCAAAGGCAGACACGTCGGCACGGGCGTCGCCTAAAGCTTCGTCCATTACCGTAAGAATATGCAAACGGGCGGCCTTAGCTTGTGCTAATGCTTGCTGCATAATGTCTTTGGTAATACCTTCAATTTTAATGTCCATTTGTAGTGCAGTAATACCTTCAGTAGTACCTGCAACTTTAAAGTCCATGTCGCCCAAGTGGTCTTCGTCGCCAAGAATGTCTGAAAGCACCACATGCTTGTCGCCTTCTTTCACTAAGCCCATAGCAATACCAGCTACAGACGCTTTAATCGGGACACCTGCGTCCATTAGCGCTAAGGAGGTACCACATACCGACGCCATTGAGCTAGAACCGTTCGATTCAGTTACTTCAGCAACAATACGTACGGTGTACGGGAATTCTTCAGCAGTAGGCATAACTGCAAGTACACCGCGCTTGGCTAAACGGCCATGGCCAATTTCGCGACGCTTAGGTGAACCAACAAAGCCGGTTTCGCCTACACAGTAGGGAGGGAAGTTATAATGCAACATGAAGCGGTCTTGGCGGGCGCCTAGTATTTCGTCGATGTTTTGCGCATCGCGCTCAGTACCTAGGGTTGCAACAACAATTGCCTGGGTTTCACCACGGGTGAAAATTGCCGAGCCGTGAGTACGTGGTAGTACGCCAGTACCTACGTGCAAACCACGAACCATGTCTGGCTCACGGCCGTCGATGCGGGGTTCGCCAGCAATTATGCGGCTACGCACAACGTCAGACTCAATAGCATGGAAAATATCGCCTGCTTCTTTTTCATTTAAAGCTTCGTCTTCTGCTTTTAAAGCTTCCATCATGTCGGCACGAACTACTGCTAGCGCATCACGACGTTCTGCTTTATCGGACAGTGAATACGCAGCACCAATTTTTTCTGCGGCAAAGGCACGAATTTTTTCAATTAACGCTTCGTTTTTAGCGGCTGGCTGCCAGTCCCATTTTGGTGTATTCACTTCAGCAGCAAATTCGTTCACAGCATTAATTACGTTTTGTAATTGCTCATGACCATACATTACAGCGCCTAACATAACGTCTTCGCTAAGAATACTTGCTTCTGACTCAACCATTAATACTGCCGACGCAGTACCTGCTACAACAAGGTCAAGGTTAGACTCAAGCAATTCTGTTTGCGTTGGGTTTAACACATATTCATTGTTTAAAACACCAACACGGGCGGCACCAATAGGACCATTAAACGGTAAACCAGAAATAGCTAGGGCAGCAGAAGTACCAATAAGAGCAACAATGTCTGGGGCAACTTCTGGGTTTACCGACATAACAGTGGCAATGATTTGAACTTCGTTAAAAAAACCTTCAGGGAAAAGCGGACGTATTGGACGGTCGATTAAACGACTGGTTAAGGTTTCGCCTTCGCTTGGACGGCCTTCACGCTTAAAGAAACCACCTGGTATTTTACCCGCGGCATAGGTACGCTCTTGGTAATTTACGGTTAACGGGAAAAAATCTTGGTCTGATTTTGCGTCTTTTTTACCAACCACCGTGACGAGTACCGCGGTATCGTCCATTGTAACCATAACCGCACCGCTTGCTTGGCGCGCTATAGCACCAGTTTCAAGAGTTACAGTGTGCTGGCCATATTGAAATTGTTTTATAATAGGATTCACGTTTACTTTTCCTTCACTTACTTACATTTAAGGCCCAACCCGGGCTCGCTGACTCACACAATAATTGTGCATTTACTACATCTATCTTTACTATTTCCGTTCCACACCCAGTATACCGAAGAATGCGAAACAACAGAAACTTTGAACAACAACTTAAAAGCAAAAAGGGGCCAGCTGGCCCCTTTCTTTGAAACTGGTCTTAGCGACGCAGCCCCAAACGCTTGATCAATTCTAAATAGCGATTTTGATCTTTTCTTTTTAAATAGTCGAGCAACTTACGACGCTGGCTAACCATGCGCAATAAACCACGACGTGAATGGTGGTCGTGCACGTGCTCTTTAAAGTGATCTTGTAGCTCACCAATTTGAGCTGTTAACAAAGCAACTTGTACTTCAGGTGAACCAGTGTCGCCTTCTGTGCGAGCGTTGTCTTTAACGATTTGAGCTTTTTGTTCCGCAGTTAGTGACATATCTTTCTCCAGATTAAATGAACTCCAGCCAATCACTAATTCAGCCAGAGTGAAACAAGCGCGAATTATACGTGCGCGCCGCAGTAATTTCAAGCATTGTTAGGGGGTAATTTAGTTACGCACCACCACGCGCCGAGGCCAGTGGTCACCACCTTCACGCCGTTCTGCAACCCCCCAAAATACGCCGTCTTCAGCATAAATGCGTACTACGTCGTCTGCCGTTGGTCGAGTAAAGGGGTTGCCATGTATAAACCGGCGTAATTCAAGTTCGCTTAATACACAAACGGGCAGTTCTATTGCAGGCATGTCCATTGGTAGAAGCAAATGGTCGGGTGGCCCCTGCTCTGCCGCCTTTTCTAGTGCTGCTAGGGTTATCATTTTTTCATACGGGTAATTTGCTACACCCGTACGCCGTAGTTGCTGCACATGAGCACCACAACCAAGCAGCTGGCCTAAGTCGTCAACTATGGTGCGAATATAAGTGCCTTTACTACAGGCAACATTTAATGTTGCCGTATCGCCGTTAAATTCTACTAGTTCAAGAGCATAAACATTTATATTGCGAGCTTGGCGGGGAACAGTTTTGCCGGCTCTAGCGTACTCATACAAAGGTTTGCCTTGATATTTTAATGCCGAAAACATCGACGGCACCTGCTGGGTTACGCCCCGAAAAGCCGGTAGTGCTGCAACTAATTCTTGCTCCGTAAGGTTCACCGAATGGCGCTCTACAACTTCACCATCGGCGTCGCTAGTGTCGGTACGCTCACCGAACTTAGCCACTACCTGGTAAGCTTTGTCAGCCTCTAGCAAAAGCTGAGAAAACTTGGTTGCTTCACCAATACATACGGGCAGCATTCCCGTAGCTAAAGGGTCGAGCGCACCCGTATGCCCCGCACTTTGCGCATTAAAAATACGCCGAACAATTTGCACCACACGGTTAGACGTTATGCCTGTGGGCTTGTCAATTAGAATCATGCCATCAATAGCACGAGCAGATTTTCTACGCCGAGCCACTTAGTCGTCCTGTTGTTCTGAGTTTCTTTTTTTCCGCTCGTCGTCGTTTAATGCTTCTTTTACCAAACCAGCCATGCGCATACCTTCACTGGTTGAAGTATCATGCACAAACTTAACGTTTGGGGTAACACGCGAAGAAATGCGCTTACCTAACAACGAACGAATATAACCTGCTGCATCGTTTAGGACGGCTAAAGCAACTTTAACGCTTTCTGCATCGTCTGCTAGGAAGGTAATAAACACTTTCGCATAAGACAAATCGCGCGACACCTCCACATCAGACACCGTTGGCATCACTACCCGTGGGTCTTTAATTTCACGCTGTAATATTACCGCTATTTCACGCTGTAGTTGCTGTGAAAATCGGTCAACTCGTTTGTAATCAGCCATGGGATACTCCTAAAATAAAAAACCGACCGATGGAATACATCGGTCGGTTCATAGCGATGTTACTTATAAAGTACGCTCAACCTGAATGGTTTCGAATACTTCAATTTGGTCACCCACTTTCACATCGTTATAGTTTTTCACGCCGATACCACATTCCATACCGTGGCGAACTTCCTGCACGTCGTCTTTGAAACGGCGTAACGACTCTAGTTCACCTTCGTAAATGACGATATTATCACGTAATACACGAATGGGCGCTGAACGTTTAACGATACCTTCAGTAACCATACAGCCAGCAATAGCACCAATGCGTGGTGACTTAAATACATCACGAACTTCAGCTAAGCCAATAATAACTTGCTTAAATTCTGGCGACAACATACCCGTCATTGCTTGGGTAATTTCTTCAATCAAGTCATAAATAACACTGTAGTAGCGTAATTCTATATTCTCGTTTTCAGATAAGCGTCGCGCAGTTGCATCGGCACGCACGTTAAAGCCAATCACAATGGCGTTGGAAGCGCCTGCTAAAGAAATATCAGTTTCAGTAATACCACCTACACCGCTACCAACTATGTTCACTTTAACTTCGTCCGTAGACAACACAGCAAGAGATTCCGTAATGGCTTCAAGTGAACCTTGAACGTCTGATTTAAGTACAATGTTCAATTCAGCAACATCGCCTTCTTCCATGTCACTAAACATGTTTTCTAGCTTCGACTTTTGCTGACGGGCTAATTTCACATCACGGTATTTACCTTGACGATAATTAGACACTTCACGGGCTTTACGCTCGTCTTTCACCACGGTAACTTCGTCACCAGCGTCTGGTACACCCGACAAACCTAATATTTCAACTGGCGTCGAAGGTCCTGCAGTTTCGACATCACGGCCTAACTCATCGCGCATGGCACGAATACGACCATATTCAAGGCCACATAAGACAATGTCACCGCGGCGTAAGGTACCACTTTGTACTAACACAGAAGCAACTGGGCCACGGCCTTTGTCTAAACGTGACTCTATTACCACGCCCTGCGCTAAGCCTTCAACGTCGGCACGCAAGTCGAGCATTTCAGATTGCAACAATACCGCTTCTAGCAGGGCATCAATGTTGTCACCGGTTTTCGCAGAAACGTGAACAAATTGAACTTCACCGCCCCACTCTTCAGACAACACGTCGTGTTGTGACAACTCAGATTTAATTCGATCTGGATCTGCCGTTGGCTTATCCATTTTGTTTACAGCCACAATTAAAGGTACGTTGGCGGCTTTCGCGTGCTGTACAGCTTCAATCGTTTGCGGCATAACACCGTCGTCTGCAGCTACAACAAGAATAACTACGTCAGTGGCACTAGCTCCACGAGCTCGCATGGAAGTAAATGCGGCGTGCCCTGGGGTGTCAAGGAAAGTAATCATGCCATGGCCCGTGTCCACGTGGTAGGCACCAATATGCTGGGTAATACCACCCGCTTCACCGGCTGCTATTTTGGTTTTACGTATATAGTCAAGTAGCGACGTTTTACCATGGTCTACGTGACCCATGACCGTAACAACAGGTGCTCGTGGCATTAACTCACCCACATCACCGCGGTCACTTAATACCAGCTCTTCAAGGGCATTATCATGAACAACCACTGGCGTATGGCCAAACTCTTCAACCACAAGTGAAGCTGTTTCTTGATCAAGCACTTGGTTAATGGTTACCATTTCACCCATTTTCATCATCGACTTGATAACCTCAGCAGCTTTCACTGACATGCGGTTAGCAAGTTCTGCAACAGTAATTGTTTCCGTTAAACGAACTTCACGAACAACAGGTGCGGCGGGCTTATTAAAGCCATGCTGTAAAGACTGGGGTGCTTTCATTTTGCCACCCTTGCGGCGACGCTCACGCCGTGGCTGACCTTCGTCTTCCTTAGTTCTTCTTTGCTTCGTTTTCTTGCGGCGAGTGCGGCCTTCTTCTTCTGAATCTTGCTGCTGTTCAGCTAACTTAGCCGTTTCCGAGGTAGTTACAAACACTTCTTCTTCTTCGGCTTTTTTGCGACGGGCTTCTTCTTCGGCCCAGCGCACTTGGTTTTCTTCAGCTAAACGACGCGCTTCTTCAGCAAGTTTTTCTGCTTCTTCTTTAGCTTTTTTGGTTAATTCTTTTTCTTGCAATTTACGTAAGCGTTCTTCTTCCGCACGCGCAGCTTCAAAAGCCGCTTGCTCTTCTGGACTTCTCGCCGTTGCTGCAGCTGCGGCAGCGGCCTTGGCTTTAGCAGCTTCTTGGGCCTTACGCTTTTCTTCACGCGCTTTTTGCGCGGCGGCTTCTTTAAGCTCGGCTTCAGCTTGAGCTTTCGCACGCGCTTCTGCTTCAGCCTTCGCCTGCTCAGCAGCAGCTTGTTCTGCGGCTAAGCGTTCTTCTTCAAGGCGTTGCTCATCTTCAGCGGTGGTACGCTTCACATAGGTGCGTTTTTTACGCACTTCAACTTGAACTTCTTTAGTACGACCAGGCCCAGTACCTACATTTAAGGTACTACGGCTTTTCCGGGTAAGCGTCATGCGCTCAGGAGTCGCTACAGTGGTTTCACTACCGTGTTGCTTGTGCAAATGCTTTAGCAAAGTTTCTTTCTCTTCTTCAGTTACAGAGTCGCCAGCTTTTTTTCTAATACCAGCTTCACTTAATTGCTCCAGCAAGCGATCAACGGGGGTACCGATTTCACTGGCGAGTTTTTCTAGGTTTACTTCTGCCATCTAATTCCCACCTCACTTGTTATCTTCATCTTCGCTGAACCAGCAAATGTTGCGCGCTTTCATTATCAGCTCGCCCGCCATTTCTGGAGTCAACGACTCAATCTCTGACAATTCGTCAATACCTTGTTCTGCCAAATCTTCTAAGGTACGAACACCTTGGGCTGCTAAGGCAAAGGCTAATTCGCGGTCAAGACCTTCCAAGCCTAATAAGGTTTCGTCTGGCCCTTTACCTTCTAACAGCTCTTCAGCTGCTAGTGCCTTTGTGGTTAAGAAGTCGCGTGCGCGTGCACGTAGTTCTTCAACTATGTCTTCATCTAGGCCTTCAACAGATAAAAGTTCCGCTACCGGCACATAAGCTATTTCTTCTAGTGAAGAAAAACCTTCGTCTATCAATAAAGCTGCAAAGTCGTCGTCAATATCTAAACCTTCAGTAAATAGTTTAGTAATACGATCCGACTCTTGTTCGTTACGCTCGTTGAAAGCACCAATTGTCATTACGTTCAACTCCCAGCCTGTTAGCTGGCTGGCTAAGCGCACGTTTTGACCATTACGACCAATGGCCTGAGCCAAGTTACCTTCTTCTACGGCTACATCCATAGTGTGTGTTTCTTCGTCCATAACAATAGAAACAACTTCTGCAGGGGCCATAGCATTAATAACGAACTGTGCTGGGTTATCGTCCCATAACACTATGTCGACGCGCTCGCCGCCGAGCTCGCTAGAAACAGCTTGTACACGTGCTCCACGCATACCTACGCAAGCACCTACAGGATCAATACGGCGATCATTCGACTTCACTGCTATTTTAGCACGTGAGCCTGGATCACGGGCCGCACACTTCACCTCAATCATTTCCTCACCTATTTCTGGTACCTCGATACGGAACAGTTCAATGAGAAAGTCTGGGTGTGTACGGCTTACAAATAATTGGGCACCACGAGCTTCTGGGCGCACGTCGTATAGCAACCCGCGTACGCGGTCGCCTGGCCGTACGTTTTCACGGGGTAACATTTCGTCGCGGAAAATAACCGCTTCTGCGTTACCACCTAAATCAAGAATAACATTTTCACGGGAGGTTTTTTTAACGATACCGTTAATTAGCGTACCAACTTGATCTTGGTAATGTTCAACCACTTGTTCACGTTCGGCTTCACGAACTTTTTGGAATATTACCTGCTTCGCCGTTTGCGTAGTAATACGGTCAAATTCTATCGACTCAATTTGGTCTTCAATATAGTCGCCCGGTTGAATTTCAGGGTCGTCAACTTGCGCCGCTGACAAGGAAATTTCCGCATATGGGTTTTCTAAACCGGCTCCGGCTTCAGGGTCGGCAACCACTTGCCAACGACGAAATGTTTCAAACCCACCCGTTTGACGATCTATAGCAACACGAACGTCAATGTCACCATCGTGCTTTTTACGCGTAGCTGTAGAAATAGCGATTTCAAGCGCTTCAAAAATTTTCTCCCGCGGCACTCCCTTTTCGTGGGAGACAGCTTCTGCAACTAGCAAAATTTCTTTATTCATGCCTTTGCCTCGTTTATTCAAAACTTGGTACTAAATTAGCTTTTTTAATTTGAGAAAAAGCTACAGGAAATGGGTTGTCATCCACTAGGAACGTTAAAGTGTCATCTTTAACTGTAGTCAATTCGCCCGTAAATTTGCGTCTGTTTGCTACTGGAACTTGAAGCTGAACCGAAATTTTATTACCCACTAAAGCTTCATAATGAGCGATTTTAAACAGTGGGCGATCGGCACCTGGCGAGGACACTTCCAAATTATATTCTGAACTTATTGGATCTTCTACATCTAGTACTGCGCCAACTTGTCGGCTAACAATTGCGCAATCGTCAACTAAAATACCGTTTTCATGATCAATATAAACACGTAAAGTGGAACTACGGCCTGCCCGTACGTACTCAACACCTAGCAGCTCAAAGCCTGCAGCTGCAACAGCCGGCTCGATCATATTTGTTAAACGTTCTACCAACGTTGCCAAGGCAACCTCCAAAAACAAAAAAAGGGCTTTAAAGCCCAGTTCTAAGGTCATACAAAAAGAGTCGTAGTACAAATAGCAAAAAGCCCCGTTCGCTGTCGGGGCTCTAACATAACTATTTAGCCTTTCGACTCGAGCTTACGAAGCGTATCTTCTGCTTGCTAATAAACTCGAACTGGTTGCGGGGGCAGGATTTGAACCTACGACCTTCGGGTTATGAGCCCGACGAGCTACCAGACTGCTCCACCCCGCGTCCGAATATGCTTAATTATACTTAGAACTACTTTTTTTGCAACCAAATATTGGTAAATAAAGCGTTCATTTCTATCAATATAACAAAGACTTAATTGGTGCCGAAGGCGAGATTTGAACTCGCACGCCCGTAAGAGCACCACCCCCTCAAGGTGGCGTGTCTACCAATTCCACCACTTCGGCAATTTATTCTAAAACTCGTGTTTGGCTAGTTGCTTTCTAACGGCACAACAGGCGTTTGTTCTGTTGTTGGTAGCTCAAAGTTAAGCTCGCCTTTAGCATTGCCAGCCTGATTTGCTGCCATATTTCCTAAAATTAAACTCATTAAGAAAAAGCTTACCGCTAGTATAGCTGTCAGTCGGGTTAAGAAATTACCTGAGCCTGTCGCACCAAATACAGTATTAGATGCTCCCGAACCAAACGACGCGCCCATCTCGGCGCCTTTGCCTTTTTGTAGTAGTATCAAAGCAATTAAAGCTATGGCCACTACTAAATAAATAACTAATGATGTTTCATACATAACTTAAATTTCCTGTGCTGCCGTGCAGATGGCTTTAAACTGTTCCACATCTAAACTTGCACCACCTATAAGGCCGCCGTCTATGTCTTGTTGTTGGAACAACTCAGCCGCATTTTCTGGTTTTACACTACCCCCATAAAGGAGCGGTATTTTTGCGGCTACACCTTTATCTTGTTGTGCAACCCAGTTACGGATAAGCGCATGTATTTCTTGCGCTTGTGCCGGACTGGCAGTTTCCCCGGTACCTATCGCCCAAACGGGTTCATAGGCAATAACTAATCGGGTTAAATCTGCTTGCAACAAACCTTGTTCTAGCTGCTGCAATATAATTTTGGCGGTAAAACCAGCGCTACGTTGCTCTGCTGTTTCACCTACACATAAAACCGGTACTAAATTCGCCTGTTGGGCTGCAGCAATTTTATTTGCTACAACTTCATCTGTTTCACCAAACATAGCCCGGCGCTCAGAGTGCCCCACAAGAACATAGCGCGCTCCAACTTCATGCAACATCGCGGCAGACAGCTCGCCGGTATAAGCACCTTCTTGATAAGCACTACAACTTTGGGCTCCTAGCACTAAGCTTGGGTGCGCTTGAGCGGCTGCTAAATACACCGCAGGGGGGCAAACAACAACTTGAACATTATTCGCTGTCAGCGAGTCCCATTGGTTGGCAAATTCTGCAATTAGCTCTGTGCCACCGTTGAGTTTCCAATTTGCGATAACCATATTCTGGCGCACAATGGCCTCCTCACCTGTTCCCTAAGCGGCGCAGATAGTATCGAACATCTTGCTTTGATACAAGCTCCTGCGCCAAGTTTTTAATAAAATGTGTGTTAACTGCTTAATCTACACTCACAGCTTCTACTTCTTGCGCTATTTGCTGCGCAAAAGCCCGTACACTTGAAGCGTCGCGCCCTTCTACCATTACTCGAATAAGGGGTTCAGTACCCGACTTACGTAATAGCACTCGGCCTTTGTTTTTTAGCGCCTTTTCAACTTCTACTACCGCCGACTGAACATTATCTGCATTTAACGGATCTGTACCTGGCTGATAACGCACATTAATGAGTACTTGTGGGTATTTTTCCATGCCTTTTAGCAAACCACGCGGGCTACTTTCACTACGAATCATGGCGGTTAAAAACTGTAGGGCGGCCAGAATACCATCACCGGTGGTGTGGTAACGTAAATTAATAATATGCCCCGAGCCTTCACCACCTAACAACCAACGACGCTTATTCAAAGCTTCCATTACATGACGGTCGCCAACTTTCGTGCGAATGAATGGCACGCCTAATTCTTCTAAAGCCACTTCAAGGCCCATATTGCTCATTAGGGTTCCTACCACACCACCTTCCAATTGGCCGTCGGTAAGTAGCTGCCGAGCTAAGGCAAACACTATTTCGTCGCCATCAATTAAAACACCGTTTTCATCAATAATCATCAGTCGGTCGCCATCACCATCAAAGGCGAGCCCAATATCTGCTTTATGTTCTACAACGGCAGCAGCCAAAGCTCTTGTGTCGGTCGCACCACAATTTTTATTAATATTTAACCCGTCAGGCTTGGTTGCCACTTCAATTACTTCGGCGCCTAATTCGCGAAACACACTGGGCGCAATTTGATAGGTAGCACCATTGGCGCAGTCGACAACAATTTTGAAGCCTTGCAAAGAAAGCTCGGTTGGAAATATGCTTTTACAAAATTCAATATAGCGCCCTGAAGCGTCATAAATTCGAGACGCACGCCCCAGCTTCTCGGAAGCTACACAGTCCATGGGCTGGTCGAGCATATCTTCAATTGCCCCTTCAATTTCATCTGAAAGCTTAAAGCCCACATCAGAAAAGAACTTAATGCCATTGTCGTAATAGGGATTATGCGAGGCACTAATAACAATACCTGCGGCGGCACGAAAGGTACTGGTAATATAGGCAATACCTGGTGTTGGCATGGGGCCTAAAAACTCTACGTTGACACCGGCTGCAGCAAACCCTGCTTCTAAAGCCGATTCCAACATATAGCCAGAAATTCGGGTGTCTTTACCTATTAATACTTTTGTATTGCCCTGAGCAGCAAAAACTTTACCTGCCGCCCAACCTAACTTAAGTACAAAATCTGGAGTAATAGGCGACTCGCCTACATGGCCACGTATGCCATCTGTTCCAAAGTATTTACCCATCTAATTCACTCTCTCCTGTTAATGTTGCAGTTACAATTTTAACTGCATCCTTGGTTTCAGCCACATCATGTACCCGTAAAAATTGTACACCTTTCATAGCCGCAATTGTTGCTGCTGCAACACTTGCAGCAAGCCGTGCAGAAACTTCGCGACCAGTTACTTGCCCTAACATCGATTTACGCGACATTCCAACTAAAAGAGGCAACTTCATTTCATGAAATAATTCTAAACGCCGTAAAAGTTCGTAATTGTGCCTTAATGTCTTACCAAAACCAAAGCCTGGATCAAGAATAAGTTGATGACGCTTAATTCCTACTGCTTCACATTGTTGAATTCGCTTTACAAAAAAATGTTTAATGTCATTTACCACATCGTTGTAGTTTGGTTCTAGTTGCATTGTTCTAGGCTGCCCTTGCATGTGCATTAAGCAAATTTTCACATTACATTTAGCCGCAGCGGCAAGGGCGCCAGGAGCTTGTAAGGCACGTACGTCATTAATCATTTTCGCACCGGCCGCAACTGCAGCGGTCATAACTTCGGCTTTACTGGTATCTATTGAAAGAGCGACAGGAAATTCATTGGTTAGTTTTTCTATGACAGGAATAACCCGATCTAATTCTTCTTGCAGCGACACTTCAGGGGCGTTAGGTCGAGTCGATTCGCCTCCTATATCAAGCCAGTCGGCACCGTCACAGATCATTTTTTGGGCCTGTAAGCACGCCTGCTCAAGGTTATTAAACTTGCCACCATCTGAAAATGAATCAGGCGTTACATTTAGAATGCCCATAACAGCAAGAGGGTGTTTAGAAAGCGCCATCAGCGGTTTCTCCAAAAATATTTTAGCGCTTTAAGAGCATTAGTAGAGCTTTGAGAAAAATGCCCCGATAAACGGGGCATTTATAGTTACTTAACTTGCAGGTGATTCGCCAGGCTTATCGACTTTAAGCGTGTCACTTACTTTTTTATCGTCCGTTGACACTTTGCTACCTGAATTACCCGCAGTTGGACCATTGTTTTTATCATTCCAACTGGCCGGCTCGCGCACTTCACGACGCTCCATTAAGTCGTCAATTTGTGCTGCGTCAATGGTTTCGTACTTCATTAACGCATCTTTCATGGTATGCAAAATATCAGTATTTTCTTCTAAAATGGTTTTCGCACGTAAATAGTTACGGTCTATTAATTCACGTATTTCAATGTCTATCATTTTCATGGTGTCGTCAGACATTTGTTTGTTCTGCGCTACCGAGCGGCCTAAAAACACTTGGTCGTCGTCTTCGGCATACAGTAACGGGCCCATTTTTTCAGACAAGCCCCATTGGGTTACCATTTTACGGGCAATTTCCGTAGCACGTTCAATATCGTTCGAAGCACCAGTGGTTACATAATCGTCACCATAAATAAGCTGTTCTGCAATGCGGCCACCATACAAACTCGACAGCATGCTTTCTAGGTGGCGTTTACTATGGCTCACCCGGTCTTGCTCGGGTAAGTACATAGTAACTCCAAGTGCACGACCACGAGGAATAATAGACACTTTATAAACAGGGTCATGGTCTGGCACAATACGGCCAACAATGGCGTGGCCGGCTTCATGGTAAGCCGTCATTTCTTTCTCTTCTTCCGACATAACCATTGATTTGCGCTCAGCACCCATCAATATTTTGTCTTTAGCCATTTCAAATTGCGCCATCGACACCATGCGGTGCCCTTCACGGGCAGCAAATAATGCAGCTTCGTTTACTAGGTTGGCTAAGTCGGCACCTGAAAAACCTGGTGTTCCGCGTGCTATAAAAGCAGGCTCAACGTCATCGGCTAAAGGTACTTTACGCATATGTACTTTAAGTATTTGTTCACGTCCACGTACGTCTGGTAGGCCTACTGTTACCTGACGGTCGAAACGCCCCGGGCGTAATAATGCCGGGTCAAGTACGTCTGGGCGGTTAGTGGCAGCAATAACGATAATACCTTCATTGCCTTCAAAACCGTCCATTTCAACTAGCATTTGGTTTAATGTTTGTTCGCGTTCGTCGTGCCCACCACCAAGGCCTGCGCCCCGCTGGCGGCCCACCGCGTCAATTTCATCAATGAAAATAATACAAGGTGCCGCTTTTTTAGCCTGAGCGAACATATCACGCACACGAGATGCACCCACACCCACAAACATTTCAACAAAGTCTGAACCTGAAATAGCAAAGAAAGGTACTTTTGCTTCTCCAGCTACTGCGCGAGCTAGTAAAGTTTTACCTGTTCCAGGCGGACCAACCATAAGTACGCCTTTTGGTATTTGACCACCTAAACGCTGATACTTCGAAGGATCACGTAAAAAGTCGACTAATTCAGCCACTTCTTCTTTTGCTTCTTCACAACCCGCCACATCGGCTAGTGTTGTTTTTATTTGGTCTTCACCCATTAATCGGGCTTTGCTTTTACCAAATGACATGGCCCCTTTACCACCGCCACCTTGCATTTGGCGCATGAAGAAAATCCATACGGCAATAAGCAGCAACATCGGGAACCAGGAAATGAAAATGCTAGCTAATAAGCTGCGTTTTTCAGGCTCAACAAAGTCAACCCGTACATTACCCTGGGTTAACAGGTCGTTAAGCAAATCTGGATCTTGATTTGGCATAACCGTACGTATTTTTTCACCGCTACGCTTAGTAGCAATAATTGCCTTTTCTGCTTCGTTAATGCTCACCTCGCGGATATCACCACGGTTCACATCACTCACAAATTCCGAATATGCGTACGATCGAGTATCGGTTCCGCCCGGATTAATTCCCTGAAATACACTCAATAGCACAACTGCTATGACCAACCAGAGAATGAGATTCTTAGCCATGTCGCTCAACGCGTTTACCTCTCACTACTTAAATATCGGTTTAGGGTACTATAATTTGTAGCCCGTCGCTACCAGATACACCTCGCGAGATCTCGCTCTCGATGAATCTGGTTTTCTTACTTTTACTGTTTTAAATGCACTACGGACATCTTTCAGAAACTCATCAAACCCTTCGCCTTGAAAAACTTTGACGACAAAAGAGCCATTTGGTTTCAATACTTCACGGCACATGTCGAGTGCTAGTTCGACTAAATACATAGAACGCGGTATATCTACCGACTCATTGCCGCTCATATTTGGTGCCATGTCTGACAGCACCACGTCTACATTTGGCCCACCAATACGGTTTAATAAGGCTTGTAACACTTCTTCTTCTCGAAAGTCGCCCTGTAAAAACTCAACTCCAGCAATTGAATCCATTTCTAGAATGTCACATGCTATAACTTCGCCTTCACCATTTTGTAACGTAGCAACATATTGCGACCAACTACCAGGTGCGGCGCCAAGGTCAACTACCACTTGTTTGGGTTTGAGAATACGGTCACGCTTTTGTATTTCTTCCAACTTGAATACTGCACGCGAACGCAACCCTTGTTTATGCGCTTTATGCACATAAGGATCAGAAAAGTATTCTTTTAACCAGCGGCGACTACTCGCCGTACGTTTTTTTTGTCCCATTTCACTCCACTCGCCGAATCTGACTAGCTCGCTTAACTAGATGGGGGTAGAATACAGGAAATTCAATGGCGACGGCAGTAGCCAATCAACGCAATCGGAAAAAGTATGGAATTAAGTAATAAACAAAAGCAGTTTTTAAAAGCCGCAGCACACCCTTTAAAACCAGTTGTGCTATTAGGTGGCAACGGGTTAACTGAGGGCGTTCTGGCAGAAATTGAACTAGCGCTTGAACATCACGAACTTATTAAAATAAAAGTTCCAGAAGAAGATCGCGACATTCGCAACGCAGTTCAGGTGACCATTGCCGAACACACCAAAGCAGTATTAGTACAGTCTATTGGCAAAGTTGCAGTATTTTACCGGCCGGCCACCGAGCCTAAAATTCGCTTACCTCGTTAGTTATTATCGTATAGCTACTTAGTAACAATTCGAAATCACGCTCAGTCTCTTTCAAACTGTGGCTCGAGCGTTTTTAAATGATTGATCACCGCGTCTTCAAATTGTCGGTTATCGAACATTTTGCCTTCGTCCACCAGCCAAAGATCGACTAAAAATTTAATGTAAAGCTCTTCTTCCGCTAGGTTAGCTCGCGCCAATAGCTTTTTAGCTTCTAACGTGGCCCGAATAACCTCTGCTTGCCATTCAGTACCGCTATAGGCTCGCGCTTGTTCTGCAAGTACTAGTTGGTCTGGTACTTCTAAGCGCTGCTGCGGGGCAAAAAAAGCATCTAAAGAAATGCCCTTGGCTAATAAGGTGCGTACTATTATGCCATAAGGCACACTCCCATTTCGGTACCAATTGGTATATGTCGATTCACCAATACCCATCCACAGCATTATAGCGGTGGTTCTTTTATCATTCGCCAGTAACGACAATCGCTCCATGACCAAGTCTAAATCAATCTCAGTTGACTTGATTTCATCATGTAGTTGTGTTCTATTCTTGTTTATCTTCATTTGAATATATTTCCCCTTCAAATGACTTCCTTTTGAACTAAAGTTGAACTCATATTAAGTGATAAAATGGATAGAGATCAAATAAGAATGGAACTGGGAAAGCTTGGTTACGATTTTAGTATGCTGGCGGAAGCAATTGACAAAAGCCCGTCACTTATTTCGAAGGTTGCTTCGCGTCAAGCTAAGTCACGCTTTGTTGCCGAAGCAATGGTGAAAATACTTAACCGTACTATGGCCGAAGTATTTCCCGATGTACCTGAATATCAGCTTGCACGCCCTACAACTGAAACTGAACGCTCTGCTCGTGTAGTCGAACTTCGGGAGCTACTCGAAACACCGAAGCGTTAGCAACGTTAAACGGCGCTGCAATAAAAAACCCCCCAGTAATTGGAATCTCCAACAACTGGGGGTTATTTTAGTTTGTATCGTGTTTATTGTTTTAACAGTATAAAAAGTTAAACAGCTTTAAAGATGAGCCACACTAACAATTTCATACTCAATATTACCGCTGGGGGTACCAACAACAACAACGTCGTCAACACTTTTGCCAATTAAGGCACGAGCAATAGGCGAATTTATAGAAAGCAAATTCTTTCTAATCTCTGCTTCATCGTCACCCACAATACGGTAGGTTACTTCTTCTTCCGTTTTAATATTATAAATAGTTACCGTGGTACCAAAAATAACTCGGCCCGTTTCAGGTAGCTTTGTAATATCAATAATTTGTGCGTTTGAAAGCTTACCTTCAATTTCTTGAATTCGGCCTTCACAAAAACTTTGTTGCTCGCGTGCCGCGTGATATTCAGCATTTTCTTTTAAGTCGCCGTGTTCACGTGCGTCTGCAATGGCAGCAATAATACGCGGTCGGTCTTCACTTTTTAACCGCACTAATTCATTACGTAGCGCTTCTGCACCCGCAACTGTCATTGGAATCTGTCTCATAAATCCTTTACTCGTTTGTGTAAATCCTGCAAAGAGCTCACTCGCGCTTTGTCGTCAACCGTATGGGCTTTTACTGTAGCAAAGCCCGCATTTAGGGTAATAGTGTACACCACACCGTTTAAGAGCGCCTCACGTCGAATATAAACCGAGTCGGTAATCGACTGGCGACCTTCAACGGTATTGACAATATAACTGTACTCCCCGTTTTTAATGGCATCGACAATATTCGGACGGCCTTCTTGTAATTTATTAACAATAGTACACTCAATACCGGCTTCCTTTAATGAACTACCAGTACCGCGGGTGGCTTCTACAGTAAAGCCTAAAGATATTAATCCGCGAGCTAAATCAATCACTCGTTCTTTATCGCTTGGGCGAACCGATAGCAGTGCTTTGCCCTTGGCTGGTAGCGCCTGCCCACAAGCCAAGTTGGCTTTAGCATAGGCTTCTTCAAAGCTTTCACCCACCCCCATAACCTCACCCGTAGAACGCATTTCTGGCCCACGAATAGGGTCAACACCTTGGAATTTGGCAAAAGGTACCACAACTTCTTTTACAGAATAGTATGGCGGTATAACTTCTTTGGTATAGCCAAGCTCGCGCAGGCTTTGCCCCGCCATTACACGTGCTGCCACTTTAGCTAAAGGCACCCCCGTTGCTTTTGACACAAAAGGCACCGTTCGTGCTGCTCGTGGGTTTACCTCAATCAGATAAATATTGTTATTTTGAATCGCGAACTGCGTATTCATTAAGCCACGTACGTTCAATTCGAAGGCAAGCTTACGAACTTGTTCACGTAGTTGGTCTTGAATAACGTCACTCAGTGAGTACGGTGGTAATGAACAGGCCGAGTCGCCGGAGTGAACCCCTGCTTGCTCAATATGTTGCATAATGCCACCAATGAAAACGTCTTTACCGTCGCAAATGGCGTCGATATCAACTTCAATGGCGTTGTCTAAAAAGCGATCGAGTAACACTGGTGAATCGTTCGACACCTTCACCGCTTCTGTCATATAACGACGCAAGTCGGCTTCGTCGTAAACAATTTCCATGGCCCGGCCACCAAGCACATAGGAAGGACGCACCACTAATGGGTAACCAATGTGGCGTGACTGAATCATGGCCTGGTCGAAGTTGGTTACTGTAGCGTTTTCTGGCTGCAGCAAGCCCAAGCGCGTTACTGCACTTTGGAAGCGTTCGCGATCTTCCGACCGATCAATGGCGTCTGGCGAAGTACCAATAATAGGCACACCGTTGGCTTCAAGTTCACGGGCTAGTTTTAACGGTGTTTGGCCACCATATTGAACAATTACGCCTTTTGGTTTTTCAATACGTACTATTTCTAATACGTCTTCAAGCGTAATCGACTCAAAGTATAAACGATCTGAGGTGTCGTAGTCGGTAGAAACGGTTTCTGGGTTACAGTTCACCATAATGGTTTCGTAACCGTCTTCACGCAAAGCCAGTACCGCGTGTACACAGCAATAGTCGAATTCAATGCCCTGTCCAATTCGGTTCGGCCCGCCACCAATCACCATTATTTTCTTACGATCTGTTGGCCGTGCCTCACATTCATCATCGTAGGTAGAATACATATACGCCGTTTCTGACGAAAACTCACCGGCACACGTATCAACACGTTTATACACTGGGAAAATTGAATGTTTTTCACGTAGCTTACGAATTTCTTGTTCGCCAATATCTAAAACCTCAGCAATTCGAGAGTCGGCAAACCCTTTACGTTTTAAATACCGTATGGCGTGTTCGTCTAACCCGGCTAAACCTAGCTCCGACACTTCTTGTTCAAGCTTAATTAGCTCTTCAATTTGAACTAAATACCAAGGGTCAATGTGTGTTAGTTTAAATATCTCATCAACACTCATACCAAGGCGGAAGGCGTCACCAATGTACCAAATCCGTTCAGCACCAGCTTCCGAAAGTTCGCGTACTATTTTTGCTCGTGCTTCTTCGTCGTTCACTAAGTCAACAATCGGGTTAAAGCCTGAAGCACCAAGTTCTAAACCTCGTAAGGCTTTTTGCAACGACTCTTGAAAGTTACGGCCAATAGCCATTACTTCACCCACTGACTTCATTTGCGTGGTTAAGCGGTCGTTCGCGCCGGCAAACTTTTCAAAGTTAAAGCGTGGTATTTTGGTTACTACATAATCAATAGTAGGCTCAAACGATGCGGGAGTAGCACCACCGGTAATATCATTGGCTAATTCGTCGAGGGTAAAGCCTACTGCCAGCTTGGCGGCAATTTTAGCAATGGGGAAACCAGTCGCTTTCGAAGCAAGCGCCGACGAACGGCTTACCCGCGGGTTCATTTCAATAACAACCATTCGCCCTGTTTCAGGGCACACGCCAAACTGAACGTTAGCACCACCGGTTTCTACACCAATTTCGCGCAGAACCGCTAACGACGCGTCGCGCATAATTTGATATTCGCGATCAGTTAAAGTTTGCGCCGGTGCAACGGTGATAGAGTCACCCGTGTGTATACCCATGGCGTCGAAGTTTTCAATCGAGCAAACAATAATGCAGTTGTCATTTTTGTCGCGCACTACTTCCATTTCATATTCTTTCCAGCCAATCAACGACTTGTCGATTAACAACTCGTTATTGCGGGAAAGTGCTAAACCACGGCCACAAATGTCTTCAAATTCTTCACGGTTGTAAGCAATACCACCGCCACTACCACCCATGGTAAACGAAGGGCGAATAATGCACGGAAAACCAACTCGCTCAAGTACGTCGAAGGCTTCTTCCATACTTTGGGCTATTTCAGCTTGTGGTGTTTCTAAACCAATCGACTTCATCGCCTTGTCGAAGCGCTCGCGGTTTTCTGCTTTATCAATGGCGTCGGCTGTGGCACCGATCATTTCAACGTTGTATTTTTTCAGAACGCCATGTTGCTCGAGCTCAAGCGCACAGTTTAGCGCCGTTTGCCCACCCATAGTTGGTAGTATGGCGTCTGGTCGCTCAATAGAAATAATCTTCTCAACCACTTCCCAGTGAATCGGCTCGATATAGGTTGCATCGGCCATTTCTGGGTCGGTCATAATTGTTGCTGGGTTCGAGTTAACTAATATAACTCGGTAACCTTCTTCACGTAGCGCTTTACAGGCTTGAGCACCTGAATAGTCAAATTCACACGCCTGACCAATAACAATAGGGCCAGCGCCGATAATCAAAATGCTTTTTATATCTGTACGTTTTGGCATGGTGCGATCAGGTCCTTAAGAATGAGCAGAAGTTAATGCGTGCTGTTTCATCAGTTCAATAAATTGATCGAACAATGGCATGGCGTCACGAGAGCCAGGGCTTGCTTCCGGGTGGCCTTGAAAGCCAAAGGCCGGTTTTTCTGTATGTTGAATACCCTGCAAGGTGCCATCGAACAATGACTTATGGGTGGCTTTTAAATGGCTTGGCAAGCTACTTTCTTCCACCGCAAAACCATGGTTTTGACTGGTAATCATTACAGAGCCATGGTCAATGTTAAGAACCGGGTGGTTCGCACCATGGTGGCCAACTTTCATTTTAATGGTTTTTGCGCCAGCAGCTAAAGCTAGTAATTGATGCCCTAAACAAATACCGAATAACGGTATGCCTTTGGCTAAGAATTCTTTAATTGCTGTAATAGCATAGTCGCAAGCAAGCGGGTCGCCAGGGCCATTCGATAAGAATATGCCGTCTGGCTTTAATGCTAAGGCTTCAGCAGCTGTTGTTTCCGCTGGCACCACGGTAACACGGCAACCCCGGTCAACGAGCATACGCAAAATATTCATTTTAGCGCCGAAGTCGTAGGCAACCACATGAAATGGTGTTTCAGTGGCAGTGGCAAAGCCTTCACCCAGTAGCCAACTACCTTGCGTCCATTCATAACTTTCTTTACAGCTGGTAACTTTCGCTAGGTCTAACCCAGCCAAACCACCAAAGCCCTGCGCCGCTTCTAATGCCGCTTTAATCGGCGCTTCTTCGTTGGCAGCGTACGTCATAACACAACCGTTTTGCGAGCCATGCTCACGTAAATGGTGCGTTAGGCGTCGGGTGTCTATATCGGCAATGCCAACCACATTATTTGCAACTAAGTAGTCGGGTAGGCTTTGAGAGCTACGGAAGTTACTGGCTATTAAAGACATATCGCGAATAACCAGACCTTTCGCCCACACTCTATTCGACTCAACGTCTTCAAGGTTCGTACCGTAGTTGCCAATATGGGGGTAAGTGAAGGTAATGATTTGTTCTGCGTAAGAGGGGTCGGTTAATATTTCTTGATAGCCTGTCATGGCCGTATTGAAAACCACTTCACCAACAGCCTGTCCTTCAGCGCCAATTGCGCTTCCGTTAAAAACAGTACCGTCGGCAAGAACTAGAATTGCTTTGCGTGCGGTCTTGCTCGCTTTAATGCTCAAGGTAACCTCCGAACATAAAAAAACGGGCAAGTGGTCGCTACTCCCCCGTTTTCACACCGTATCTTATGCCAAACGAATCAATTTCGACTCATTCAACACACATGAGCTTGCCGGCGTTCGACAAATTGTGGGTATTTTACGGAATTAAGCTGTTTCCGTCCACCCCAAGAACGTCTGTCATGGAATAAAAGTTAGCTTCTTTTGTTGCCAGCCATTGTGCCGCATGTAAAGCGCCCTCAGCAAAGGTTGATCTTGAACTCACTCGGTGGGTTAATTCTAACCGTTCTCCACCGCTCACCAAATACACTGTATGTTCACCAATAATGTCGCCGGCGCGTAAAGTGGCAAAGCCTATTGAGCCAGGTTTATGTATTGCCCCTGAAGCATTACGGTTCACTTCAGTCACTTCCGCTAATTGTTGCCCGCGCCCACGTGCTGCCGCCTCACCTAACATAAGAGCCGTACCACTGGGGGCGTCTTTTTTGGCCGTATGGTGCGCTTCCAGTATTTCGATATCAGCGTCTAAACCCATAATCTTACTCGCCTGCTCCACCAACATTGCCAGCGTATTAATGCCCACGCTAGTATTGGCCGCGTACAATACAGGAATATGCTCGGCCGCATGGCGTAACGCTGCCATATGTTGCTCCGACAAACCCGTGGTGCAAATAACAGCGGCAATTTTTGCCTGTTGGTAATGCGCAAGGCGCTGCTCAAGGCCTTCTGCCAGAGCAAAATCAACCACCACTTCGGCCTGTTGCAAGGTGGCATAATCACATTGCAGAAACACATTGCACGGGCCTTCTTGGGCAAGCAGGCCGGCATCAAGCCCTAAACTAGCTGACAGCTCGTGGGTTAAGGCTGCCGTAAGTTCCATAAGATCAGTTTTCAATATGGAACAGATTACTTCGCGCCCCATTCGCCCGGAAGCCCCCACCACCGCAATTTTTGTTTTCTGCATTGTTTTTGTTACCACCTTTTTATTACCACCCTTGCCTGCTTCTTGTTTGCCTGCTTAATACTTACCTTCGCAACATGAGCCATGCCAAAATAATGCGAACATCATTATGCCCTAACATTAGCAATCATATACAACAGCATGGGGAAAGTTTTAGGTCAATTCACGGCAGCGAATGATGCGTATTGTTAGGCACTTTTTGCACCTAAAACTGACCACTGCTGCCATGAACCTAAAGCAAACAGGCCGCCAATAAACAAACATATACCAGAACTAATTAACCAAAATGTCAGGCTGTTTTCTGGGAAAATTGGCATTAAGCTAACAAAGGAAACGCCACGAAGTAAAAGTATGCTGGCAATGAGGATTAGCGCTAATTTTGTTAGCGGTAAACGTATAATTACACCTGCACCCGACAGGCCATAAAGCGCCCAAACCAAAAGCACCATTACAATAATAGAGGTTACAATTGTCGGATACCAAAGCCCTTGCTCAGCCATCCGAGCCATCTGTTCGCCTGCACCAAAGAAGCGATACCAATCACCTCCGAAAGCAATACAACCAAGGTGAGCAAGTGCAGCAGCGAAACAACATATCGCCGCAGCCAAAAGATACTTATTACTAGCTGAATGCATCTTTCCCCCCTGAATGCCTAACGCCCAAATCAGCCGCGCGTATTTTGCGTCCGCTGCATTTGCTTGTTAGCTGTAAGATCTTGCAGTGAGCCGGAAATGTATTTGTGAATGATACTCGACACAAAAGTTTGGTACGGAATGCCCTCTTCCGATGCCCTTGACTGAATAGCAGTTAAATCCCTGTTTGAGATCCGGATATTGATCCTTTTGTCTTTTTTAAACGTGTTATTGGCGATTGCTTCCAGTTCCATTTTTCGTGTCTCAGTCAATACTGATTCAAACTCGCCAGCCTCTACGGCATCAAGCAGAGCTTTCTCTTCTTTCGATAATTTGCCTTTGCTCATGATCCGCCTCCAAGGTACAGTTTGGTAAATTTCCTGCTGGGAATGATTGTTTTCAAGAACACTTCATCTTCACTTTCTACATATGGGATGAGGTGAACATATTCTTTAATGCAAATGACAAAAATCCGTTGATTGGGGTAATCGGAGGCGTTTGGATGAGCAATATCGTCTAGTAGGTCGCCATGCTCAATATGAAAGATCGCTTCTTCAAAGGAAACGCCTCGCCCGACTATTAGCTCCTGATTTTTCTCAGGGTTCCAATTATAGATTTTCATAAATTGAAGTTTAGCACAAACGTGTGCACTTTGTCATCATTCGCACAAACAGCTAACGCCCGCCTAACACGCAATGTGTTGGCATGGCTTTTTGCGTTGTTTGCCAAAACCATGACAACTAATCATTGTCGGAGTTAAGGCGTTTGATACTCATTGAGCCTTCTCCCCAGTCTAGCCTGCTTGGCTAAACTGAAAGGCAACCAAACGAAAAAGGAGATGACCCAATGAACTTTTACAATAGCACTCATCAGCATTATTGTGGAATCGATTTGCACGCCCGCAGTCTCTATGTTTGCATCATTAGTCAGCAAGGTGAAACTCTGCTGCACAAAGAAATTCCCGCCAAACCAGATGCGCTGATTAAACTTATCACGCCCTATTTAGATGATATTGTCCTCGGCGTTGAATGTATGCATTGTTGGTACTGGGTCGCTGACTTCTGTGAAGACCATGATATTGAATTTATTCTCGGCCACGCTTTGTACATGAAAGCTATCCACGGCGGCAAAACCAAAAATGACCGTGTGGACTCGTTTAAAATTGCGGCCCTGATGCGCGGTGGAAACTTCCCTCTGGCCTATGTGTATCCTCGCAATATGAGGGCAACGCGCGACTTGTTGCGTCGCAGAACCAACTTGGTACGACATGGCGCTGACATGAAAGCACATGTCGTAAATACCACCAGCCAGTACAACTTACCGCCAAACAAAGTAAATCTAAAAAACGTTGGTGCGCGCGAACAACTCAACTCGACCTTTGATGATCCTGTTGTGCAACGCAATATCAGCCTAGATATGGCGGTTCTCGAGTGCTATCACCGCGAGCTTAGCCAAGTGGAATGGTTCTTAGAAAAACAGGCCAAGAAACATCAACCCGCGTACTTTTACCTGCTAAAAACAATCCCAGGTATTGGTCGCATACTCGCGCTGACCATCCTCTACGAAATCGGCGATATTCAACGCTTCGAGTCGGTTCAAAAATTTGCTTCTTACGCCCGGCTTATCAAATGCAAAGCCGAATCCGCCGGCAAAACCTATGGCACGCAAGGCAACAAAATCGGCAATGCCCACCTCAAATGGGCCTTCTCTGAAGCGGCGGTTTTGTACCTCAGAGGCAACTCGGGCGCTCAACAATTATTGCAACGCTTTCAAAAGCGCATGAGCAAAGCTAAAGCTTTATCTGCACTAGCTCACAAGCTGGGCCGTGCTGTTTATTTCATGTTAAAGAACGAGAAAATATTCGATGAAAAACGTTTCTTAAAGAGTTAGTCACGCAGCAGGATGATGATCAACGTCTAACTGGATCATGACGGAGTGTGCTGAAAACCGGTGTCTGCTGACTGGGTACGCAACCCTCGAACCGAATTTCTACACCCACTACGAAGCCCGTCGCTTTGATTATCCATTCTGCTGGCGTGCATCAATACTCTGAGCGAGTGCGCTTACACCGGAGCTGAACCTGAAACTAACTGGGACGAAATCGTAACCCGCTTTTTGACTAGGACAGATACCGGTTAACCGATGAATGTCTAGTGCCCCAAACTAATCTGCAGGGAGCAACTCAGTTTGGCAGTGGATAACCACCACACTAAGAGAGCCTCAATAGGTGTTTGCTGTAAGCCACCAACAGCCAACGATGACACACGAAGCAGGCTCACTGGCTCAGAGATTTGGTATTGGCCGCTTACGCGGCGGCCAATAAAAAACTAATGCCTATTGACAGGACGAAGGCTCATAGGTGTTATATTGCATTGCAAACGTCTCATAATCTCTTGATTTTAAGTTGGTAATATTATTTAGTACCAAGCGTTGAGAGCCATATGTAACTGCGAAACTTACGGCAACACCAGAATTGATATCTAAAAC
>NZ_JAMFTN010000024.1 GCF_023922585.1 Aliidiomarina quisquiliarum
TTTCGATCTTTATTTCTTTCCGCTTGCTTCGTGCCTGTTGTTAGGTTTGTGCCTGACAACGGAAGCGAATTATAGAGATCTCCGCGGTTTGATCAAGCCCTTTTTCAATTATTTATTCTGACTGCTGCTTTTGTGCGCACTTTGTGGAAATAATCCACAGAAAGCCGCATTTTAAAGTTTAAAATAAGTTTATTTCTACTCTACTCGCGAAAATTTTCGTATTGTAAAGGCAGTTCAATGTCTGAATTTTTAAGTAATGCGATTGTTTGTTGAAGATCATCCCGCTTTTTTCCATTAATGCGTACCTTGTCACCTTGAATAGAGGCTTGTACTTTCAGCTTGGAGTCTTTTATTAGTTTAACGATCTGTTTAGCCAAGGGTTGATCAATCCCTTGTTTAAAGGTGACATTGAAACTGAACGTTTTGCCGCTATGTACGGGTTCATCTTCAATATCGACACCCGCTAAAGAAATACCACGTTTTGTAGCATTACTACGCAAAATGTCGAGTAACTGCCGAACCTGAAAGTCTGATTCAGTTTTCAATGTAACGGTTAAGTCTTTTAATTCAATAGAAGCTTCTACACCACGAAAGTCGAATCGAGTAGAAAGTTCACGGTTCGCATTATCCACAGTATGTTTTAATTCGACTTTGTCGATTTCTGATACAACATCAAAACTTGGCATACATTTCTCCTATAATTTTTAAGCTTATTTATTATGGCTGCTAGCAGGCCCTTGCACAATGTTCATATAGGCACACCGTTTGAACAAAAAAAAACGGAGCCTAAATAGACTCCGCTCTTCAGATTGCTTAGCAAGAATTAGTTACTCTTCAGTAAAAATTTCTTCAGCAACTTCGTCGTTTATCGGACGACCAACTAACTCAACAAAAGCCATAGGCGCTTTGTCACCAGTACGGAGACCACATTTAAGAATGCGAGTGTAACCACCCGGACGCTCTGAATAACGTGGACCTAACTCGTTAAACAAAATACCAACGACTTCTTTGTCGCGTGTGCGTGCAAATGCCAAACGGCGGTTTGCAACACTGTCTTCTTTAGCCAATGTAATCAAAGGCTCGATGACGCGACGCAGCTCTTTAGCTTTTGGCACAGTGGTTTTGATCACTTCGTGACGAACCAATGAACTTGCCATGTTGCTAAACATCGCTTTGCGATGGCTGCTGTTGCGGTTAAGTTGACGACCACTTTTACGATGGCGCATACCAAATACCCTTTTTTGTAATACTTTCTACCCAGTGATCTAGGGGAAACTTAGTCGTTATCTAACAGGCTTGCTGGTGGCCAGTTTTCTAGGCGCATGCCTAAAGAAAGCCCACGTGATGCAAGTACGTCTTTAATTTCTGTTAACGACTTCTTACCCAGGTTCGGTGTTTTCAATAACTCCACCTCGGTACGCTGTACTAAATCACCAATATACTGAATCGCTTCTGCTTTTAAACAGTTTGCAGAACGTACAGTCAGCTCAAGATCATCCACCGGACGCAACAAGATTGGATCGAACTCTGGCTTTTCTTCTTTCTCTTCCGGCTCGCTCTTATCACGCAACTCTACAAACGCATCTAGCTGTTCAGCTAAAATGGTAGCAGCGCGACGAATTGCTTCTTCAGGATCTAGAGTTCCGTTGGTTTCCATATCGATAATCAACTTGTCTAAATCCGTACGTTGCTCTACTCGCGCAGAGTCAACGGTGTAAGCAATACGCTCAACTGGACTGAAAGAAGCATCTACCAGCAAGCGACCAATAGTACGACCTTCTTCGTCGTTCTGCTCACGTGCGCTTGCAGGGACGTAACCGCGACCGCGCTCAACTTTAAGTTGCATCTTAAGTTCAGTGTCACCGGTTAAAGTACAAATAACGTGTTGCGGATTTATAATTTCTACATCACCGTCAGTTGTAATATCCCCTGCCGTTACTACGCCCGCACCAGACTTACTTAAAGTTAACACAGCTTCGTCTTTGCCGTGTAAAATTACAGCGAGACCTTTCAGGTTGAGCAGGATTTCAATGATGTCTTCCTGGACACCTTCTTTCGTGCTGTATTCATGCTGCACGCCTTCAATTTCCACTTCAGTTACGGCACAACCCGGCATTGAAGATAGAAAAATACGACGGAGCGCATTGCCCAGCGTATGACCAAAGCCACGCTCCAGCGGCTCCAACGTTACCTTAGCGCGGTTGGTGCTGATTTGCTCGATTTCTACGAGCCGTGGTTTCAGAAATTCGGTTACAGAACCCTGCATTATGTCCTCTCTTTATGCTGAGGCCTTACTTAGAGTAAAGCTCTACGATCAACTGTTCGTTAATATCTGCAGACAGGTCAGTGCGTTCTGGATTACGTTTGAAAATGCCTTGCATTTCCTTCGTATCCACTTCGACCCAGATCGGCTTTTCACGTTGCTCTGCTAATTCTAGAGCAGCCATGATACGCGCTTGCTTTTTCGCTTTTTCACGAATGCTCACTACGTCATCAGCTTTAACCTGGTAGGAAGGAATATTTACTACGCGACCATTAATAACTATACCTTTGTGGCTTACCAGCTGACGTGCTTCAGCACGTGTTGAGGCAAAACCCATACGGTATACAACGTTATCGAGACGACTTTCTAAAAGAACTAACAAGTTCTCACCTGTATTGCCTTTTAAACGAGCTGCTTCTTTGTAGTAATTACGAAACTGTTTTTCAAGTACGCCAAACATACGGCGAACTTTTTGTTTTTCACGCAATTGAACGCCGTAATCAGACAGACGACCACGACGGGCACCGTGCTGTCCTGGTGCAGTTTCCAATTTACACTTGGTGTCTATTGCACGTACGCCGCTTTTCAGGAACAAGTCGGTTCCTTCGCGACGACTTAGTTTGAGTTTTGGACCCAAATATCTAGCCATGTTCTTTCTCCAACTATCGTATCACGCCAATTAAACGCGACGTTTCTTGGGCGGACGGCAACCGTTATGAGGAATCGGTGTCACATCAGTAATGCTTGTGATTTTGTAACCGATCGCATTCAGTGCGCGAACTGAAGATTCGCGACCTGGTCCTGGACCTTTTACAAACACTTCAAGATTCTTCAATCCGTATTCTTTCGCCACTTCACCCGCCTTTTCTGCTGCTACCTGAGCTGCAAACGGCGTAGACTTACGTGAGCCACGGAAGCCTGAGCCCCCAGAAGTAGCCCACGACAGGGCATTACCCTGACGGTCTGTAATGGTGATGATTGTGTTGTTGAAAGACGCATGAATGTGCGCCATACCGTCGGTTACCTGCTTTTTAACGCGCTTCCGAGTGCGAGTAGGTGTTTTAGCCATTGCCTATTCTCCTTACTTCTTAATCGGTTTACGCGGACCTTTACGGGTTCGCGCATTCGTTTTAGTACGCTGACCACGCAGAGGTAAGCTGCGGCGATGACGCATACCACGGTAAGTACCGAGGTCCATCAAACGTTTTATGTTCATTGAAACTTCACGACGAAGGTCACCTTCTACTGCATATTTAGCAACTTCTTCGCGGATTTTGTCTAATTCGGCCTCTGACAAGCTACCAATCTTAGTCGTTTCAGCAATACCAACACTCGCAAGAATTTCCATTGAGCGGGTACGGCCTACACCGTAGATCGATGTCAGTGCAATGACTGCATGCTTATTGTCAGGGACGTTAATGCCAGCTATACGGGCCACTAACATATCTCCTATGGTTAAATGGGCGCCAGGTTGAAAAGCCCGTTAGGATACTCAACCGGTTACCTAATTGCAATTAAAACACAGCCCGACGTTCCCACCGGACTGTGCTGTTTCTTTGTTAACCCTGCCGTTGTTTATGCTTTGGATCTGTGCAAAGTACACGAACTACGCCGTGACGTTTGACGATCTTGCAATTCCGGCAGATTGTCTTAACGGAAGCACGAACTTTCATTGCTATTCTCCGTAATGTGCTTTCTTATCGGCCAAAGCCTTTAAGGTTTGCTTTTTTCAGCACCGACTCATATTGATGTGACATCATATGAGTTTGTACTTGTGCCATGAAATCCATGGTGACCACTACAATAATCAGAAGTGAAGTACCACCGAAGTAGAACTGCACATTCCATGCGATCATCATAAACTCAGGTACCAAACAGATAAATGTAATGTATATAGCGCCGGCTAATGTCAGACGCGTCATTACCTTATCAATGTGACGTGACGTTTGTTCACCTGGACGAATACCTGGAATAAATGCACCAGATTTCTTCAAGTTATCTGCTGTATCGCGAGGGTTAAACACCAACGCAGTATAGAAGAAACAGAAGAATATAATCGCCGCAGCATAGAGCATAACGTACAGTGGTTGTCCCGGTGACAAAGTCAACGCAACTTCCTGCAATACGTTAGCAACCGCTCCTTCCCCTGAACCAAACCATGTGGCAATGGTACCAGGAAAAAGAATGATGCTAGATGCGAAAATCGGCGGAATCACACCAGCCATATTAACTTTTAATGGCAAATGTGATGTCTGCGCGGCGAACACCTTACGCCCTTGTTGGCGTTTGGCATAGTTTACCACGATTTTACGCTGTCCGCGCTCTACAAATACAACTAAATACGTCACCGCAAATACGACTACGCCAATCAGTAACAGTAACAGCATGTGCAGGTCGCCCTGACGTGCCTGTTCTGCAGTTTGACCGACGGCAGAAGGTAATCCAGCCACGATTCCAGCGAAGATGATAATGGAGATACCATTGCCTATACCACGCTCGGTAATTTGTTCACCTAACCACATTAAAAACATGGTGCCGGTAACTAAACTAACAACAGCAGTGAAATAAAAGGCAAAGCCAGGGTTTTGAACCAACCCTGGTATTAGGTTTGGTAAGCCGGTTGCAATCCCGATGGACTGCGCGGTTGCCAATACTAAAGTACCCCAGCGCGTATACTGGCTGATCTTACGTTGCCCTGATTCCCCTTCTTTTTTTATCTCTGCTAACTTTGGATGAACCACAGATAACAGCTGCATAATAATTGAAGAGGTTATATAAGGCATAATACCTAACGCAAGAATAGACGCACGCTCCAAAGCACCACCACTGAACATGTTAAACATGGCCACTATGGTACCTTGTTGCTGTGCGATCACATCTGCCAATACCGCGGCATCTATTCCAGGAATCGGCACGAAAGAAGCAGCACGAAATACTATGATTGCCCCAAGCACAAATAACAAGCGTGATTTGAGCTCAGACAATCCGCCTTTCGCACTAGACTTTTCCAATCCTGGTTTAGCCATGGGTCAATTATCCTTCGATTTTTCCGCCGGCCGCTTCGATAGCTTCGCGCGCGCCGTTGGTGACTTTAATGCCTTGCACGGTAACTGAACGACTGATTTCACCAGACTTAATTACTTTTACAAAACGAATGTTTTTAGTAACAAGCCCAGCTTCTTTCAACGTATTCAAAGTTACTGTGTCGCCGCTGACTTTTCCGATTTCATTCAATGTAACTTCAGCAGTAACCCCTGAAACACGTGAAGTAAAACCAAACTTTGGTAGACGACGCTGCATAGGCGTCTGACCACCTTCAAATCCGGGCGCCACAGTTCCGCCTGAACGTGACTTCAGACCTTTGTGACCGCGACCACCAGTTTTACCAAGACCTGAACCAATACCACGACCTACGCGCTTTTTGGTAGTCTTAGAACCTGGTGCAGGTGCTAGAGTGTTTAAAAACATAATTTAACCCTCCACCTTAACCATATAGTTAACCCGGTTAATCATACCGCGAACTGAAGGTGTATCTACCAGTTCAACCGTATGATTAATGCGGCGTAAACCCAGTCCTACAAGTGTTGCACGGTGCTTAGGTAAGCGACCAATGCCACTTTTGATCTGAGTAACTTTAATTGTTTTCTTAGCCATCGTTAACTACCCCGTAATTGCTTCAACAGAAAGCCCGCGTTTTGCAGCAATCTGCTCTGGTGAGCTCATAGCTTCCAGGGCCTTGATTGTTGCGCGGACAACGTTGATTGGGTTTGTTGAACCATACGCTTTAGACAGAACGTTATGCACGCCTGCCACTTCCAATACAGCACGCATCGCACCACCGGCAATAATACCGGTACCTTCGAATGCAGGCTGCATGAACACGTTAGACCCTGAGTGGCGCCCTTTAACAGGGTGCTGCAGAGTACCATTGTTTAGCTGTACAGTTACCATGTTACGACGGGCTTTTTCCATCGCTTTCTGGATTGCTGCTGGAACTTCACGGGCCTTACCATAGCCGAATCCGACTTTGCCTTGGCCATCGCCTACCACAGTCAGTGCAGTGAAGCTAAAGATGCGACCACCTTTAACCACTTTAGAGACGCGGTTGACCGTGATGAGCTTTTCCACCAGTTCTCCGGTTTGAGCTTCGTTATTTGCCATGTTCGTCTCCTAGAACTGCAGTCCTGCTTCACGGGCAGCATCTGCCAGTGCAGCAACACGACCGTGGTACTTGTATCCGCTACGATCGAAAGATACAGTTTCAACACCTTTCTCTTTCGCGCGCTCGGCAACTACTTTCCCGACCACTTTAGCGGCGTCTATGTTACCTGAGCTTTTTACTTGCTCACGGATAACAGTTTCAACAGTTGATGCAGTGGCTATAACTTCTGAGCCACCTTCAGCAATCACCTGCGCATAAATATGACGCGGGCTACGGAAGATAACCAAACGGTTTCCACCCAACTCTTGTATTTTTTTACGTGCGCGAGTAGCACGACGTAAGCGAGCTGCTTTTTTGTCCATCGTATTACCCTACTTTTTCTTGGCTTCTTTACGGCGCACATCTTCATCGCTATAACGTATACCTTTACCTTTATAAGGCTCAGGCTTACGGTATGCTCTGATGTTCGCTGCAACTTGGCCAACCATATGTTTATCGGCGCCTTTCACCACTATTTCTGTTTGTGTTGGTGTTTCAACAGTAATTCCTGCTGGCACATCAAACACCACAGGGTGTGAGAAGCCTAAACTTAAGTTCAGTTTGTTGCCTTGAGCTTGTGCACGGTAACCAACACCAACGAGGGTTAGTTTGCGCTCGAAGCCCTGGGAAACGCCTTGAACCATATTGTGTAATAGTGAACGAGCGGTACCCGCTTGGGCTACTGCATTAGCCATACCTTCACGAGGTAAAGTGCGCAGCTCTTGCTCTTCCTGTACAATTTCAACTGCTTCATTAAATGAGCGTGAAAGTACATTTTGTCCACTTTTGATTGTTACTTCCTGGCCGTTTAACGTAACTTCAACGTTAGCAGGTATAGCAACAGGTGCTTTCGCAATACGTGACATATCCTACCTCCGTTAAGCTACGTAACCTAGAATCTCGCCACCTAACCCTGCACTACGTGCAGCGCGGTCGGTCATCAGGCCTTTAGAAGTTGAAATTACTGCGATACCAAGCCCACCCATTACGGTTGGTAACTCGTTACGCTTCTTGTATATACGCAGACCAGGACGGCTTACTCGTTGAATTGATTCGATAACAGGTTTGTTTTCGAAGTATTTCAGAGTAATTTCCAGCTCTGGCTTTATGCTTGACTCGACTTCGTAACCGGTGATGTAACCTTCGTCTTGCAATACTTTAGCAATTGCTACTTTTTGCTTAGACGCTGGCATTTTCACTGTCACTTTGTTCGCCGCTTGAGCGTTGCGAATTCGAGTGAACATATCCGCAATTGGATCTTGCATGCTCATATTTGCTTTCTCCCGTGATTCGTCGCTTACCAGCTAGCTTTTTTCAAGCCAGGAATTTCACCACGCATAGCTTTTTCACGAACCTTAATACGGCTCATACCAAACTTGCGAAGATAACCATGAGGACGTCCAGTGACGCGACAGCGATTACGCTGACGGATTGCACTAGAATCACGAGGGAGTTTCTGTAAATCAAGAACAGCTTCCCAACGTTGTTCGTCGCTAGACGCAGGGTCTGCGATAATCGCCTTCAGTGCGCGACGCTTTTCAGCGAACTTGGCTACAAGCTGTGTACGCTTGAGCTCACGCATTTTCATTGAAACTTTTGCCATAACTCTACACCTACTTTCTAAATGGGAAGTTAAAGGCAGACAGCAATGCACGAGCTTCATCGTCGCTCTGCGCATTCGTAGTGATCGTAATGTCCAAACCACGTACCCGGTCAACCTTGTCGTAATCGATTTCTGGGAAAATAATTTGTTCACGAACACCCATGCTGTAGTTTCCGCGACCATCGAAAGACTTCGCATTCAGACCACGAAAGTCACGAATACGAGGAATTGCGATCGAAATGAGGCGTTGTAGGAAATCCCACATACGCTCACCGCGCAAAGTCACTTTACAACCAATAGGGAAGCCTTCACGGATTTTGAAGCCTGCAACCGACTTACGTGCAACAGTGCGTACTACGCGCTGACCTGAAATAGCTTCTAGGTCTGCAACAGCATTGTCTAACACTTTTTTGTCAGTTAGGGCATCACCAACACCCATATTCAGGGTGATTTTCTCAATCCGAGGGACTTGCATGATACTGGTGTAGCCGAACTGTTTCATCAGTTCAGGAACTACAGTATCTTTGTAAACACCATGCAGTTTCGCCATCGTATTATACTCCAAACTTAATTAAATGATTTCGTTGGTAGATTTGAAGAAGCGAACTTTTTTGTCGCCTTCCATTCTAAAACCAACTCGATCTGCTTTGCTAGTCGTCGGGTTGAAGATTGCAACGTTAGATACATCAATTGAGGCTTCTTTTTCAATAATGCCACCTGGCTCATTCATTGCCGGGTTTGATTTCTGATGCTTCTTAATTACGTTAACGCCTTCAACTATAACGCGCTGTTCGCCAGTTAGAACTGAAAGCACTTTGCCGCGCTTCCCTTTGTCCTTACCTGCTAGCACAATTACTTCGTCATCACGTCTTATTTTTGCCGCCATAGTGGACTCCTTATAGTACTTCTGGTGCCAGTGAAATAATTTTCATGAATTGCTCACCGCGCAATTCACGAGTCACCGGACCGAAGATACGAGTGCCAATAGGCTGAGTGTTTGCGTTTAACAACACAGCCGCGTTGCGGTCAAAACGGATAACAGAGCCGTCTGAACGACGGACGCCTTTCCGGGTGCGAACGACCACCGCATTAAGAACATCGCCTTTTTTCACCTTACCGCGTGGAATTGCTTCCCGCACAGTAACTTTGATGATATCGCCAATGTTCGCATAACGGCGGTGCGAACCACCTAGAACCTTAATACACTTTACGCTGCGCGCGCCGGAGTTATCGGCCACATCCAGCATAGTTTGCATTTGGATCATCTCAGTGCTCCGCTTGAGTTTAAAATAAACCAGACTCTCCCGAGTCTAAGCTACAACCCCCTCTCAAAACCAATGAGAGAAGTCCCCTATTAAAGGGCGCAGAATTGTAACAAGAAAATTAACCAGAAGATAGTCTAATGAGGAATAAAACCATATTTCGGGCACTTCATTTAAGTACCCGAGTAGTTAGGTGGCTCATACTGCTAGCTATTTAAGGTTGCCAACTAAAAGTAGAAGCCGAAGTTTATATTAAAGCGCTGTTCGGTGGAACCTCCATCTTGCCCAATCGAGCCATTTATAAATGGCTGGTTCTTGGCATTGACAAAGTCTACATAAGTAAACATACCACCTGCGCTAATAGCCACCCCAGTTACATTCATTACAGTGTCGTCATGCAAACCCTTTTTATTAGTAACTAAACTGTAATTATTATAAAAGGTTAAATTAGTAATAGGGCCCAAGCTAACGGGCAAATTATAAGCAATGTTTGCTGTTAATGAATCAGCCGATTCCGGTATGGTGTCATAATAGGCGTAGGCAGCAATAATAACTCCTTCATTAGCCACGTCCATATTATAGTCGTAAGTAGCAAACTGACCCTGAATTTCCCATGGGCCATTATTATAAACCGCATGTACGGCAAAGTTTTCTCGTTCGCCAATTGAATTCTGGCCGTCATTGAAATCACCATAGTGGCCCGAAATGCCAAGCTCTAGCTTTTGCCCATGTGCTAAATTCCACTTTCGTGCAGCCCGCAACATTAAGGTGTTATTTTCAGCGGCACGCTGCAATGGCTCGTCGTAACTACCTTCACCAGGCAAACGAATACCCACCACATCATCGGCGTAACGGTCGGCACTACTACGGGCGGCACCAGTTACGCCACCAAGTTCATCGTTAAGCATAAAGGCAATATCAAAATCCCAGCGTTCGGAACGTTTACTAAACTTAATACCAGAACCATTATTGTCCTCTAGCCCGAGATAGAAGTTAGAGCTGAAGAAATAACTATGAGAGTTATACGGCATTACACCAAATGGCTGAATAACAACACCTATTTGCCCCTAAGTTTCCTTGTTAATGTTCAGGTTTAAACCCTAACATTATTTTAGCTGTGAATAAAAAAAGCGACCCTAAGGTCGCCTTTTTATAAGAGTTATCAACAGAGATTAAATCTGAGTTGATTTCTCAAGTACTTCTACCAACGCCCATGATTTCGTCTTAGACACCGGACGTGTTTCCCGGATTGTTACTAAGTCGCCTTCACGGCAGGTATTGTCTTCGTCATGAGCATGAACTTTAGTAGTACGGTTCATGTACTTACCATATAGTGGGTGCTTAACCCGACGCTCAATTGCTACTACGATAGACTTATCCATTTTATCGCTGACCACACGGCCCTGCAAAGTACGGATGTTTTTGGCTTCAGTCATTATGCACCTGCCTTCTCGTTAAGCACTGTCTTAACACGTGCGATATTTCTACGCACTTGTCTTAACAAATGAGTCTGGTTTAGCTGGCCGGTGGCTGTTTGCATGCGCAGGTTGAATTGCTCACGCAATAGGCCAAGCAGCTCTTGATTCAGCTCATCAACGCTTTTAGCTTTCAATTCGCTTGCTTTCATTACATCACCGTCCGAGTAACAAAGGTAGTTTTGAATGGCAGTTTACGTGCCGCTAGGCGGAACGCTTCACGTGCCACCTCTTCAGAAACACCATCCATTTCATATAGAACACGGCCTGGCTGAATCTGACATACCCAGTATTCTACGCTTCCCTTACCTTTACCCATACGCACCTCAAGAGGCTTCTGGCTAATTGGCTTGTCTGGGAATACGCGAATCCAGATTTTACCTTGACGCTTAACGTGACGAGTCATGGCACGTCGGCCAGCTTCGATCTGACGCGCGGTCATACGACCACGTTCAGTTGCTTTAAGAGCATAAGTACCGAAGCTAACTTTGTTACCAGTTTGCGCCAGACCACGGTTGCGGCTCTTTTGCACCTTGCGGAATTTCATACGCTTAGGTTGTAACATTTCGCTTCTCCTTACTTACGACCTTTGCCGCGCTTAGCTGGTTTCGGTTGCTGTTGCTCTTCTTGAACAGGCATTGCGCCCAAGATTTCACCACGGAAAACCCAAACTTTAACGCCAATGATACCGTAAGTGGTTGCAGCTTCAGCTGTCGCGTAGTCAATGTCCGCACGCAATGTATGCAATGGAACACGACCTTCACGATACCATTCAGTACGAGCAATTTCAGCTCCACCTAAACGGCCGCTTACTTCAACCTTGATACCTTTAGCACCTAAACGCATAGCATTTTGAACTGCGCGCTTCATAGCACGACGGAACATAACGCGGCGCTCTAATTGACCAGCGATATTCTCACCAACCAATTTGGCGTCGAGCTCTGGCTTACGCACTTCAGCAATGTTTATCTGAGCAGGTACGCCGGTGAGCTTTGAAATTGCTTGACGCAATTTCTCAACGTCTTCACCTTTCTTTCCAATCACCACACCAGGGCGAGCTGTGTGAATGGTCACACGCACACTTTTCGCTGGGCGCTCAATTACTATTCTTGAAACAGAAGCGCTTTTTAGCTCTTTGTTCAAAAACTCTCGAACCTGATGATCACTATGTAGGTTATCCGCGAAGTCCTTTGAATCTGCATACCATGTTGCATTGTATGGCTTAGTGATACCTAGGCGGATACCATTAGGATGTACTTTCTGACCCATAACTTATCTCCTAGCTATCTGACACAACCACAGTAATGTGGCTGGTACGCTTCAAGATACGATCCGCGCGACCTTTAGCTCTTGGCTTAATTCGCTTCATCGTGGGACCCTCGTCGACAGTGATAGCTGAAATTCTCAACTCATCAATGTCGGCACCTTCGTTGTGCTCTGCATTCGCAATAGCTGATTCAAGTACTTTACGAATCAACACAGCTGCTTTCTTTGGACTATAAGCCAAAGTTTCGAGCGCTTGCGCAACGTTTTGGCCACGGATTTGATCCGCTACCAGACGCCCCTTCTGCGGAGAAAGGTTGGCAAACTTATGTTTAGCAATAGCTTCCATTATATTCACCTCTACCGTTTCTTCGCTTTCTTATCAGCGACGTGGCCGCGATAAGTACGAGTCGGAGCAAACTCACCAAGCTTGTGGCCAATCATTTCGTCTGAAATGAATACTGGCACATGCTGGCGACCGTTATGAACAGCGATGGTCAAACCAATCATATCTGGAATGATCATTGAACGACGAGACCAAGTTTTAACTGGCTTCTTGTCCCCGCTTTCCATCGCTTTCTCCACCTTTTTAAGTAGGTGAAGGTCAATAAATGGACCTTTTTTAAGAGAACGTGGCATTCTTCAACCCCTTGCCTATTTAGTGCGACGACGCACGATGTACTTGTCAGTACTTTTGTTCTTACGAGTTTTGTAACCCTTCGTAGGAACACCCCATGGTGTAACTGGATGACGTCCACCTGATGTCCGGCCTTCACCACCACCGTGTGGGTGGTCAACCGGGTTCATGGCAGCACCACGAACGGTAGGACGAATGCCACGCCAGCGCGATGCACCAGCTTTACCCAATTGCTTGAGCATGTGTTCAGCATTACCAACTTCACCGATAGTTGCACGACAATCAGCTAATATTTTACGAACTTCGCCTGAACGTAAACGAACAGTTACGTAAATGCCATCACGCGCAATTAGTTGAACATAAGCACCAGCAGAACGTGCAATTTGCGCACCTTTACCTGGTTTCATTTCAACAGCGTGAATAACACTACCAACTGGAATATTACGCATTGGCATGGCGTTACCAGGCTTGATCGGAGAGTCTAAACCAGACATAACCGGGTCACCTACTTTCAGGCTTTTTGGAGCCAGAATATAACGACGTTCGCCATCTGCATATAAAACCAATGCAATGTTCGCAGAACGATTCGGATCGTATTCAATACGTTCAACTTTCGCCGGAATACCGTCTTTGTTGCGTTTGAAGTCGATCAGACGATAGTGATGCTTGTGCCCACCACCGATATGACGAACAGTAGTACGACCGTGGTGGTTACGACCGCCACTTTTACTGTTCTTCTCCAGTAATGGAGCATAAGGCTTACCCTTATATAGGTCTTGGCCAACGACTTTAATGACGTGACGACGACCCGGGGATGTAGGCTTCTGTTTAACAACAGCCATTTTCAATATCCTCCTGTTTACTCAGCGCCGCCAACGAAATCGATGTCCGCACCTTCACCCAGGGTTACGTAAGCTTTTTTCCAATCGCTTCGTTTGCCTGAACGTGCACCAAAACGCTTAGTTTTACCTTTTACGTTAAGAGTACGTACGCCGGTCACTTCGACTTCGAACAGTTTCTCTACAGCAGCTTTAATTTCTGCTTTCGTTGCATCTTTAACTACCCTGAAGACAACTGTGTTGTCTTGCTCCGCTGTCAGAGTTGCTTTCTCTGACACGTGAGGTGCTAAGAGTACCTTTAGTAAACGCTCTTCACGAATCATGCTAATGCCTCCTCAAGCTGCTTCACTGCATCAGCGGTGAACAGTACTTTCTCGAACGCAATTAGACTGACTGGGTCTATACCCTGTACGTCACGAACATCTACTTTATGTAGGTTGCGTGAAGCAAGGAATAAGTTCTCGTCAACGTCTTTCGTTACGATCAGAACGTTTTGAAGATCTAGTCCTTTCAACTTCGCTACTAATTCTTTGGTCTTCGGTGTTTCAACACTGAAGTTTTCAACAACTAATAAACGGTCTTGACGAACCAGTTCTGACAAAATGCTTTTTAAAGCACCACGATACATTTTCTTGTTTACTTTCTGGCTGTGATCTTGTGGTTTGGCTGCGAAAGTTACGCCACCAGAACGCCAGATTGGACTACGTGTAGTTCCTGCACGAGCGCGACCGGTACCTTTTTGGCGCCAAGGCTTAGCCCCACCACCAGATACTTCAGAACGCGTTTTTTGTGCTCGGCTACCTTGACGTGCGCCTGACGCATAGGCTACAACAACCTGATGCACCAAAGCTTCATTGTACTCACGTCCAAAGGTAGCTTCGGAAACTTCAAGAGCGCCTTTCGCGTCTTTTAATGCTAATTCCATCACTAATCTCCTCAGACGTTACGCTTTAACCGCTGGTTTAACGATAATGTTGCCACCAGAAGCACCTGGGACAGCACCCTTAACCAGAAGTAAGTTGCGCTCAGCGTCAACTCGGACAACTTCAAGGGATTGCACAGTTACGCGCACGTTACCCATTTGCCCTGGCATTTTCTTACCTTTAAAAACTTTACCAGGGGACTGGTTTTGACCCGTTGAACCAAGAGCACGGTGTGATACAGAGTTACCGTGAGTTTGATCTTGGCCAGCGAAGTTCCAACGCTTAATACCACCTTGAAAACCTTTACCCTTTGAGGTACCGGTTACGTCTACTAATTTTGTTTCATTAAATAGTTCGACTGTCAGCTCAGAGCCTACTTCGATGTCACTACCTTCTTCCCCGTTTAGGCGGAATTCCCATAAACCGCGGCCAGCTTCAACACCTGCTTTCGCAAAGTGTCCAGCTGCTGGTTTTGTGACTCGATTCGCTTTTTTGCTGCCAGTGGTCACCTGAAGTGCACGGTAACCGTCTGTCTCCAGAGTCTTTATCTGGGTGACACGGTTTGATAGCACTTCGATCACAGTCACAGGTACTGAAACGCCATCTTCTTGGAAGATACGTGTCATTCCTACTTTACGACCGACTAGACCAATAGCCATATTAAAACCTCTTATCCAGAATCTTGTTGCTCACTTAGCCCAGGCTGATTTGTACATCAACACCAGCAGCCAGGTCTAAACGCATCAGAGCGTCTACTGTCTTATCAGTAGGCTCAATGATATCGATAAGGCGCTTGTGGGTACGAATTTCGTACTGGTCACGTGCGTCTTTATTCACGTGCGGGGAAGTCAACACAGTGAATTTTTCTTTACGAGTAGGTAATGGAATTGGTCCACGTACCTGCGCACCCGTGCGTTTCGCTGTGTCTACGATTTCCGCTGTCGACAAGTCGATTAAGCGGTGATCGAAGGCTTTCAGGCGAATTCGAATTCTTTGACTTGACATATCAAAGCCTCATCCAAAAGAGCATTTATAAAAAGAGCATAAAAAAACACGCCACTTAATCGCACGCTAGCGAAAAGTGGGAGCTTTTTAAACCACCGTTCAACCCCATATCGGGGCTGTTGTGACAAACCACGAACAAACATGCTCTTGGCCTGCAAATACAACGTCTAAATTCTGACGTGGGCGAATTATAAAGATTTGCCCACAGATGTCAACCTAATATAGGTTCTATTATTTCATTGTTTTTGCTGATGCAAAAAACATTAAGTAAATAAGCCTACCATTCTCAATGGTGTCGCCAAACGACTCCCCAGCTGTATGCCACAACCAAGGACGCAAGAGCACCAGTCGATTAAAGCGCATAGGCACACGCATGGTCATTTCCCATTTGCTTTCGTCAAGTGAATCGCGATCAAGCAAGTTTGCTGTCCAGTCTTTTGCTGATGAAGCTCCAAATAACTGCATTGCTTCATGATCACTTAATGGAGCACGATCGGTGTTGGTTTCGCGATGACGAAAAAATTCCGTTCCGCCCTGGCAATGCTCAGGGTCACTTAAATACAGAATGCCCGACCAATGCGAAGGGTCAACATGCACTTTCGCTTTGCCAACATCGGTTCCTAAGGCTATTCGGCACTTTGCATGTGCTTGATCTTTATCGAGAGCAACTAAAGGCTCGCCTACAAGTCGCGACACTTCTTCTGTTAACCCAGCTAAGGTTATTCTTTCCACTGAGTTTCTGCCAGGGTAAGGACCCTCTTGCGCTGGGTAAGTAAGCTTTAAAGCAGCTTCCCTTAATTCTTTAACATTTCCAAAAAAATCGTCTACAACAATCATTGTTGGCATAGAAACACCTAATAATTAATAAAAAAAGCCCAAATCCATCTAACAATGAGCTTACCTTAATGAATTATTAACATATTTCCAAACTTTTAATGTTTACTGTCAGCGTAAGCTTCTACCGCACGCCATACTCGCAATGTATTACCGTGCAAAATTAAATCAATTTGCTGCTTCGAATACCCTCTGTCCAGTAAGCCTTGAATAAGGTTAGGAAAGGCGCTGGCATCTTTTAGGCCAACTGGTAACGAATCGCCTACACCGTCGTAGTCCGAACCTAGGCCTACATGCTCAATACCCACTAGCTTAACAATATGATCAATATGATCGAGTACATGATTTAAGTGCGCATAAGGAAAAGGGTTGTTTGCCCGCATCTCGGCAATAGCAGCTTCCGCCGCTGGGGTATCTTTACCTAAGCTTTCATTAATATTGTCTGCCAAGCGCTGTATGCGGGCACGGTGCTGGTTTGCTTCACGAGTAACAAAAGTAGAGCCAAAGGTTACCTGTATTACACCACCGTTTTTTGCCAAGGCTTTAATCATGTCGTCACTCATATTGCGTTGCCAACCCGGAGTAAAGTGGCGCGCCGACGAGTGGGTAGCTAATACCGGTGTTTTCGTGGTTTCAATAACATCATAAAAAGCCAAGTCTGAAACATGAGAAATATCTACTATCATGCCAATACGGTTCATTTCCGCTACAAGGGTTTTGCCGAAAGGGCTAAGGCCTTGCCAAGTATTTTTAGTATCGTACGACGAGTCTGAAATATGGTTGTCTTCACCATGGGTTAGCGTAATGTAACGCACTCCACGCTTATGGAAATGGTGTAAGTTCTCCAGTTTTCCTTCTATAGGAGCGCCATTTTCAATGCCCATAGGTAAGGAAATTAAGCCTGCAGTAAAATGTTTTTCAATGTCGTCTGCTGAATATGGAATTGCATACTTTTCAGGTGCGCGATAAACCATCGACTCAACAAAGTCGATTAAATGATTTGCTAACGTATACGCGCCCTTTTCTTCATAAGACGACGGGATATAAATAGCCATAAATGGGGCATTCAAGCCACCCGCTACAGCACGTTCATAATCAAAGTCACCCCGCTCAGCGGCTTGGGTTAGGTCTTCCCAGTCATTTATTAAACGCCAAGGGGCGTCCACATGCGTATCTATAATAATCGAGTTCTTAGCAATGGCACGTGCTTGCTCACTAACGACAATATCCTGAGCTAACAAAGGTACACTAAATAAGGTTGCCGCAATTACACTACTTAATAACTTTAATTTCATGATGTTGTCCAATTTATAAGAAACTTTAAAAGATATTTAACAACCTATCAGACTTTTAGAACCCCTTCGAGGGCATCAGCCGCAGCGGCTTGGTGTTCTGCCGCTTTTTCAGCCTGCTCGAGCAAGAGTTTTTGTCCATCAACTAAAGGCTGTATCGACGTTGCGCGTGGACCTTGCTCGCTTAGTAAGCGCCGCCATTGGCGTGCTCCTGGTAATCCTTGGTACAACCCAAGCATGTGTCGCACCACGTGCCAAAAGCGCCCCCCTTCAGCAATATAGCGCTCTATATAGGGAAACATCCGTTCAACTACCACAAAGCGTTCATCTACCAGGGGTTGGCCTCCAAGTTGTTCGTCAATGCCTTGCAACAACCATGGATTTTGATAAGCCGCACGGCCAATCATTACACCGTCCACATGCTGTAAATGCGCTCGCCCTTCAGCTAGGGTTTGAATACCACCATTTATATGTAAGTCAAAATGAGGATAATCACGCTTCGCTTGGTATACTCGATCATAATCGAGGGGCGGAATGTCGCGGTTTTCTTTCGGGCTTAAACCTTTTAGCCAAGCTTTACGCGCGTGAAGTATAACCCGTGGGCACGACACTTCACTGAGCTGATCAAGTAACGCACATAAAAATTCATAGCTGTCTTGTTCGTCTATTCCTAAACGAGTTTTTACCGTTACAGGTACATCTGGTGCAGCGTCTTGCATGGCTTTAATACAATCGGCCACCAACTTGGGTTCTGCCATTAAGCAAGCACCAAAACTACCGTTTTGTACTCGGTCTGAGGGGCAGCCAACATTTAAGTTAATTTCATCGTAGCCACGCTCTGCTGCTAAACGCGCGCATTGGGCTAAGTCGTTTACATCACTGCCACCTAGCTGCAATGCCACTGGGTGTTCTTCAGGGTTGTATTCAAGTAAGTCATATTTGCCATAAATAATGGCACCCGTGGTTACCATTTCTGTATACAGCAACACCGAACTTGAAAGTTGGCGATGGAAAAACCGACAATGTCGATCCGTCCAGTCGAGCATAGGGGCGACAGAATAAGAATGGCGGTGCGCCCCAAATGGTGAATTTGAGGGCACAGCTACAGGGATTAATGAATGTTCAGACAATGATTTACTCAACTCAAGTGGCAAAAAATACCAGTGAATTATGCCGTAAAAATGTGCATTTGTCTTTTAAGTTACGTCCGGACTTTACGATCAAGTGTTCGTTAACGGCAATAACTCTTCAAGCAACTCTTTTAATTTTTTATCCCGCTGCTGCGCAGAGTGAATTGCGCTTGCTGTACTTCTTTAGCGCTGTTTTGATTACCATGGGCTAGGGTGTTACGAATATTACGGAGCATTTTATATGCTTTGGCTTCGTCAGTGCGCCAGTATGCAGGGCCATCTAACTCTTCTTCCTGTATTTTTCTTCGCTGCTCGTATTGGGCAACATTACTACCCGCCCCTGCAATTTCTTGCACTTTTCGGGTAATAAAAGCCTCAAAGCCGTATAACGCAGCACGTAAAAAGTCTTTCCGCTCTAATGACCTGTAGGCTTGGGCTCTTTGCCGTTGATAGAGTAAGTTTTCCTCCACCCAACTGGTACGTTCTAATAATAATGGTTGGAATAATGCAGCTGGCCCGGTAAGTGGTTCATTACTTATTTTATTACGGACTTTCTTTAATGGGCTGCGCGCTTGTCCGGCTCTGTGCGTGTTTTCATAAAAAGATGCTTCTTTAAGCCAACCGCCTATTTCCTTATCTACCACTAGCTCACTAACTTGGCTGTAATCGCCGGTTGTTTCACTGTGCTGTATGGCGTTTTGCCAGTTGCTTATTTTAACCAAGCCAACCAAATCATGAATTTCGCCTTTCCCCGTTTCTGGGTCATACTCGCCATATAAAATATGCTCTACTCGCAGCTGCGGCTGTACTGTTTGTAAGTATAAAATGGCGGTGTAAGCCAGCATGGGTAAATGGCGAAAGCCGTGGGTAACATCTAGCGTTAGCTTCTCGGCACCAAAAGTTGCGTCGGCAATACTTTGCAACACTTGAATTTGTTCTTGTTGGTTACGAGCCGCAGGTATTATCGTTAACTCGACCTCGCAACCTAAGGCCTTACCTAATAACGGTGCCAACTCTGTTAATTGACTTTGAGCCACCGCTTGAAGCTCTACTGAGTCAACCAATTGTATAAGTTGGTCTTCTAGTTCACCCAAGTCGAGATTAATTTCAAACAAATTGTCCCACATACTGCCGGCAGTACCTAATACCACCATTTTTTTTTGGCTTATAGTACTCGCGCAGTAAGTAGCCAACATAGGCTGTTGGCGGCTGCTGTTTACCTTCTAATGAATAAACTGTAGTACGGTAATTCCCCTCTTCCTTTTTACTACGCCCTAAAAAACTTATAAGTACTGTCGACATGATTCCCTCTCTATAAGACAATAGTTTTAATTTCATTGGTTTAAATAACCACACAGCAACTCAAAGCACAAGCACATTACCCCAACTTCTTTTGCGTGATATACTTGGCCTATGACGACTATAAACACTGAAAAACTATTAGCTCAGGCCAAAGCAGCCTGCGAGAAAAGAGGAGTGCGTATGACTCCTACTCGCAGCGAGGTCTTTCGTATTTTGTCGGGTCGTGACGACGCTATTGGCGCCTACGACTTGCTCGACTTACTTAAAGAAGCGGTGCCTAATGCCAAGCCACCAACTATTTATCGAGCACTAGACTTTCTGCAAGAACAAGGTTTCGTGCATAAAATATCGTCTACAAACAGTTATGTGCTGTGTACACATTTCGACCACCAACATGTGGCGCAAATGCTAATTTGCATGGACTGTCGTAGCGTACAAGAAGTACACTCGTCGGGTGTAGACAATGCTATGGTTGAGCAGGCCAGCAAACATGGGTTCGATTTGCACCACCAAACCGTAGAGGCACATGGCATTTGTAGTAATTGCCGCGAACAGCCTTAGTTACTAAAGTTTCCATACTAGGATGTATAATTGAGATGAACGTAGATTTTGTAAACCCGTTTCTTTCGTCATTACAAAACGTGTTGTCTATGATGGCGCAAATAGACTTACAACCTGGCAAGCCTGCGCTGAAAAAAGACGACCGCGCACGAGGCGATGTGTCAGGCTTAATAGGTATGATAGGCCCACAAACCAAAGGCTCTTTTTCAATTTCTTTTGAAGAAGGCTTAGCCATTGAAATTATGCATAAAATGCTAGGCGAAAAGCCTGCCTCAATCGACGACGACGTAATTGATATGGTGGGTGAAATAACCAACATGGTCACTGGTGGGGCAAAACGTATATTAGGCGACAAAGGCTTCGAGTTTAATATGGCATCGCCGGTGGTGGTGTCGGGCATGAACCATACCATTAAGCACCGTTCAGACGGCCCCCGCATTATCATGCCGTTTAATCATGCCGCTGGAAAAGCATTTTTAGAAATTTGTTTCGATAAAGTTTAGTCGCCTGCTGTGCGCTTTAGCTGTTGGCTTAAGCGCACCAAGTATAAACCTTTGTTAGTAAACTAAGGTTACCCGCCGCGCAACGTTACACAATAGCTCGTACGCCACTGTACCCACATGCTGAGCAATCTCTTCTACTGGCAAGTTTGGCCCCCAAAGCTCTGCTGTTTTGCCTGGCTCCATCGTTGAACCTGGTCCTAAGTCTACCGTCACCATATCCATAGCAACACGAGCCACCAGCGGATAACGCTTGCCGTCAATCCACACGGGCGTACCTTGCGGCGCCAAACGTGGATAACCGTCACCATAGCCTATGGCTACTATACCAATACGAGTGTCGCGCGAGGTTGTCCATGCCGAGCCATAACCTACACTATCGCCCTTTTTTATGTCGCGCGTAGAAATGAGGTCAGCACACAGTTTCATAACTGGGCGCAATTGTTTAAGGCGAGGGCTAAGAGCTTTATTGTCTTGCAAAAAAGGGCTAATACCATACATGGCTAAGCCTGGCCTTACCCAGTCATGGCTTTGCCCTAAGCGTGCAAACAACGCTCCAGAGTTAGCTATAGACGTTGCTTCTGGCTTTAAGCTTGCAACTAAGCTAGAAAAGTAAGCCAACTGTTGTTCGTTTTTTTCATGCTCTGGTTCGTCTGCACAGGCTAAATGGCTCATTAAAATAGGGCTCGAAGCTACATTGTTTGATTCAGTTAACGCTTTAAACCAGCGTTCAGCTTCATTTGGCTCAACGCCAAGACGATGCATACCAGTGTCTACTTTTAGCCATACTTTTAATGGCTCAGGTAAATCCTGAATACTTAATACCGCATTTACCTGCCAGCGATGGTGAATAACCGGCTGAATATTGCTCGCGGCTAACATTGGCAATTGGTCTTCGGCAAAAAAGCCTTCTAACAAGACAATTGGCCGACTAATACCTGCAGCTCGTAACTCAAGTGCCTCTTCGAGCCGAGCCACACCAATGGCGTCTACGTCGTGCAATTCTTGTGCTATACGAATTAAGCCATGCCCATACGCATTTGCTTTAAGCACTGCCAGTATTTTGCGCGCTCCGGCTTCTTCCCGGATCACGTCAATATTATCTGACAACGCTGCCAAGTCTATTGCGGCCCATGCTGCTCTCATTTTTACAACTCTCCAATTTCGCCGTCAGCATAATTATCAAAGCGTGAAAATTGGCCATGAAACTTAACCTTTATACGCCCTATAGGTCCATTTCGTTGCTTGCCTATTATAATTTCAGCTAACCCTTTGTCTTCTGTCGTATCGGGATGGTATACCTCGTCGCGATAGATAAACATGATTACGTCGGCGTCTTGTTCTATTGAACCAGACTCCCGCAAGTCCGAGTTTATTGGACGCTTGTCAGCCCGCTGCTCAAGAGAACGGTTAAGCTGCGACAAAGCCACTACAGGGCAATCTAACTCTTTGGCAAGGGCTTTAAGCGAGCGAGAAATTTCTGCTATTTCCTGCGTACGGTTTTCATGCATACCCGGCACTGTCATTAGCTGTAGGTAGTCCACCATGATCAAACTGAGCCCTTCGTGCTCCTTATAAATTCGGCGCGCACGAGAACGAACTTCAGTAGGCGTTAAACTAGAACCATCGTCTATATAAAGCTTACCTTTGTCTTTAAGTACGTTCATTGCCGAGCCTAACCGCGCCCAATCGTCATCGTTTAAGTTACCGGTACGAATTTTTGTTTGATCAACGCGACTTAGGGAAGCAAGCATCCGCATCATTAGTTGTTCTGCTGGCATTTCTAAACTAAACACTAAGGCCGGATAATCTTCATTTAAGGCCGCTCGCTCTGCTAAGTTCATAGCGAAGGTGGTCTTTCCCATTGATGGTCGACCGGCCACAATAATCAAGTCTGATTTTTGCAAGCCAGTGGTCATTTTGTCGAGCAAATAGAACCCGGTACCCACTCCTGTTACGCCACTATTGTCTTTCTGCTGGCTTAAAAACTCTATGCGCTCAAGTGTTTTACTTAAAATTGCAGCAATATTTTCAGGCCCTTCATCTTTTTTTGCTCGCGCTTCCGCTATGGCAAATACCTTTGTTTCTGCTTCGTCTAAAAGGTCTATACTACTGCGCCCTTGAGGATCAAAGCCACTCTCAACAATACTGTTAGCCACAGCAATCATTTCACGCACCACCGCGCGCTCGCGAACAATGTCTGCATAGGCCAAAATATTAGCCGCACTTGGCGTGTTTTTCTGGATCTCTAATAAGTATGCAAAGCCACCAACCGCATCGAGCTCGTCATTTAACTCTAAATACTCAGAAAGAGTTATAATATCAATAGGTTTGCCATGCTCAAGTAGGTTTTGCATAGCCACAAAAATAATACTGTGAGACCGTAAATAGAAATCTTCTTTAATAACATGCTCAGACACATTGTCCCAAGCTTGGTTATTTAAAATTAGGCCACCGAGTACCGATTGCTCAGCTTCGATCGAATGCGGTGCCGTTTTTAATGCATCAACTTTATAATCTTTACGCTTATTAGATTCAGCCATTTTAAAACTACATTCCTATAGCAACGAAGAGATCAATAATACACGGCCGCAAAAAAAAAGCAGCACCGAAGTGCTGCCTTTAAAGATGGCTTACTGTAACAAAGCTTATTCGCTTGCTTCAATAACCAGCTTAATATTTGCTGTTACTTCTGCGTGCATTTGAAGTTCGATATCGAACTCACCTACTTCGCGAAGTGTACCGTGTGGCATAAGAATTTCGCTCTTTTGAACTTCAACGCCAGCCGCTGTAATTGCAGCAGCAATATCACGAGTACCTATTGAACCGAACAACTTACCTTCTGTACCAGCTTTAGAACTAATAACAACAGTTTCAAGTGCATTTACTTTCTCAGCACGGGCTTCTGCCGCTTTCAATTCAGTTGCCAGCTGAGCTTCAAGCTCGGCACGACGCTGTTCAAACATTTCAACGTTAGCTTTGGTTGCAGGCACTGCTTTTCCACGTGGGAAAAGGAAGTTACGTGCATAACCAGACTTTACAACTACTTGGTCGCCTAAGCCGCCAAGGTTGGTTACTTTATCTAGTAAAATAATATTCATTAATTGCTACTCCTGTTACTTATGGCCATCGGTGTACGGCAGCAAGCTCAGGTAACGAGCACGCTTAATTGCGCGAGCTAGTTGACGCTGATACTTAGCCGAGGTACCGGTGATCCGGCTAGGAACAATTTTACCGCTTTCGGTAACATAGTTCTTCAGCGTAGCAATATCTTTATAATCAATTTCTTTAACGCCTTCTACCTTAAAGCGGCAGAACTTACGACGACGGAAAAAACGAGCCATGATGTTCTCCTGTTAAACCTGTTCTATCTTCTGTGCGTGCAGTACCAATTTTCCCATGCCATTTTTGTCTTCATGGCGCTGAATAAAGCCGGTAACAGTAATTGCACTTCCCACAGTTAAAATTTCTGACCACGCTTGGGTCCATATTCCGCTTGCTATCACCTGAATGCGTGCATAGCACTGCCGGGGTAAACCGGCTTCAGTTTGCAATGAACGATGTTCAACCGTTATATGCAAGTGTGGTACGCCAGCCGGACTTCTGCTTACTCTTGGGGTTTTCGTTAAAGTACCTGCAATTATAAGCTGGTTGGTTCCCAATGCGTTCCCACTCACCGTTCTTACTCTTCTGAGTCTGAATCAGCTTCCGTGGTTTCGGTCTCATTTTCAGTTTCAGCTTTCGCGTCGCGACGATCTTCACGATTGTCACGGTCTTCACGATGATCTTCACGACCTTCTCTTGACTTCGCAAAAGGTGAAGGTTCAGAAACAGCTTCATCCTTACGCATAATCAGGTTACGTAGTACCGCGTCGTTGTAGCGGAAGTTGGTTTCTAGCTCGTTAACTACTTCAGCTGAAGCTTCAATGTTCATTAGAACATAGTGAGCTTTATGTAGCTTGTTAATTGGGTAAGCTAGTTGGCGACGGCCCCAGTCTTCCAAACGGTGAATAGTGCCACCGCCTTGTGTAATGGTTTCGCTATAACGCTCAACCATTCCTGGTACCTGCTCGCTCTGGTCTGGGTGGACCATGAATACGATTTCATAATGACGCATTTAAGTGCTCCTTATGGATTAAAGCCTGAGTTCAGCTCAGCCCGGCTGACATAAAGGCAAGGAACTTGACATATTTTTTGGGCTGATTCAAGCGGGCGAATTTTACGCAATTTACCAGGCAATTACAAGACAATTAAATACTGTTAGTTAGCTTCTTTGTCGCACCGCTTCGAATAAACACACACCCGAAGCCACCGACACATTTAAACTACTAACCGTACCTTGTAATGGAATAGCAATTAGCTCATCACAAATGTCGCGCGTTAGGCGACGAATACCGGTGTCTTCCGCACCCATTACTAAAGCTATAGGGCCGGTTAACTTGGTACTGTATAACGATTCTGTTGCTTCACCTGCAGTACCAATCACCCAAATGCCTTGCTCTTGCAATTCTCGTAGGCAACGGGCTAGGTTAGTTACCACTATAAAAGGCACCACTTCAGCAGCACCACTTGCCACCTTGCGTACTACACTGGTGAGTTTCGACGATTTGTCTTTAGGCACTATAACCGCCGTTACGCCCGCAGCATCTGCCGTACGTAAACAAGCACCTAAGTTATGAGGGTCTGTAACTTGGTCAAGAATTAAAAACAATGGTGCCGTTTTACTGTTCTCTATTAAGTCAGGTAAATCATTTTCTGTCAGTTGTGGCTTCACCGTTACTACAGCAAGTACGCCTTGGTGATTTTCAGCACCACACCGACTATCAAGCACTTTACGCTGGCAAAATTGCGGCCGTACTCCTGCTTGTTTTGCTAACTTTAAAAAGTTGCCATTATCGATATCTTCTTTACCCTGTTGAATAAACAACTCAACCACTCGCTCAGGGGCGTGGGTTAAAATGGCTTGCACTGAGTGAATACCAAATACTTCTTCTTTTTTACTCATCTTTTTTTCTTCTTCCCACGTTTTGCCTGCGACCTCCGCCCCTTAGGCGGTGACTTCTGACTGGATTTTTTGCCCTTAGCAAACTTTCCATGTTTAGTGTTTCGTCCTGCTTTAGCCTTGCTTGCTTTTGCTTTAATCACTACTGGTGTTGGTAGTTCCGAACCGCTCGACTCTACCGACAAGAGTTGAAAATCTATTTTACTTTCATCTAAGTTCACGCCCATAACCCGTATCACCACCTTATCACCGATACGATATACTTGGCGCGACTGCTCACCAATTAACATGTGGCGATCAGAATCAAAATGATAATACTCGCTGGGTAAGTTAGAAATGTGGGCTAAGCCATCAATCATCATTTCATCAAGGCGAATAAACAAGCCAAAGTTGGTAACTGAAGCAATTACTCCAGGGAATTCAGAACCCACGTGGTCTTGCATAAACTCAGTTTTCAGCCAGTCGTCTACCTGACGGGTAGCTTCGTCGGCACGCCGTTCCGTAGCGGAAAAGTGTGGACCAAGGTTAGCCAACTGTTCTTCCGAGTAAAAGGCTGCACCTTCTAAGCCACCAGGAACTTTCTTTTGTTTTTTCAATACTTGCTTAATAACCCGGTGCAGTATTAAGTCGGGGTAACGACGAATAGGTGAAGTAAAGTGAGCGTAAGCTTCTAAAGCTAAGCCAAAGTGACCACAATTTTCGTGGCTATATACGGCTTGCTGTAGCGAGCGCAGTAGCATCATTTCAATCAGCTCTTTGTCTGGTCGGTCTGCAACCTGAGCTAGCACAGCACTGAAGTCTGCTGGGCTTGGCTCGGCACTTGCTGTCATTACTATGCCCAGCTCGCCAAGTAATAAACGAAAGCTTTCCAGCCTATCTTCATCGGGTTGTTCGTGAATACGAAACAATGCTTGGGCTTCATACTTCTCAATAAAGCGCGCAGCAGCTACGTTCGCCATAATCATGCATTCTTCAATCAGCATGTGGGCTTCATTACGGTATACTGGTTCAATACGCTCTATTTTTCGTTGTGCATTAAAAATAAATCGGGTTTCAACACTTTCAAAGTCTATCGCCCCGCGAATATCACGGGTTTTACGTAACACTTTATACAATGCGTGTAAGTTCTCAATGTGGGGCACTATGCCATGGTACTGCTGACGCAATTCCACATCACCTTCTAGAATAGCCGCCACCTTTGTGTAGGTCATTCGCGCGTGTGATTTCATAACGGCGGGATAGAATTTATAACTGACTAGCTTGCCGCGTTCACCCACCACCATTTCGGCCACCATACAAAGGCGATCTTCATTGGGGTTAAGCGAACATAAACCATTCGACAGTTTTTCAGGCAACATTGGAATTACGTTATTGGGAAAATATACCGAATTGCCTCGTTCCGTTGCTTCCTTGTCTAGTTGCGTACCAACGCGCACGTAGTGACTAACGTCGGCAATGGCAACCCACAAGCGAAAGCCTTTTTTGTCGGGTTCACAATACACAGCGTCATCAAAGTCGCGAGCGTCTTCACCATCAATTGTAATAAGCGGTAATTCACGTAAGTCGACGCGGTCTTTTTTATCTGCCGCTGTTACTTCATCAGATACTTTTTTTAACTCATTAATAACCGTTGCCGACCATTCGTGGGGCAAGCCATGCTCGCGAATAGCAACTTCAATTTCCATTCCTGGGGCCATATGTTCACCCAGTATTTCAATAACTTTTCCAATCGGGTTACTTCGGCGCGTAGGCCGGTTTTGTATTTCTGCTACCACCATTTGGCCATGGCGTGCGCCATTACTAAATTCAGCAGGAATAATTAAATCTTGGCTTAGGCGAGAATCGTCAGGCACTACCAAGGCCACGCCTTGATCAACAAAGTAGCGCCCTACCACTTCGGTTTTACCTTGGGTAATAACTCGTACAATCCGAGCTTCTGTACGGCCTTTATGATCAGCCGTACCAGCTTTCACCAATACAGTGTCGCCATGCATGGTTAATTGCATTTGGTGGTATGGCAAATATAAGTCTTTACCGCCTTCTTCTAATTGTACGAAGCCAAAGCCGTCGCGATGGCCAATAACCTTGCCGCGCTTTAAGTCCATACGCTCAGGTAAACCATAAGAATCAGATCGGGTATACACCAACTGGCCGTCGCGCTCCATTGCTCTTAGCCTGCGTTTAAGGCCTATTTGTTGACGTTCGTCATGCAGTTGATATTTTTCAATAATAGTCGAGAAGGAAGTAGGTTTAATGTCCGCTTGTATGGTACTTAAAAGCTCGTCTCTCGAAGGGATTTCCACATCATATTGTGGAGCAGGGTTTTCATTGTTGTCTTTCATAATAAGGCCACTCTAAATGTGCCAGTTTTCTCTTTTTTTATTTTCATAGGAAGTCACTATAACAGCACAGAAGCCCTGGTGCGAAGGAATAATGTATTTCATCACTTAACCACACTTAGGAATACTAACCATAGCTAAAGTATTTTCAACAACAAGCGATATAGTAACCAGTAATCACACTAATAAATAATAAAAAATAATATTTAACGTTCTGACAGAAAAAAGAGGGAACTATGTTAGCCATCAACACGAATATTTCGTCGTTGTCACTAACGCGCTACCTGAGCAATTCTAGTAATAAGCTTGATAGTGTACTCAAGCAGCTATCTACTGGGTTCAGAATAAACAGAGCCAAGGACGACGCAGCAGGATTGCAAGTATCTACGCGATTAACATCGCAAATTAAAAGCCTTGACCGTGCCAACTTGAATGCAATGGACGCTATATCTGTCAACCAAGTGGCCGATGGTGCAATGGACGAAGTAACGAGCATGTTACAACGTATGCGCGTGCTAGCCGTGCAAGCACAAAACGGAATAAACACCGATTTAGACCGCGCTGCACTAAATAAGGAGTTTCAAGCGTTAAAAGTCGAAATTGACCGTGTAGCCAACACTACAACCTTTGGTGGCATTCCACTGTTACAAGGAAACTACGAAGGCACGTTTTTAGTTGGCGCAAATGGTGGGGAAAATGAAACCGTTACCGTTACCGACTTCGATGTAAGAACTCAAAGGCTTGGCTATTACGGTTGGGACTCTCGGCCATTAGTAACCAGCGCTAGCTCGGTACAGCTTGATCACCCAACGCGGTCTCTAACTGGCTATCCTCGATTAGACTCGGGTTTACTATCAGGCGCCGTAGTTAATGGCCATCCAATTGTAGCGTCGAACCTTAGCGCCCTAGTTACTGAGGTTTCAGGTATTCCTGACGCTGAAATTACTGTAGAAGGCCGTGTTTATTTAAATAGTAATATTAATATTCCACTAAATGCTGCCAATACAGCAACAAGCTTACCTAACGCCATTCACATTAATGGCCATGAAATTCGTTTCGACAATATTCCTGATTATGTTAACAATCCAGACTGGGACGACCCACTACACGACGATTATGCCCCAGGTCAAAATCGCTCAGCCGCTGAAACCTACTATTACTCTGAGGTTCGCTCGACTATTGAGGCGGGCTTACCTACTGGTGTAAATGCAACCTTCTCAGCTGGAAACCAAGGGGTTACTTTTCAGGGTAGCGAAAAAGAAAGTCTTGCTGTTAACGGCACAAGCTCTCTGATGCCTTCGATCAGTAATGGCACTTATATTCCAAACGTTATTATAAAAACCTCGTCGCCATCTGGCAGTGTAAGCTTCCCTGGCAGTATACCTACAACAACTGGAATAGAGCGAGCAAACAACTTTGCTGGCCTAATTTCTCCTGCCGACCCATTAGTTATTAATGGTGTAAGCTTTGAAGGTCCGTACAACACCTCAACTGACTTAATGAACGCTATTAACAATGCGTCATACCCCGCGAATAATTCTCCCGTTCGGGCTGAGTTAAGCGGTAATGTGCTGATCCGATCAAGCATTTTACCTTCTGAATTAAGTAGTTCTGTGCCTTTTACTATTAATGGGCAGGATATTGATTTGTCGAATATTCCGCTACCTGCTGCAAATATTAATAATAACGCATACGGCAATTACTACCGAAACGCAGTAATGAACGAACTTAATAACCATTTACACGGCACTGGAGTAACTGCCCGAATCCACTCTGGTGGCAGTTCGCTAAGCATTGAGCTTATTTCTTCTCGTGACATAGCAATAGAAGGAACAACCCCTGCTGGTTTACCTGATCTAAAGATAGGTCAATATGTACCCCAAATTGAATTAAAGAGTTTTGGCGCAGAGTTTACAAACCTTGAACTAGCATCGAACAATGCTGCCGTGCTCGGCTTTCACCTTCCAGATAGAGTTGAAGCTCTGGTCGATCGCGCCGATATTTTAACGTATGAAAGTGCAGCCCAAAGTATTGAAATGCTAGATATTGGCATTAGCCAAGTCGGCGAACAACGGGGTAATATTGGTGCCATGATTAACCGCATGCAAGCGACAACTCGAAGCTTAAGTAATACTACGGAAGGCTTGTCAGCCGCACGAGCCCGCATTCGAGATACTGATTATGCTAGTGCGACAACGGCTTTGGTAAAACAACAAATTATTCAACAGGCAAGTGTCAGTTTACTTACGCAAGCAAATTTGCGCCCGCAATCGGTATTGTCACTGCTAAATTAGAAAAGTAATTTAAGAAGTACATAATAATGGTGCCTAGGGCCGGACTCGAACCGGCACGTTGTTGCCAACGGTGGATTTTGAATCCACTGCGTCTACCAATTTCGCCACCCAGGCATTGAGAGGGCATGTCAAACGAAGACGGACGAATTATACGGAAGCGCTGGTCTTTAGCAAGTAAACAAGCGAGAATTTAGCAGGTTTTTTTCAAAATTAAAGTAAAGAGAATATTTTATGAGCAGTTCAGGCTTTCCCCGTGCCGGTTTTTTTATTCGACTCGCCGCTATTGTGTACGATCTTTTAGTAGTGGCTGCGGTGCTTATGTTTGCTGCTGCCATGGCGCTTGCCTTCAGTGTAGCTTTAGCAACCTTAGGTTGGTGGCCATTAGCCGAGGGCATGGACCACTCCGAGCGTATTGATCATTGGCTATTTCAAGTTTATTTAGTAGTGGTTTTAGTTGGCTTTTACGGATTATTTTGGAGCCGCGGTGGGCAAACCCTTGGTATGAAGGCTTGGCGTTTGCGGGTGCAAAACACCAACAATCAAGCAATTTCATTTCGCCAAGCAATTATTCGTTTTTTCACAGCGCTTGGCGGCTTAGGCAATATTTGGGTGGTGTTTAATCGCGATAAACTGGCATTGCAAGATCTTGCCGCCAAATGTGAAGTAGTGCGTTTAACGCCTGAAGCGAATCAATTTAAAAATTGGCGCCAGCCCGCTCAAGAAGCTAAGCCAAGCCAATAATCCCTAGGTTTTATTTCGCAGCAGTATATAAAGCGCCCCAGCAGCAAAGAGTAAACTTGGAATAATCGCTCCTAACAAGGGCGGTATGGCGTACACCTGTGAAATTGGGCCAAATACCTCATTGGTCATGTGAAATACAAACCCCGTAATTACCCCAAGTAACACGCGAGCCCCCATGGTTACTGAGCGTAAGGGGCCAAAAATAAACGATAATGCCACTAGCAACATAACAGCTACGGTAAGTGGCACTAGCACTTTTCGCCAAAACGCTAGTTCGTAACGGCTGGCACTTTGTTGGTTACTGCGTAAGTAATTCACATAACTATTTAAACCGCTAATAGACAGTGATTCTGGCCTTACTATAACAATACCGAGCTTATCGGGCGTTAAACCAGACTTCCAACGCCAGCTTGGTAATTGTTGGTTAATAATTTCTTCACTACCCATTTGAGTGTGCTGCACGTTGCTTAGCATCCAGTCACTATCAACATAAGCGGCTCGTTCGCCATGAATTACTTGCTCTAGCTTGCGCTCTTCGAACTGATAAATAGACACTCGATTAAGTATGCCGGTGTCTTCTAGCTCACCTATATGAATAAAACTGCTGCCATCTTTGGCCCAAATACCATTAGGGGCGCTTAATAACGCGCCTCCAGAAATAGCTTGGGCGCGCAGCTGCCGTGCTTGGCTTTCTAGTTTAGGCGCTACCCACTCTCCTAATACCAACACCAGCACCATCATTACCACGCTGGCTTTCATTACCGAGCCAATTAGGTTTAGTTTCGAACGCCCAGCGGCCATCATCACAACCAATTCACTATTGCTGGCCAACATGCCCATGCCTATTAAGCCACCTAACAAGGCCGCCATAGGGAAAAACGTTTCAATATCGCGGGGTACACTTAATAAAACAAAAGCCAATACGTCGAGCAAACTATAAGTTCCCCGTCCAATGCTGCGAATTTGTTCTACAAAACGAATCAGCCCCGACAATCCCGCCAGAATAGACATACTAATTAGCGACGTACTGATCACTATTTTGCCAATGTAGCGGTCAATAATACTAATCATCGGCGTATCCTTACCATACTCAGCAACTTTTGCCCGATGGGCCGATCGCGCAGTAATAATGAAACCCCAATTAACAGTAAGCCTAAGTGAATCCACCACAAACCAAAGGTTTCTGGAATACGCTCGGCGGCCATAGCTCGTTTAGCTGCCATAAGCACCATAAAGTAGCCTAAATAGATTAAAATAGCTGGTGCCATGCGGCCAAACTTACCTTGCCGAGGGTTCACCCGACTTAAAGGCACTGCAATAAGTGTTAACAAGGGCATGGCCAAGGGTATAGCCAAGCGCCATTGCAGTTCAGCACGTGCTTCGGCACCTGAGTTACGCATTAATTCAAGAGTAGGTATAGCTTCCTGGCGGCGCAATGACTCTTCTGCTTCTTGCTCACGAATTTGCATTTGGTAGTTATCAAAGCTCATTACATGATGGTCTAAGTTTTCTAGGCTTTGTGAATATCGGCGGCCGTCGCTTAAGGATAAAAGCTGCGCCCCCGACGGCGTACTTAGCACCTGCCCCCGGCTGGCCATAACCACACTAACTCGCTCATCTTCTTGTGTTCGTTCACCCTCAACTTTTGCATGCGCTGGCATTTGTGCTAAAAAAATGTGCTCTAGCTCTTGATTATCATTCTGGCTTTCAATAAAAACAACTGCACGTTGGTTCGCTACTTGTTGAAAGCGCCCGGTTTGAATGACGCTTACCCCTGCGTCGGAGCGTGCTCTGTCGGCAATCATGTGCTCTTGCGACAGGGCCGCTGGCCCCCACCAAAGAGTTAATAATGCGGTTAGCACTGAAATCATTAATGCAAATACCAGTGTTGTGCGGGCCACGTACCATTCGCTTACACCACAAGCATGCAATACCGACATTTCGTTATCGCTGTATAGTCGCCCATGGGCCAGTAAAATGCCTAAAAACAAACTTATAGGTAAAATTAGCGCTGCTAAGCCTGGTAATTGCAGCCCTAGTACCAATAAAATCAGCTCTGCGGGAAGCTGTCCGTCAGACGCTTCGGCAAGAATTTGAACAAATTGTTGACTCAAAAAAATAGTGATCAGCACCAGAAAAACGGCCAGCTGAGCCTTGAAGGTTTCTCGAATCAAATAACGAAATATGAGCACTTTACCGCAACCCTTAAGTTAGGTTTTTACTGTAAAACCTGTGACTTTTAAGTAAACTCTGCTTTTTTATATGTTTGATTGCTTTGTGCAGTTCAGAAACCTCGGCGAAATCTTGCCCATTGGTATATCATATACTGCCCTGCACACGCCTATATCAATGTGGTTAATAATGCCATGAATAGCAGGGCGTGAATATAGGCATTAAACCAGAATGTGGAGTAAATATGGAATTCAGCGTTAAAAGTGGAAGCCCAGAAAAGCAGCGTTCAGCCTGCATAGTTGTTGGTGTTTTTGAGCCTCGTCGCCTCTCTCCTGTGGCCGAACAACTGGACAAAATAAGCGGTGGCTATTTAAGTAACATTCTTCGCCGTGGCGACCTTGAAGGCAAAGCCGACCAAACGCTGTTATTACACAATGTTCCCAATATTTTAAGTGAACGTGTTTTACTTATCGGTTGCGGTAAAGAGCGCGAACTCGACGAACGCCAGTACCGTAAAATAATTGCCAAAACCATTAGCACCTTAAATAACACTGGCGCTATGGAAGCCGTATGTTTTTTAAGTGAACTGCATGTTAAAGGCCGCGATACCTATTGGAAAGTACGCTCCGCTATTGAAGCAGCGCAAGAGCAGCTTTACACCTTCGACTCATTAAAATCGCACAAAGAAGAACACCGGCGGCCTTTGCGTAAGCTAACTTTTAACGTGCCTACTCGCCGCGAACTTACCGCTGGAGAAAAGGCTGTTGCTCATGGCGTGGCTATTTCTCACGGTGTTAATACCTGCCGTGATGCGGCTAACATGCCACCTAATATTTGCACGCCAGCATATTTAGCTGAACAAGCCGAAGCAATGGCTGAAAAATATGGCAACCTAACCGTTGAGCGTATCGACGAAGCGCAAATGGCTGAATTAGGCATGAATGCCTACTTAGCCGTAAGCCGAGGTTCACACAACCCTGCTGTTATGACTCTTATGCACTATAATGGTGGCGTAGAAGGCAGTGCTCCGATTGTATTACTTGGAAAAGGGCTCACTTTCGACGCCGGTGGTATTTCCATTAAGCCTTCAGAAAACATGGATGAAATGAAGTACGACATGGGCGGTGCCGCAAGTGTATTGGGCACTATGGAAGCGCTTGCACAACTCGAACTACCCATTAACGTTATTGGCATATTAGCTGGCTGTGAAAACATGCCCGACGGTAATGCTTACCGCCCTGGTGACATTCTTCATTCTATGTCTGGGCAAACTATTGAAATACTTAATACCGACGCTGAAGGTCGGTTAGTATTATGCGATGCCCTAACCTATGTGGAGCGTTTTAACCCAGAAGTGGTGGTTGATATTGCTACCCTTACCGGCGCCTGTGTGGTTGCACTTGGTAGCCATGCTACTGGTTTAATGAGTAACCATAATCCATTAGCACACGAGCTATTAAATGCTTCAGAACAAAGTGGCGACCGTGCGTGGCGCTTACCTTTATGGGACGAGTACCAACCAATGCTTGATAGCCCCTTTGCCGATATGCAAAACATTGGCGGTCGTGCTGCTGGCACCATTACTGCAGGCTGCTTCTTATCGCGCTTTACTAAGAAGTACAACTGGGCGCATTTAGACATTGCTGGAACGGCTTGGAATAGTGGTAAAGCTAAAGGCGCAACCGGGCGTCCTGTGCCAATGCTGACCCAGTTTTTGCTTGGTCGCGCCAATGAACAAGTGAGCTAATTTGTGTCGCAAGCAACGTTTTACACGCTAGATGAAATTACCGATGAGCGGGCAAACGAATTCGTTTGCTCGTTAGCATACGGTTTAATGCAACAACGCCAGCGGGTATTACTATTATGCTCCACTCAGGAGCAAGCTGAAGCACTCGACGAGCTCATGTGGCAACAACCCACGCAAGCCTTTATTCCACATAATTTAGTGGGTGAAGGCCCTGCACAGGGTACGCCAGTGCTTATTGCTTGGTTACCATTACCGCAAAATATTGGCCATCGCACCGCAGTTATTAACCTTAGCCAAGAGCCAGTAGCCACGGCAACAAAATTTCGAACTCTCATTGAGCTTGTGCCGGTAGAACCAGCGGCCCGCCAAAAGGCTCGTGAGCATTATAAGCTTTACCGTCAACAAGGCTTGCAAATGCAAAACCTTGTGGCCCGATTAAATGTTGAAGGACACCATGGATAAGACCTATACCCCCGACGCCATTGAACAACGTATTTATGCAGCTTGGGAAAAAGCTGGCCATTTTAAGCCCAGCGGCCAGGGCTCTTCCTATTGCATTATGATTCCCCCACCCAATGTTACGGGCAGCTTGCACATGGGTCATGCTTTTCAGCACACGCTAATGGACACCCTAACCCGCTATAAACGTATGGACGGTTATAACACCCTTTGGCAAGTAGGCTCGGACCACGCCGGTATTGCCACCCAAATGGTGGTTGAGCGTAAGTTAGCTGCAGAAAATGGTCCTACCCGGCATGAACTAGGCCGCGACGGCTTTATTGAAAAAGTCTGGGAATGGAAAGAAGAGTCGGGCGGTACCATTACTCAGCAAATGCGCCGCTTAGGTGATTCGGTAGACTGGGACCGCGAACGCTTTACCATGGACGCAGGGCTTTCAGTTGCTGTTGAAGAAGTGTTTGTGCGCCTGTACGAAGACGGTTTAATTTATCGTGGCAAGCGCTTAGTAAACTGGGACCCGAAATTAAAAACCGCTATTTCTGATCTGGAAGTAGAAAACAAAGAAAGCAAAGGTAAAATTTGGCATTTACGCTACCCATTAGCCGACGGGGTAACCACCAGCGATGGCAAAAACTACTTAGTAGTAGCCACCACTCGCCCAGAAACCATGTTAGGTGATGCCTGTGTTGCGGTACACCCAGAAGACGAACGCTACTTGGCCTTACATGGCAAATTTATCGACTTACCTTTGGTTAACCGCCGTATTCCTATCGTGGCCGACGATTATGTTGATCAAGAATTTGGCTCGGGCTGTGTAAAAATTACACCGGCACACGACTTCAACGACTACGAAGTGGGCAAAAAACATAGCATGCCCATGATCAACGTGCTTACCGACGAAGCGTTTATTCTTGAACAACCTGAAGTGTTTAACACCAATGGCGAAGAAGTCGACAGCGGTGAAATTACCATACCTAAAGCATTCCAAGGCCTTGAACGTTTTGCTGCACGTAAAGCAATAGTCGAGGCATTTGAAGCTGCTGGTTTGCTACAAGAAATTGCTGAGCACGACAATAAAGTACCTTATGGCGACCGTTCTGGTGTGGTTATTGAGCCACTACTAACCGACCAGTGGTATGTACGTGTAGCGCCACTAGCCGCAACAGCCACTAAAGCTGTTGAAGACGGCGAGATTCAGTTTGTGCCCAAGCAATACGAAAACATGTACTTCAGTTGGATGCGCGACATTCAAGACTGGTGTATTTCACGCCAACTTTGGTGGGGCCACCGTATTCCGGCCTGGTACGATGCCGAAGGCAATGTGTATGTTGGCCGCAGTGAAGCTGAAGTTCGCAGCAAACATAAGCTAGCCGACGATGTAGTGCTTAACCAAGACAACGACGTGCTCGACACCTGGTTTTCCTCGGCCTTGTGGACCTTCTCTACCTTAGGTTGGCCAGAGAATACTGAAGACTTAAAAACCTTCCACCCCACCGACGTGCTGGTGACTGGTTTTGATATTATTTTCTTCTGGGTAGCGCGCATGATCATGATGACCATGCACTTCCTAAAAGACGAGCAAGGTAAGCCACAGGTTCCTTTCAAAACCGTTTATGTAACGGGGCTTATTCGCGACGACCAGGGCGAAAAAATGTCCAAGTCGAAGGGCAACGTTATCGACCCACTCGATATGATCGACGGTATTAGTCTCGAACAGTTAATAGAAAGCCGCACCTCGAATATGATGCAAGACAAGCTTGCGCAACGTATTGCAAACCGCACTAAGAAAGAGTTTCCTGAAGGTATCGCTGCCCACGGCACCGACGCCCTACGCTTTACTTTAGCGGCGTTAGCTTCAACAGGTCGTGACATTAATTGGGACATGAAACGTTTAGATGGCTACCGCAATTTCTGTAATAAACTATGGAATGCTAGTCGTTATGTGCTCATGAATACGGAGCAATATTCTGCTAACGATAACGCTGAAATAGAATTATCATTAGCCGATCAGTGGATTATTGAGCGCTTTAACGACACCGTAAAACAGTTCCGTGCAGCCTTAGATAATTACCGTTTTGACCAAGCCGCAAATATTGCTTACGAATTTACTTGGCACCAATTCTGCGACTGGTATTTAGAATTAACCAAACCGGTTTTTAATAGCGGTACTGAAGCCCAGCTGCATGGCACACGCCATACCTTGCTAACGGTGCTTGAACAGTTACTACGTTTGCTACACCCAATTATGCCTTATATTACTGAAGAAATATGGCAGCGAGTGGCGCCGCTAGCTGGCGTTGAAACCAATAGCGACAGTACTATTATGCTTCAAGCTTACCCACAAGTTCAGCCCACGCAGCACCAACAAGCGTCGGCAGATATGGAGTGGATTAAAAAGGTGATTGTGGCCGTACGCACCATTCGGGCAGAAATGAATTTAAGCCCAAGCCAAAGCTTAGACGTGCTCATTAGCGGCGCCGACGAAACAACACAACGCCGAGTAGAGCAAAACAGAAGCTTCTTAAAGGCTTTAGCAAGGCTTGATAGTATTAGCTTTATTAACCATGCCGACGAAGCGCCAGCCAGCGCCACAGCACTCGTTGGCCGTGTTGAATTTCATATTCCTATGGCGGGCTTAATTGACAAGGAAGCCGAACTAGCGCGTTTAGATAAGAGTATTGAAAAGGTACTTTCTGACTTAGGCAAGGTGAAAGGTAAGTTAGCCAACGAAAACTTTGTTAGCCGAGCTCCAGCCAACGTTATAGCGCAAGAAAATGAGCGTTTAGTTGAAGGTGAAGCAACCTTAAAGCAGTTACAACTACAACGAGAAAAAATAGCGACCCTTTAAGGTCGCTATTGCTCGCTGATAATAGTTAGCGATTTAGTGAGGAAGGCTTAGGTCGTCTTCGTCTTCCTCATCTTCATCTTCGTATTCACCAAGATAGGTACCCCAACCGTCGTATTCAACGCCGGCTGCTTCAGCAATTTCGCATACTTGGCGGGTTTGCTCTGCGAGCACTTCTTCATCTAGCGTTGACTCACTTACCGCTGCAAAATAGAAGCAAAGTGTTCCATCTTCCGTTTCAAACTCTTCTGCATCGTCTACATGGTAACCGGCTTTTACTAGCTCAACGGCCGCTTTTTCTAGCTTGTCAAAATTATCACTTACTACATGGTGTTCAATATCAAACTCAAGCTCTGGATCAATACCATCTTCAAGCAGGGCAGTTATAGTGTCTTGGCTTAATTGCAGTAGCTCGGCTAAATTATTAATGCTCATTATTTCTTCTCCCATGCCGCTTCGACCTCAGCGTCTAAGCGGTTGATTGTTGTTAGCATAGCGCCGTGCGTCGTCGCCATGAGTGTGCGAATATTCTCTCGATTAAAGCCTTCGGTGCTTATTGGCTCTAACATTTCTATAATTACTTTACCGTTATTCCATCGGTTTAGTTTTATCTTACCTTCAGTCGTCGACATACACACGGGCACTAAAGGAACTTTTGCTCCAATAGCTGAGTGAAACGCTCCTGTTTTGAACTTTAACAAGCCTTTGCCATAGCTGCGCGTACCTTCTGGAAAAAGCCAAATAGAAAGCTTTTGCTGCTGTATAGCTTCTATAGTTTTACCTATTGTACCGTGTGCTTTGCTACTGTTTTTGCGGTCAATCAAAATATTCCCCGCTAACCAATAAAGCTGACCAAAAAAAGGTACCCACTTTAAGCTTTTCTTACCTACAGTTACTGTGCCAGGTGGTAACGAGCTGCTTAAGGTAAACAAGTCCCATGAGTTCTGGTGGTTCGCCACATACACAAACGGGCCTTTTCCCTGCACAGAATCAGGCACTCTTACTTCAACGTCGACCCCGATAACTCGATGCATAGAGCCAAACAAATGAGCAAATAAGCTGGTGTTATTGCGGTGAAATGGACGTAATAAGCAAAACAAACTGCCCAGCACACCTGTCAAAACAACAAATATGCCGAGGATTATCAATCTAATTACTGCTAACATGATAACTCTCAATAAGACTTAAAAATGCGATTATACTCGGTGTCGAACAGAATTGCTGCGCTTTCCGAAGCCGAGTAACCAATAAAGCTAATATGTTCGCTAATAACGACAGGGGTGTGTTATGGCTCGATTCCAAGTAACCGACATTGAAGCAGACGTATTTGCCGACCTTCTCGATGAGCTACAAGAGCTGTATGAACGCTGTGAAATAAATCTTATTGAGTTAGAACAAACTCCCGACGATGTAGAACTACTCCGCTCGTTATTTCGAGCTGTACACACTATCAAAGGCGATTTGGGGCTTTTAAGTATTACCCCACTTATTCAGTTTTTAGACCACTTAGAAAGCACTCTTAGCTTACTGTGCGATGGCCAAATTCATTTCAATGCCATGCTAAGCGACTTACTTTTACTCAGCTTAGAAAAAGTAAATGGTTTTATTCGTGAATGCCACGCCCAAGGTGGGTTTTACTTCGATCAATTACAACTTGAACGAGTTGAAGCCCTACTTGCACGTATTCAAGCCGACAACCCTGAGCAACACGAACAAATTATTCGTTCAGCCCTACTAACCCTAGAGCCCAATTTAGTTCTTAGCGGCAACGAGCCCAGTTTATCGCCGCCAACCCTAAGCCGGCCAGAAGACGATTTGGATTTTTTTAGAATTCTTATGCAGCCGGTAGAAGCTCGCTCTCGGTATTGGCATGGTCGCTGCGACCGGCAGCTCAAAATAGCCCTGCTTATTAATCGTTATGCGGGCTCAGCTGTAAATGAAAACCAGCTTACCGCTGCTTGCTATGTGCACGACTTCGGTATGGGCTTTCTGCCCCTTGATATTTTACACAAGCAAGGCCAGTTGGCCGATAATGAGCGCCAGCTTATTCAAACTCATGTGTATTGTTCGGCAAAGCTATTAGAAAACATGCCCTATTGGCATGAAGCAAAAATGATGGTGTTACAACACCACGAGAAATGTGACGGTAGCGGTTACCCGCTGGGGTTGAAAGATCATGAAATAACCGACGGGGCAAAAATTTTAGCCATTGTAGACACCTTCGACGCCATGACCCATGAACGTTCAAGCGCGTCGCATTTACGCCGCCCCTACCAACGCGCAGTGGCAGAAATAAACCGCTTGGCTGGCACGCAACTCAGTCCATACTGGGTTGCGGCCTTTAACCAAGCAATGCAGGCCTTGTTAAACCAAAGCCGCGATAAATTATAACTTAGGCATTACCTTCCGTATCTGGTTTTGCTGCTATTTGCTCAACTAACAATGCATCTACCCGTTGCAAGCCTCGCGGCAGCTTATTGCCTCGTCGGCCTCGCTCACCACGGTAATGGTCTAAGTCTGCCGCTTTCAGTGAAAGCTTACGTTTACCCGCAATTACCGTTAAGGTTGCATCTGCTGGTATAACCGCTACAGCAGCTACAAATTCTTCCCGTAACTTAGCGCGGCTAGCTGGAATACTAATTAACTTATTACCTTTACCGCGCGCTAGAGTTGGTAATTCAGACACGGGGAACGCCAGCATGCGGCCCTCATTTGACACTACAACAAGTACGTCCGTTGCAGCATTGTGTATGGGTTGCGGTTCAAGAACTTTTGCTGCAGACGGCAAGGTTAGCATTGTTTTACCTGCTTTTACGCGGCTAATCATGTCGCTAAATTTGGTCATAAAGCCATAGCCTGCATCAGAAGCCACCAGCCACTGGCTGTCGTCTTTCCCCATCAGCACATGTTTAATGTTTTCCCCCGCCACAATAGTAAAACGACCCGTAAGTGGCTCTCCTTGTGAACGTGCCGACGGCAAAGTATGGGCTTCGGCACTATAGGTTTTACCCGAACTGTCGAAAAACACGGCCATATTGTTACTACGGCCAATAGCTTGGCTTAAAAAGCTGTCACCAGAACGGTACGAAAGGTTACTTCCATCAACGTCGTGCCCTTTGGCACAGCGTACCCAGCCCTTTTTCGACAGCACCACGGTAACGGGTTCTGAAGGTGTTAAGTCGCGCTCAGAAATTGCCCGCGCTTCTTCCCGCTCAACTAACGGCGAACGCCTGCTGTCACCATACTTTTCTGCGTCGGCTAGTAACTCTTTGCGCACTAAAGTTTTCAAGCGTCGCTCTGAACCCAGTAGAAGCTGCAGGTGGTCGCGCTCTTTACTTAATTCGTCTTGCTCACCCCGTAGTTTAACTTCTTCTAGCTTGGCTAAGTGGCGTAACTTCAATTCTAAAATAGACTCAGCTTGCGTATCGCTTATCCCAAAACGCTCCATTAGAACTGGTTTGGGCTCGTCTTCACGGCGAATAATTTCAATTACTTCGTCAATATTCAGGAAAGCAACTAGCAAGCCCTCAAGAATATGTAAGCGACGCTCCACACGGTCTAAGCGGTGCTGTAGGCGCCGTGTTACCGTTTGTATTCTGAAAGTATTCCACTCACTTAATACAGTAAGTAGCGGCTTTACTTTCGGCCGGCCATCGAGGCCTAACATATTCATGTTAACGCGATAGTTTTTTTCTAAGTCTGTGGTGGCAAACAAGTGCGCCATTAACTGGTCTAAATCAACCCGATTCGAGCGTGGAATAATAACCAAGCGAGTTGGTTTTTCATGGTCTGATTCATCCCGTAGGTCGGCTACCATAGGCAGTTTTTTAGCTTGCATTTGGGCTGCTATTTGCTCAAGAATGCGGGCACCGGAGGCTTGGTGTGGTAAGGCATCAACAATCACTTCACCATCTTCAATACTGTACCGTGCACGCATTTTAATGCTACCGCGACCGGTTTCATATATTTTACGAATGTCTGCTTGGGGGGTAATTATTTCCGCGTCAGTCGGATAGTCAGGCCCATTCACATGTTCCATAACAGCAGTTAAGTCTGAACTTGGCTTTTCAAGTAATAATGCACAGGCATTTGCAACTTCCCTAACATTATGCGGTGGAATGTCCGTTGCCATACCTACCGCAATGCCTGTCACGCCATTAAGTAAAATATGGGGCAAACGCGCCGGTAGTATTTGCGGCTCGTCCATAGTGCCATCAAAGTTCGGGATCCAGTCGGCTGTACCTTGGCCTAGTTCACTAAGCAACACTTCACTAAAGCGCGACAAGCGGGCTTCCGTATAGCGCATGGCCGCAAACGACTTAGGATCGTCTGGCGCACCCCAGTTACCTTGGCCGTCGACCAACGGGTAGCGATAAGAAAAAGGCTGGGCCATCAGCACCATTGCTTCATAACAGGCCGAGTCACCATGGGGGTGATACTTACCCAATACGTCACCCACGGTACGAGCCGATTTTTTATGTTTTGAGGTCGCCGACAGGTTTAATTCCGACATGGCATAAATAATGCGCCGCTGTACTGGCTTCAAGCCGTCGCCAATGTTCGGCAATGCCCGGTCCATAATTACGTACATCGAATAATTTAGATATGCGTCTTCAGTAAACTTATGCAGTGGGAGATATTCAAACCCTTCTAGAGATACGCTCATGCACCTTTCCGTTTTAATTTATTCAAATGATGTTCAGTCAGTCGGTTAAATAAGTTCGACTAAGTTTCCTTTACTTTCCAGCCATTCCCGTCGGTCGGGCGAACGCTTTTTCGCCAGCAACATGTCCATCAAAGCGTCGGTTTGCTCCATGTCTTCAACGGTTAAGCACACTAAGCGGCGAGTATTTGGGTCCATGGTGGTTTCACGCAGCTGCGGCGGGTTCATTTCACCTAGCCCTTTAAAGCGTTGCACGCTAACCTTACCCCGGCGCTTTTCCGTTTCAATACGGTCTAAAATGCTGTCTTTTTCACTTTCGTCGAGGGCATAAAATACTTCTTTGCCCACATCAATACGGTATAGCGGAGGCATAGCTACGAACACATGCCCTGCCTTAACCAATGGTCGAAAATGTTTAACAAACAAAGCGCACAGTAAAGTAGCAATGTGTAACCCGTCCGAGTCGGCGTCGGCAAGAATACATATTTTCCCGTACCTTAAGGTCGACAGGTCTTTTGCCCCAGGGTCTATTCCTAAAGCCACGGTTATATCGTGAATTTCTTGCGAGGCAAGTATTTGATCAGAGTCCACTTCCCAAGTATTCAAGATTTTGCCTCGTAACGGCATAATGGCTTGAAATTCACGGTCTCGGGCTTGTTTTGCCGAGCCACCTGCTGAATCACCTTCCACTAAAAACAACTCACCGCGAGCAGGATCTTGACTTGAACAGTCGGCTAACTTACCAGGCAATGCTGGCCCTTGCGTAACTCGTTTGCGCACTACCTTTTTGGCAGCCCGTAACCGGCGCTGCGCTGTTGCAATACAAAGCTCCGCAATTTGTTCTGCTTGGTCCGTATGTACGTTCAACCATAAGCTAAATGAGTCTTTCACAGCACCAGCAACAAAACCCGCAGACTGGCGTGACGACAACCGTTCTTTGGTTTGCCCTGAAAACTGTGGATCGGCCATTTTAACCGATAAAATAAAAGCACAACGTTCCCAAATATCTTCTGGTGCCAAACGCACCCCACGGGGTAACAAGCTACGAAACTCGCAGAACTCGCGCAATGCTTCTAATAAACCTTGCCGCAAGCCATTCACATGCGTACCACCCTGTGTGGTAGGAATTAGGTTAACATAACTTTCTGTCACCCCTTCACCGCCTTCAGGTAGCCAGGTAACGGCCCAGTCAACGCCTTCGTCGGCGGTATGAAATTCGCCAGTAAAAGGTTCATCCGGTAACTGTTCCCAACCCTGCAGTGCTTCTTTTAAATAATCGCGTAAACCACCGGCATAGCACCAGCTGTCTTCCGTATCATTTACATTGTCTTTAAATCGTATTTTCAGCCCTGGGCACAGTACGGCTTTGGCCCGTAACTGATAACGCAACCGCGACACGGAGAATTTTTCCGAATCGAAGTACTTTGGGTCAGGCCAAAAATGAATGCGCGTACCGGTATTGCGTTTACCTACCGTGCCGGTTACTTGTAATTCGGAAACTTTTTCCCCATGTTCAAAGGCTATTTCGTGTACTTCACCTTCGCGCCGAACCGACACTTCAAGCCGGGTTGACAAGGCGTTAACTACTGAAATACCGACCCCGTGCAAGCCGCCCGAAAACTGATAGTTTTTATTCGAAAACTTACCGCCAGCGTGTAGCTTTGTCATAATCAATTCAACCCCCGGAATACCTTCTTCCGGGTGAATATCGACGGGCATACCACGACCATCGTCAATCACTTCTAATGACTGGTCGGCGTGCAAAATAACTTCAATAGTGGTTGCATGGCCTGCTAGGGCTTCGTCTACACTGTTGTCAATTGCCTCTTGGCCGAGGTGGTTAGGTCGGGTGGTATCTGTATACATGCCTGGTCGGCGTTGTACTGGCTCTAGGCCGCTGAGAACTTCAATCGAGTCCGCTTTATAATCTGCCATCTTACCTGTGGTTCCGTTGTTATCTAGCTATGTAACTATGCCGAAAGGCTGCTTCTATCCTGTGGGCTGGCGATAAAAAAAACAAGTATTGTTGTTATGCCTGCGGTAATTCGTTGCCATATTCCCACACTAAAGCACTACGGCCGTGATGAATGCAAAGCTTTACCCAGTCAGCCAAAAGCCCGCCAAGCTGATGTTTTTCATCAGGCTTGGTGCCGCGCTTAGGTTGCTTGCCTGGGCCTAAGGCCGTTAATTGCGTAGCCCCTTGATAATCAGTTATTTCTGCCATGCGCACGTCGTGGTATAGGCGCACAGCAAATTCAACTTGATGAAATTGATAGGCTTTGGCGGTTATTTTATCTGTTTGTAGCGCCTCACTTAATTGCCGCACTATAACCTCCGTGGTGTACGGCGCTTGCAGGCCAAGGCTAATTTCAAAATCAAGCTGCTCACCAACTTGAATCCGCCATAAAGGCTCTTCTGGCTCTGTGCCTTGCCGTTGCACAGTCGCCGCACTGGGCAATACTTGTTCTGGCAGCAAGCGTAAAAGCCCAGCATAATTACGCTCCGCCATACTATGTAATTCTTTTAAGTCGGTTACGTAGCCTTTTTTATTCACTGCAACTCCCATTTTAACAATAATCTCTCTTTATTTAATTCCAGCCATTGTAAGGCAATAACGGTAGCTGCGTTGTCTATATATCCTTCTGCTAATAATGCTATAGCTTCGCTACGCGGCATTTCAGTCACCCGAATGTCTTCATGCTCACTAGCAAGCCCACCATATTTACTGGCAGTAGTAGCATCTACGCTGGCAATAAAAATACTTATACGTTCAGTTAAGCCGCCGGGCGACGAAGAATAGCTCATCACGTAGTCTAATTGGTCTGCTTTTAAGCCCGCTTCTTCATTCAATTCTCGGTGAGCAACCGCTTCCTCTGTTTCGCCCGCATCGACCATGCCCGCCACCAGCTCCAATAACCAGGGCGAGGCTTCGGGCTGACTAGCATGGCGTTCTGGTGCGCCAAGTACATGCACCGAACCAACCCGAAATTGTTCAAGCATTATTATACTGTCACGTTTCGGGTCGTAGGGTAAAACCACCACCGCATGACCACGATCTACTACTTCCCGTTCTATCCAGTCGCTCCAACCACCACGAAACAGTTTATGCCGTAAAAGCGCTGTATAAACTCGGAAAAAACCTTTGTAGACTATAGTATGACTTTTCACCTCGACATCTTGTTGTCCAAAGAGGCATTTACTAGCTGTTTTTCTCATACTGTACCTGTTAGTTAACTTAATATCATGGCATAGTAACGATTTGCAGAGTCAGCGCACAAATAACTTGTTACAATAAGCCAATAGATGATGCGATTCTGTACTGATAGTTTGTACTGCAATTCGTTATAATAAACTTATATGCTTGGTATTGGACCTAATTTAAACATCCAAAGGAAATTGTAACTCATGAAGATGAAATTTCTGTCAGCAGCGCTGGCTCTTGGAGTCGTAGCCATTTCCGCACCTGCTAGTGCAACAAACTTAGCTGATATTTACATGCTAGCTTTGGAAAACGACCCACAACTACTTCGCTCAGCAGCAGAGCGCGATGCGGCTAAAACAGGGGTTGATATTTCTCGTGCCGACTGGTGGCCACAAATAAGCTTAGGTTTAGGTTACTCTGACACGCGCTCAGATAACGCAACCTTTACCAACGCTGGTACTTATTTAGTGAACACGTCTAGTTCTCGCTCGTTTAATAAAGAACTCAGCCTAAGCCAAACCGTATTTAGTTTACCTACTTGGCAAGCAACTGGCATTGTTGAAAAACAAGCCTACCAAGCTGAAGTGGGTTACTTGCTAACGCGCCAACAATTAATGTTGCGTGTTACTAGAACTTATTTCGGCGTGTTAAGTGCAGCCGACAACCTCGATTTTGCCCAAGCCGAAAAACGTGCTATTGAGCGCCAGCTAGAACAAACGCGTCAGCGTTTTTCAGTGGGTTTAACTGCCATTACCGACGTGCATGAAGCCCAAGCACAATTCGACAACGCTGTTGCTCGTGAAATTCAAGCCCAAAACGCTGTTGAAATTGCACTTGAAGGCTTACGTGAAATCACTGGCCGTCATATTGAGTCGATTGACGTTTTAAACACCAGTACTTTTTCTCCAAGCCGCCCAGACCCTGAAGGTGTTCAGCACTGGATTTCTAGCGCCCACGACCGCAACCTTAGCCTGCTTATTAATCGTAGCGGCGTTGAAGTAGCCGATCAGCGAATTGATCAAGCACGTGCAGGCCATTACCCAACGGTACGGTTCAATGCCAGCTACTCCGATCGCGACCAAAACACTAGCGGCCGCCCATCTATTAGTGGCTTGAACTCCCGTTCAATTGGCTTGCAAGCGAATATTCCACTTTATACTGGTGGTAAAACCATTGCCAGCACCCAACAAGCCCGGGATAACTTTGTTATTGCCAGCCAAACTCTGGAAGAAAGTCGTCGTGCTGTTGAACGCACCGTGCGTACCGCCTATTTCGATGTAGTCGCTAACATTTCTACTATTAACGCTCTTGAACAAGCGGTACTTTCTGCTGAAAGTGCCCTAAATGCGACTCAAGCAGGGTTTGAAGTAGGTACCCGTACTATTGTCGACGTACTGAACAGCACCCGAAACTTGTTTAATGCCCGTCGTAATCTTTCTGAAGCGCGTTACGGTTACATTAATAGCACCTTAGCGCTGTTCCAAGCGGCAGGTATTATTTCTGAACGTGACTTGCTAGCCATTAACGAAGGTTTACAACCGGCGCAAAGCAACTAAGCAACAGAGTGCTTATTAAATTTACTTTTTCGCTGCTTGTACTTTTGAATAAAGCCGGCTAATCCCGGCTTTATTCTTTTTAGTTATATAATTGGGTACAATTCGAAAACTGGTTTTTTGTTTTGCTCTTGAAAGGTAAGTTAAATTTGACTACCAATAACGTTCAGCCACCTTCTTTTGAAGCTCGTTTTTTATTGCCACGGTTTTGGCCTACCTGGCTGATGATCGGTATTCTTTATGTTATTTCTTGGCTACCTTATCGGCTGCAGCTGGTATTAGGCCGTGGTGTAGGCCTGCTGCTACTCCGTATTATGAAAAAACGCGCTAATATTTGTATGCGTAACCTAGAACTAGCCTACCCCGATATGTCTTTGCAAGAGCGTACTCGTATTACTCGGGAAGTATTTAAAAACTCGGGTATTGCCTTATTTGAAACCGGCATGGCCTGGTGGTGGCCCGACTGGCGCGTAAAACGCAAAGTAAGTATTAAAGGCTATGATTTGCTTAAAGAAACCATGGCCAACGGACAAGGCGTTTTTGCTATTTTATTTCACTTTCTCGCTTTAGAAATGCATGCTCGCTGCGCAGGTTTGTTCTACCCAGCAGTAGGCTTGTATCGGCCCCATAACAACCCTTTAATGGAATACTTGCAAACGAAAGGTAGAAGCCGCAGTAATAAGTATTTACTACCTAAAAAAGATATACGCGGTATGCTTAATGCTTTAGCTGAAGGCGAACTAGCAGGCTATTTGCCCGACCAAGACTACGGCCGCAACCGTTCTGTTTTTGTGCCCTTATTTGCCGTACCCGACGCCGCCACCACTACTGGTACCAGTATATTTGCTAACCACCCCAATGCGGTCACGCTTATTTGCACCTTTAAACGCTTACCCGGTGCACAAGGTTATGTGCTGGAATTTAAGAAGCCACTTCAGCAAATTCCAAGCGGTGACGATACAGAAGATGCTATACGAATAAACCAAGAGTTGGAACGGGCCATAACAGCCGACAGAGAAATGTATATGTGGATGCATCGCCGTTTCAAAACCAGGCCATCAGCTGAAATGGAAAGCTACTACGCACACTTAAATAAAAGGCCTAAGCCGTGAGTAAACAGTCGGAAACAAAACCAAGCCAACGTAACAAAACACAGCTAAGGGCGGTTATTCTGCTGGTGCTTTTTGCTGTTGTGGCAATATTCCTCACTCTTTTTATGTCCGACAACTCGTATTTAGGCAGCACTGACCATGATCAAGAAACCATAGCAGGCACTGATTCCCACAATTACGGTAACTTGCAGGGTGAAATATCTCGCTTTTTTTCTGGCATTAAACGCTCTTCATGGCCAGGTGCAAGAAAAGGCAAGTCCATTCTCGCTAACAACCTCGGTCAGCGCCCGCTCATTGAAATTCTTGACGAAAAAGCACGCCTGCAAGACGACCCTATTACTCTAAACTGGCGTGGTCCTGTGAAAGTACGTTGGTTTATGGCCGACGACACTTTAAAGTCTAACTCTGAACGGCTTGCAGCTGAAGAAAATATGGAGCTTATTTGGTGGCTCGACAAAGACTACGTAGTACGCGCCCCCTTCCAAGTGAATGCCGACCTATTGCAGAGTTTAGACCGCTTAGCCCGCTCACTAAATAGCCACCACCCTGGTAGCCCACAAGCTTTTTTATGCCCACGCCAACGAGCTATATTAATTGCAACAAGCGAGAGTGCAGAAAGCGTAAGCCACTACTGTACTCCTGCTTCAAATTTACGCTCACCAACTAGGTAAGCAGGCGCTGCCATATTTTTTGTACCTGTTTTCTTTCGGCGGTAAAAGACTGTTCACCTAAACTGCCTTTTTCCGCTAATGACAAACGATGTGATGCAGTACGCAAAGCTTTATAAGCACTAATTAAAGAGTTTACTGCTGGCATACTTAAAACGCCTGCCGCCCCGGCCACTTCTAGAATACGTATGTTATCGGTAAATTCTAGCAAACGCGGATATTGGTGGGCGTAGTTCAGTACTATAAACTGAGTAATAAATTCAATATCTGTCATACCCCCTATCATGTTTTTCGCATCAACCACTTTCCTTTCATTATTACCTTGCTGCTGCCGCATTTTTTCTCGCATGGTAACAATTTCATTTTGCAAAGTAGTTGTGTGGCGCGGTAAAGCAAGAACCTTTGCACGAGTGGTAGTAAAGTGTTTCGCCATAGCTACCGAGCCATAAATTTGCCGAGCTCTTACTAACGCCTGCAATTCCCAGGTCCAAGCGTCTTCTTGTAAGTACTTACTATAAGTAGACTCGCGCACAACCATGAGCCCAGACTGGCCCGAAGGCCTTAAGCGCATATCTACATCGTACAGTACTCCGTGCCTTGCTCGGGTCGTAAACAGGTGCAAAATTCGCTGGGCTAAGCGTAAATAAAATTGCTGCGTTTCGATTGGTTTGGGGCCGTTAGTTTGCCCTTGCACGGTGTCTTGACAAAGAAACACCAAATCCAAATCTGAGCCATAGCCCAGTTCATACCCACCAAGCTTGCCGTAGGCTATCACTGCAAACCCGGTGTGTGCTTCGTCTGTGCCTGCTGGGCTGCCATAGCGCTCTACCAGCTGCCGCCAGGCCATAAGTACTACTTGTTCAGTCATTGCTTCAGCTAAAAATGTTAAATGATCACTCACCCGCATAAGCGCCACACCGTCACTTAAGTCAGCCGCTGCTACTCGCAACTGAAACACCTGCTTTACTTGCCGTAATGCTTCCATTTGTGCTTCTGGATCATCGTGGGAAAGTCGGTTCAGCTGTTCGGCAACTTCTGCTTTATAGCTACTAAGCTCCGGTAAATCATACAATTGGGTGGGATCAATCAGTTCGTCGAGTAACATCGGCAACTGAGCAATTAAACTAGCCACCCAAGGGCTGGCTTCGCATAATAAAACCAATTGTTGCCGCGCACCCTTGTTGCCAGTAAGTAGCTCTAGGTAGGTGGTACGCGACACCACTTGCTCAATTACATTAAACACACGCTGTAGCACGTCGTTAGTTTTATCTCGCAGGACTAATTCTTCAATTAGCAAAGGTACTAATATAGCTAACAACTCACGGCCACGTGGACCACTCGAGCGACGGCGAATACTGTCGCGAAAGTCGCGTATTCGGTGCCAACACTGGGCCGGTAACTCAGCCCCTGCTTCACTTAACACTGTAATGGCGGTGCTGTCGTCAAGAAGGTCTTGCCACAACAACGCAAATTCACTATCGTCGGCGCTCTTCATTTCTTCTGCGCCACCGATCACGTCTAAAAATGCTTGATGAACCAATTGAGTTATTTGGTCAAAGTTTGCAATAAGATCGGACCAGTCACAGAACCCGCAAGCCGCTAAAACCCGAGCTTGGTTGTCGCCATCGTTAGGAAGTTGTTGTGTTTGCTCATCGTTAATTTGCTGCAATACATGCTCTAGTTTGCGTAACCAGGCATAACAGTGCAGTAGTTGCTGCACAATGGTTTTGTCGAGTACACCAACATTCTGGGCTACGTTTAATGCCTCAATTAACGAACGAGTTTGAAATTCGGGCTCGCGGCCCCCACGAATTAACTGGAATACTTGTGCCACAAACTCTATTTCACGAATACCACCCTGCCCCAGCTTCACATTAAGCTGTGTGCCTAACCGTCGCGACTCTTGATTAATCAGCAGTTTCATTTTTCGTAACGCATCAATGGCGCTGTAATCAAGGTAACGCCGATATACAAATGGCCGTAACAGTTTGGCAAATTTAAGCTGGGCATTGTTGTTTGCCGCAGCCTTGCCTAGCACTCTACTTTTTACCATGGCATAGCGCTCCCAATTGCGTCCCTGCTCTTGGTAGTAGTCTTCAAGTGCGGCTAGGCTAGTTACAATAGGACCCGCGTTGCCAAATGGGCGTAAGCGAAGGTCCACTCGGAAAGCTTTACCGTCGGTAGTAACATGGCCTAATAGCTTTACTACAAGCTGCGCGATTTTGGTGAAGTAAACTTGGTGATCTACTACTTCGCGCCCACCCGAGGTTTCGCCACTTGCTTCAAAACAGAAAATTAAATCAATATCTGAGGAAAAGTTAAGTTCACAACCACCAAGTTTACCCATAGCAATAACCCAAAGTTGCTGTGGTTTTCCTGCATGGCAATATGCGTAGCCAAAGCGTTTTGTTACTTGTTGCTGCGCCCAAGTATTAGCCGCTTCAATCAGCCATTCGGCTAAGTTAGTATTGGCCGCCAAACTTTCTGCTAAAGACATTTGGCCTAGCAAGTCAGCTGCTGCAATACGTGCCATTTCTAACTGCCGCAAATAACGAATGCGTTGTAACGCTTCGGCTTCTGTTGTTGCTGTAGCCACATGCTCAAGCATGTAAGGGTAACTAAAGCCAGCTCTACCGAACACGTGCTTAACGGCTTCATTACCGTAAGCTAGTACCACGCGAAAGATAAAAGGGCTAATAGCCAGTAGCCATTGCAAAGACATTTGCTGCGGCTGAGTTAATGCAACACGGTGAGTGTCGTTTAAGGCTTGCCAATTTAATTGGCCTACTGCCTGTAACGTCGCAGGTAAAGAGTCTAGGCTTATTTTTGCTGGGCGCAATATAGGATCCGCCAGGGCATTGTGGGTATACCTCGAATTAGCCACGACCACCATGCCCATGTAGTTCGTAACCACGCTGGGCTTTGCTTTTTTGCCCTGGAGTTAAGCTAAAACGCTTAGCTATGCTGGCACCAAGTGCAAATAACTTTTCTGCGTTACCTGCTTTTAGCTCTAGCTCTAGCTCTTGTATAGCCTCACGCTTTCTTAAGGCTAAAATACACCCTTGGTCTAAGGCAATTTCTACCTTTAAGCAGCCCTGCTCATAAAGCCAAGTTCGGCGAGTAAAAGTTACTTCAAACTGTTTTTCTAGTTGCTTATTTAACCCATTAACCGTTAGTTTTCCAAGCACCTTAGCTGGCCAAATGTGTGCTGGAAAAAGACTCAAGTTAGGCACTAACATAACTGTTGGTACATTATATTCCGGTCGTGCACTCATGGCCCCCTGCTGTTGCCCTGCAAACTTTATCGTTTGTTCGCCACCACCACGCCAACGGCGTACTCGTAATCCAATGCGGTGTTGGTGCAATAACCGTGAAGGGGTATCGAAATAGATGTTTTTTAACTCATCTTCTCCACCACTCGTAGCATTGCTCTCTAGCCACTCGACAAGATTTTCGATAGTATTGGGCAGGTCTCGGGCGACCTGATACTTCAACTCGATTTCCACTGGTTGGTGTTCTAAATCAGCCATAAATGTCACTTATTTACTTAATTGGTGAATACCTTTTAGAGTGTCCATTGTGGAGTGCAAAAGCCCCGTCGGTCAACCGCTACGACAATTCCATATTTTTTCATATAAAACGGTACGACTTTACTTTACCACTGAAAAATTCCTCTTATACTTGCCTACAAGTTATGACGAATGGCTCAGTAGTGACTTCAGTAGTAGATAACCGGCATTTGGTTATAGGAGAAGCAATGTTTAAAGCAAGTCAGGTGTTAGGCGAGCGGTATAGTTCCGCTAAATTGAGTGAGCTTTGGCAAGCAATTACCGACAATTACAGTGTCGATGAAAACACTTACCTTGAAGAGCTTTTGCAGTTGCACACAGACGATGAGCAGCGCATGCAAGAACTCAATAGTAAAACTGAAGCGCTTATTACTAAAGTGCGCGACAAAACCAAAGGCGGCGACGGTGTCGATGCTTTTCTCCAACAATATAGTTTAGGCACGCAAGAAGGCATTGTATTAATGTGCTTAGCCGAAGCCTTGCTCCGAATTCCTGACAGCTCGACAGCAGATGCACTAATTCGCGATCGCCTTGGTTTGGGAGAATGGCAAGACTTTAAAGGTAAAAGCGAATCACTTTTGGTTAACACTGGTACTTTTGGCCTTAACTTTGCCAACCGAATTATTAACCCCGCCGGTCGAATCGACAAAGAGCCAATTACATATTTCCGCCGTTTACTACGCCGACTCGGTTTACCTGTAGTGCGTAAAGCAACTTACCAAGCTATGCGGTTAATGGGCGCACAGTTTGTGCTAGGCCGCACTATTGAAGAAGCCTTGAAGAACAGTCGCGACAAGCGTGACCAAGGCTATACCCATTCATACGACATGCTAGGGGAAGCAGCTTTAACCGCCGAAGACGCAGAGCGGTACCGCCTTGCTTATGTAGATTCAATTAACCGTGTGGCAGCGGAAAACTTCAATAACCCCAAGGTAGCTCGGCCTACTATTTCAATTAAACTTTCGGCATTGCACCCGCGTTATGAAGTAGCTAATCGCGACCGAGTATTAACCGAATTAGCAGGCACCTTAACGGAGCTAATTACCTTAGCTAAAAATGCCGACGTAGGGGTAACCATTGACGCTGAAGAAATGGACCGCTTAGAGTTGTCGCTTGAGCTGTTCGAAAAGGTCTACCGCAGTGGCGTGTGCAAAGATTGGCCACGTTTTGGCTTGGTTATTCAGGCTTACTCAAAACGTGCATTACCCGCGCTCTGTTGGATTAACGCCTTAGCGAAAGAATGTGGCGATGAAATTCCCGTACGTCTCGTAAAAGGCGCTTATTGGGACACGGAAATTAAACACTCGCAACAAATGGGCTTAACCGGTTACCCAGTGTTCACCCGCAAGGCAAGTACCGACGTGTCGTTTGTTGCCTGTGCTCGTTACTTATTAAGCGACCATACCAAGGGCCATATTTTCCCTCAGTTTGCCACACATAATGCCCACACTATTTGTGCTATTCAGCAAATGGGTAACGGCCGAAAGTATGAATTTCAGCGCCTACATGGCATGGGTAAAGACTTATACGACCAAGTAATAAAAGAAGACCAAGGTCGAAGCGTACGTATATACGCACCTGTTGGAGCACATAAAGACTTACTCCCGTATTTGGTACGTCGGTTACTTGAAAATGGTGCTAACAGCTCTTTTGTGCATAAATTACTCGACCCGAAAGTACCGGTGTCGGACTTAGCACAGCACCCAGTTACAATACTTCGCCAGAGAGCCACTCTGGCAAATGATCAAATTCCTTTGCCGGTAGACATTTTCGGCACTCGTAAGAATTCGTTGGGGTTAAACATGAATATTCAATCGCAAGGCGACGCCTTTATTGAGCAAGTCCGTAGTTACCAGAACAATCAATGGCAAGGCGGCCCTATTGTAAATGGCAAGCTAATAGAATCTGTTCAGCGTGTGGCCGTAACTTCGCCACAACAAACCAGCCGTAAAATAGGCACTATTGGCTGGGCTGATGAAGCACTAGCTAACGAAGCTTTAGCAATAGCAAACAAAGCGTTTCAACGCTGGACTCGAACCGATGTAAATGTACGTGCGGAAGCATTAGAAAAGTTAGCCGACAAACTAGAAGAGAATTTAGCCGAATTTGTAGCGCTATGCTCGCTTGAAGCGGGTAAAACCCTGCAAGACGGTATCGACGAAGTGCGTGAAGCAGTAGACTTCTGTCGCTATTACGCCATTCAAGCGCGTAAACTAATGGGGCACGGAACAACCATGCCTGGCCCAACCGGCGAAACCAACGAGTTAATCGTTCAAGGCCGCGGAACCTTTGTTTGCATTAGCCCGTGGAACTTCCCACTGGCTATTTTCCTAGGCCAAGTTACCGCCGCCTTAGCCACTGGTAACTGTGTACTAGCAAAGCCAGCTGAACAAACAGGGCTGGTAGCATACCGCGCTGTTCAGCTCGCTTTAGAAGCAGGTATTCCTGGCGACGTACTACAGTTTTTACCTGGCAAAGGTGCTGAAATTGGCGCCAGTTTAGTAAGCCAAGACGCTATCGGAGGTGTGTGCTTTACCGGTTCAACCACTACGGCACAGTCTATTAACCGTGCTTTGGCGGCGCGTACAGGTGCTATCGTACCTTTAGTAGCTGAAACCGGTGGCCAAAACGCCATGATGGTTGATTCAACCGCATTACCTGAGCAAGCCGTAAACGATATTGTTGGTAGTGCTTTTAAAAGTGCTGGCCAGCGTTGCTCTGCGTTACGCGTGCTGTACGTTCAAGACGACGTTGCCGACCGTGTCATTGACCTAATTAAAGGTGCCATGCAAGAGCTACTAGTTGGCGACCCTATTGATGTAAAAACCGATGTGGGCCCAGTTATTGATGGCGTAGCTAAAACCACGCTAGAACAACACTTAGCTGACATTCAGCATGTAGGCAAAATTATCTCTGAAACCCCTATGCCAACGTATACCGCGGGTGGCACCTTTGTTACGCCAACGGCTATTCAAATCGACAGTATTAGCCAGTTAGTACGTGAAAACTTTGGTCCAATATTGCATATTATTCGCTTTAAGCGCGACGACTTAGACCAAGTGATCGACGACATTAATAATACCGGCTATGGTTTAACCTTTGGTATTCACAGTCGTAATGAAAGCTTCTTTAACGATGTTGCTAGCCGTATTAATGTGGGTAACGTTTACATTAACCGTAACCAAGTTGGTGCGGTGGTTGGTGTGCAACCATTTGGTGGTCAAGGCTTGTCTGGCACTGGCCCGAAAGCTGGTGGACCACACTACCTTTATTCATTTATTACGGAAAAAGTACTTACCGACAACATTACTGCCGTAGGCGGTAATGCAACTTTATTGTCTTTGGGTGACTAAAGCTTAACTTAGCCCAGCTTATATAGCTGAAAGCCGTACGCCAACAACCCGCGTACGGCTTTTTTATTGCTCAGTATTTTTGTGTGGTATTATTAGCCCATACAATGGCTAGATAACTTATAGGTACTGCTATTACATCTCTGTTTGATCGTCGCAAGGGCTTTCGCCCGCAAAAAAAGAAAACTGTCGCTAAAACCCCAACGGCTACAAATGAACAGCAAGGTTGGGAAATAGTAAGGTTTAGCCACGACGGTCGCGGTATTGCGCTGCGTAATTCGGGCCCTAGTGCTGGCAAAACCGTTTTCGTAAGTAACGCCTTACCTGGTGAACAGGTTCGGCTTCGAATTGATAAGCAACACAACCGCTACGACGAAGCGACCGCCGTTGAAATACTTAGCGCCAGTACCGAACGAATAACCCCGCCATGCCAACATATTGCCGAATGTGGTGGCTGCCAGCTGCAACACCTTAACTATACTGGTCAACTGAACTATAAAGAAGCCATGCTAAAAGAGCACCTAGAGCACGCTATCGGTGACAGCAATATACCGTTTGAGCCCTACTTAGCAGCCCCACAACAGCAGTTTGGCTATCGCCGCAGGGCCAGACTAAGCGTTCCAGCACCTAGCCATAATAAGCCTTATATGGGCTTTCGTGCGCGTGGCAGCGACGAAATTATTAAAATTCAAGACTGTAAAACGCTCCACCCAACCCTAAATCGCTTAGTTCCAGCTATCCAGCAACAATTAGCGAATATGCATGGCAACCGTGCCATAGGGCATGTGGAATTGCTCCTCAACGAGCAAGCTACGGTAGCTACCGCTACTGTGCTCATACGAATGGTAGAAGCCCTTAACCCACAAGAGCAGCAAGCTTGGGCCAACTTTTCAGCCCAGCAGCAGTGCGACGTTCTGGCCCAATACAATAACGGTTTTAAAGTTATTGCTGCGGTAACCAAGCAACCTCTTGAACTGGGTTATTTTGTAGATAACGAACAACTAAGCTATGGTCCGGGCGAATTTATTCAAGTAAATCCTTTTGTTAACCATAAAATGCTGGCACAAGCCTTAAGTTGGCTTGAATTAACAGGGAATGAAACAGTATTAGAGCTTTTTGCCGGCTTTGGTAACTTTAGTATTCCTTTGGCCAAACGTTGTGCCAAAGTAGTTGCCGTTGAAGTAGCCGAGCAGCAAGTAATGCGAGGGAATAGCAATGCCACATTAGCAAACTGCAATAACCTTAAGTTTGTCCGTGCAGATTTAAGCCGACTTTTTACCGACTATGCCTTTGGCAAAGAGCAAATAGACGTGCTTTTTCTTGATCCGCCACGAGCAGGCGCTGCAGATGTGGTGGCCGACTTATCTTTTATTCAGCCCAGCAGCATTTTGTATATTTCTTGTAACGCCACAACCTTTGCTCGCGATGCCGCAGAAATAGTAAAACAGGGCTACAGGCTCGAGAAAGTAAGCATGTTAGACATGTTTCCACAAACAGCTCATGCGGAGTCCATGGCCTTATTTAAGCGTGTTTTAGTGTAGCTTAAACGCTTATTTAAGGATGCTGTCCTTTTCTGCGTCGGTGCGAATGGCAATAATAAGCCACGTTGACACCGCCATTATAATCAGCGCACTTTGAAAAATAAGCTCATGCAAAAGAAAACCAAAGCCGTCGATACACAACGCGGTTAAAAAGGTTAAACCCGCTAAGGTTGCTGCTGCAACGCTTGGCGACTCGGTTAAAACAACCCACAACAATGGCACTAAGGTAATAAAAATTAGCCCCGCCGCTTCAGCACTATGATTAAAAAAGCTTATTGTTAGCACCACCGTTAATACAACAAGGGTTACGCCCCCTTTAGCTAACACGGGTCCTTTATCAGCGGTATGATTTTGAAAGGACATCTTTCCCAAGTATTTCCGTACTCGCGGATAAGCAATGCCAAGAATACCTAGGCAAATAGGCGCCATTACAAGTAAACCTGCGGCGTCACCAAAACCCCAAGACCAGAAAAACTGGTGTTGCTGTGCTGCGTCAATCATGCCCGTTTGGACAAGCGCTTCAATACTGAACCATGCATTCGTAAATGAACTGGCGAATGCAAAAACTATAAATAAGATAACCAAAGTCAACGCTGCGCTGTTTTTGCGTAGCACAAAACGGTTTATGCAAGCACGAAATAATTTTGCATATAGCCAATAGGTCGCAACATGGGATAGCATTGTTAACGTTGTAGCTTTGAAGAAAAGCTCAGCGGGTGCATTCACGCCAAAAAGCGTGTCGCGCCAGAAGCTTGTAAGCACTATAGCAATTGCAATACCAGGAACGGCCCGATAACCGGACAGCACCATAGCCACAAAAGTAATACCCGCAGCAGGAAACCACACACTTTCGTATGGCGCCAAAACCATCAGCATTGACAAGGCCCATAACGAAATCCATAACACCGCAGCTAATGCACTCTGATATAACCAAGACGGTTGCTGCACTCTTAGCGCTTCCACCCATCGTATCCTTATATTTCTCTTTAAAAACGAGTTGTTTAACCAACACTTAGAGCATATTGCCGCTTTTATTTCGCTTAAACAAGGAAAAAGGAACCTTAGGTTCCTTTTTCCTATTTACTAACTTTTTAAAATTGCTCAGCAGTAAATGCAAAGAGCTCTTTTGAGCCTGCCTCTATTGTTGGCATTAGTCCGTATACGCGGGGTAAAATACGAGCAAAGTAAAACTCTGCCGTTTTTTGTTTGCTTTCAATAAAGCTGGTGGGGTAATCGGAAGTTTCTGCAGTACGTGCCATTTTTAGCCACAGCCACGCATAACTTACATAGCCAACCAAGTTTAAGTAGTCCACTGCAACACTATTAATAATGTTTTCGTCGCTTCTTACTTGCCCTAAAATTTCGCCTGTAATTCGCTCTACTTCTTGTAGTAAAATGGCCAGTTCGCCATACTGTGCTTCCCATTGGCCGGCGTCGCCTTCTAAAAACCCAGCTATTTCTGCTAATAATGGTTTTAACAGCTCACCACCGCTACCGGCAACTTTACGGCCTAATAGGTCTAAAGCTTGAATACCATTAGTACCTTCATAAATTTGCGCTATACGGCAGTCACGCACTAATTGCTCTTGGCCCCATTCACGTACATAGCCGTGACCACCTAATATTTGCTGGCCTAGTACCGTGGCTTCAAATCCGGTGTCGGTTAAAAATGCTTTTGCTACTGGTGTTAAAAGCTCTACTAAGGCCTGTGCTTGCTCGCGCTCAGCTTCAGTTGCTGCATACTTTGACAAGTCGAGCTGCTTACCTACGTAGGTTGAAAAGGCACGCCCGCCTTCAATAAGTGACTTCATAGTTAAAAGCATGCGGCGAATATCGCCATGTACTAATAACGGGTCGGCTTCATTGCTTTTGTCTTGGGTTGCTTTAGCACCACGGCCTTGGCGACGATCAAGTGCGTATTCCAGCGCCGTACCATAAGAGCGGGCAGCAGAGCCTAAACCTTGAATACCAACACCTAGGCGCTCGTAATTCATCATGGTAAACATAGCGGCTAAACCACGATGAGGCTCGCCAACTAACCAGCCCTTAGCACTATCAAAATTCATAACACAGGTGGCCGAGGCATGAATGCCCATTTTATGTTCCACTGAACCGGCAACAACCGTATTACGTTCGCCTAAACTACCGTCTTCATTTATTAAAAACTTGGGTACTGCAAACAAAGAAATACCACGTGTGCCCGCTGGTGCATCTGGTAATTTAGCCAAAACTAAATGCACAATATTTTCAGTTAAATCGTGCTCACCACCGGTAATAAATATTTTGGTGCCCGTTACGCTATAGCAACCGTCGTCATGGGGTACCGCTTTGCTACGAATAATGCCCAAGTCGGTTCCTGCATGGGGCTCTGTTAAGCACATGCTCCCCGTCCATTCACCGGCTATCATTTTGGGTAATAAGCGCTGCTTAAGTTCGTCGTTAGCATGAGAAGCTAAGGTAATAATGGCGCCAACCGTTAGCCCTGAATAAAGTGAAAATGACACGTCGGCAGCACACATCATTTCTTCATATTGGGCCGACAACACTTTAGGTAAGCCCATACCGCCAAACTCGGTTGGTGCGGTTAAACCAACCCAACCACCAGCAGCTAACTCGGCAAATTGCTCTTTATAACCCTTAGGAGTGGTTACAACACCGTCGCTAAAATGTATGCCTTCTTCGTCGGCGGCGCGTGAATTCGGCGCAATTAATGTTTCCGTAAGTTTTGCGGCTTCTTCCAAAATAGCTTTTGCCGTTTCAGGATCAACCATATCGCGTAATTCGGGCATGGTTTCCCAGTCTTTCGCTACGGCAAAAACATCTTCAAGTAAGAAGTTCATGTCTTGTAAAGCAACTTTATAATCAGCCATTATATTCTCCTACTTTCGTTTACACTTGCTTTCTTGTGCTACATAAACACATTTAAGGGCGCAAACTGTTTTTAAACAGGTGTTTGATAATGGCTTCATCATCGCAAAGGTACGACCTCTTCGCAAGTCATTTTCTGTGCGCTAAATGCTTACAGGTCTTCCAATGCTTCTACTTTAAAAAGCAAATCTCCAACACTTAAAATACTATAGTTAGGCTGTATCGAAAGCACTTTCAGCGCGCCTAAGTAGTCACCTTCGTGCAAACGACTGTTGCTTAAGCCTATCCAACGCTCTGCAGGGCTCGACTGGTAAACATGCTGATCGTAACTGTGTGAAGGTATTTTTTCCCGTTGCTCTGCACTTAACGCTGCCAACGCCACCACCCCTTGAGTACCTCCTATAACTTGGCTTTCAGTTTGGTTTTGTGCTGTTGGCGACTCAATATCAAAGCTCCAGTTGCGCTTGGTTTCTACTGGTGGTGTTGCTCTGACAGCCTCTTCAAATATTGTTTGTAGCGCGTATGAAGGCTCGGGCTCATTCTCATTGGCTATAGGCTCAGAAGTGGTAATAGCGCTGCTAACTGTGGGCTCTGGGATGTTTAATAATGGCTCAGAGCGTTGTTCAGGCCAAACAAGCCTAAATTCTGGTGGCTCTAGCTGAGTTAGTGTTGCCGTTGGCGCTGTGTAGCTAATTGACTCTGTTACTGGCGAAGGCACTTGAACCGCCCGCATAGTAGGGTAATTGCTGGTTTGGTAGTCATTAAAACTCGGGCCCTGGTACTCAGTGGCAGTAGCTAAGGTGGCAAATAACCAAGCGTCGTCTTTACTTAACCCAGCAGTGACGTCTACTAGCCACTCCCGCTGCTGTTCTAACGGAGCATGCTGTAAAGAATAAGGCACTAAGGCCGCTAATCGAGTATTAACCCACTGATGCCAACTAGCTAAGGTGGCTTGGTTTAGAAATGGTGGTGGGTTAACAAACAACAACACATTGCCGTTCATTGCAGCAGTTAATTCTGCGGTGGTTAACTGCAACAAGCCAGCCGTGTCTTCTATCAGCCAACTATTTTGGTCTTTGCTACGAATAACAATGGTGGTGCCATTATGTAACTCGGCAATAACAGGAATACTAAGCCCCGCTATATCTGCTAAAGACACCTTGGCCTTTACGCACAAAAGATTATACCGCCCTAAACGTTCGCAAGGCTGTTGCCCTAAACCAAGATTCCCCAATTGCCAGCTTGCTGCTAATGCCGCCAACGACATATTCAGCGGTTGCCCTGCCAGTTGCTTGCCTTGCTCTGTCGGGGGGCTGACTATCAGTTCATCGGTTGGTATAGCAGCGGGCTTTATATAGGCTAAATACCCCTGCCAAACAACGCTGCTGGTTAAAGCAATTATACCAATAATAACCAACCACCTACCCACACTGGCGGTGGGGGTTCGCTTACTTGGCTCAGTTGCATAGGGTAAAGCCGATGTTGCCGCCATTATAATACTACGCGTTACCACCTGCTGACCTTGGCGGGCCGCTATTTGTAAGGCGCGATCACATAATAAGTTAATTAACCGCGGAGTACCTTGGGTGCTTTGCCAAATAATACCGCGTGCGGCCTTATCAAAAATTCCGGCGTTACCATTGGCCAGTTCAAGCCGGTGGTTTAAATATTGCTCCGTTTCTGCTCGGGTAAAAGGTAAAAGCTGATAGCGCGCCACAATACGCTGGGCTACCTGGCGTAACTCTTGCCGTTGTAATAATTCTCGCAATTCTGGTTGGCCAATAAGAACCACCGACAACAGTTTTTTTGAATCACTTTCTAAATTGGTTAATAACCGCAATTGTTCTAAAACCGCAGGGTATAAATGCTGAGCTTCGTCAATTAACACCACCGGGTGTTTGTCGCGCTCTACCGCTGCCATTAAGTGTTTGCTCAACACATCGGTAAGCGCTTTCAGCGAACTGTGTTCATTAACTTGGGTTATGCCAAAGCCTTCGGCAATAGCAGCCAATAGCTCCCGCTCACTTAAACGTGGGTTCAAAATAAACACCACCTCAAGCTCGTTTTCCAGTTCACTAATAATGGCCCGCGACAAAGTGGTTTTACCTGTGCCCACCTCGCCGGTTAACAGTAAAAACCCACCACTACCGGTTAGCCCGTGGCGTAAATGAGCAAGCGCCTCCTGATGCCGAGGGCCAAGAAACAAAAAGCGCGGGTCGGGCGCGATAGAAAATGGTTGTTCGGTAAAACCAAAAAACTCTTGGTACATAATAGCTAGCGCTTCCAATTTAATAAGCTGAAAAACCTGTTTTTGAACCCTATCAGTATGCTAAGAACCATGCAATGTATTGCATTTCAGCCTATTAGCAGCAATCATCTTTTATCACTCTAGCAGCTCAAGGCTATATCGGTAGTATGGAAATTTATCTGGTTGGCGGTGCCGTACGCGACGCCTTACTCAAAGTCGACTTTCATGAACGCGACTATGTGGTAGTTGGGGCCACCGCTGAAGAATTATTAGCGCAGGGATTTATTCCTGTAGGCAAAGACTTTCCAGTTTTCTTGCACCCAGAAACCCAAGAAGAATATGCCCTAGCACGAACCGAACGTAAAACTGGCCAAGGTTACACAGGGTTTGCCTGCTATGCACAGCCCGACGTAACCCTAGAACAAGACCTAGAGCGCCGCGACCTTACCATAAATGCTATTGCGCAAAGCAGTAGCGGCGAGCTGATCGACCCTTGGGGTGGTATACGCGACTTAGAATTAAAAGTGCTACGCCATGTTAGCCCAGCTTTCGCCGAAGACCCACTGCGCGTGTTACGGGCCGCCCGCTTTGCCGCTCGCTTTCACTATTTAGGGTTCTTTATAGCCGAGGAAACCTACGCCTTAATGCGCCAGCTAGTCGCCGCCGGTGAAATAAAAGCTTTAGTTGCTGAGCGGGTATGGCAAGAAACAGAAAAGGCATTACAAACCCAAACGCCTAGTGAGTATTTTCTGGTATTACATCGCTGTGGTGCACTTGGGCAATTGCTTCAGTGCAACTTACCGACAGAGGTTAACTTTCCAGCGTTAGAGCAGCTTGCTGCAACCAGCAATAATTCTATGCTACGTTACGCTGCTTGGGTGGCCGACTTGGCAACTATGCTGGCTAGCAATGAACAAGCGCTTAATTGCACCTCGGAACAACTTCGTATTCCGAATGCCTACGCCGACATGGCGCGCTTACTGTTACATACGCTAACCACCTTTGCCCAGCCACAACTAACAACCAAAGCGGTACTCGCCTTTTACCAAAGTACCGATGCGTGGCGTCGCCCCGAACGCTTTTTGCAACTAGAGGCCCTGTGCCAAGCACTAACTAGCACGCTTTCGCTAACAAACCCTCTATTCACATTAGAGCGTGTCAACAAGGTGTTCGCCCCGGTGAATGAACTACGAGAAATGAGTGTACAGGCCTATATTAAGCAAGGGCTAAAGGGCCCTGCCATTGGCCAAGCTTTACAGCAAGCACGAAGCGAAGTGCTTTTAGCCCGTTGGCAGCAACCGTTTATATAGCCTTCGACCAAGAGTAAGGAACAATGTCGATAATTCCTGTGTCATCGTTATTGGCTTTAAATTCAAACCAGTGTTGCCGATAACTTTTTCCACTTTGCGGATGCAGCATATAAGGCACTAACTCGGCCATAGGTGCTAGCACGAATGCGCTGGTTAGTAGCTCCCCACGCGGTAGCTTAGGGGTAGTAGCCGTGGCTTCCGCCACTAGGTTGTCAAATAGTAAAATATCAATGTCTATGGTTTTAGAACTAAAGCGCTCGGCACTTACCACTCGGCCTAAACGTTGTTCAACTGCTTTACACCACTGCTGTAACTCGTTTAACGGCATGGTAGTTTCTATCCAGGCTACCAAGTTATAAAAAGGAGGCCCAGCAAACCCCGCCGCTTCACTTTCATAAATATAAGACAACCGCACTTCAGTAAAATGCTCAGTAAGCGCGTCTACCGTAGCTCGAATATGAAAATCACGCTCGATATTCGAGCCAATACCAAGCCAAACTTGGTGTACCGTTAATTCTTTCACGGTTTAATAAGCCCCACGTACAATAGTTACACCAACACTAATCGCACTTGGTACAGCCGTAGGCTTTTCTACCTTCACACTAATACCTGGTACTTTAAAGGTTGTTTGTATTAATGCCGCCACCTGTTCAGCCACTTCTTCTATTAAACCCCAAGAACGCGACTGTACTAATTCAGTAACCACCGTACTTACCGCAGCATAGTTTAGTGCGTCGTCAATTGAGCCCGACTGGGCCGCCTTGCTATTGTCCCAGCGCATATTTAATTCAAGCACTAGCGGTTGGAGAATGTCTTGCTCCCAATCAAAAATACCGATAGTAGCGTCAATTTTTAAACCTACAATAGAAACCGTATCCAATTTAACCTCTCGCCCACTGTTCAGATGGCATTTCGCTGAATTTGCCTTTATGCTAATTGAAACTTTCTAAAGAATAGAAACCATGACTTCGGCTCTAGCCCTTTTAATGTTCCTTTGCGCTTATTTGTTCGGCTCTATTAGCAGTGCCGTACTTATCTGCCGCTTATTTGGCCTCGACGACCCGCGCCTACGTGGCTCTGGAAATCCTGGGGCAACGAACGTATTCCGTTTAGGCGGAGTTTTACCGGCAGCCTTAACCTTATTGTTCGACGTGCTAAAAGGCATGATTCCCGTTTGGCTCGCCTATTTTCTTGGTTTCAGCCCAATTACCCTTGGCTTTATCGCTATTGCTGCTTGCCTTGGCCACATTTACCCATTATTTTTCAAATTTCGAGGTGGCAAAGGCGTAGCCACTGCTTTAGGCGCCATGTTCCCCGTCGCATTTCCAATGGCTTTAATGCTTATTATGACTTGGGTTTTCGTATTCTGGGTTACCCGAGTTAGCTCGTTAGCGGCAATTATTACCGTTAGCCTAGCGCCCTTATATGCGTATCTAGTAAAACCTCAGTACACTATACCTGCGTGCATGTTGGCGGGTCTTATTGTGTGGCGCCATCGCACTAACATTGTTCGCCTATGGCAAGGTAAAGAAACCGGCTTTCGTTAGTACGGCAACAGACCCACCCCAGGCTCGGCCAGCTCGGTCATCGGCCAGCGTGGTCTTACCGAAATATTCTCTTTGGCGCGCTCTCCGGCTGCAAGGCGGTAAGCACCCGCAAAAGCAATCATGGCGCCGTTATCGGTACAAAACTCAGGACGGGGGTAAAACACCTCACCACCTTGCTGCTTCATGGTGGCTGCTAAGGCCTCGCGCAAGCGAATATTAGCACTTACCCCACCGGCCACAACTAAACGTTTTAAGCCTGTCTGCTTCAAGGCGCGTTGACACTTAATTACTAAGGTGTCGACCACTGCGTCTTGAAAGGCGCGGGCAATATCTGCTTGTGTTTGTTGTTCAATAACATCGAGGCCTGCTGCAATAGCAAGCGCTTGTTGTTCGGCAATAGTTGTGGCAGCGGCTGTTTTTAACCCGCTAAATGAAAAGTCTAAGCCTGGTTTTGCAGTCATAGGACGAGGAAAAGTAAAACGTTTCGCTTTACCCTGGCCAGCTAGCGCGGCTAAACGTGGCCCACCAGGATAGTCTAAACCAAGTAACTTCGCCGTTTTATCAAAAGCTTCGCCAGCTGCGTCGTCCACCGACTCGCCCAATAAAATATATTTACCTACCGCGTCAACTTGCACCAGTTGGGTGTGGCCGCCAGAAACGAGCAGGGCTAAAAAAGGCAGTTCAGGACTGTTTTCTTCCAGCATTGGCGCTAATAAATGGCCTTCCATGTGGTGCACGCCAATTGCAGGTATATTCCAACCAAAAGCTAAACTACGGCCTACACTGGCACCTACTAGCAAAGCACCAATAAGCCCTGGTCCTGCCGTGTATGCAATGCCGTCGAGTTGCTCAGGCTTAGTATTGGCCTCGTCTAGAGCTTGTTGAATAAGTGGTAATATTTTTCGCACATGATCACGTGACGCCAGTTCAGGCACCACCCCACCATAGTCAGCATGAAGTTTCACTTGGCTATAAAGCGTATGCGACAATAGCCCTGCCTCCGTGTCATAAACGGCTACACCGGTTTCGTCGCACGACGTTTCAATACCCAGAACTCGCATTATTTACTACACCTCATGAAACAACTGCTACAACTACGCCCCGTTCATTGAGGGCGCGCGTTAATAAGGGCGTAGTGTAAACGATTTTCTCTTCCGACTCACCCAACTTGCTCTAGTTTAGAACGAACCACCTGTGCTGTAACCGTTCCTGAATCAAGCAGTTTATTTAATGCTTGGTCCATGGTTTGCATACCAAGTGCTGCGCCCGTTTGAATACTAGAATACATTTGGGCAATTTTGTCTTCACGAATCAAGTTCTTAATCGCTGGTGTAGAAAGCATTATTTCATGGGCGGCAACACGGCCACCACCTTCTTTTTTCAAGAGTATTTGTGACACTACCGCCCGTAAAGACTCTGACAACATAGAACGAACCATCGACTTTTCTTCGCCTGGAAACACATCGACAATACGGTCAATCGATTTAGGTGCCGAGGTGGTATGCAAGGTAGCAAACACCAAGTGCCCTGTTTCTGCCGCGGTTAAAGCTAAACGGATGGTTTCTAAGTCGCGCATTTCCCCTACTAAAATAACATCGGGGTCTTCTCGTAACGCCGCCCGTAGCGCCGCATTAAAACTGTGGGTGTCGCGATGCACTTCACGCTGGTTAATTAAGCTTTGTTTACTTTCATGAACAAATTCTATTGGGTCTTCAATGGTTAAAATATGGTGCGGATAGGTATTATTAATATGATCAACCATAGCCGCTAAGGTTGTAGACTTACCCGAGCCGGTAGGCCCTGTCACTAAAACTAACCCGCGTGGGTAGTCTGCTATTTTCCGCAATATTTCTGGCGCATTTAAGTCTTCCAACGAAAGCACTTTACTTGGAATTGTACGAAATACTGCTGAAGGCCCGTGCCGTTGCATAAACACATTCACCCGAAAACGGGCCAACCCCTCAACACTAATCGAGAAGTCTGATTCAAGGCGCTCTTTGAAATCAGCCTGACGCTTTTCATTCATAACGCTATGTACCATGTCGAACACGTCTCGCTGCAATAACTTCTCTGTGCTAATCTTCTGAATATCACCGTCTATGCGAAGCGCTGGCGGAGTTCCAGAAGATATGTGAAGATCTGAAGCCCCTTTTTGAACACATAATTCCAGTAATTGTTGAAGTTTCATTATCTTTCTCAATTAAGTTAGTTATTTAATACACCACCGTTTAAACACCACTACAGCGGATATCTATGTTACACGCAACCATAGCAGACCAATTAATAAAAGTTCGAGCTCGAATTAAGCACGCAAGCGAAAAAGCGAACCGCTCAGCAACTAGCGTTCAGCTTGTTGCTGTCAGTAAAACCAAGCCCATTAATGACATTGCAGCAGCTTATGCTGCAGGCCAACGGCATTTTGGTGAAAACTATGTGCAAGAAGGCGTTGATAAAATTCAGTCGTTAACTCATTTAAAAGATATTAAATGGCATTTTATTGGCGAGCTGCAGTCGAATAAAACGCGCCCCGTTGCTGAACACTTCACATGGGTACAAAGCCTCGACCGACTTCGTATTGCAACGCGACTAAACAACCAAAGACCCAAACACTTACCGCCATTACAGGTGCTTATTCAGCTTAATATAGACAACGAACCCTCGAAAGCTGGTATATCATTAGCCGAATTACCTGAGTTTGTTAGCGCTGTGAATCAACTACCGCAGCTAGAATTACGGGGTTTAATGGTTATTCCTATGGCTAACCCAGCGCCTGACAAACAAGCAGTAAGCTTTCGCCATTGCCAACAAGTTTTCGAAGATTTACAGCAACAGCACGCAAGGATTGATACACTGTCATTAGGTATGAGTAATGATTTAGAAGCTGCCATTCAATATGGTTCCACCATGGTGCGGGTAGGCACCGATATATTTGGCACTCGCACATAACATACAAAATTAGCATTAAAGGTAGTACATATATGAGCAAGCAAGTAGACATTCGCACTATTGGCTTTATAGGCGCAGGCAATATGCCCCGCAGCATTATTGGTGGCATGGTACGAGGCGGCTACCCTGCCAATAAAATATGGGCTAGTAATAGAAGCAGGCCCAAACTTGACCAGTTAGCGCAAGACTTTAGTGTGCAAGTGACCCAAAACAACCATGAGTTAGTCGCTGCTTGCGACGTTATTGTAATGTCGGTAAAGCCTCAGCTTATGAAAGAAGTTTGTGCCGATTTGAAACAACATACATCCACTATAAGTAGCAAGCTTGTTACCACTATTGCCGCTGGCGTACCAATTGCAAACTATCATCAATATTTAGGCGAACAAACGCGGGTAATTCGTATTATGCCGAACACTCCGTCGTTGGTAGGTGAAGGTGTTTCGGGCTTATGTGCCGACAGCAGTGTTACAGAAGCTGACCGCAACTATATAACGCAAGTATTTAACTATGTCGGCCTAACCATTTGGCTTGAAGAAGAGTCTAGCATTGACGTACTCGGTGCCGTTGCTGGCAGCGGACCCGCATATTTTTTTGAGTTTATGAATGGTTTGCAGCAAGCCGCCGAAGCACTCGGCTTTGACGCCAAAACAGCGCGTGCCATGGTGCAGCAAACGGCGCTTGGTGCTGCTAAAATGGCCAGTGAAAGCGAACTAAGCCTGGTTGATTTACGTAAGCAAGTAACAAGTAAGGGTGGTTCTACCGCCAAAGGTATCGAGGTATACCAAGAGCGTGACCTTGATGGAATTTCAGACCAAGTGGTACGTGCTGCTGTTGCGCGCAACCAAGAAATGGCAAAACTTTTTTAGGACTAATTCATTATGAACGATGGCTTTACTTTTCTTATTTCCACAGTGTTTTCGCTATTTATCATGGCGATTATTATTCGTGTTTGGTTGCAGCTGGTTAATGCCAACTATATGTCTCCGGTGGCTTTGGCTGTTCGCAAACTAACCGACCCAGTAGTTTTGCCCTTAAGAGCCATTATTCCAAGTAGCCGCCGAATAGATTTTGCTGCAGTTACTTTAGCGGTGCTGCTAACAGCGCTGAAATTTTTCATTTTGGCCAGCATCGCTAAAATTGAAGTGCAAATTTTACCATTACTGATTTTGAGCATACACAACCTTGTTATGGAAGTGTTGCAGCTGATGTTTTGGATACTAATTATTCGCGCTATTTTAAGTTGGTTTAGCCAAGGCAATAATCCGCTTGAGTATGTATTGCATGAGTTAACAGAACCTATGTTAGCCCCGATCCGTCGCATGCTCCCGCCGCTGGGAGGGTTAGACCTTTCCGTGTTGGTTTTAATTATTCTCATTCAGTTTTTAATGCGCTTGCTTTAGCAACGCTACAAGGATTAACCCATGCGTAGCATTATTCTTACCTTATGCTTTTTAGCCTTCGCACCTTACATTATTGGCCAACAGGCTGTAGCACAACAATCGTCTGGGTTACAAGATAACAGCAGCCAGGTGCAAGGTGGGCAGTTTGAACGGTTGGCAAATTGGCACGTGCATTACAGTGCTTTTGCCAGCACTTTTTTACAGCCCGAAGTGGCTAAAGCATATAACCTTGTGCGTAGCCGCGCCCAAGGTATTGTTAGTATTTCCGTACTCGACGCAGCCACACAGCAGTCACAACGGGTTGCTGTGTCTGGTTATGCCTTGAACAGCCTTGGTCAGCGTCGCGAACTTAGTTTTCGCCGTATTTCTGAAGGCGACTCGCTTTATTACCTCACTAGCGTAAGCCACGAAAATGAAGACCGTTATCGATTTTTTATTAATTTACGCCACGGCGATATATCTGAAGAGTTACGCTTTACACATACTTTTTATCGTAACTAGCAATCTTAAAAAAGAAAGCGGCACATAGCCGCTTTCTAGCAACGCCAGCTCGGTAAGTTAGGCAACCGCTGCTTTCACCCCTACTTTCTTAATGGTGCCGTCGTCGGCCACGTCACGCGCTGTAAACATAAGCGGCCCTATTATAATATGGTCGCCCACCACTACTCGGCGGCGGAATTGATTAGAAAACAATTCGGCAATGGTTTCATCAGGCTTCGCCTGCTCTTCAGGTAATACATAGAACCCCCCCAAGTCTGCAAGAGTACTGTCGGCATTAAGCACAAAGTCGCCAAAAAAGTTTTTCTTGGTTAAGCGCTTGCCAGTACCATTTGAAGCTAAAACGTCGCTAATTCGCGGTATGTCTTCGCTGCGCGTTAATACCATCACCGTGTCGCCCACTTGCAGCTTCGGGTTCGCCACCGTACGCAACCATTCACCATTACGAACTAAGCCCATGAACTCAACGGGCTCATGAATATTTATATCGCTCCAATAATGGTCGCAGGCGGGGGTGTCGTCATCAATTTCGAAGGTGGCCACTTCAAGAATAGCGTTTTTAGTGGTAATTCGTTCTAGCGGCATGCGCGAGTCTGGCTCGGCTTCTGGCGGCACTTCTAAACCTAATTTGCGCGCAAAGGGCAAAATAGTCCAGCCTTGTACTATCAGCGACACCAATACAATAAAGAAGGCTATTTCAAAATATAGGGCTTGGTTTTCTAAGCCGGCAATCCACGGGAACAGCGCAAGTACAATAGGCACCGCACCGCGCAAGCCCACCCAAGAAATAAATATTCTATCGCGCCAGGGGAAGTGGAATGGCGCTAAACTAATGAGTACCGCCACTGGCCGTGCAACTAAAATAAGTACCGCCGCTAACATCAGCGCAGGGGCAGCAATGTCGAGCAGCTTACTTGGGGTCATAAGTAAGCCAAGCATAAGGAACATTACTATTTGGCTAAGCCAAGCTAACCCGTCGTGCACCCGTAAAATATTGATAACTTGTGGCAACTTAGGCGCATTACCAACAATATAGCCCATTAAATAAACAGCCAAGAAACCACTTCCGCCAAATTGGGCGGTTAAGCCATATACTAAAATACTAGCACCAACAGCCAACAGCGGGAAAAACGCCGCGTGTAACTGCACCATTCGGCTCACTTTAACGAACACTCGACCACCTAGGTAGCCAAGTACCGCACCTACAACTGCTTGTTGAATAAAGCTTACTAGCACCATCCACGACATACCCTGATCAGACGATGCCAATACGCTTACCAAGGTAATGGTTAACATAACCGCCATAGGGTCGTTACTACCTGATTCTATTTCGAGGGTAGCCGACACACGATCTTTAATACGTAAGCCTTGCGATTGGAAAATAGAAAACACTGCGGCAGCGTCGGTAGACCCCAAAATTGCACCAAGCAACAAGCCTTCTATCCAACTCAGGTTAAATAAGTATGCCGCGGTTAAGCCCGTTATAATACAGGTAATAATTACCCCTACCGAGGCCAATACAGCCGCCGGCCCTAATGCCACCCGAAAGCGTTCAGGCTGGGTACGTAAACCACCGTCAAATAGAATAACAATTAAAGCTACGGAGCCAATTAATAGGGCAATGTCTGGGTTGTTAAATTGAATGCCTAATAAGCCGTCTTCACCGGCAAGCATGCCAAGTAAAAGAAACACTAATAAAATGGGTGCCCCGGAGCGCACAGAAAGTTGAGTGGCGATAATACTCGCGAAGAGTAGGACCCCGGCAATAAGAATTGTGAAATTTACGGCATCCATGAATGCTAGTTGGCTCCTTTAAAGGCTAGATACAGGCTAAATGATTCCCACGCAAAGCTGACAAATAAATGACAAATCTATCATACCACAAGCTTAGCTCTGCGCTATAATGGCAAGAGTTTCTTTTTTGTTTTAAAAAAACCTTTATTAAGCAATCACTTTTGGAGTTTTCATGAGTCATAGTAACCCTGCCCTCAACCAACTTGTTCTTGCCACTGGAAACAAAGGGAAGGTTGCAGAATTACAAAATGTACTGGCTCCTTTGGGTGTTAATGTGGTTCCACAAAGCCATTTTAATGTTTCCGATGCAGATGAAACCGGCTTAACCTTTGTTGAAAACGCAATTATTAAAGCCCGCCATGCCTGTGCGGCAACGGGACTACCCGCTTTAGCCGACGACTCCGGCTTAGCTGTAAACGCACTACAAGGTGCGCCTGGCATATACTCGGCTCGTTATGCTGGTGCACAAGCGTCAGATAACGACAATGTGGTCAAATTACTTGCCGCCATGAGCAAGGTGCCTAAGGAGCAACGCGGGGCTGCCTTCCATTGCGTGTTGGTTTACATGAAACATGCCAACGACCCAACCCCACTTATAGCCCATGGCATTTGGCACGGTGAAATTGCCCCTGCCGCCTTTGGTGCTGGTGGCTTTGGCTACGACCCAGTATTCTTGGTACCTGAGCGTAACTGCACCGCTGCCGAGTTAACCGCCGCTGATAAATTCGAGCTTAGCCACCGAGGCCAAGCATTACGGCTGTTACTTGAACAGTTAAAGGCGCAATAATGGTAACCACAACGAGTGCTCAAGCTAAATCACACAACTTGGAATTGCCGCCCTTAAGCCTGTATGTACACATTCCATGGTGTGTGCAGAAATGCCCCTACTGCGATTTTAATTCCCATGCTCAGCCCAACGTTATTCCTGAAGAAGTTTATATAAACTGCTTACTCGATGATTTACGCGCTGATCTGCATTACGTTCAGGGCCGCTCGTTATGCTCAATCTTTATCGGTGGCGGCACCCCAAGTTTATTTTCCGCTACAGGCATTGCTCGCCTCCTTAAAGGTATAGAGCAGTTGATTCCGTTTGATAAAAATATCGAAGTAACCTTGGAAGCAAACCCTGGCACCTTTGAAATGGAACGCTTTAGTGGTTTTGTTACTGCAGGTGTTAACCGGCTATCGATTGGTATTCAAAGCTTACATTCACAACATTTACAGTCGCTAGGTCGTATTCACAGCCCTGGCCAAGCACAAGAAGCCGCCGCCCATGCTGCTAGCTTGCCGCTAACCAGTTTTAACCTTGATCTGATGCATGGCTTGCCGAATCAAACCAGTGCCGAAGCTTTACTCGACTTAGACGGCGTTATCGCGCTAGGTGCCCCACATATATCTTGGTACCAGCTCACCATAGAGCCCAATACTCTGTTTGCCAGCAAGCCACCTATTTTGCCCGACGACGACAGCCTTTGGGACATATATGAACAAGGGCACGCTAAATTAACAGCAGCCGGCTACGAGCAGTATGAAGTGAGCGCTTATGGCAAACCTGGCCACCGTGGCAATCACAATCTTAACTATTGGCGCTTCGGCGACTACCTCGGAATAGGCTGCGGTGCCCATGGGAAAATTACTCAAGCGGGTAAAATTATCCGTACAGAAAAAGTAAAACACCCGCGAGGTTACATGGATCTGACACGTCTATTTTTAAATAAAGCCTGGGAAGTAAAAGCAGATGAACGCATGTTCGAGTATTTTATGAACCGTTTGCGGCTTCTTGAAGACATTCCTAAAAGTGAATTTAGCGCCCGTACTGGCCTAGCTATTGAACAGGCGGAAGCCAAACTCGCCCCTGCGATTACGGCAGGGCTGATAGAAAGTGATCAGCAAAACTGGCGCACCACGCCAAAAGGCCGGTTATACTTAAACCAAGTACTGACCGACCTAATGGACGAGTGAGAAGCAATTAACTTACTACTTTAAACTGTAAGTCCCATACGCCATGGCCTAACCGGTGCCCACGCTGTTCAAATTTAGTCAGTGGGCGCTCGTCGGGCCGTGGTATATAAGTATTATCTGCAGAAAGGTTTTCATAACCTGATGCGGCTAGCATTACTTCTAGCATGTGCTCGGCATAGTTTTCCCAGTCGGTGGCTAAATGTAACACTCCACCCGGTTGCATTTTTCGGCGCAATAACTGTACAAAGTCTGGCTGAATTAAGCGGCGTTTATGGTGCTTGGTTTTGTGCCAAGGATCAGGAAAGAATATTTGCACGCGATCTAAACACGCGTCACTAAGCCACTGCTCTAACACTTCAACTGCATCAAACTCTATCACCCGCAGGTTAGCAACACCTTGCTGCTCGGCTTCCATTAAGCAAGCACCAACCCCAGGCCGGTGTACTTCAACACCAATAAAGTTTCGCTCCGGTGCGGCTTTCGCCATAGCCACTAACGAATGGCCCATACCAAAACCAATTTCAAGAGTGACCGGCGCTTCACACTCAAATAACTCTGCCATTTCGATATGTTGGCCTTTGGCGGGTGCCGTGATACCCCAAACCGGCATTAACCGTTCAAGTGCAGAAGCCTGCCCTTTGGTTAACCGACCTTCGCGTTTTACAAAACTACGTATACGGCGCATGTATACTGAACCTGACTGTTCTTGCTCGGACATGACTTTCGAACCTGTTACACTGTGGGCTGCCAATTATCCAAGCCTTGAGACAAAACACAAGCAACATGCAAAGAAAAGATTTCGTAGCCACCGTATTAAGCTGGCAAAAACAGCATGGCCGACACGATTTGCCATGGCAACAGCCGGCTAGCCCTTATCGCGTTTTAGTTAGCGAAATTATGCTGCAACAAACTCAAGTGGTTACTGTTATTCCATATTTTAAACGTTGGCTAGCTAGCTTCCCTACCCTGCAGTCGCTTGCACAAGCCAGTGAAGATGAAGTGATGGCCCATTGGCAAGGCTTAGGTTATTACTCGCGGGCGCGAAATCTGCATAAAGCAGCTAAGTATTTAGGCGAAGAATATAATTACGAATTCCCTAACGACTTAAAAGCACTTGAGACTATTCCTGGCGTTGGCCCTTATACTGCGGGTGCAATTCGTTCCTTTGCCTTTAATGAATACGGGCCTATTGTTGATGGTAACGTGAAGCGCTTCTTCTGCCGCTTATTTGGTATTGAAGGGCAACCCAACTCTAGCCAAGTAACCAAGCAGCTGTGGCAAAAAGCAGCTGAGCTTACTCCTACAGAAAACAATCGCAGTTTTGCCCAAGGGCTGCTCGACATTGGGGCTACCTTATGTACCCCAAAGCAACCAAAATGCGGCGAGTGCCCTTTTAGTAATTACTGTGTCGCTTTTGCCACCGACCGACAGGCCGAGCTACCTACGCCCAAAGTTAAAAAGAAAGTTCCCGAGCGGGATGCACACTTTATTTGGCGCTATGAAAATAACGCCATACAACTTGAAAAGCGTATTGAAAGTGGCATTTGGGCAGCCCTATGGTGTTTTCCGGAAGTGAGCGAGCCTCCACCACATGCTATATTAGCAGGTGAGTTCAAACACATCTTTAGCCATTTTAAAATGCATGGTCATATATGGCAGCTGCAACCTGCTGTGGCAGAAGTTAGCCAGCACGAACCAAAAGTAACTGGCCAGCAGCGTTGGGTTAGCCAACACCAGCTTAGTGAATTTGGTTTGCCAGCACCCATAAAGAAAATATTGCCGAAATTATGGCCTGACACAGGGTATAACTAACACTTATACTCTACATTCACAGATAAAAGACCCGCATTTAAATGCATATATATTCAACAAAGACATTAATTTCAAAGTGACATTCGTAAAATATGCAATTTCCATTGCATAACATTCATGAAGAGGTTATTAAAATGAGTCGCACTGTATATTGTGAATTTTTAAAAAAAGATGCCCCAGGTTTAGCTTTTCAACTTTACCCTGGTGATTTAGGTAAACGTATTTTCGACAATATCAGCCAAGAAGCCTGGTCTGCATGGCAGCAAAAACAAACCATGCTAATTAATGAAAAACATTTAAACATGATGGACCCAGACGCTCGGGCCTTTCTTGAAAAAGAAATGGTGGGTTTTTTGTTTGAAGGCAAGCATGTGGAAATCGAAGGTTATACACCACCTGAAAAGTAATGGTTCGGTTGTTACACTTTGTTTAGTGCAACTGCATAACCATGCATTTAATCGAATTCATGCCTTACTACTTTACTGAAGCTTCATAGTTACGCGTAGCCCGCTGTGCTAACATAGCGGGTTCTTTTGTAACCAATAGGGAGTTTTTCATGAAGATACCCACCTGGCGAAGGGCTGTCATTAAAGTTGGCAGTGCTTTGATAGCGCCAGATGGTAAAGGCTGTAGTTCGAAGTATTTACTCGCAATTGCACGCTTTATTAATGAGTGCCGCGAACGAGGACAAGAAATTGTTCTGGTCTCATCAGGTTCGGTAGCAGCCGGACGCCATCATTTTAAGTTTGACGAAAATAAACCCATTCCAGTAGTCCTCAAAAAGGCCATGGCTGCCGTAGGGCAAACCCACGTTATGGAAAGCTGGTCGCGCTTTTTCGACTTTCCATGCGCGCAAGTGCTAATGACCCACGACGATTTACGCGATCGTGAGCGCTATATAAGTATTCGTAATAGCGTAAACACGCTCATTGAGCAAGGTATTATGCCTATTGCTAATGAAAACGACGCGCTTGCCACCGACGACCTAAAAGTAGGCGATAACGATAACTTGGCCGCTATGGTTGCCACTGTGGTTGACGCCGATGTGCTATTTATTTGCTCCGATATCGACGGCTTGTACGACAAAGACCCAAATAAACATAGTGACGCCACTCTTATTCCTGAAGTAGACGTGATCGATAAAAGTATTTACGCCTTAGCGGGTGGCTCAGCAAGTGCTGTAGGCACCGGCGGTATGCGTACTAAAGTGGAAGCGGCGGAAAAAGCGACCACCCACGGTATCGACACCTATATTTTAAATGGCCGTAAAGGCACCATGTTCGAAATTCTGTTGCGCAATGAAAATCCTGGCACCCTATTCCGAGCCCGAGAAAATCCGCTCAGCAACAAAAAGCACTGGTTACGCCACACGCTGGTTGCTCAAGGTGAAGTACTAGTCGATTCGCGCACAGTAGAAGCTTTGCGCCATGACCACGAATCGTTGCTTACATCCGGCATTGTTGATGTGCAAGGCAACTTTGACCGTGGCGACGCCGTGCTGATACGCAATGCAGGAAACACCGAAACAGTCGCTAAAGGTATCTGCCGTTACAGTTCTCATGAACTGCTGCATTTAAAAGGTCAGACCGACAGTAAAATCGCTGAAATGTATGGCTACAGCCCAATCAGCGAAGTCATTCATCGCGACGATTTAATGCTATGGGGAAAAATATGAATAACCAAGAACTAGCTACCGACATTGCCAAACGTGCAGCCAAAGCTGCACGTGCTATTGCCACACTTTCTACCGCAGAAAAAAATGCGGCGCTACAAAAAATGGCCGATGCCATTCGTAGTAATACGGCCACTATTCTTGCCGCCAACGAAATAGACTTAGCGGCTGGAAAAGAGCAAGGCCTCGACGACGCCATGATGGACCGTTTAGCTTTAAACACAGATCGTATTGAAGATATGGCTACTGCCATAGAAGAAATTATTGCTTTACCTGATCCGGTAGGCCAAAGCTACCTACTAGAAGAGCGCCCGAACGGCATGCGTATTGATAAAACGCGCATACCACTTGGCGTTATTTGCATGATTTACGAAGCGCGCCCGAATGTAACCGCCGACGCCGGCGCCTTATGCTTTAAGTCGGGTAACGCGGCAATTTTACGTTGTGGTAAAGAAGCCATTGGCACCAGTAAAGTAATTGCCCAAGCCATGCATAAAGCACTAGAAGCTGCAGGCATTAACAAAGACGTGCTTACTGTGGTACCCACCCCAGACCGTGATTTAATGGGTGAACTACTACTGCAAAAAGATTACATCGATTTAGTTATACCGCGTGGTGGTGAAGGCTTAATTCATTACGTGAGTGACAACAGTAAAATTCCTGTCATTCAGCACTACAAAGGGGTTTGCCACTTGTATGTCGACCAAGACGCAGACCTCGATAAGGCGCTCACCCTGCTGCTAAACGGCAAAACCCAGCGTACAGGTGTGTGCAACGCCCTAGAAGGCTTGTTAGTGCACGCAAGCGTCGCTGATAGCTTCTTACCTATGGTTGCTACTGCTATGGCCGAGAAACAGGTTAAAATACACGCCTGTGCTAAATCTCTTAACTTCTTTAACGGTGCTGAAAGCATTGCCGACGAAGACTTCGGCCAAGAATATTTAGCGCTCGAACTAGCCGTACGGGTAGTAAACGACTACAACCACGCGGTTGAGCACTTACATCAGTTCTCTAGCGGCCATACCGACGTGATTTGTACCGAAAATGAAACCACCGCCCGTCGGTTTATTCTCGATATCGATTCTGCCGTTACCATGTGGAATACGTCGTCACGTTTTTCTGATGGCGGTCAATTAGGCTTAGGTGCCGAAATAGGCATTTCCACCTCGAAACTGCATGCTTATGGCCCAATGGGCTTAGAATCTTTGACCACCGAGAAGTTTGTCGTAACTGGAAATGGTCAAATTCGAGAATAGTTGTTGCAGAGGCTTGACAGCAGGCGTAAAAAACCGTTTAATACGCCGCGTTGTTAGGTAAACATCAGCAACGCCCAGATAGCTCAGTCGGTAGAGCAGAGGATTGAAAATCCTCGTGTCCCTGGTTCGATTCCGGGTCTGGGCACCATATTTATGAGAAACCCGCCTTCTGGCGGGTTTTTTGTTTCTGTCCTTCGGCTCCAGATTATTCGCCACATCCATGTGGCTCACCCTACGGGCCACCGCTAAAGCGAGTTTGTCCGAGCCTGGGCACCAAATACTAAAAAACTACAACAACCACTCCACCGGCAGCCAGCCAATCACCGTTAAACCGATATTGCGCCAAAAGGAACTGCCTGGCTCTGTAGTTATGGGTGGGTTGCTTGGGGCTTCAGGCTCTAGCCATACTAACTTGCCATCGCGCAGCTCTACTTTCCATGCGGTACCACTTAGGCCGGCATCGAAGGTGTCGTGTACGCCTTGTGCCAATGCGGGGCTGTCGATAAGCAAGCCCATTTCCGTATTCAAACGTGCTGAGCGTGGGTCAAAGTTAAAAGAGCCAACAAATATTTTCTCGCCGTCGATAGCGAAGGCTTTGGCATGTAAGCTGGCCCCTGACGAGCCAAATGGCCCAAGCTTGCTGCTCACCAGATCAGGCGACACTTGCCTGCGCAGTTCATATAATTCTACCCCACCTTGCAGTAATTTTTTTCTCCGTTTCGCATAACCAGCGTGCACAGGTAGCACGTCGGTTGCTTCAAGCGCATTGGTTAACATACGAACTTGAATGCCACGCTGTTCTATGGTTGTGAAGGCTTCAACACCTTCGGCACCGGGAACAAAGTAAGCTGAAATACCATCGAAGGTGTGTTGTATTTCTCCTACGGCTTCTAGTAAGTGGCCTGTTAGCAGATCTTTCCGAGCAACAGCTCCCTGCCCTTTTGCGGGACTGTCGCTCACCAAGGTCGCATCGGTCCATTCTAGTTGAAGCGTACCTGCGATTAATTCACTGATCAGCTCTGAATTAGCCAACAACTCACGGTATTCACGCATTTGTTCAGTATTTTGGTATTTTTCTAAACCACTTATTATCGGGTTGGTTTTTTGCTCTCGCTGGCGAATTATTTGTTCTGCTGGATATGCCGACGGGCTGTTCCAATATAAATCAAAATCAGCCGTTACCTCTGGCACTACTTCACCTGCAACTAACACGTCTAAGTCGACAAACAAGGCTGTTTTACCCGTTCCAAAATATTCGTCGCCTACGTTACGCCCACCTAAAATGCTGGCATGGCCGTCTACGGTAAAGCTTTTATTATGCATACGGCGGTTTAAGCGAAAGAAGTCGTAGGTAAACGCTAGGGGTTTAAAACGGCGTATAACAAAAGGGTTCCATAACCGCACTTGCACATTCGGATGGCTTTGTAACGAGGCAATTTCTGGGTCGAGGCCACCGGTACCATGATCGTCGAGCAATAAACGCACTTTTACGCCACGGTTTGCTGCCCGCTGTAGGCGTTCAAGTAACAAGTGCCCGGTTAAGTCTGAGCGCCAAATATAATATTGGCTGTCAATCGAGGTGGTGGCCACATCGGCCAGCAGCATACGCGCGGCAAAAGCATCGGCCCCATGCATAAGCGGCACAACCCCCGTTAAACCTGGATGTTCAGCCTTCATGGCGGTTGCTGCATCAGCTAAACGACCTTCTGTGGCAGGCGCTAACGCAACTGAATGTTCACCTGTATTCGTTGCTAATCCCAAACTGCAGCCGCTCACTAAAAGGATAAAAAAAACAGATAAAATACGAATCACGACCAGGTTATCTCTTTCCACATGTATATTGGCCAGAAGTGTAGCACCCTCGCCATACCTTATTCAGTGCTTTCTGCTAATAAGCTGGCAACTCGCTCTCGTAATTTAGGCAGGGCTTCGGCGACAAACCAAGGGTTTTTCTTTAGCCAAATATTATTACGCGGGCTAGGGTGCGGTAATGGCATGATTAAAGGCCAATGGGCTCGCCAGTTCGCCACTACTTCCGTTACTTTTTTGCTTTCATTGGGTAGGTGGTACGCCATAGCATATTTGCCGATAACAAGAGTAAGTTGAATGTTTTCCAGCGACTCTAATAAAGCAGCGCGCCATTTAGGAGCACATTCTGGCCGTGGAGGTAAGTCGCCAGATTTGCCTTTACCTGGGTAGCAAAACCCCATGGGTAAGATGGCAATTTTTTTCTCATCATAAAAGGTCTCTTTTGAAACCCCTAACCATTCCCGTAACCGATCACCACTGGCGTCGTTAAAAGGAATTCCTGTTTCATGTACTTTTAACCCTGGGGCTTGGCCGGCTATAAGAATACGCGACTGCTCATGGAGCTGAATGATAGGCCGTGGGCCTAGCGGCAAAAAGTCTTTACAAATGGTACATTGCCGCACGTCGCGAGCAAGCGTATTCACACCAGCCATTAGATTACCCCTTATTGAAGAGTTAACTTTCTAAATGTTTATCCCCTACATATTTGAGAGTTTTTACCACGTGCGTCGTCGAAGGCAGCATTCCAATGTTTGTGTGTATCGCCAAAACGAACAATCGCAATATCACTTTGCTCATCATCCTTATGACTCGTAACTATTATTCTAGCTTAAAATAAGCCACTTGCTGACGTAGTTGCTCACCAAGCTTAGCCAGTTCGGCTGTTGCGATAGTCGTTTGCTCTGCCCCTGCACTTACCTGCTCACTGGCGTCACTAATACCTGTAACGTTGCGGTTTATTTCATCGGCGACCACGGACTGCTCTTCTGCCGCATTCGCAATACTTGTGTTCATGTCATTAATTTCAGTGACCGCTTTGGTAATAAGCTCTAATACTTGCTGCGCTTCTTCTGCTAAAGCCACCGTGGTTTGTGCTTGGTCACGACTTTGAGTCATAACCCCTGTTACCGATTGGGTGGCCGTATGCAACTCAGTAATCATAGTCGAAACTTGTTGGGTGGCTTGCTGGGTTCGATGCGCTAAGTTTCGAACTTCATCCGCTACCACCGAAAAGCCACGCCCTTGTTCCCCTGCTCTAGCCGCTTCAATCGCCGCATTTAAGGCCAGTAAGTTGGTTTGTTCCGCAATACCATCAATAACCTCAAGAATACCGCTAATCCGGTCACTACTATCGTTCACTTGGTCCATCGATGTAACAGCCACTTGCACGCGTTCTGCCAAGTTTGAAATTGCTTGCTTGGTGTCTACCACAATACGGTTACCTCGACGTGCTTCCTCGTCGGCTTCACGTGCCGCAGAAGATGCTAACAGCGCATTTTGCGCCACATTTTGTACCGTTGCTGTCATCTCATTCATGGCTGTAGCTACCTGCTCAGTTTCATCGCGTTGCGTTTGAATGGCGTGTTCTGACTGCGAGGTAATATTAGCCACTTGTTCGGCTGCCGCCGCGAGCTGTAAGGTAGAGTCTCGCACCTCAATAATGATGCTCTGCACTCTTTCGATAAACATATTGATAGCCACCGACATATCCGTGACTTCATCATGGTTGCTTACGTCTAAGCGCCAAGTTAAGTCAGCATCGTCAACAGCAAGATCGTGTAAATGCTCACGAGTGGTTTGAATGCGAACTAGAATAGATCGAGTAATATAGAAGTTAATGAAAACAGCAGCCAGAATAGCCAAAACACCAATAATAAGACCCATTGCATAGGTATTAGTGGTTACATTTTGAGCCTTTTCTTTTGCCACTTCAGCAAGTTCTCGCTCGCGTTGTAGCATACTGTCAATCGCTAAGCGTATGTCTCGCCAGGCCGGGTTTTCTATATCGGCTAATAGTTTTGCAGCTTCTTCGCCTTTACCTTGTTCCGATAGTTCCAACACCCGGTGCCGCGCTTGCACAACCGTGCCCCATTGCTTCTCTATGGTGTTAATTTCTGTGCTGTTATTAATGCCAACACCCGTTTCACGGATGGTGACAAAGGCGTCATTAAATAACTCATTTGCCTTTGCAACAACCCCAGCGGTCATTTGCAAATTAGGATTAAATATTTTATTTCGTGCTGCAACCCCAGCTAAAAGGCCCTCGCCGTACATTGTGTTCAGTGCCCCCATGCGCACTTGGTTGACCTGCAAATACTGCTCAAAACTATTACTAATTGAGCGTACACCATTTAAGGTAAACCCAAGCGCCAACATAATCAGCAATACAGTTAAAATAATAGAGCTAATCATGCGAGATTTAATTGTTGCGAGAAACGCCATAGAGCCTCCAAGCAGCGTTCGAATATGGAACGTTCTGCATAAATAAAGAAATGTAGCCAAAACATGGGCTGCAGACTTTGTAACCTAATAACCACTTACATGAGTATGTAACGGCCAATCCTAATAAAATTTTACCACAAAAAAGCCCAGCGCTAAGCTGGGCTTTGTCATCATTGCTCTTTATCTTTTCTTAATCAACAGTTGCTTCAACAAAGTCTAACGACATAAAGCTTTCTAGTGAGTCGTCTTTAATTTCTAGCCAAGGCGCTGGTAACTCCGTTGCCATGGTATTAGTCATCGTCGACGCATAGGTTTTTTCTCTAAAGCCCATAATGTCTTCTTCTTTGTCACGTAACCACTGTTTAAACAGCTCACCCTGTGCTTTTACTGGGAAGTCTGGATAATCAATGGTTGCTAACAAGTCGAGTATGTAGTCGGCCTGAAAGTCGATATTTTGGTCATCTGAGCCGTCGAGAGCCTGATGGCGGTCTTGCCAAATTTTCATATCGGCCAAGCGCTCTTCAGCGTTAGGTATAGCTTTATCACCTAAAATAACATCACGAGCATACCACGCTTGTACGTCAAGTTTATTAAAGGTGTAATACTGATCATGCATACCTAAGTAAATCATTTTTGGGTTGTCGTGGAAGAAAATCCCTTTATATAAATGCTCAGGGTACATGCAATTATGCGTATCGAGGCGCAGCTCGTCTGGTAAAAACGGAAAGTGGAATAAATAACCAGTACACATCATTATTGCGTCGAAGGCTTTGCTGGTACCGTCTTTAAAATAAGCGACATTACCTTCGAAATGGGTAACTAATGGCCGCTCTTCCATGTTATCTGGCCAGTCATAACCAATCGGTTCACTGCGGTAGCTTATGGTAATCGACTTTGCGCCATATTTATAACACTGCGAAGCAATATCTTCAGCGGAATAACTAGAGCCGATCATTAGTACGTCTTTATTTTCAAACTCTAGTGCGTCGCGGAAATCATGGGCGTGTAAAACTCGGCCTGGGAAGTCTTCAACGCCTTTAAAGTAAGGCATGTTAGGGGTAGAAAAATGCCCCGTGGCAACCACCACATAGTCAAATATGTCGGTTTCTTGCTCACCAGTTTTATGATTCATTACCGTAACGGTGAATTTTTCAGTGGCGTCGTCGTACTCAACCCAACGCACTGGGCATTCAAAGCGAATGTACTTTTTAATGGCTTCTTCGTCGATACGACCAAGAATGTAGTCTTTTAAAACCGCACGGGGGGGATAAGAAGGAATAGCGCGGCCAAAATGTTCGTCAAACGTATAGTCAGCAAACTCTAAACACTCTTTGGGGCCATTAGACCATAAATAACGATACATACTGCCGTGTACTGGCTCACCATTCTTGTCGAGCCCTGTACGCCATGTGTAATTCCACATGCCGCCGATGTCGTTTTGCTTTTCATAACAAATAATTTCTGGAAGGTTTTTATTTCCAGCTAAACGAGCTGCTTCAAAGGCTCTTAGCTGTGCTAACCCACTAGGCCCTCCGCCTAATATGGCTATTTTTTTGTTTAACAAAACATTCTCCTCTGTGGCACAAAAACGCGTAAATTATACACTGTTTACACTTTATTATCAAAAGGTTGCAATAAGCACTTAAAACTCATGGCTATCGCTCACTACTTGGTTAACTATATAAACAAGGTAATACTGCAAAATATATAGCTATCATATTAAAACTATGGAGTAATAATGCCGCTATGAACAATATTCAATTAAACACTGCGGTGGTAGCCGGGGTGGTGTTAGCCAAGCTTAATGGCAACACTAAAATGCTGCTATTAAAGCGTCATAAAGACCAATTTTGGAGCCATGTAAGTGGCCGCATCGAAGCTAATGAAACTGCTTGGCAAGCCTTTAACCGAGAGTTAACAGAAGAAACCGGTTGTATTCCCAGCGCTCTTTATTCCGCCGATTATATTGAACAGTTTTACGACATTCCTACTAACAGCATTATCTTGGTGCCTGTCTTTGTGGCTTATCTGCCAGAGCCTAGCGAAGTCATGCTAAACAAAGAGCACAGCCAATACCGTTGGTGCTGCCTTAATGAGGCCAAGTCTTTAACCCCTTTTCCCAATCAACACGCAGCCTATAGTCACGTATGGGATAATTTTGTTGTTCGTTCACCTTCTAAACACCTAAAAATTTAATATGGCGAATAAAAAAAGGGCACATTAGCGCCCCTTTTCTCTTTAAGTTTTTTGCTTGTTGCTATACAAGCGACTTGCCACTTTTCTTAGCTGCTTTGATGTCAATTACTAAACTAACACACAAAGTTAGAAATACACCGGTAGCAATAACCGGCCAAATTAATACGTACACTGTAAGCCAGAAGGATGACATTATAAATTCTCCATTGACTGTGGTTGTTCTGAATGAAACTCGACAACCTTTTCATCGATTGTTTTAAATTCAAAGGGTGGTTGTTTGCTCAATAAGGTAAGTACTGTACATATCAATGCACTTGCGCCATAAGCTGTAAGCGAACTAAGCAGTACTATATAGTCGCGTAAGAAGCCAATGCTATAGAATGACAGAGCAATACCAAAAATACCGCCTATAACCAAACCGGCGCGCTGACCAAAGAAACCAAAGCTCATCAAGCCAATAACCACTGCAGCACCAATTGTTGCTAGTACTTCAAATGCTAAGGCAGTAAAGCCAACTATTTCAAACAACTGAAAGCGAGCGATAATAAACATTACGAAAGCTACAATAACTGACACTGTAAAGGCCTGGTTGGTTACCCTATTCCAATACAAACTAGCAATAACCGGGAACACAATAGCGCCCCATAGGGCCCCAACAAAAATTAACATCGACAATATGTCTAGTTTCAAGCTTGCAAAAACAACCCCCAATAATGTGGCCGTAACCATGGTTAAACGCCCTACCCATACCATAGTGGTTGGGTTCGGTCGGTTTTTACTAATTTGTTTACCATAAACGTCGGCCATAATAATCGACGACAAAGCCGATAAATCAGAGTCGGCCGTGGACGATAGTGAGCCAATGATCATGACAAATAAAAGCCCCACCATTACTGGTGACAAATAGGTAGCAGCCATTTGCGGAATTAAGTTGTTTAGGTCGCCGTCGATGGGTTCTACGCCAGCTAGCAGTGCCAACAACCCCAGCATACCTAAGCCAATAACAATAGAACCGTAGCCTATTGTAGCCGTTATAAAACTAGGTTTAATAAGATCTTCTCGTACCGCAAACAAACGCTGAGCAATAGTTTGGTTACCAATAGCATAGGCCAGTACCGCCACAAAGAATGGCGCCCCCTGTTCTAAAATTGCCGTAGGTGAATAAAAACTTGCCTGTTCAGGCGTTAGGTTTACCATGCCCACTTCAAATAGCTCTGGCCCACCTAACTTAAAGAAAATAACCGGAATAATAATTACCGCCGCAACCACCATGGCAATAAGCTGGCCGAAGTCGGTAAATACCGATGAGCGAAAGCCCGACCAGAAGGTATAAGACAACACCCCTACGCCTGCAATCATAACTCCTTGCACAAAGGTTAGTGGCGACAAAATACTGACCAAGGCCCCTGCAGCGGTAAAATTCACCATTAAACTAATAATACTTCCGACCACGTTCGAGCCAGCCAACATCATTTGGCTGGCACTGCCGTGGCGGGCGTGCATAATTTCTGCCAATGTATGGGCATCTGGAGCTAGCTTGCGGAAACGCCGCCCAAAGGGATAAATAAACAAAATCATTAAGGCGCCCCACAGTCCATAGTGAATTGCACCCGACAAGCCATATTTATAACCTGAGCTTGCCGCCGCATAAAACGACGCTGCCCAAATCCAAGTAGCTGTCATACTAGCTGCTGACATGCTGTAACCAACCGAGCCACTTGAAACCATGTAGCTGTCAGCGTTTTCTTGGCGTTGGCCTATTTGTAAGGTAAATAGAAAAGTTATGCCATAAAATCCGAGCAGGATTAATAGCGCACTTGTGGTTGAAAATTGAAACATGCTCACTCCTAAACTACCGCTTATGTTCCTTGATAGCGTTAACTGAAAGTTCACAGCTTAAGACTTTAGCTGAACGCTAAAAGCATGCGGTAAAATTGACAGTGTCTATTTATAGAAGCGGGTAAGGCTTTTATCATTACTTGTGTTTATAAATAGAAACTAAAAAACACTCATAATATGCAACAATTGTAAACATTTTTTATTGGCTGCAGCCTGTTAATAAAAGTGCAACTCAATGTTCAGTTAGCAATAGCACATGAGTACTGGTACGTTGCCGCACCAACCGAGGTAAAGGTATGGTGCTTGTTTGGTCAACGTTTCAAAGATAGACCACCATAACACTAATGTCTGTAATGTGGCAAAAAAGCGCCTTAAGTTAGCTTGATATATGGAACTGCTTGCTATATTCGCTTCGCCTTAGCTGCACACTGTATACTGTTAGTATTAGCTAGCAAATAATTTGTTCTTAGGAGTTACTTATGCCAGTACGTTCACGTACGTTTGAATTTCCTGTTACAGGTTTAACCTGCGCTGGCTGTGTGCGCCGAGCTACCCAGGCAATAGAAAAAGCCACAGGCGTTACCGAGGCGTCGGTAAACCTTGCCAACGCTCAAGCCCGTGTAGTCGGTACCGACATATTAGAGCTTAGCCAGATTGTGAATGAGCTTAAGCTAGCCGGATACCCAGCCAGTACCGAACATTTCGAATTTAACTTAATCGGTATGCATTGTGCTTCATGTGTAAGTAAAGTTGAACAAGCCTTAATGGCTGAACCAGGGGTTATTAGTGCCCGCGTTAATCTTGCCGCTGAAACCGCTAGTGTTGAGTCTTTAGCTGGCATGGTAAATGCTAAACAACTTATGGCGGCCAGCAAAAAGGTAGGCTATGAAGCCAATTTGAAAAGTGAAAACCGTACCGATGCCGAAGCTGACAAAGCAAGCGCACTGCATAGCTTGCAGCTTTCATTCTGGTTCGCGCTAGTGCTTACGCTGCCGGTATTTATACTTGAAATGGGCAGCCATTTTATTCCTGCTGTAAATACTTGGGTGGAGCAAACTTTAGGTCAAACATTAAATTGGAACTTGCAGTTTGTACTGACAACCTTGGTACTAGCGGTACCTGGTTGGCGTTTCTATAAAGTAGGTATTCCCGCTTTATTCCGCGGTTCGCCCGACATGAATAGCCTTGTGGCTATGGGTACTTTGGCCGCTTGGGCTTTTTCAACGGTTGCAACCTATGCACCCACTTTGCTACCGGAAGGCACTCGTCACGTTTATTTTGAAGCGGCTGCCGTTATTGTTACGTTAATTTTACTTGGCCGAGTGCTTGAAGCCCGCGCCAAAGGCCGTACCGGTGACGCCATTAAGCACTTACTTAGCTTGCAGGGCAATGTTGCTCGCGTTCGTATAAATGGTGTGTTACAAGAAATATCTATCGACGAGCTTGAAGTAGGCATGGAAGTGGAAGTACGCCCTGGTGAACGCATTGCTGTAGACGGAAAAGTAATTGCAGGTCAAAGTTATGTAGACGAGTCGATGCTTACCGGCGAACCCGACGCTGTTACAAAGCAAGCAGGCGACGAAGTGGTTGGTGGTACGGTAAATAAAAATGGCGCTTTAATTTATCAAGTTACTAAGGTTGGTGGCGACACAGTTTTAGCCCAAATTATTCGTTTGGTAGAACAAGCACAGGGCGCTCGGTTGCCTGTGCAGGCAATGGTAGACAAAGTAACCGCCGTGTTTGTTCCTGTTGTTATTGGTCTTGCGGTACTTACTTTTTTAGTTTGGCTGGTTTTTGGTGAATCACCCGCGCTAACTTTTGCATTAGTAAATACTGTTGCCGTACTTATTATTGCCTGCCCTTGCGCTATGGGTTTAGCCACCCCCGTGTCTATTATGGTGGGTACCGGCCGAGCCGCTGAAGGAGGGGTGTTATTCCGCAAGGGTGAGTCTTTACAAACTCTGCGCAACGCCAAAGTTATAGCTTTGGACAAAACCGGCACCTTAACCCGTGGTGAACCAGAACTAACCGACTTACATACCGCTAGCGGCTTTGACTACGATTCTTTGTTGGCAATTATTGCTGCTGTTGAGCAACAGTCGGAACACCCTATTGCCGACGCCTTAGTAAAAGCTGCGCAAGCTAAAAATCTTGCCCTACCCACGGTAGAAAAGTTTAAGTCGTTAACAGGTTTAGGTGTACAGGCAGAAGTTGATGGCGAACTTATTTTAATTGGTGCCGACCGTTTGTTCACCCAGCAAAACATAGACATTACACCCTTTTCCGAACAAGCAACCACCTTAGGAAACGAGGGCAAGTCGCCTTTGTACGTAGCTGTAGCGGGTAAGCTAGCGGCCATTGTGGCTGTTGCCGACGCCTTACGCGACACCACCAAAGCTGCAATTGCCGCCATGCATGCACAAGGCCTTACCGTAGCCATGATCACTGGCGACAATCAGCGCACCGCAGACGCTATTGCCAACCAACTCAACATTGATCATGTGGTAGCCGAGGTTATGCCTGAAGGTAAAGTAGCAGCGGTGCAAAGCCTACGTAAAACCTATGGCACAGTGGCCTTTGTGGGCGACGGTATTAACGACGCGCCAGCACTTGCCGAAGCCGACATAGGCATTGCTATTGGTTCGGGTACCGACGTAGCTATTGAGTCGGCCGACGTGGTGCTCATGCGCGCCGACCTACAAGGTGTGGTACACGCTAGAACCATCAGCCACGCAACTATTCGCAATATAAAGCAAAACTTATTTTGGGCTTTTGCCTACAACGCATGCCTTATACCGGTTGCTGCCGGGGTGTTGTACCCTACTTTTGGGGTTTTACTTTCGCCAATGCTGGCCGCGGGTGCCATGGCGCTTTCTAGCGTTTTTGTAATTACCAATGCTTTGCGCTTACGTAAAGTTCAATTGGGCTAAGCAACTTTAGCCACGCCCGTTAGGCCTACGACAGCCTCTAGACACATTACTCCGCTGACTATTAAGCGGAGTAATGTGATCTAAATCAAACATCCCTTAAAAAAGTTAAATGATAATGATTGTCATTTAGACTGGCTTATTTTAGAATTAAGCCAACTAAAGGAGTCGTCTTCCATGAAACCTATTCTCAAAATTATTCTTGTCGTTGCTTTTCTTGCTGGCGTTATTATGCTTCTTACTCCGCGCAATGAAGTTGAGAGCGTTAATATTTATAGTTCGCGTAATGAAGGCTTAATTAAGCCCCTACTTGACGAATTCACCGCTGAAACTGGTATTCAAGTGAACTTACTAACAGGCAGTGGCGACGGCTTACTTACCCGCTTACAAAATGAAGGTCGCAATACGGAAGCAGACTTATTTTTAACCGTCGATGCGGGTGCTTTACACCGGGCTAAAATAGCTGGCCTATTTCAACCTGTTCAATCAGACATTTTAAACCAAGCGTTGCCCAGCAACTTGCGCGATCGCGATAACGAATGGTTTGGTTTAAGTATGCGCGCCCGAACCATTTTTTATGCCAACGAACGCGTTGATCCAAGTGAACTAAGTGACTATTTAGCCTTAGCCGACGAAAAATGGCGCGGCCGTATTTGTGTACGTAGCTCTGATAATCTTTATAACCAGTCGCTGGTTGCTGCCATGATTGCGCATTATGGTGAAGAAATTACTGAACAATGGGCCCGCGGTTTAGTGGCTAACTTTGGCCGTAAGCCTGTAGGTGGAGATCGTGACCAGTTACATGCGGTGGCTTCAGGCCAGTGTGACATTGCTATAGCAAATAGTTACTACTACGGCGGTATGACCGCAAGCGACGACCAAACTAGTATTGACACAATAAAGAAAGTGTCTTTATTTTGGGCGGCCCAAAATGCTGAAGGCACTCATGTAAATGTGAGTGGTATAGGCTTATTACGCCATGCTAAAAATGCCGACGCAGCCATTATGCTCATGGAGTTTTTAGCTAGTGAAGCGTCGCAAGAATGGTATGCCCAAGCGAATCAAGAATTCCCCGTACGAGCAGACACTGAACTTAGCCCAATTTTAGCGAACTGGGGGCCATTTAAAGCAGACCCATTACCTATTAGTGAATTAGGCGAACATAACGCCGATGCCGTTCGCTTAATGAACCGTGCAGGGTGGCGTTAAAAGTAGCATGACCACTGCCACTCGTCGTCATCAACTTAGTATATCGGGGCAGGCTATAAGCCTGCTTCGCAGTTATAGCCTGCCTTTTGTGGCCACTGTTATTTGCTTGCCACTGATTGTGGTTGCCGCGGCATTCTTTCTCGGTCTACTAGGTGCCGAACAACGAGAAACTCTAGCCCATTTATGGCACTTCGTTATTGGTGAGTACATTTGGCATACCTTGGTGTTAATGATTGGGGTGGGCTTACTGGTTACCATGATGGGCGTTAGTGCGGCTTGGTTAACCACCGTATGCGACTTTAAAGGCGTATCTTGGCTGCGCTGGTCTTTATTACTTCCCCTTGCTATGCCCGCTTACATTACTGCATACACCTATAGCGGTATGCTAAGTTTCGAGGGGCCGGTACAAGGTTTGTTACGTGAACTCACTGGCTGGCAGTTTGGTGACTATTTTTTCCCAGATATTCGCTCCTTAACAGGGGCAATTCTGGTGCTAAGCTTTGTGCTTTTCCCCTATGTTTATCTAATTACTCGGGCCGCTTTTATTGAACAATCGCGGGCGGCAATAGAAGCTGCACGCACTCTTGGCTTATCGCCTACCCAAAGCTTTTGGCGTGTGGCGCTGCCCATGGCCCGCCCTGCTATAGCAACAGGCGTAACCCTAGCATTAATGGAAACTTTGGCCGACTACGGTACCGTGCAATACTTTGGCATCACTACTTTTACTACTGGTATTTTCCGTACCTGGTATGGCATGAACGACCAAATTGGCGCCTTGCAGTTAGCCAGCATATTGCTAAGTGCTGTAGTGGTGCTAATGGTTATCGAGCGTATTTCTAGGCGCCAGTCGCAATATCATTCGGCCGGCCGTAGTAAGCATTCTGTACGCCCATTTAAACTGACCGGCTTTAGGGCCGCGCTTGCTTTTGTGGCCTGCTTTATTCCCGTATTGTTGGGCTTTATTTTACCCGCCCTACAATTACTAACTTGGTCGTTTGAACGCTTGCATGTGTGGTTACAGCCCGAATTTATTGCCCTTATTCGTAATAGCCTTATTTTGGCTATTGGTGCTTCCATTATTACCGTGCTAGTTGCCTTGTGGCTTTGCTATGGTAAGCGCCGAATACCTACACCGTTAACTCGTGCCAGTATTAACTTTGCGTCGCTTGGTTATGCAATTCCTGGGGTCGTTATTGCCGTTGGAGTAATAGTTCCCTTTGCCTGGCTAGACAATAAACTTATTTATTTTTCTGAGCGTTTTTTCGATATAAATCCAGGCTTATTACTTTCGGGTACCATTTTCGCCCTATTATTTGCTTATCTAGTGCGCTTTTTGTCGGTGTCTATTCAAACTATTGACAGTGGCCTGTCGCAAATTAGCCGAGCCATGGACGAATCAGGTGAAATTTTAGGTTTGAACAGCCAACAAATTCTGTCGCGCATACACTTTCCGTTACTGAAAACCAGCTTGCTTACCGCTACTATTTTGGTTTTTGTAGATGTGCTAAAAGAATTGCCCGCCACATTAATTTTACGACCCTTTAATTTTAATACTTTAGCCGTGCGTGCATACGAATTAGCGGGCGATGAACGCTTAGCAGAAGCCGGGCCCGCTGCTCTTATGATTGTTTTAGCTGGGCTTATTCCGGTCATATTTTTAAGCCGGGCCATGCAAGCACGCCATAATCGTAATAACCAAGCAGTGGTAACACCAAAAGCTGAGGAGATCTATGAACCTGTTAAAGCTTGATCAGGTCGATGTTGGATTCGGTAAAAGCTCAATTGTAGACGACGTTAGCTTTACCCTAGCAGAAGGCGAAATTGGCTGCTTACTGGGCCCAAGTGGTTGTGGCAAAACCACGTTACTACGCTCTATTGCTGGTTTTGAGCCTGTACGCCGCGGCAGCATTGAAATTAATAGCCGGTTAGTTAGCTCTCCTGCACAGCTTATTCCACCAGAAAAACGTGACGTGGGCATGGTTTTTCAAGACTTTGCTTTGTTTCCGCACCTTACCGTTGCCGATAACATTAGCTTTGGTATTCGTAATGATTCTAGCAGCGAGCAAATTCAGCGAGTGAACCAACTACTCCAGCATGTTGGTTTAGCTGGCTATGGTAATCGTTATCCGCACCAGTTGTCTGGCGGTCAGCAACAGCGCATTGCTTTAGCTCGCGCCTTGGCACCTCGGCCACGAGTGTTGTTACTCGACGAACCCTTCTCTAGCCTCGACGCCGACTTGCGTGAATCACTCGCCACCGAAGTAAGAGGCCTGCTAAAAAGCGAAGGCATTACCGCGTTATTAGTTACCCATGACCAACAAGAAGCCTTTGCCATGGCAGACAAAGCCGGGGTTATGTACCACGGTCGCATGTTGCAATGGGACACTCCCTATGAGCTATACCACGAGCCTACACATCATTTAGTGGCTAATTTTATTGGCCATGGCGTGCTACTACGCGGCACTATTACAGCAGACCAAAAGGTATTTACACCATTAGGTTTACTCCATGGCGACGAAGTGCCTGATAATTCCGCAGGTGAACTGGTAGATGTGTTAGTGCGCCCCGATGATATAATTATTGACGAGGCCAGTGAGCGTCGTGCGGTTATTGTTGGCAAAGGGTTCCGTGGCGCTCATTACTTATATACGGTTGCTTTAGTCGACGGCACCCAAATTTATTGTATGTCGCCTTCTCACCACCAATACAGCATGGGTAGTGAAATAGGCTTACGGCTTAACATTGACCACTTAGTGCTGTTCCCAGCTGGGTTTTGCGAAACCTAAAAACAGCTTCTAGCAATATGCAATAGAAGTGAGTAAGCTTTTTAATACCGTGCTAACCTCTCAGGAAAGCTACTATTAAGGAGTTACTCATGCCAACATCGGCTGTGTCTCATAGCGAAATGGTTCACCGCGTGCAGCGCCTAAACGACATAGGTGTGGCCCTTTCGGCTGAACAAAATGCCGATGTATTATTGGAAACTATTTTGTTAGGTGCGCGTGAATTAACCTGTGCCGACGCGGGTACTTTGTACATGCTCGTAGATGCCCCAGAGCAGCATAAAAGGTTTTTACGCTTTGCTTTAGTGCAAAACGACACCCTTAATATTCATTTTGGTGGTACTGGCGAAACCGTTAATAATAAGTTTCCCGACTTACCGCTTTACCTTGCCGATGGCACTCCAAATGAACGTATGGTGGCAGCTTATGCGGTGTTACATGAAAAAACAATAAACATTACCGACGCATATACGGAAGATGGCTTTGATTTTCAGGGTACGCGCCAATTTGATACTAAAACCGGCTATCGTTCGCAATCGATGCTGGTTATACCCTTAAAAAATCATGAAAATGAAGTTATTGCTGCTATACAGTTGTTAAATAAAAAAGATAAAAACGGCCGTACTGCTGTTTTTACCGACGATGATATGCAACTGCTTTCCTCGCTTGCTTCACAAGCCGCCATAGCCTTAACCAACCGCCAACTGATTGACGACTTGCATACCCTATTTGAAAGCTTTACCCATGTTATAGCTTCAGCGATTGACGCTAAGTCGCCGCAAACCGGTGCTCATTGCCGGCGGGTGCCAGACGCCACGCTTATGTTAGCTAGGGCCGCAAGTCATTCCGGCTACCCTGGGCTGGAAGACTTTAAAATGTCGAAAGCTGAAATGTACGCCCTTGAAATTGCAGCTTGGATGCACGACTGTGGCAAAATTGTTACGCCACCCCATGTTATTGAAAAGTCGAAAAAGCTTGAAACTATTTGTGACCGCATTATAACAATTGAAGCTCGCCTTGAAGTGCTAGTGCGCGAACAACGTATTGCTAAACTTGAAGCTGAAGTTGCTGCTTTAAAGTCTGGCCAAACAATTAACGCAAGCAGGGCTGAAGCCCTTGCCGAACAAGAGCAGTTTTTCCTCGACGCCCTTGAATTTTTGCGCGCCACCAACACCGGTGGCGAGTTCATGCCAGACGAGAAAATAGACCGAGTACAAAGTTTAAGTCAGCTGCATTACACAACCCTAGAGGGTAACTTGCAGCCTTTGCTTAATGCCGACGAGTTAGAAAACCTGTCGATTCGTCGTGGTACCTTAACCGAAGCAGAGCGTCAAATTATGAACGACCACATGGTGCATACTATTAATATGTTGGACCAACTACCTTTCCCAAAGCACTTACGGCAAGTACCCGAATATGCTGGTGGCCATCACGAACGCATGGACGGTAACGGTTACCCCAAGGGGCTTACCCGCGACCAAATGTCTGTACCCGCACGAATAATGGGTATTGCCGATGTTTTTGAAGCACTTACAGCACCTGAGCGCAGCTATAAAGAAGCCATGCCGCTGTCACAAACGCTTCAAATTATGGGGCGTATGGTAGAAAACCACCATTTAGATCCAGACTTATTTAATCTGTTTGTCGAAAAGAAGGTTTACATGAGCTACGCTAAAAAGCATCTAAACCCAGAACAAATTGACGAGTTTAACGTAGCGTTATTACCTGGGTTTAATCCGCAGGTTACAAAACGAGGCTAGCTATTATGAAAATAAAGGTTTTAGGCTGTAGCGGAGGCATTGGCGGCTCATCGGGTAGCACCTGCATACAAATAGGTAATCATATTTTACTAGACGCTGGTTCAGGCCTAGGGGCACTAAGCCTAAACCACATGCGTAACATTAAGCATGTGGTGCTGTCTCATGCTCATATTGACCACATTTGTTCACTACCTACCTTTTTGGCTAATTTGTTTGACTACACCACCGAGCCTGTTACGGTTCATGCCTTACCGGAAACTATTAAAGTATTGCAAGAGTGTGTTTTCAACTGGAAGATTTGGCCTGACTTTACTCAACTACCTAGCCCTGAACAGCCCATTATGGCGTTTAAGCCGCTACAGCCAAGGCAACCTTTTGAACTTGAAGGCTATACCTTTATGCCTTTTGCTGTTGACCATACGGTTCCAACGGTGGGTTATAGCGTAAAAAGCCATAACCATCATTTCGTTTTTGCCGCAGACACTCGCTTAAGTGAAAAGCTAATTCACCAGCTAAATCAGCTTGATCCTATCGACACTTTAATGATTGAGTGTGCTTTCCCCGACCGACTGGCCAAAGTAGCCGTTCAGTCTGGCCACTTAACCCCTATAACCATGGCTGAAACCATTGCCGCAATTAAAGCTCCCCCTAAAAAAATATGGGTAACGCACTTAAAGCCAAGTTATGAAGAAGAATTACGCCATGTGTTTGCTACCACCCCCGCTTACCAACAATGGCTTGTATTAAAATAAATGAGCAACCAGCTTAAACGGTTTTTTTCAGCATCGAAAACACTTCAAGCTATTGTTAGCTTAACTATTATATTTCTACTTACTGGCGAACAAGCTGGGCTTTGGCCTTCTCAAGTACTGCAGCGCCTAGAGTGGCTAACCTACGACGAGCGCGTGGTTGCAACACTGTCTGAACAGCAAGACCCTAGTATTGTCATTGTTGATATTGACGAGTACAGCTTGCAACAAATTGGCCAATGGCCCTGGCCTCGGGCACAAGTAGCGCAACTTATTTTTTCGTTATTTGAAGACTATGGTATTCAGCAATTGGGGTTAGACGTAATTTTTGCCGAAGGCGAAGCTAATTTGCTCGACTTCCAATGGCAGCAATTGCGACAGCAATACCCCCAGCTGCCTGAAGCCGCGGTTATTGCTAGCGGCGACAGTTTACTCAGCCAAGTGCTTATGAGTTACCCTGTTGTTTCTGCTTTTTACTTTGACCAAGCAAAGCATCATGCCAGCTTAACAACTGCCTCTACTGGGGTACTGCCTCCGCCCCTTAACATTAGCAATGACATAGAACAGTGGCAGCAACTTCCTATTCGAGCACCTTCTCGATATACCAGCAATAGCCCTGCAGTACAGTCTTCTGTATTGTCTGGAGGCTTTTTCGATAACCCCATGGTTGACGCCGATGGCGTTTTTCGCCGCGTACCTATAATACAACAATGGCAAAATGAACTATATGGTAGCTTACCACTAGCCATGCTTTATTCTTTGCTTGGCCAACCCCCCATAGAATTAAATGTGTTTTCTGGTGGCGGCCAATTACACCTTGAAGGTGCCGACGTCGGTGGCTTTTATTTCCCTACCGATCCTAATGGTGCTGTACTTGTGCCCTGGGCAGGTCGGCGTGGACACTTTCAATACATTCCCGCCGCCAATGTTTTATTAGGTACTGTCGAACCAGAAGCGCTAGCCGGAAAAATAGTGTTGCTAGGTACCTCTGCACCTGGCTTGATGGATTTACGTTCCACTTCAGTTGGCGGTGTTTACCCCGGCGTTGAAATACACGCTAACGTGCTGGCGGGCATGTTACAAATGAGCTTTCGTTCTGAGCCGGGTTACAGTTTAGCTATTACGGTGCTTGGTTTGCTAATACTGGGCATATTGATGACCTTGTATTACCCGCGCACCCGTGCAATACAACTTATTATTCTTAGTGGTACTTTAATAGCGCTGCACCTGTTGAGTAATTTATATGCTTGGCACAATGGCTTGGTGCTACCGTTAGCTTCTGGGGTGTTGCTTATCGTACTTATGACTGGCTGGCACCTAACCATGAACTTCTGGCGCGAAAGTAACGCTAAGCGTCAAGTGGCTGCACAATTTGGGATGTATATTCCACCCGAATTAGTAGCCAACATTGTTGCCTCGCCTGAAGCGCGTAGCATGGTTGGCCAAGAGAAAGAGCTTACTGTGCTGTTTTCCGATATACGCGGCTTTACTTCTTTCAGTGAAAAAATTCCACCCGCAGAATTAACTGAAGTGATGAACCGTTTACTAACCCCTGTTACTAAAGCAATTCACGCTCACCACGGCACCATCGACAAATACATGGGCGATGCCGTAATGGCATTTTGGGGCGCGCCACTGCACGACGAGCAGCACCCAGTGCATGCCCTACAGGGTGCAATAGCAATGCAGCAGGCGCTTACAGAAATAAACCAAGAGTTTATTCAAGAAGGTAAACAAGCTCTTGCCATGGGCGTTGGTGTACATACTGGCTTAATGAATGTCGGCAACATGGGCTCTGAATTTAGAATGGCTTATACGGTACTTGGCGATAACGTTAACTTAGGTGCACGCCTTGAAAGCCTAACTAAAACCTATAAGGTAGATATTTTATTCAGCGAAGTAACCTATGAGTTAACCAAGCAAAGTGGGTTGTTTTTGGCCCGTAAAGTTGACTATGTAAGAGTTAAGGGCCGCGACACCCCTATAAAAATATATCAGCTAATTGACAATTTAGCGACGGCTACAGCCGCCGACAAAAACAAAGTAGCAAGTTTTGAAAATGCTCTGCTGTTATACGAGCAGCTTCGATTTAATGATGCCTTGGCCGCCTTTATTAAGCACTTAAAACAATGGCCAAATGATACCGTGGCCCGGCTTTATCAAACCCGCTGTCAGGAGTATATTCTTACACCGCCCCCCGAAAGCTGGGACGGTGTTTTTACTCACCAAACAAAATAGCGTTACGCCGTTCTTAACGCCGTCATAATAACTACAAACCAAATAAAATGCGTACCCGCAACCACAAAGGTAATTGGCCGGCGCATACGCTCATACCATGGGGCTGTTACTTGAGTTAAATCGTAGTTAAGCCAAAGCAAATAGCATGCAGCCAACACCGGCAAAGCAATTAGCTCGGGTACAAAAGCCACCACTAACCACGCGGCTAGCGCCGGCGCCATGCACAACACTAACTTCCCTTCTGGCCTGTCGAATTGGCCTGCCATGGCTAAGCCCCAATGTATTCCGCCGAGAAATGACAAAATAACGGCGCTATAAACCAAAAAAGCCTGCAATAACAAGCCTGACCAAAGATTAAACGAGCCCAAAACCGCTGTTGCTATAAAAGGAGTAAGGCCAGCCCAAGCCAGCCTATTCGCAGTTAATTCAAAACTGTTACGCATATTTTCCCTCTGTTTTAAGCAATCACTACACCAACAATAAGCCAGCTAATATAGCTCACATAAATTGCCACAAACACCCCACCTTCTAAACGGTTAATACGAGCGGGACGATGCGGTAGCCAAGACTTAGGCCGCCAAGCAAAAGCTGCTAGCAATAAGGTAAGCACCAGCATCAGTAGCCAGTCACGAGTTATTACTTCACTAGCTACTGTAATTGGGGTAATAACACCGGCCAAACCAACCACCGCGAGCGTGTTAAACAAGTTTGAACCAATTAAATTACCTAAGGCTAGATCATGTTCATTACGGCGCACCGCAACAAGGGCAGCCGCTAATTCTGGCAGCGACGTACCAAGTGCAACAATTGTTAAGCCAATAATAAGGTCATCGACACCTAGCCCGGTGGCTATTTCCACTGCCCCCCAAACAAGCAGCCGAGAGCTTAAAATGAGTAAAACAAGACCCACCACTAGCCATGCAATCGACTGTTTAAGAGATGTCGCTTCACTTAAGTGCCCTTCACTGGTGTCGGCAGCTAGTTTGTCGTCGGTGCCACCATTTTGGCGCACAGTCCACATGAGTACACCTGCAAACACCACTAGCAATATAATAGCGTCTATACGGCTTATTTCTCCGTCGAGTATTTGAAAGCCTGCTAATAAGGTAACACCAAGCAACATAGGAAGTTCGCGCCGCAAAACCCCTGAACTTACGGTCATTGGCAGTAATAATGCACTTAGCCCGAGCACCAAGGCTATATTAGTAATATTAGAGCCAAAGGCGTTCCCTAGGGCTAACCCTGGGTTACCCTGCAAAGCAGCAAAAGCAGACACCACCATTTCTGGCGCAGAGGTGCCGAAGCCGATGACAATCATGCCTATAACCAGTGGGGGAACGCCAAGTACTTTAGACGTATTCGCCGCGCCATCGACAAATTTGTCTGCACTCCATACTAAAAAGATCAGGCCCAAAACGAGCGCCACTATAGGCATGAGCATGTAATATTCCCCTTAATGTTTGTTGTTAAATGTTTTGTGTTTGCTTAGTTCACACCGCTCTGCTGGTGCGGTTAAGTGATTTCTGGCAAAATCCAAGCACTATTTTAGTGTGAACTTACTCGCCGTGCGAGGGGTTTCTTTACAGGCACCGCTATTCCTATGCTTATTCGAACTGCCCGTCAAACCGACATTTCCGCCATTGCCGCTTTAGAGTACGCCACTTACGGTAGCGATGCCTACCCGGCCATGCTGTTCGCTCAGGCTATGTTACAGTGGCCCGAGTTGTGCTTAGTTGCCACCACTGAAACCAACACAGTGTTAGGCTATGCTCTTTATTCGCCGGCTTCAGAGCAAGGTGGTTGTTGGCTGATGTCGTTGTTAGTAAGTGCAGAAAGCCGTGGCCAAGGTGTTGGTCGCGCTTTATGCCAATACGCCCGAAACTATTTACAGCAGCTCGGTTACAGTAAGTGTTTACTGACCGTAGCGCCGAACAATAACACGGGCTTAAAGCTGTATGAAAGCCTCAGCTTTAAACGTGTAGAATATATTGAGCATGCACTGGGCCACAATGAACATCGCTACCTGATGGTTCAAACCCTTTAAAGCAATACCTACTGCAGCGCACACTTTAAGTAAGGAGCCACACCATGCCAACCATTTGGCAGCAACGCCGTTCTAACGAAGCCCCTAGTCGCCCTGGTGATTCTCGTAACCCGTGGCAGCGAGATAGGGCACGCATTCTTCACTCGGCAGCCTTCCGCCGTTTACAGTCGAAAACTCAAATTATGAACGTGGGTGAAAATGACTTTTACCGCACTCGCCTTACCCATAGTTTAGAAGCCTCTCAAATTGGTGCCTCGCTTATTAACCAACTGCAGCATCGTGGCGACACCCTGGCGAAGTCTTTATTGCCCGACGGCAACCTAATGGAAGCCTTGTGCTTGGCCCACGACATTGGCCACCCACCCTTTGGCCATGGGGGCGAAACCGCATTGAATTATAAAATGCTTAGCAGTGGTGGCTTTGAAGGTAATGGCCAAACCTTTCGGATTGTCGGCCGTTTAGAAAGTTACCATGCCAGCCACGGCATGGACCTTACTAGGCGCACCTTACTGGGCCTGCTGAAGTATCCCGTTCTAATGCCGAAGTTAGCAGCGCCCAAGGAAAGCGGCACCCCCACCTCACTGGCTCCTTGGCTGCCAGCTAAAGCGCTTTACCACGCCGACGCAGATATTTTAGATTGGGTATTAGCGCCGCTTTCATGCTTAGATCGCGAACTATTTCAAGCCGTTGAAATACTACCAACGTCACCTTTTCAACGCTCATTACACAAGTCGTTTGATGCGTCTATGATGGAGCTTGCCGACGATATTGCGTACGGGGTACACGATTTAGAAGATGCCGTAGTTACGGGTACTTTAACCAAAAGCAATTGGCACTCGTTTATGGACCAACGGCTACAAAGCCTGCCCGAGCACTTACAAACCCTAATGCAACAGCTACAACAGCAATTGTTTTCTACAGAGCACCACCTACGTAAAAATGCTATTGGTGCCATGGTCAATATATTTGTTACCGCCGTGCAGGTGGTTGAAAGCTTACCGGCCGCAACCGAGCCACTAATACGCTTTAATGTGAATTTACCAGCAGGTGAAGCACAGTTGCTTAGTGCGTTGAAGTCGATAGTGTTTCAAAATGTTATTCATACACCTGAAATACAGCAGTTACGCTATCGTAGTCAGAATATGCTGCTGAATTTATTTAGCGCTTTTCAGTCGGAGCCAACTCGGCTACTGCCGCAGAATTCGCGCCAACGTTGGGAAAGTGCCTTTGCACAAGAAGGACAACAAGGGGCCGACAGGGCTCTTTGTGATTACATAGCAGGCATGACCGACGACTACGCTAGCCACATGTACAAACGTATGTTTGGTATTGGCTAGCTTTTTTCTTAGCCGTTACAGCCGTACACCAGAGCATTAAAACAAGGCAATTTCTTCTGTTGTTAGTGCTCGGCTTTCGCCTGGGGCAAGAGCTGGGTCAAGTTTTAAGCCGCCTACTTGCTCGCGGTGAAGCTGTTCGACCTTGTTGCCAACCGCCGCAAACATGCGCCGTACTTGATGATAACGCCCTTCATGCAGGTGCACTAAAGCTTCCCGCTCATTAATTATTTCCAGCTTTGCTGGGGCGGTTAGCTTTGCTTCACCCCGTAATTGCAAACCTGCAGCAAAGGCAGCTACGTCGGCTTCGGTAAGCGGGTCTGCAAGCCATGCATGATACACTTTCGGACACTGCTGCTTCGGCGCCGTAATACGGTGCGACCACTGGCCATCGTTAGTAATTAGCAATAAGCCTGACGTGTCTAAATCTAGCCGGCCTACCGTATGTAATTTGTCGGGGTTAGGAACGTCTAAATAAGTAAACACCGTTCTATGTAAGGGGTCGTCATTCGCACACACACTCCCTAAGGGCTTATGCATCATTAAATAGGTAGGACCAAGCAATTTTAGGGGAACGTTATTGCAAATGACCAACGCATCTTCAGGCACTTGAAATGCACCTTTTTTGTGTACCACACCGTCAACGGTAACGTCTTCCCGATGAAGTGTTTTAGTTGCTTCTTTCCGGCTCATGCCAGTTGCTTCAGAGAGATATCGATCAAGCCGCATGGGTTTTCCAGTCATCTAAATGTGTATATTGTGCGTAGTGTAACGCAGAAAAGCCTACACTTGCTGTTAGTTTTCAGCGTTTTATTAAGCAAAAGGAGTTATTTATGTTCATCCGTGCGTTACTAACCAAGCTACCCATGGTGTTTTCAGCCATTATTACTGTATCGCTGCTTAGTGGTTGCACTGGCAAAGCCACTCCTGTGGTAAGCCCTGTAGCAAGCCTTAACGCTGAAAGGTATATGGGCACTTGGTATGAAATACTGCGTTTACCCCATAGTTTTGAAAAAAACTTAAGTAAGGTTACGGCAGAATATCGATTAAATGAAGATGGTACCGTAGAAGTGACTAACCGTGGTTTTAACACAGTAACAGGACGCTGGAGTACCGCCATTGGCTTAGCGAAGCCGGTAGAGCAGCTGCCAGCAAGTTTTAGGGTATCGTTTTTCTGGCCTTTTTCTGGTGGGTATTACATTGCTGAATTAGGCTCTAACTACGAGTACGCCGTAATTGTTAGCGACAGCCATGACTACTTTTGGTTATTAAGCCGTACGCCAACCCTCAGCCAAGGCCTTGTCGATGAAGTGACCGCCAAAGCCTATAACTGGGGGTTTGATATTAACGCTCTTATTCGAGTGAAGCATTAGTTTGCCACCAAGCGCCAGCAGCAAGCTTATAAACTTGCTGCTAACACTGCACCTTGCAATATAGCCCGCTTAGCGTCGAGTTCGGCCGCCACATCGGCGCCACCAATGCGGTGTACACTAATACCGGCAGCCGCTAACGGGGCTTCTAAGCTGCGCAATGGCAACTGCCCCGCACACACCACTATGGTGTCTGCTTTAATTAACTGTTGCTCACCATTAATAGATACCTCGATACCTTCAGGTACAATACGTTCATAAGTAACACCAGCAAGCATTGTTACCCCTTTAGCCCGTAATGTATTTCGGTGTACCCAACCCGATGTTTTACCTAAGCCGGCGCCCACTTTGGTTTCTTTGCGTTGCATAAGTACCACTTGGCGGGGGCTAGGATCGGCAATGGCATGCCCTACTGGGTTTGCAACCAATGCTCCGCGCTCTTTGTATTCTTGATCAATACCCCAAATTTCGTGCCACTGGTTAACATTTAAAGTTGGCGACTCGTTGGTGGTTAAATATTCAGCTATATCAAAACCAATTCCACCTGCGCCTATAACCGCCACTTTATTACCTACCGGTTTATGATCGCGCAATACCTCAAGGTAGCCATACACATGGGGTAAGTCGGCACCTTCAATGTCTAGGGCTCGTGGTACAACACCCGTGGCAATAATTACTTCATCGAATTTTCCGGCTTGTAACGATTCAACACTTTGCTTGGTGTTTAAATGCAAGTGTACGCCGGTGTCAATAATGCGGTTTTGGTAATAACGAATGGTTTCATAAAACTCTTCTTTACCTGGCACTTGTTTGGCGTAGTTAAATTGCCCACCAATTTCGCTAGCTTTGTCGAACAAATGCACTTCATGGCCACGTTCAGCAGCAAAGCAAGCCGCCGACAAGCCGGCTGGGCCCGCACCAACCACAGCTACTTTCTTCACCTGTGTTGTTGGGGTCATTACTATTTCTGTTTCATAAGCTGCTAATGGGTTTACTAAACAGGTTGCTCGCTTGTTCTCAAACACATGGTCTAGGCAAGCTTGGTTACAAGCAATGCAGGTGTTAATACGGTCGGCTTGACCGGCTGCTGCCTTTACCACAAAGTCGGGATCAGCAAGAAACGGCCGCGCCATAGACACCATATCGGCTTCGCCTTTAGCTAATATTTCTTCCGCAACTTCGGGGGTGTTAATACGGTTAGTGGCTACAATGGGTACGTTAAGCTCTTGCTTCAAACGTGCCGTAATCCAACGAAAAGCACCACGGGGAACTGAAGTTACGATGGTAGGCACCCGCGCTTCATGCCAACCAATACCGGTGTTAATAATGTTGGCACCTAGTTGTTCAACGGCCTTACCCAGCTCTATAACTTCTTCCAAAGTATTACCGTCTTCTACCAAATCAAGCATCGACAGCCGATAAATAATAATAAACTCTTTGCCAACCGCTGCCCGTACCGCCTGCATTATTTCTTTAGGTAAACGGCTACGGTTTTCAAAACTGCCGCCCCAGTCGTCGTCGCGCTTGTTGGTGCGGCGGCAAATAAATTGGTTAATGAGGTAACCTTCCGAACCCATAATTTCAACGCCGTCGTACCCTGCTTGCTGTGCTAACTTGGCTGCTCGGGCATAATGTTGAATGGTTTTTTGAATTTGCCCAACACTCATAGCGCTGGGTTTAAAAGGTGTGATCGGTGCTTTAATGGCGCTAGGCGCTAAACTAAAAGGGTGATAACCATAGCGCCCTGAATGTAATATTTGCATGCATATTTTGCCGCCAGCAGCGTGCACCGCCCGCGTTACTTTTTTATGCTTCCCCACTTGCAAGCGATTACTTAGCTGACTAGCAAAAGGCGCCAGCCGCCCGCGAAAATTAGGGCTTATGCCACCGGTTACAATAAGGCCAACACCGCCCCGAGCGCGCTGAGCGTAAAACTCGGCTAGTTTGTCGAAGCCACCTTTCGCTTCTTCTAGGCCCGTATGCATAGAACCCATCAGCACCCTGTTTTTTAGTGTGGTAAAGCCTAAGTCTAGTGGCTCTAACATTTTATTATAATGCGTTGTCATAGCTGGTCTCTTTTCGTTTGAACGGTCGATTAGCTTGCTAGCATAGGTCATGCTAAATCTGGTCTAACCTGTTATTAGCACTGTATAGTTTTGCTACTAGCAGGGCAAGTAAGCAACTGGCAATTATTACTATTGAAGCCACATGGGGTTCTAGCCCTTAAGGCTATTCTCGTATAGATTACATAGACAAATAATCGGTTTGGCAATGTTCCGTATCGCGGTGAGGAAAATATGAATACCCCAGCAACGCAAGTTCAGCAAACCCATGAGCGACTTTTCCTTAGCTTTTTAAGCCATAAAACTATGCCACTACAATGGCGACGACATCAGCTTGAGCAACTCGCGCTTATGTTACGTGAGCACGAAGGTAAATTTGCTGCCGCCTTAGCAGACGACTTAGGTAAGTCGGCAACGGAAGCTTGGGTAACTGAAATTGGTTTTCTGCTCAACGATATTCATCACAACATTAAAAACCTAACCAAATGGGCGAAGCCGCGGCGAGTAAGAAGCCCGCTAGCCATGCAGCCCGCCCGGTCTAAATTAACGCCAAGCCCGTTAGGTGTAGTGCTGGTTATGGGGGCTTGGAACTACCCACTACAACTTACCCTAGGACCAGCCATAGCGGCTATTGCGGCGGGAAACTGTGTATACCTGAAGCCTTCCGAAGTGTCACCTGCAACAGCAGCCGTTTTAGCCAAATTACTACCCCAATATGTAGACAACGACTGTATTCAACTTATTGAAGGCGACGCCAGTGTCGCCAGCGAACTGCTTGCACTGCCTTTTAACCATATTTTTTATACGGGTGGTGGCAAAGTTGGTAAAATAGTAATGCGCGCAGCCGCTGAGCATTTAACCCCTGTTAGCCTAGAGCTTGGTGGTAAAAGCCCTGTTATTGTAAGCCGCTATACGGACCTGAAAGCTACTGCTCGCCGTATTGTGTGGGGGAAGTTTATTAATGCTGGGCAAACCTGTATTGCTCCCGACTACATATTGGTTGAAGAGCAGGTTCACGAGCCTTTAGTTGCCGCATTGCAAGAAGCGATTCGGCAGTTTTATGGCGACGACCCGGAAAATAGTAACGACTATGGCCGCATAGTTGCCACCCGCCATGTTGAGCGGTTGGCACAGTTAATAGAGCCCGAGTCGTTGACGGGTGCGACCATTTACGGTGGTGACTATGATCGTGAAACCCGTTACTTTGCACCTACTATTGTTAGCCACTGCCCGCCCGACAGCAAACTAATGACCGAGGAAATTTTCGGCCCTATTTTACCTATTGTAGTAGCGCCCGATTTGCCATCAGCTTTTGCTTTTGTACGCAGTCGGCCTCACCCTTTAGCCTGCTATTTATTTAGCCAAGATATAACCGAGCAACAACAAGCCGAACAATTTATTCAATGTGGTTCCTTATGCATTAACGACACCATTGTATTTATGCTTAACCCTGCTTTGCCCTTTGGCGGCGTAGGGCCAAGTGGTATGGGCCGCTACCACGGCAAGTGGGGCTTTGACACCTTTAGCCATTTAAAGCCAGTGGTAACCCGTTCGTTTAAGCTCGACCTCGACGTTCGTTACCCACCCTTTACTAACTTTAAAACCAAGTTACTAAAAAAGTTGCTGGGCTAATTTAACCCTGAAACCTAACTTAGCGCTTGAAAAATAGCGCTTTGCCCCCATTCTTACAGTATTGATAGTTAAAATATTAGCCAAGAGAGGTTTCTGTGTACGCCACCAATATTGTTGATCTAACTGCTGCAAATGTTCGTGAGGTACTACTCGAGCAATCTACTACAAAAACCATTCTGATTGATTTCTGGGCCGAATGGTGCGAGCCATGCAAACAACTATTACCTATTTTAGAGCGCATTGCTGCCGATTACCCAGACACATTAGTTTTAGCCAAAGTAGACTGTGAAACCGAACAAGAACTAGCTGCCCAATTTCAAATTCGTAGCGTACCTACACTGATGGTGTTTAAAGACGGCCAACCCGTGGACGGCATGGCCGGTGCACAAACAGAACAAGCTATTCGCGACATGTTAAGTAAACATTTGCCACAGCCCGGTGATGAAGCGTTGCAAGCTGCCCAGCACGCATTAACAGCTGAAGACTATGAGGCAGCCTATACGGCCGCTAAAACCGCACTTGATCTTGCGCCAGAAAACAATGAAGCACGCATGGTTCTAGCCGACGCGGCAGCACGTATTGGCCATACAGAACAAGCGAAAGAATTACTGCAACCTCTAACTATGGCTGAACAGGGTAGCCCTTACTACCAGCAAATATTAGCCACCATTCAATTAGCTGAAAGCGCAGCCGACAGCCCCGAAGTGAGAGCATTAGAAGAAGCTTTAGCCAAAGCACCCAACGACTTTGCTTTAATGCAACAATTAGCTGTGCAATATCATGTGGTGAAACGCCATCAGGAAGCCTTAGAGCTAATGTTTAAGATTTTACAGGCAGACTTAAATTACGGCGATGCACGCAAGCAAACACTGGATATGTTAAATAACTTACCCAGTGGCGACCCCTTAGTTGCACAGTACCGCCGTAAATTATATAGCATGCTGTATTAGAAAAGCCGCCTTGCCTAAACTTTAAAGCCTCACTCGCGCATAAAGCCGACCACCCCCTGGTCGGCTTATTCAAATTGTATTTACAGGTTAGCCTTGCTAGATTCATAGCATAATTATAACAATTTCATGTAATGGATATTAGCTGACTGCGCCTATGCTACAACGTATTTTAAACGCTCCAGGACTGATTGGGCGACAAACACTACGGCCGCCGAAATATTTATTCGAGCTGCTACTCTTCACTTTGCGGGCTTTAAACCCAAGGCAGCAGGGTCAAATACGATTAAACCAAGCTTCTTACCGCACCTTGCTTGGCCAACTTATATTTTCCGGAGTCGACGCCTTACCCGTTATTTTTTTATTGGCTTTGGCTTCCGGCTTGGCTATTACCACACAAATAATATTGACCATTCAGCTTATTGGCGACCGCGCTGAAGTTATCGACATTCTGATACGGGTGGTTATTTTTGAGCTTAGTACTTTACTAACGGCTATTCTTCTTATTGGCCGTAGTGGCTCTGCGATAACCGTTGATATTGGCAATATGAAATTAAACCGCGAGTTAGAAGGGTTAGAGATGCTAGGTATTAACCTCAACCATTTCCTGATTACACCACGGGTTTTAGGTACTGGCTTAGCCCAAGCAGTGCTTGCAATTTTCTTTGCCGTTGTAGCCTTAGCAAGTGGTATTGTGGTTTTGGCTTATACGCAAAATGCTGGGTATTTAAGCTACTTGCCTGAAGTAGCTTTCTCGCTACATCCATACGACTTACTATTATTTTTAGTTAAAAACCTATTGTTTGGCGTAATTATTGGCTCTACCGCATGCTTTCACGCACTACGGGTTAGTCAGTCGCGCACCGAATTACCACAACAAACTCAGCAAGCTATTGTAAATAGCCTCACTATTGTATTTGTATTGAACGCTTTGTTTATTGTATTTATGCAGCCGTCATTATTATGAATATGAATTTAGCACCTAATACTCACAGCCCTGCTGCTATAGTTGCAAAGCAACTTGTTCCTGTGCAAAGCAATAATAACATTCAATCTGGTTTGTCGTTACAAACAGCTAAAGGCGAAATCATTTGTTTTATGGGTATCGACAGAAAAGTATTAGACCAATACATTCGTACTTTGGCTGGCATTCACCCTATTGAAAGCGGAACCCTTGAAATATTTCAACAGCCTGTTGAAGAAATACCGGCTAAGGCATGGAGCTCGATTCGAACTAAGCTGGCTTACATTTCACGTGACGCACCCTTATTGTCGGTACTTAACGGCCTAAACAATGTGATTTTTCCTGCGCTTTATCACGGCACTCTGGAACGCCATGCAGCCATTAAAAAAGCCCTGGCTATTTTCACCGAGCTTGAATATTCGGGGAACAACCTTGACTTACCAGCCTTTATGGAACCTATTGATAAGGTTCAGCTCGCCATTGCTCGCGCTATTATGCTCGACCCAACTGTGCTGCTGCTCGATGACCCTTGGTATTCACTCGACCCCCATGACTATTCCAAGTTAAATGATTTTTTTTATCAGTGGGTGAAAAATGGCACTATAATTATGACCACCAGTAATATTAGTTTTGTGCGGAAGTACGCAACAAAAATATATTTTATTGGCCACCAAGAAATATTTGAATTTTCCTCTTGGCCAACCATGTGCCATAGTGAGGTAGAGGAAGTTCGACACTATTTACGTCAATACTCAGAATCGTCGTAAAGGAACTCATGACAGATAAACACACTAAAAAGCCACATTATATTCATCGCATGAGCTATTCTGCACAGGAAAAGCTAGTTGGCGTATTTGTAATTGCAGCTTTGGCTATTTTATTTAGTTTATTTACCATTAATGCCAGTAACCTTCACCTGTTTGAAGACTATATTCATGTGGAGTTACACGTAAAGAATGCGGAAGATATTGCCCTTGATACCCCAGTACGTATTTCAGGCATTCAAGTGGGCCGCGTTGATCGAATCGAAATTACCCCCAAGCACATGGTGAGCATTCGGGTTAAGGTTTTTAGCTCTTATGCCAGCATGCTACGGACCGACTCAAAGCCGAATATTCGCTTGTCGTTATTAGGCCGCAGCAGTATAGAGTTTACCGCTGGCAACCCCGATTACCCCGAACTTGAAAGTGGTACCGTACTTATTGTCGACGAGCCACTTTCAATAGATGACTTAATGGCTCAGCTAACACCCGTATTAGCAAATATTGAACAGTCTATTGCAGACTTTTCAGCCATTGTAGCGGCAATAAACCCAAATGAAATATCTCAGCTTGTTACCAATGTGAATGGTATTACCCACGACTTACACAATTTAACCTCTGCCATAAATAACGGCGAAGGCACCTTAGGCATGCTCATTCATGATCAAGCATTCGCCCTTAATATGCACCAAACCTTAACTAATTTAGAATCGGCAATTGCTACTGCTGAGCTACGTATGCAAGATCTTGGCCCTGTGATTACTGGCTTACAACCCACGGTTACAGAACTAGGCAATGCTGCGCCGCATATATCTGAGCTGTTTCACGAAACAGTTATTATGCTTAGTAAGGTAAATAGTACTCTGACGTCACTAGAGCCCGATGTACAACAACTACCCGAACTAATGACGCGGGTAAATATACTCACGGAACAAGCAAATAGGTTGCTAAACCGAATGAGCCAGAGTTGGATTTTGTCTAGTGGTAAAAACACCGCTGAGCAACAAGTGGAGTTAGTGCCCCATGACTAACCTACTGCGCCAAGGTGTATATGTTTTCCTACTGCTATTAACGCTAACTGCTTGTCGCAGCGCCCCGCCAGCACAACCTTATGCTGCGGAACAAAGTTTTATGTTACTTGAGCAAGGGGTCGAATCGCATCAGCAGGGCCGTTATCCTGAAGCCTTGTTTTTGTTTAAAGAAGCCGCAAACCACTTCCGCAGTATAGATAATCAAACCAAACTATTGCTTGCACTGCTTAACCTAGCTGAAACAGCAGACCTGATTGGCCAACAAGATCTGGCTTATACCACAGCCCATACGGCTAAAGATTTAGCAAATGCCACTGCACAACCTAACCAATATTTACGCGCTAAGCTGTTACTTGCACGCATTCAGTATGAACGAGGTAATGTACCCCACGCGCTTAAATATGCGAATGAACTGATAGCCGACATTCCGCCAACCCAAACAGCACTAACATTTAATGCTTTGGTTTTACGCGCAGAGCTAGAATTGGAAACTGAGCCTACAAGCCAGCAGTGGTTAGCAGCGCTACGCCAGCTCAAGCTAAATCACCCTTTGTATCAAGCTCGAACATTAAGGGTTGAAGCTGCATATTTACTAGCCACTCAGTTAGCTGAAGCCAAAGCCAAACAAGAGCAAGCCTTATCTATTTATCAACAAGCCGCATACCGACCTGGCACTGCCGCGGCGCTAGCGGAGTTAGCACACACATACACGCTACAAGATGACTTTGCTGAAGCCGAAGACGCCATACGGCGCGCGTTGTATATTCGAGTGTGGTTAAATGATAGCCGCCGAACCGGCTTATTATTAGCCCAGCTTGCGAATACTTTGGAACGACAAGAAAAACATTCAAAAGCAGCGCGAGCTCGTAATTTAGCTGGCAAGCTTGAAGCTCAACCTACGCTGATAAGAAGTTCTGGATTTCTAAAGTCGTTAGAAAACGAAAACAGCCGGCACGGAAGTTAATAGTAGCCGGCTTGGTAGCCATTAAGCTTTTTTCACAAACTCAGACTTAAGCTTCATGGGGCCAATACCGTCAACTTTGCAGTCAATGTCATGGTCGCCATCGACTAGCCGAATGTCTTTCGCTTTGGTTCCTACTTTTACCACAAGTGAAGAGCCCTTCACTTTCAGGTCTTTGATCACGGTTACTGTATCGCCGTCGGCCAAGGGTTGACCATGCGCGTCTGTAACAACCTTTTCATTTGCCGCAGCGGCTTCCGCATCGGCAGCAGGGTTCCATTCGTTGGCACACTCTGGACAAACCAACATTAGGCCGTCTTCATAAGTATATTCAGAGCCGCAAGAAGGGCAAGCTGGCAATCCACTCATCATCATTCCTTAAGGTTAAATTGCAGGCTAAACGCCTGTTGCTGTATACCTAGGCTTAACTCTAGGATTTTTACAATTATACCAGTATCCTAAGCCGAATAGTTAAAAAGCCCTTCTAACCACATAGAGACACCCTATGCCCGTGCAGCAAACAGAAAACTACCTATTGAAGATTTATCATAAAATGCTCAAACTGCCTTTTGGTGAGCAATTGTTCTCTTTGTTTTTTGCACGTAAGGCACCTTACTTTAGAACCATTAAGCCGCGCATAACCTTACTTGAAGCGAGTCGTTGCGAACTTACGTTTAAAAAACGTAAAGCAGTGCAAAACCATATTGGCACCGTGCACGCTATTGCTTTATGTAATGGCTTAGAAATGGCCATGGGCGCCGTGGCTGAAGCCTCAATACCCGCGCACTTACGCTGGATTCCCAAAGCTATGAATGTGGAATATACAGCAAAAGCTAGTAGCGACATTCGGGTTATTGCAACCGTGAGCGCCAACGCCTGGCAAGTTGGCGATGTGCCTATTCAAGTTGAAGCACAACGCACCGACGGCACCGTAGCTATTCGTGGTGAAATTATTATTTATGTCTCGGAAAAACCACCAAAGAACGTTTAAGCAGTGGTCGGGTTTGCGCCTTCGCTAGCAAACCTGCTATAAACCATGACTAACATTCTCTTAAAAACAACAAAAACAGGCATATTATGAGTGAAAATCGCGAACACTTTAGCTCCCGTATTGGTTTTATATTAGCAGCTGCGGGCTCGGCCGTTGGTATTGGCAATATGGTCGGCTTTCCGGTAGCTGCTACCAAAAACGGTGGCGGTGCATTTTTAGTTATTTATGCATTGTTCGTGGTGTTCCTTTGTATTCCAATTATGTTAGCGGAAATGGGCTTGGGCCGACGCACCCAATCCGACCCTCAAGGGGCTTACATTAGTATTGCTGGAGCGTCGAGCAAATGGCGTTTTGCCGGTTGGTTAGCGGTTATCACGCCCTTTATGATTGGCGTGTTCTACATGGTAGTAACCGTGTGGATTTTAGGCTACTTGGTGCATGCCCTAACGGGTGGTCTCGACGTTATTGCCGATCCGGAGTACTTCGGTAAGTTTATTAATGGTAACTCGGTGTTTGTTTACCTTATTGCAGTTGCCGCCTTAGTTTATGCCATATTAGTGATGGGCGTGCGCAACGGTATCGAACTCGCTGCCCGCATTATGATGCCTGCACTTTTTGTCATGCTACTGATTATGGTGGTGTTTGTACTAACTCTCGACAACGCCTTTGCTGGGGTTAAGTTTTATTTAGTACCCGACTTCTCTGCCATTAACGGTACTGTTATTAGCGGAGCACTGTCACAAGCATTTTTCTCACTTTCATTAGGTATGGGTATTTTAATTACCTATGGTAGTTATTTACGCAAACACAACGACCTTATTGGCTCTGCTAAACTTGTTGCCATAGCCGACTCTTTGGTTGCCTTTACTGCTGGCTTAATGATTTTACCTGCCATATTTGCCTTAGAGCCAAATACTAACCCAGGCGATTTAAGCGACTCGTCGGTAGCAATGATATTTACCTTCCTACCGAAAATATTTATGGAACTACAAACCAGCATTGGTTATTTCGGTGCCAGCGCTGTGGCTTCGTTGTTTTTCTTATTAGTGTTTTTTGCAGCTATTACTTCATTGGTTTCTATTATAGAAGTGCCTACTGCTACTTTAGTAAGAAAATACAATATGAGCCGTAAAAAAGCGCTTGGCACGCTCGCTCTTACCATGGGTACCTTAACGCTAATAGCTACGGCCTCGTTCGGCATGGTTGATATGTTTACCGACTTTGTTGGTTATGGTGGCAAAAGTAAATCGTTTTTTGATGTGATTGAAGACGTATTTTATCAAACCGTACTGCCTTTTAACGGCCTGCTTATTTGTTTGTTTGTGGTGTGGCACTGGAAACAAGATAAATTTAACGCCAGCTTAGGCGAAGGTAATAGTCGTTTCGCAGGTAGTTTTTTACAGAAGTATATGAACTTTTCATTAAGAACCTTTATTCCAGTTATTCTAGCCGTTGTATTTATAAATACGGTGCTTGATATTTACTTTGGCATGCCACTGTTTTAAGGAACAACTAACTAGGTATGGTCAGCGACCTTTACTGCTTTTATCAACTACACACAGCCCGGAATCACCGGGCTGTGGTGTTTTGGTACCCTGAAAACACTGCTGAAACCAATCTCATAAAACAACAGCTTAAACAACTAAACGCACTTCACGGCCACCAAGCCGGTAACTTCCGTAATTACTTGGGGTCAGAACAAAGCATTTTATTTTACGATGCCCGTAATAACTGGAGTTGTAATGCGCTGGTGGGGTTAACGGGTACTTTAGTTGGCCAAGGTGTGCTGCTTATTTGCGTTGACGAACAAGCCATGCAGCGCCCTTCCCTACAGCATTGGCTAAGTGCGCTAGGCGACAAAAACTATTATCACTGCCGACAAGACCAAGAGCTAACCCACTTGCTTAATAGCTGGTCAGTGGCATTGCATACCGCAAGGTTTGCTGCCACTACCGAGCAACAACAGGTATTAACTTCGCTAGCACTGTTAAACGGGCACCAAGCCTTTATATTATATGCGCCTCGGGGCCGAGGAAAAACCGTTACGCTGGGCCATTGGGTAAGCAAAGCTCATAACTTTAACCGACGCTTTATTTGCGCCCCATCAAAGCAGCAAGCCGCTGTTTATTTAAAGGCAACCGACAACATAACCTTTATTCCACCTGACCAACTCGCCGAACAAAAATTTAATCCGCACGACTTGCTGATTATAGATGAGGCTGCCACTTTACCCATAGCAGCACAAAATGCCGCCCTATGCTTTCCTGGCAGCTTGGTATTAGCTACCACTACTGAAGGTTATGAATATGCTGGTCGGGGCTTCATTGTGCGCTTTGTGAAAGAGCTCCAGCAAGCGTTCAGCTCCGTTCATACCTATGAGTTACAGCAACCCATGCGTTGGGCGGCTAATGACCCACTTGAACAGGCCAACAGCCTAGCCTTTGGCCTTTACCCTAACGATGCTGTGAGCGTGTCTATTACTGCACCTTGCAAACATACTGAGCCCTTCCCCGCCATTGCGGCAAAGCCCCAGTATGATCACCGCCACTGCCGTGATTACAGCCCTGCCGAACGCTTTACTATTTTCCGTTTACTGGTTGAAGCCCATTACCAAACTAGCCCCAACGACATTCAACGTTTACTTGACGAGCCAAGCCAACAGCTTGTTGTGCAATGGCAGCGCAGTAGCGGTGAACACACCGTATTAAGCACCGTATGGTTAAGCATAGAAGGCCCTTTAGCGCCGACCTTAATTGCACAGGTTGGTAAAGGACAGCGACGGCCAGCAGGTAACTTGCTGCCCCAAGCCTATGCTTATTATGGCAAGGAACCAGCTTTAGCCGCCATGCGCCATGTACGCATAGTACGTATTACCGTGGCGCCAGCCTACCAAAGCCAAGGTTTAGGTTCAGCTTTGCTTAAACATATTTATCAATGGGCACAACAACAGAGCTATGACGCCTTAGGCACTAGCTTTGGCATCAACGAAGAGCTACTTCGCTTTTGGCAAAAAAACTATTGGCTGCCTATTCGCATTGGCCATAAACCTGATCCCGCTAGCCGACTTCCTTCTGCTATCTATGCCCGTGCATTAAACCAAGTTAGCGCTAAACTGCTTAATAAACTTAGTGCATTTTTAATCACCGAGCTAAAATACCGCAGCTTAAACGGCCAGATAGCTGCCGCTATAGCAACTAATATAATTGCGGCTAGCAACCAGTATGAGCACAGCTTAACCATGCTCGAGCAACGCTGGCAGCTGCTAGGTCAAGCCTTTGCAAAAGGCCAATTAAACTTTTTAGACTACCAGCCTTGGCTTGCCCTAGCGCTAGACTTAAATTGGTCTAACTTATCGGCCCACCCGTCACTTCATTTATTACAACAAGCCGCACATGGCCCGGGTAATTTTACTGCGTTAGCTAAAACTATGGGTATGGCTGGAAAGAAAGAAGCCCTGCAGTACTTCCGTAATGTTTGTGCAGAGCTGCATCAAGCGGTATAGTTTCAGCATCTTTTATAGTTGTCTTCCACCAGGCGAGCACTTATTGCGATGTCCAAAAAAACAACCACCTTAGGGATTTTTTCTAGCTTATTTATACTCTCTAGCTGTGCTCAGGCGCCAGCTGTTATAGATGAGCCTACGCTTGCGACTGCGTATTCGCCAACTCACACCGTAACACAAACCGATAACTACTTTGGCACGCAAGTACCCGACCCTTACCGCTGGTTAGAACAAATAAGCAGCCCCGAAGTACAGCAATGGGTTGTTAACCAAAACGAATTTGCCAAACCCTTCTTAGAGGCTTTACCACTGCGTGATACTATTAAAGCGCGTTTAACCGCCTTGTGGAATTACGAACGGTTAAGCACACCATTTCGCCAAGGCGAACGTTACTTTTATTATCGTAACGATGGTTTACAAAACCAGTCGGTTTTATATGTTACCGACAACCCAAAACTAACTGGCGAAATACTGATAGACCCAAATACTTTTAGTGCTGACGGTACCGTCTCTTTGGCGCGCACCTATGTTAGCCCACAAGGTAACTACGTTGCTTACGGCATTTCCGACGGTGGCAGCGACTGGACTTCATTTAAAGTACGGCATATTGCTACGGGTGAAGACTTAGCCGATGCTATTGAATTTACCAAGTTTACCAATATTAGCTGGCTACCCGATGAAAGTGGTTTCTATTACAGCCGCTACCCGGCTAATGCTGCAGGCCAAGGAAATGATCAAGAGCCGGTTGCTATTTATTTTCATTTGCTCGGCAATAAGCAAAGCCAAGACCAGTTAATTTATGAAATAAAAGCTAACCGCAGCCACAACCCTTATGCTCAAGTTAGCCGCGACGGTCGCTTCATTGTGGCCAGTATTAGCGAAGGTTTTTTTGCCAACGCTATACACGTTAAAGAGCGCAACAGCAGCGGCCCTTGGTTAAAACTTTTCAATGACTGGACTTCTCGTAACGACTTTATTGACACCGACGGTAACTTGTTTTTCTTTATGACCAACGACGGCGCTGAAACAGGTCGGGTTATTGCCATTGACTACAACAAGCCACAGCCTGAGCACTGGCAAGAAATTATTGCCCCTCGTGAAGAAACCTTAACGGACGTGAGCTACGTAGGCGGCAAGTTTTTTGCTACCTACTTACGCGATGCCCGTTCCGTGGTGCGTGTGCACGACGCCTTTGGCCGCTTTCAACAAGAGTTGAATTTAAATAGTATTGGCACTGTTAGTGGTTTTAGCGGTAACGCTGAACACTTAGAAACCTTCTTTTCAATGACCAGCTTTACCGAGCCAAATACTATTTACCGCTATGATATTCGGCATAACCAAATAACCGAGCTGTCCCGTAGCAAAATTGCCGCCGACCTTAGCCAATACGTAACCGAGCAAGTTTTTTATAGCAGTAAAGACGGCACTAAAATTCCTATGTTTTTAGTGCATAAAAAAGGGCTCGAGCGCAACGGCAAAGCTCCTGTGCTACTTTATGGCTACGGCGGATTCAATATTTCACTTACTCCTAGCTTTAGTTCTAGCCGTATTGCCTGGCTAGAATTGGGCGGCGTGCTAGCCATTCCAAACCTACGCGGTGGTGGTGAATACGGCGCTGCTTGGCACCGAGCCGGTACTGGGGTTAATAAGCAAAATGTATTCGATGACTTTATTGCCGCTGCCGAATGGCTTATTCACGAAAAAATCACTTCGCCTGAACACTTAGGAATTCAAGGCGGCAGTAACGGCGGTTTATTAGTGGGGGCGGTAATAACCCAGCGCCCAGAGCTATTTGCTGCAGCGTTGCCTGCCGTTGGTGTGCTCGACATGCTGCGCTACCACTTACCCAGCGCCAACGCCCGAGCATGGAGCAGTGACTTTGGTTTAAGTGAAAACGAAGCAGAATTTAATGCACTATATGCTTATTCACCCGTACATAACACCAAAGCTGGCGCTTGCTATCCGGCTACGCTAATAACTACCGGCGACCATGACGACCGCGTGGTACCATGGCATAGCTATAAGTTTGCCGCTGTGTTGGAACGCGACCAAGGTTGTGACAACCCAGTGTTACTTCGAGTTGAAACTCGCGCAGGTCATGGTGCTGGCACCCCTATTTGGATGCGTATAGAACAAATTGCCGATGACTGGGCATTTTTAGCTAAATATTTAAATGCGCCGGGGCAACCCAAGTAGTAACGAACGTATTGCAATTCGAAGCGACGATAGGCAAAATCGCGCATCTATTCTAGAGTGCTTGCTGTTAGGGTGCTTTAGGTATTTCACCCACTGTTGGAAAGGTAATGGAAGGGTAATGATTATGTCTCGAGTTCTTATTATTGGTGCAGGTGGCGTAAGCTCTGTGGTAGTAAAAAAATGCGCTATGCTGCCAGAATTCTTTAGTGAAATTCACTTGGCTTCACGTACGCTTTCTAAATGCGAAACGCTACAAGAAGAAGCCGGTAAAGATCGTGTGGTTGGCGTATATAAAGTGGACGCCGACAACGTACCTGAACTTGTTGAGCTCATTAATAAAGTAAAACCTGCACTAGTTATTAACGTGGCTTTGCCATACCAAGATCTAACTATTATGGACGCTTGTCTAGAAACTGGGGTGCATTACTTAGACACCGCGAACTACGAGCCGAAAGACGAAGCTAAATTCCAATATAGCTGGCAGTGGGCTTACCACGATCGCTTTAAAGAAGCAGGTTTAATGGCGCTACTAGGCTCTGGCTTCGACCCAGGTGTAACCAACGTTTACACCGCTTATGCGGCCAAACACTATTTCGACGAAATACATTATTTAGATATTGTTGACTGTAATGGCGGCGACCACGGCCAAGCGTTTGCCACTAACTTCAACCCAGAAATTAATATTCGTGAAATTACCCAACGCGGCAAGTATTGGGAAGATGGCGAATGGCATGAAACCGACCCCATTAGTGTCCGTAAAGACTTAGATTATCCGGGCGTAGGTGTGCGTGCTTCTTACCTGCTCTATCACGAAGAACTTGAGTCGTTGGTAAAGCACTTCCCTACCCTTAAGCGGGCCCGTTTCTGGATGACCTTTGGCGATGCTTACTTAAACCATCTGCGGGTGTTGGAAGGCATTGGCATGACGTCTATTGAGCCAATAGACTTCAATGGCCAACAAATTGCACCGCTAGAGTTTTTGAAAGCAGTGTTGCCAAACCCTGGTTCGCTAGCTGAAGGTTATGAAGGTAAAACCTGTATTGGCACCTATATTACTGGCGTAAAAGACGGCAAAGAAAAAACCATCTTTATTTATAACAACTGCGACCACGCTGTTTGCTATGAAGAAGTAGGTGCACAGGCTGTATCTTACACCACTGGCGTACCCGCTATGATTGGTTCCATGCTAATGCTAGAGGGCATTTGGATGAAGCCTGGCGTTTGGAATATGGAGCAATTTGATCCAGACCCAATGATGGAGTGCCTAAACATGTACGGCTTACCTTGGCAAGTGGTTGAAAATATCGAATCACCATTTACTAGATAAGCGTTTTGTTAAGCAGCCCTCGTGTTGTATTTAGGAGTAATCAATGAGTGTAAGTAGTCCATTTTTGTCTGCGAGCATCCCTTCGCCTTGTTATGTATTAGACGAAGCAAAATTGCGTCGTAACCTTGAGTTAATGAAACGCGTGCAAAGTGAAAGCGGCGCCGACATTATTCTTGCACTCAAAGGTTTTTCTATGTGGAGTAGTTTTCCATTAGTAAAACAATACTTGGTGGGCTGTACGGCAAGCTCCGTGTGGGAAGCTGAACTCGCCGCCGATACCTTCGGTGGCGAAATTCATGCCTATTCTCCGGCTTACAAACCGAATGAAATGCCGCGTTTGTTAGAGCTTTGCCAACATATTTCATTTAATAGCCTTGGCCAATTTGAACGTTACAAAGAACAAACCAAAGCCGCTGGTGTTTCTATGGGCTTACGAATTAACCCTGAACAACCCGAAGCAGACACTGCCCTTTACGACCCTTCTGCACCGGGTTCACGGCTTGGTATTCGTGCGGCTGATCTTGAAGGCGCCGACTTAAGCGACATAGAGGGTTTTCATGTACACAACTTGTGCGAGAACGACTCATTTTCTCTCGAGCGAACGCTACAAGCTGTCGAAACTAAGTTTGGGCAGTACTTACACCAGTTAAAGTGGATTAACCTTGGTGGGGGGCATTTAATGACCCGTGCTGGCTACGACGTTGAGCATTTAATAGCTCAGCTTAAACGCCTGCGTGAAAAATATAACCTAGAGGTTATTCTTGAGCCTGGCTCAGCCGTAGCTTGGCAAACAGGCCCATTAATTTGTGAAGTAGTTGATATTGTCGAAAACGAAGGCAAAATTTTGATTGTCGATATGTCGGCTACGGCTCACATGCCAGACGTACTTGAAATGCCTTACCGACCAGCCATTACCTTTGCTGGCGAAACCGCAGGGCAAGCAGAAGAGAAACCATTTAGTTACCGTATTGGTGGCAACTCGTGTTTAGCCGGCGACGTTCTTCCAGAATATAGCTTTAGCCAAGAGCTTAAGATTGGTGATCGCTTAATTTTCGAAGATATGATGCATTACACCATGGTGAAAACATCGTTCTTTAACGGTGTTGAACATCCCTCGATTGGTATTCTCCGAGAAAGTGGCCAGTTCGACTTAATTCGTACATTTGGCTACGAAGACTTTAAAGCTCGGTTATCGTAACCGAGCTATTCTTTAGTGTAATTACACGTTTAATGGCTTGCGCGCGCGCTCGACAATGCGCGCAGGTAACTTCTCTTCAAGCGCTAACAATATAGTTTGGATCTGACGGTGCTCTTGCGCACTGGCGGTTACTGCATTATGTAAATAATGGTATGCCGCTTCCATGTCTAACGCACTACCATGGCCTGCTAATAAAATATTAGCGAAGCGTTTTTGGGCCGGTAAATTTCCTAAACTGGCCGCCTCACGTAAATATAAAATAGCCCGATGCATGTCTGGCTGCACCAACCGACCTAGATGATAATAGCGGCCTAGCTGTTCGAGTGCTTCAGGTAAACCTTGTATAGCTGCTTCTTGCATATAGGTAACACCAAGCTCTACGTTGCGGTCATAGCACACCGCATAAGCGAGCATGTCGCCATATAAAAACTGATATGCAGGGCGCCGTTCCACTTCTGCCTGGGCTTTTATGTCTTGGTACAATTGACAATTATCTACATCGCGTACCCGCTGTAAATGTGAATTTTGGCGAATTAAACGTACTAACTCATCGTCTGTATACAGCTGCACTGCTTCTGGCACTTTAAACTGCCGTGCCTCGGCTGCACTATAAACCAACGTATTAAGCAAGAGTGCACCCGCACTTACACACAACGCATAGCTGCAGAAAAATTGAATACGTTGAAACAATGTCATGATAAACCTCGTTATGGCTAAAATTAGCAGCTCAACTTATTATCGGCAGCAGCCAGAAAAATTAAAGTTGTTCTTGCCACCAAGCGTAGAGGCCCTCTAATACCAACAACGGGCGTAATTGGCAGTTGGGTAATGTTGAGCTATTTATATAACGCGCACCACCACCGGACAAGTACAGGTTAAAAGTGCGGCCAGCAAATTGCTCATTCGCCACCACAACAGCCTGTTCACAAAAGCCTTGCAGCGCAGCTTTGCACCCTAGCCCTATGGCACTCTCAGTGGTAACGCCTATGAGGCCCATAGGCACCTGCTCGCTTGCTTTAAGCCGGCTACTGCGGTTAACAAGTGCTTCTTGCATCAATTGTAAGCCAGGCGCTATCCAACCACCTAGGTGTTTACCACCCACGTCCATCAAGTCCAGCGTAATAGCTGTGCCTGCATCAATGACTACAACCGGTAGTTTACTTTCACGTAAGGCCAATAAAGTAAGCCAACGGTCGACCCCTAAACAAGACGGCTCGGTGTAACAATGTTCAAAGCCTGCTATTTCAGTTGTTTGGGCACGAAGCGCCTGATAGCCCTGCTGCTTTAATTTCGCCAATAAGTCGACCATCTCTTGCTCGGCACCTACGGTTGCCAATACCAGCTGTTGTTCGGGCTGTTGTTGTAACCACTGATACAAGTGATCTTGTGTATTGCCACGCCCACAAGCTTCAAGTGCTTGCGCCGTAGGGTTAAAACGCGCCGCTTTCCAAGCACTATTGCCTACTTCAAGAAACAACGGCTGATTATTTACTTCGGACACTAACTTCACCTCCAAAGTAGCGCTTCAGCTGCCCCTCTTGTTCCACCAGTAATGCCCCCATTTCGTCAATGCCTTGGGCGATACCTTCATGGCTATGGCTGCCAAGTAAAATACGTACCGGTTGCTGATAATATCGGTCGTAGCTGGGCCAGTCACGCACGGTTGGTGTTAGGCCTTCTTTGTCGTGTTGCTTTAACGCTTGGTAAACTGCGTCGATAAGCAGTGCAGCCCAGCGATTACGATCAAGTGCTTCGGTTAAGTGCGCTTGCACACTGGTAAAAGGCTGATCAATGTCAGGCTGTGTGCCGGCCATACTTAAGTTTAACCCAACACCTACAATTGCCTGACCTTCACCGTCGGCTTGACCTTCTAACTCGACTAAAATTCCCGCAACTTTTTTTTCGGCAATATAAATATCGTTGGGCCACTTTATGCTTACCTCCGCGACTCCTTCGGCGTCAAGTAACTGTGCCAAGGCAACGCCAAGGGCCACACTCATACCAATGGCTGCATTTAAGCCTTGCAACAAGGGCCAATACATCGACAAATAAACATTGCTACCAAATGGCGAATGCCAGGGTTTCCCGCGACGGCCCCGCCCCGCAGTTTGCATTTCAGCCAGCACACATAAGCCAGGTTGAGCATGGCTTTGCTCTGCCAACAAAAAGCGCAAATCGTCGTTAGTAGAGCCAGTAATGTGGTGTAAATGCACATTAGTTAAGGGTTGCTTTAAGGCGCTTTTTATTTTCTCTAAATGCATTAGTTGCAACGGTGCGGCTAACCGATAGCCTTTACGGTTTACTCGAAACACGTCCAAGCCTAACGCTGCTAAGGCATCTATTCGCTTGTGAATAGCCATGCGAGTTACGCCAAGTGCCTGGCCAAGTTTCTCGCCCGAATGAAATTGACCATCGGCCAAAAGCTCAATTAGTTGGGTTTGGGTTAAATTCACAAGGCCTCCGCTAAGCCATGGGCTTTTATGAGCCGAACTTCCGGCTCTAGCATCACGCCATAACGTTCATACACTGTTGTTTGAATGGTTTTAGCCAGCGCTTGTACGTCTTCTCCTGTGGCATTGCCGTTATTTACCAATACTAGAGCTTGGTTTGTATGCACCCCTGCCCCCCCAAGCTGAAAGCCCTTTAAGCCCGCTTGTTCAATAAGCCAACCCGCGGCAATTTTCACCTGCCCATTGGGTTGGGGATAGAAAGGCAAATGTAAATGTGCCTGGCGTAATTTGTCTGCCTGTTGTTTCGACAAGGTAGGATTTTTAAAGAAAGAACCCGCGTTGGATAACTTAGTAGGATCGGGTAACTTCATTTGCCGCACTTCAATAACCCGCTGCATAAGTTCTCCAGCAGACACTGTGGCGGGTAAGTCGCTTAGCTCTTTATAGCTTAGTACCGGCTGCCATGCTTTGGGAAAGCTAAAGTGAACTGAAGTAATAAGTATATGTCGCCATTCGGGCCGTTTAAACTTACTCATTCGGTAGCCAAACTCACATTCGCTGTTAGCCCACCGAACCGGCTTATTATTAATTAAATCCCAGCCTTCAACAGCAGTTATAAAGGTGCCTACCTCAACGCCATAGGCGCCTATATTTTGTACCGGAGCTGCTCCCACCGAGCCAGGAATAAGAGCAAGGTTTTCTAAGCCATAAATGCCTTGTTGGTTTAGCTGAATTACTAGCTGGTGCCAGTTTTCACCAGCCTTTACAGACACTAAAAAAGCCTGCTCGGTTTCAGTTATGCTTACACCCTTTAGCTTATTAACCAATACACGCCCCTGAAAGTTTTCAATAAATAATGTATTGGTACCTTCTCCAAGAATCAGCGTGTTCGCTGTCCAGCCTAGTAGTGGCAGCTGTACCATAGCACTAACTTCAATAAGCTGTTCACATGCAGCGGGCAAAGCAAAGCTATGCCGAGAGCTTAATTCAAACTGGGACTTTGGTTGTATTTGTAAATCTTCAGTCATGTCAACCTATGCTATTTTTTCCATCGGTGGCGATACGCTGCACAAGGTCTAGCACACGATGTGTATACCCCATTTCATTGTCGTACCACGCATAAACTTTGACATGAGTGCCATTAACTACCATGGTCGACAACGCATCAATAATTGACGAGCGTGGGTCTGACTTGTAATCAATCGACACCAATGCTCGCTCTTCATAACCTAAAATACCTTCTAACTCATCGCTAGCTGCATTTTTCAAAGCTGCATTTACTTGTTCTGCGGTAGTTTCATGCTCAACCTCAAAAACCATGTCGGTTAGTGATGGGCAAATAATTGGCACTCGAACCGCATGACCATTTATTCGCCCCATAAGTTCAGGAAATATAGTGGTTATGGCTTTTGCCGCACCTGTAGTAGTTGGGATAAGAGATTCGCCACCCGCACGCATACGGCGCAAATCATTGCCTGGCCCATCAAGAACATTTTGTGAATTGGTTAACGCATGAATGGTAGTCATAGACGCATGCTTAATGCCAAAGTGCTCATGAATTACTTTCACCACAGGCGCCACACAGTTTGTTGTGCACGAGGCCGCACTGACAATGGAGTGCTCTCTTGGGTCAAAGTCTTCGTCGTTTACCCCAACAACTATGTTGGGTACGCCCTTGGTTTTAACTGGCGAAGTTACCACAATGTGGTTCACCCCTTGATCAAGAAATGCTTGTAACCCATTGGTGGTTTTGTTTTTTCCCGACGCATCAATAACAATGTCGCAATGCGACCAATCCGTGTCTTTTATTGCTTTTATAGCTGTGCAGCGAATACGATGGCCGTCAATGCTGATGCTAGTTGGGTCGCTGGTAATATTCCGTGCCCAATGCCCATGGGTAGAGTCGAATTCTAATAAATGAGCCAACATAGTGCCGTCTGCGCCTGGGTCGTTAATTTGCACTATTTCAAATGCTTGGTTGCCAAAACCAGCACGAAGCGCTAACCGTCCAATTCTGCCAAACCCATTAATACCAACCCGTACTTTTTTCTTAGCCATGCTATACCCCTTATAATGCTTCAATTAAGTGTACTTGAAGCCATGTTGCTTTGCCCACTTAAACCGCTGACTTTCTTGCTGCATAAGCCTTGCAGCTTGGGCGTCTTCATGAGCATAATCAATGCGATCATAGTATTAAACAGGACGTTATCGTTTACCATGAACTTTTCTACCATCATGCTTGCATTTGGCGGCGTTGGCTTGTTGTTATTGGGCATGCAGTTAATTACCGAAGGGCTTAAAAATGCAGCAGGTTCACAGCTACATTCCTTTTTAGAACGAACCACCCAAACGCGCGTTCGAGCCGCCGCCACCGGCTTTGGTATTACTGCAATTGTACAATCGTCTGGCGCGGTTATAGTGGCCACCTTAGGCTTTACTAACGCAGGTATTTTGTCTCTGCGACAGGCCGCATGGGTGGTTTTTGGCAGTAACCTTGGTACGACCATGAAAGCATGGATTGTTGCATTAGTTGGCTTAAACCTAAACATTGAACTATTTGCATTGCCTATTATTGGTTTAGGCATGTTTGCTAATTTACTCTTTCATAAGGGTCGTTGGTCGCACGTTGGTATGGCGTTAGCAGGTTTTGGGGCTCTATTTCTTGGTCTTGGGGTAATGCGCGACGCCTTTGGCGATGTAGCAACCTGGCTGCCAATTGAGCAATTAAGTACCGCTGGTATTCTAGGCATATTGTTAGCGGTTTTAGTTGGGGCAGTATTAACCGCACTTATGCAGTCTTCTTCAGCTTCTATGGCTATTATTATTACCGCTTCTGTTACTGGGGTGTTCACCCCGTTGCTGGGTGCTGCACTGGTTATAGGGGCTAATTTAGGGGCCACCTCTACTTCATTGTTAGCCGCTATTGGAGCCACCACTAACGCTAAGCGTTTAGCTTTAATACATGTTACCGAGAAAATATTTACCGGCACTATCGCTTTAATTCTTTTAGTTCCTATGGCTTGGCTTATTAGCTTATTTGCCGGTGGTGAGGGCCGAGCCAACATTAGTATGGGTCTTGCCTTCTTTCACACTTTATTCAACGTATTAAGCTTAGTGCTAATGTCTTTTGTAGCAAACCCTTTAATTCGTTTTGTTGAGCGTCGCATTAAACAGCCCGAGCTTAGCTCTGAAAAAGCACGGTATATTGACGACACCGTGCTTGAAGTGCCTTCTATGGGTGTTACCGCCATGCACTCTGAGTTGAAACGAGTGTTCAAGCAATTACTGTTAAGAGGTCGCCGACTTACAAGTTTACAGCTTAGCCTAGGTAATGAAGAAGCATACATAAACACTGAAGTATTGCTGGCTACTATTGATAAATTTGCCACTCAGTTAGGGCAAAATAATTTAAGCGGCGTGTCCGATGCGTTTATCAACTTAACCATGGTAACGCAAAAAATGTCGGAGCTAAGAGCAGATTTACGAGAATTATTAGACTTTGGTGAGCATACGATTAATGAGGCCTTAACCGATGAGATGCGCGATATAGCCGAGTTACTTTTCGCCAGCGGCCAACTTAAAGCGCTGTCGTTTGCGGCACGACAACAGTTAATTAAACAATACAAACAATTAAGGCGCTTACAACGGGAAGTATTATTAAATGCTGTAAAAGAAAATCAGTTGTCTGCTACCGACGCTACTCGCCAGTTGCAAGTACTGTCAATATTCGAAGAAACCTTACAGCGGGTGGTTTTAATAGGCGATATTATTTATCCAGAAGCGGCTGAAGCACTCGAAGATGTTGTGGCTGTTACAGCTTGAGTAAGGGGAAAATGAAGGCTTGGCAGAAGCGCCTAGCCCTCATTGCTACATTTAAGTTGCTAAATTAACCAAGCTGCGCTTGCAGGTAAAGTTCTAATCCAAGAGTTTCTATCAAGCGTAACTGTTGCTGTAACCAGTAAGCATGGTCTTCTTCTGTGTCTTTCAGTATTTGTACTAATATTTGTCGCGACACAAAATCACGCTCGGCTTCACAAAGTGCAATATTCTTTTTCAATGCTTTGGCATTGTTTAGCTCAAGGGTTAAATCACTCGCTAGCATCGCGGCTACGTCTACTTCGTTGGTTACTTCGTAGCGATCATTCATATTTGGCTTGCCGCCAAGAAAAATAATTCGGTCGATAAGTAGTTGCGCATGGCCACGCTCATCGTCAGCTTCGTGTGCAATACGTTCGTGTAACTTGGTATAGCCCCAGTCGTCATAAAAAGCTGCATTACGGGTATATTGATCAATGGAGGTTAATTCCCATTTAAGCAATTCATTCAGTGCAGTAACTATTGTTGTCATTAATGGCCACCTCCAGTTAATTGAGTTTGTAAATAACGTTCTAGGCCGATCTGTTTTGTTATAGCCATTTGAGTTTCAAGCCAATCAAAGTGCTCTTCTTGCTGTTCAAGAATATCGTTTAGTAGCTCCCGGGAAACAAAGTCTTGGCTTTGCTCACAGATTAACATCGCGTCTTTAATGATCTGAATGTCGGCAGCTTGCACTTTCAAGTCGGCAGCAAGCATTTCTGCTGCATGCTCGCCTATATACAGTTTGCCTAATTCTTGCAGGTTCGGTAAGCCTTCAAGCAACAAAATTCGTTCAATAACCTTATCGGCATGAACCATTTCCTTTATAGAGGCTTTATAAATGACAGTATTGAGCTGCTCAAAACCAGCATTTCGGTGCATGCGTGCATGCAAAAAGTACTGGTTTATGGCGGTAAGCTTACGTGTAAGAACAACATTAAGCGCTCTTAACACTTCTGGTTTGCCTTTCATAATTGAACTCCCAACTTAAGACGTGAACACCTATTAAGTGTAACAGATATCAGCGCCAAAGTTAGGTGAGGGTTGGAATTCACCGGCAGGGTTTTCATGTTGAACGACCGCTACTGCCATGTTTTGGGTTGCTTCTTCTAGCACCTCCCTAGCATGACCAGTACAACGCCCACACTGAGAGCCAACCCCAAGACCAGATTTTAATTCACGCAGGCTGCGACAGCCTTGCGCAACGGCCCGTTCAATATCGTTATCTGTTACACCTTTGCATAAACAAACGTACATAAGCACCCCTTCGTTTCTTACTTGCATTATAAATGCAAATGGGAACTATTATCAAGCGCATTATGAACGGCTGTTTATCCCGGTATAAATTGGCGGGTAATGTAGCTACATTACCCGCCAGTTTCTCTCCAGAGACAGACTACGCAGCATCCTTGCTGACCTTGGCTTACCTAACTTAATTGCCTTGTTCGCCCCTCATCCTGAAGGTAGCGCCGCTCCATGGCATGCAAACAAGAAACTTAAATTTAGGACAATCTATTATAATTACAAGTGCATAAGTTATTTTAAGCTTTAGCTTACAACTAATGTTATAGCGGACAGCAAAGTTTGAGCTAACCAGTGCTAGTTCGACTGCCTTAACGAAAAAAGCCCGCCATTAAGGCGAGCTTTTCGGGATTTGGCGGATAGGGAGGGATTTGAACCCTCGATACGGGTTACCGTATACACGCTTTCCAGGCGTGCTCCTTCAGCCACTCGGACACCTATCCATTTAAGGCCGCTATGTTAGGTAATTCGTTGCGTAGAAGCAAGAACAAGCGCTCTCTTTTCGTCGCTTCGAATACTATTTAGCCTATTATTGAGCTAATCGATCAGAAAGCTGACGAATTCGGTGGCCACCAACAAGCACCAAAATAAACGCAATGGGCCAAGCGATAACGAATGCGATCAACCAGCGAATAAAAAAGTTTCCTTCTATACCGGTATTTATAACAGTAATTAGCCCTGTCATTAGGCCGGCCATATAAAGCGACATCAGTAATGGAAAAATAAAACGTTTCATTTAAATCCTCAAACTAAAAGTAAAACAATAATAGCGCTTAGCGCAGCTAACAGAATGTTCAATACCACTCCTTCACGTACCATTTCCTGAATGGTGATTTTATTTGACGAAAACACAATCGAGTTAGGGGGTGTTGCAACGGGTAAACAAAAGGCGCAACTACATGCAATAACAGCAGGAATCATTAATAGTTCTATTGGCATACCCGCAGCCCCACCGGTAGCCGCTAAAATAGGCATTAATAATGTGGCCGTTGCCGTGTTTGAAGTTACTTCTGTTAAGAACGAAACACTTAAAGCAATTAGAAACACTAACATCCACAATGGCAGGTCGGTAAATCCTGCTAAGGCAGCACCAATAATTTCACTCAAGCCACTTGCCATTACCCCCGAGGCCATACAAATACCTCCAGCAAACAGCAGTAAAATTCCCCAGGGAATATTCACTGCCTGATCCCAGGTTAGCAACCGCCCTCCCTTGCCATTTGAAATGATGAACATTGCTACCACCCCGGCTAAAGCAATGGTCGCATCGCCAACCCCAGTCAGCTCAAACCACCCTGTCCAACCTCCAAATGGCTCGGTACGTAATATCCACAATAAAACTACGGTGCCAAATACAGCAAGCACACGCCCCTCGTGAGTGCTCATTTTGTCTTGTTCAGGTAAGCTTAATGGTGAACTTAAGCTAATACCCCGCGTTAACCACCAACCAACCAAAGGCAAGCCTAAAATAACCAATGGTAAGCCAATACCCATCCAACGGGTAAAGCCAAAACTTTCTCCTGTGTAATTTTCATAAACCGACGCAAATATTAAATTTGGTGGTGACCCAATTAAAGTTGCAATACCACCAAGAGACGCGGAATAAGCTAGACCCAGTAAAAGTGCACGTTGAAAGCGCCGCTCTTCCGAGGCTTCCGCTAGTGCTAAGGCCACAGGTAGTAATGCTAAAACCGCCGCAGTGTTAGAAATCCACATTGACAAGAATGCCGAGGCGAGCATAAAGGCAAAAACCATTAGCTTGGCGTTCGACGCACCTATAATTCCTACTAAATTTAAAGCTAAACGCCTATGCACACCGCTAGCTTCAACGGCTTTGGCCAACATAAAAGCGCCCATAAACAAAATAATGATATGGTCGCCTAACGCTAAGCTAGCGTCCCGATAATCTTGAATGCCGCCAAGAGGTATGAGCACAAAGGGTAACAATGAGGTTACGGCTAGCGGTAATGCTTCCGTGATCCACCACCACCCCACCCACACTACGGTCGCAAACATCCACGCAGCAGGCTCTGGCATGCCTAGTGTTTTTGCAATGCCGTAAACAATAACTGCCGCTAACGGACCGAGCACTAGGTGGACAGAATTTAACGAAATACCGCTATTAGGATTCGTTTTGCTGCGAACTGATCGAGCTGTCATATACACTCATACCACTTAGATTAGATATACCTAATATAGTACGAAATTATATCCACAATGGCTAGAGGGGCATCTTAATTTAAAGTGTTTTGATTAGGGCTGAATAGCCATCTTTGTAAGAAGGGTAGGTAAAAGTGAAGCCAAATGACTTCAATTTTTCATTAGATATGCGTTTACTGCCACGTGCAGTTGCTTTGGTGGTGGCTGTTGCTTCTGCACTAATAATACCTAATTGCGCAGCTAGCCAATTAACAACCTCAAGGTGCAATGCTGGATAGCTATCTGTTACGACTATAACTTCCATTGCAGGATTTGTTTTAGCACGCTCTAAAATAAAAACAATTGCCCGCGCTACGTCATCGGCATGAACCCTATTGGTCCATTCATTTCTACCCTGCACTGATTTTGAACGTACCGATTCAAGCAACCGTAGCCGTCCAGGCCCATAGATACCTGAACAACGTAATATCGCTCCTGGGTAGCCACTTTGCAGTAATAGCGCTTCGCAGGCCAACATAGTACGCCCAGAGAATCCATCGGGTTTTGCTGCGGTGGTTTCGTTCACCCAAGCGCCCTTGGCATGTCCGTACACACTGGTACTAGAAACAAAGTAAATAAAGGGTTGGTAGTCGGGTATTTCAGCTAACAGCAACAATAAGTTTTGAACTGGTTGTAAATAGCTCGCTTGATAAGCTTCTTCGGTAAATGCAGAGGGAGTGAGTGTAAGAACAATACTTGCAGGCCGTTTAGCAAGCCACTGCTGCCATGAATCGCTCGAGCTGGCGTTCCCTATAGCAAGCTGCAAACCCGGCCCATAGGGCCCATTAGGTTGGCTTCTCCGGGCACCGGTAACTTTATAGCCATGCTCTAAAAGCTGGGGCAAGGCACGATGACCAATATCGCCGAACCCTACCCACAGCACATTAGTCATGAATTATTTTCCCGTTGAAAAGTTCAACATGCGATTCAGTGGCTTTAAGGCCTGCACGGCTAAGTCTGCATCAACATGTATTTCATGAGCTTTGCCGTCGCCTGTTAACGCTTGTTCAATAGCAGCCAAACCATTCATTGCCATCCACGGACAATGGGCACAACTTCTACAGGTAGCGCCATCGCCGCCCGTTGGTGCTTCAATAAAGGTTTTATTTGGCGACAACTGCTGCATTTTATAAAAAATGCCTTTATCGGTTGCCACAATAAACTTTTGCTGCGGCAAGTCTTGGCTAGCCTGAATCAATTGTGATGTAGAACCAACGGCATCAGCCAAATCAACAATGGCCGCAGGCGCTTCTGGATGTACTAACACAGCAGCATCTGGGTGTTGCTCTTTTAACTGCATTAATGCCCTAGTTTTAAACTCGTCGTGCACAATACAGGCTGCATTCCAAAGCACCATTTCGGCTCCGGTTTGCTTAGCAATATAGCCGCCAAGGTGCATGTCTGGCGCCCACAGTATTTTTTCACCTTTACTGTCTATATGCTCTACAACGTCTAAGGCAATACTTGATGTCACCACCCAGTCTGCGCGTGCTTTCACTGCCGCCGAGGTATTCGCATAAACTACCACCGTATGGTCTGGGTGTGCATCACAAAACTTGGCAAATTCTTCTGGGGGGCAACCTAAGTCAAGCGAACACGTTGCTTCTAAAGTTGGCATAAGAACGCGTTTGTTGGGCGTTAATATTTTCGCCGTTTCCCCCATAAACTTCACACCAGCAATGATCAGTGTTTCCGCTTCATGCTCTGCACCAAAACGGGCCATTTGCAGTGAATCGGCTACGCTACCACCCGTTTCCTCAGCTAAGGACTGGATCTCTGGGTCTGTATAATAATGAGCGATAAGAACTGCATTACGTTCTTTCAAAAGCTTTTTAATACGCATACGCGCAGCTTGCTTTTCAGCATCTGACATAGGCGCAGGCTTAGCGGGAAATTCAAATTTAAATGTATCTGTAAACAGTGCTTGTTCCATAAAATTCCGACCAGTTAACTTCGAGGAGCCACATGGCTAGCTTAATATGTATTATACCGTGAATTTACGTGGGGATCACTTCGATTATGCTGAGGTTGGTGGGTCGTGCTGGATTCGAACCAGCGACCAATTGATTAAAAGTCAACTGCTCTACCGACTGAGCTAACGACCCAACCTAGGGTGACTTTAGAAATGGTGGGTCGTGCTGGATTCGAACCAGCGACCAATTGATTAAAAGTCAACTGCTCTACCGACTGAGCTAACGACCCACTTCCTAAATAATTGCCTTGTTTGTTAGTACTAGACAACGGCGGCATAGTTTACTGAAAAAGCTGACTCTTGCAACTTAAATCTTGCTATTAATGCGCTTTATTTGCCTTAGTTACACCGTTCGCACAATATCTAAACAAAACGAAGAATATATCCGCACCAGTTAACTTTATATTAACGTTCTAATTACTAAGTTTTTCTAATTCGCGAATTGCCATATTCGCTTCCGTAGTGTTTGGATATTCACTTTTCACTTGTTCAAAATATCGCCGCGCTGATGCTTTATTTCCTTCGGCCACATCAATCATGCCTAACTTTAAAATACAATCGCCACGTTTTGATGAGTCTTTATGATCACTAACAACTTTATTGAAATGGCTTTTAGCGTCTGAAAAGTTTTCTTGTACATAAAACAGTTGGCCAAGCCAATAATGGGCATTACCTAAGTAAGTCGATGTGGGGTTATTTGCTATAAACGCTTGAAACTCAGGAATAGCCAAATCGTAGCGACGCTCTTCTAACACCAAGCGAATAGCTCGATCGTAGCCTGTTTCCTCTGTTTTCAGCGTTGCTACAGGGGCAGAAGTGCTAGCAATAACCTCATTGCTTACACTTCCACCACGGCTGTCTGATAAGCGCCGTTCAATTTCTTGATAAAGATCTCGTTGGCGCTCTAAAATTTGCTCAAGCTGGTGTGCATGGTTCTCGGTAATACCACGTAGTTCGCCAACCTCACGCTGCAATAAATTAAGCTGTTGCAGCAAATTCACTTGGCCTGCTTGGCGCGCGTCAAACGCGCGCTCTAAGCGGTCTACCCGCTCTTCAACAGACTCTTGGCTATGTACAATCCCTGTTAATCCGAAAGCGACTGATATTGCCAGTACAGCAACAGTACTTTTGAGTCTCATACATCCAGCTCCTGCTTGTTATCTAATTAATAAACCAACACCGCACGTCGATTTTGTGACCACGCGCGCTCATTGCTTTGGCGTACAACTGGCTTTTCTTCGCCATAAGACACCATATTCATTTGCGAACTATTAACACCCAGGCTTTGTAGGTAGTCGACCACTGACTTCGCACGGCGCTCGCCAAGTGCAATATTATACTCTGGCGTACCGCGCTCATCTGTATGACCTTCAATAACTACTATAGCTGACGGATTGCGTACTAAATAGTCAGCATGAGCTGCTAGTATTTCAGCGAACTCAGGGCGAATACTGGCATTATCAAAGTCGAAATAGAGCACATTTTCTTTGCGTAAATCAGCGTAACGCTGTTGTTGCTGTTCACGTACACGGGCACGCTCTTCTGCTGGGGTTAAGATTCGATCAGCCGCACCAGTTTCAACACCTTGCTCTGTTGTTGCTTGTCCGGCTTGTGTGCTTGCTGAAGCGGACGCAGAAACATCATCTGATGTAGAGCTACATGCTGCTAGAGTTATTACTGACAAAGCCATTATAGAGGCTTTAATCACCTTTGAAATCTGCATTTGATATTCCTTATATATTTCCGAATTAACCTAGGATAGAACTGAAAAAATATCATGTTTTTCAGCTCATAGAAATGGCGACCATGCCGGTGCCTTCACGTCGCCTGCCTTTGAGGGTAAGCGAGCTTGAAAACGACCATCCATTGAAACAAGCGCTAAAACCTGTTGGTTGTTGTGCATTGTACTGTAAATAATCATACTACCATTTGGTGCAATGCTAGGAGACTCATCTAGGGTTGTTTGCGTTAACTGCTGGAAGTTTCCCGTTGGAAAGTCTTGCCGTGCTATATGGTAGTACCCACTATCTCTATTAACCATAACCAAACCCTTACCATCAGGCGTAACTATTCCACCTAGGTTTGAGTCTCCATTAAATGTTGTTCGCCGAATACGGGCAGAATCTAAGTCAACACGATACACTTGCGGCAAACCACCTCGTTCTGAAGTAAACACTAGCGACTTACCATCTGGCGTCCATTTCGGCTCTGTATCTATTCGCCAGTGGTCTGTTATTTGCTTTAAACGGCGGCTCGCTAGGTCCATTACATAAACATTCGGGGCGCCGTCTTTAGAAAGCACCATTGCCATTTTTTTGCCGTCTGGTGACCATGCCGGCGAACCGTTAATACGCGGAAACGAGGTTAATTTTTCCCGCTCTGTGGTGTAAATATCCTGAATAAATATCTCAGCTGTTTTGTTTTCAAAACTAACATAAGCCAATTTAGAGCCGTCAGGCGACCAAGCCGGTGACATTAGGGGCTCTGGTGAACGCAATAATACCCTAGCATTTTCACCGTCATAATCAGACACCATTAACTGATACGGCAACCGTGTACCATGCTCTACAAATACATACGCTATACGGGTCAGAAAAGCGCCCCGCTCCCCTGTTAAGGCTTCGTACACTACATCTGAAATGCGATGAGCATACTGTCTAAATTGTGAATCTAAAACCACTGAGGTGCGACCATCGAGAATATGATCCTGCTCACTTACCAAACCTTCGTCTTTTATATATTCACTTAACCCACCCGTAATTTGACCACGTAAGGGGTCAATCAGTTGATAGCTTACCTCGTAACGGCCTGCAGCAAATTCAGCAACAGAACCGACTAAAACAGCCTCTACACCCAAACGCGCCCACTCAGAATAGTTCTCAATTTCAGCGTCTGTCGATGGGCGGCTAGGTAATTCGTGTAACGCTACTGGCTTAAAGCGACCGCTACGAATTAAGTCTGAACTTACCACCTCAGTAAAATTATAGGGCGCTGCACCGGTACCCAACCATTTAAACGGAACTACAGCTATAGGCCTAGCGCTGTCCGTACCCTCAGTTATTACAATCTCAAGCCCCGCATTGGCTTGGCCGGAAACGAGCGAAAACATGACCAAAACCATACTTAAAATTATGCGTTTCATTATTTCTCCAACTACTTATAAACTAGGTTCAACGCGCAAGGTAAAATTACTTAATTCACGATAAACATCAGGGTCTTCTGATACAGGCAAACTACCCGCTCGTAACACTGCAGCGCGGGCCGACTCACAAACCGCCCTATCGCCTTCACCCATTTGCACATTGGTTACAAAGCCGTCGCGCGCTATGCTAATGCGTAAGGCACATGACTTCCCGCGCATCGATGGATCGGTAAGCCAATTACGCTGAATAGTTTGCTGAATTAGTGATTTAAACCTGTCCACTTCACTCTGTATTCGACTTTGCCGCTCTCTGGCTCTAGCTTCACGCTGACGTTCTGCTTCTTCACGCATTTGTTGTTCTAAAGCAGCCTGTTGCCTTGCAGCTTCTTCACGTCGGCGCTCTTCTTCCAACCGTTGTAAACGCTGGGCTTCGATTCTGGCTTCTTCCGCTTGTTGTTCGCGAATTCTTTGTTCGGTATTTTTACGTATTTCTTCTAACCGCTCTGCTTCGATCCGTCTTCGCTCTGCCTCTGCCCGAGCCTCCGCTTCTTCTTTTGTGCGTTGCTCTTGGGCGCGACGAGCTTCTTGTTGTTCTCTTTCTCGTCGTTGCTGAGCTTCTCGTGCTCTGCGCTCAAGTGCTGCGACACGCTCTTCTTCAGCCTTACGGGCTTGATCTCGCTCTTGTTGAATACGTTGAATTTGTTGATCTACTAGCTGCTGGTCAACTACCACAGCTTCAATAATATCAACTTCGGGTTGCTCATTACTGACGTCTACCGTGTGTAACGTTGGTGGGCTTATATAAACACTTAATATAGCCAAAACAACAATAGCAGCATGTAGTATTATTGAAAAAAACAATGGGCCTTTTATGCCAATGTGTTTTGTCATATCAAGACTCCGGAGGCTCTGTCATAAGCCCTACTGAAGGCACACCGGCACCCTGCAGTAGCACCATTAAATTGACCACCTTCCCATACTCCACACTTTTATCGCCTCGTACTACAACCGGTGTGTCTTTGTTCATTTGCATATGTGCTGCTACAGCAACCGTTAAATCAACAACTGACATCGGTTTGTCTGGCTTGCCATCTTCACTTAAATAATAGATCCCGTCTTTATCAACAGAAGCCACTAGTGGCGTTGGCTTGTCTTCACTTAACGGTGCTGCTTCACCTTGAGGAAGCTCTACCTCAACGCCTTGTGCAAGCAAACCTGAAGTAACCATAAAGATAATAAGCAACACTAGCATCACGTCGATATAAGGCACGACATTAATTTCGCTCATGGGCTTACGCTTTCTGCGTGTTACAAACGCCTCAGACATTAGCACTTTCCCCACTGGGGCTTACACTTGCAGTTGCACCCGTTTGGCGTTGTAAAATAGAAGTGAATTCTTCTGCAAAATTAACATAGGCATTATCAAGCAATTCGACGCGGTATGAAAAACGGTTATAGGCCATAACAGCAGGTATGGCGGCAAATAAGCCCATGGCAGTTGCTACAAGCGCTTCGGCTATACCAGGTGCAACCGCTTGTAATGTCGCCTGTTGCACTTCGCCTAAGGAAATAAATGCATTCATAATTCCCCAAACCGTACCAAACAAGCCTATATAAGGGCTAATTGATCCTATGGTAGCCAAAACCGATAAATTCTTTTCTAAGTGATCAATTTCGCGCGAATGAGCTACCCGCATTGCACGTTGAGAGCCATTTAGTATAGCCACTTGGTCTGAATCTTTTTGAGCACGTAGACGAGCGAATTCACGAAAACCAGAGTGAAAGAGGTGTTCTATGCCCTCAACCTTTTCACCTTTAGCTGAAACTTCTTTATACAAACGGGCTAAGTCTACGCCTGACCAGAATCGGTCTTCAAAAGCTTTTGTTGATTTATTAGCTTGGTGGACTATTTTGCTGCGCTGAAAAATAAGTGCCCAAGATAAAATAGACATCGCAACAAGTACTGCCATAACACACTGAACAACGAGGCCCGCTTGCAAAAACAAATCGAAAAAAGAAAGCTCAGACTGCACTAGTAATAACCTCTAAAATTGGGTTAGGCATGGCAATAGGCTGCATAGTAGTAAGATTTACACAAGCTGCCAATACTGCCGCCTCACAAAGTAAATCACCGTTTTTACGGCGAACCTGTTGACTAAATAAAACCGACGCCTTTCGTGCTTTATCAACAACACAGCTTACTTCAAGCTCGTCATTAAAGCGCGCCGGCGCTAATAAATTTAACTCTACTTTACGTACTACAAAACCGATTCCTACTTGCAACCAAGTATCTTGCTCAATGCCTAAGCTACGAAGCCATTCGGTTCTTGCTCGCTCACAAAATTTAAGGTAGTTAGCATAGTATACTATCCCACCTGCATCGGTATCTTCATAGTAAACACGCAAAGGCCAAGCAAACATACGCAAAGTTTCCCTAGATATTATTTTACCCGTACTATACCTGAAGCTTAGCTTGTTGTTAAAGAGCTACAGCAAGAACTGCTCTAGAGCAAAATTCAATATTGCTCGAACTGTTAGAGCTCATTCATTATCACGCTGAACAAAATTAAAGCTAAGTTTTATTTATCTGAATATAACACGGCAAAACAATCTGCTCATTAAATATCAACAACTTAAAGAAAAATTACAGCAAACAAATACATTACAATTAAATTACAATTAAGCAACCTATTATTAAAACTAATGCTTCGAGTTTGTTTTTCTCGTTTGAACGCTGGCTAAAACCCACTATAATGCTCGTCATTCAGAGGCATTCAGCCTTAAATCGAATTTAAAAGTTTGTCGCTTTTCATTTGGTGTGTTTACGTTGGTTTGCAGCGTATCTGAATTAACTTCCTCCTTGTTGTTGTTACACTTTGCCCGCTCTTCTTGAGCGGGCTTTTTTTTGTATGCTTTTACCCAAATTAATCGCATTAGCAACTCAACACGCTACTTTTACTTATACAGTTAAAGGAGCACATTATGTACAGCTTAACCACTAGCCTTATTTTTAGTAGCTTGTTTATTAATAATACCGACACCTTAGCGGAGCCATTAGTCACAAACCAGAGTCAAAACGTTGCGTTAAAATCGGCGGATCAGTTAACGCTAATGCACGGTGTTAAATTTCATAACACTATAGATATTAGTCAGTATTATGTAAGTGAAAAGCTAGACGGTGTCCGCGCATATTGGGACGGTAAATTACTTTGGTCCCGTCAAGGCATCTTAATTCAGGCCCCTCATTCATTAACCTCTGAATTACCAGCCGTTCCATTAGATGGCGAGCTTTGGTTAGGTCGTGGTCGATTTGAAGAAGTGGCAGCATTAATCCAACGAAACGATCCAACCCACCCTGCTTGGGATCAAATATCCTTTGCAGTATTCGATGTGCCTTATCTTACAGGTGCGTTCACAGATAGATATGCAGCCCTAAAACACTTATTGCTAAGTCCAACCACCACTTCATTAGTAAACCCGGTCTTTGCTATTCACCAATTTAATGTGGCCAGCGAAACAGAGCTATTTGAAATGTTCGATGCTGTTGTTGCTCAAGGCGGCGAAGGTCTTATTTTGCATAAAAAAAGCAATACATATCAGTTTGGTAGAGCGGAAAACGTACTGAAACTTAAACCTGAAAACATTACCAGAGCAAAAGTAATTGGGTATAAACCTGGGAATGGTAAATACCAAGGCATGGTTGGATCTATAAAAGTAATCACCCCGTCGGGTACTGAATTTTATGTGGGTAGTGGTTTAACCGACGCAATGCGGCTGAACCCACCAGCAATTAACAGCAGCTTATGCGTATTACATACTGGCTTCACGAGCAAGAATATACCAAGATTCCCGCGTTACACACAGTTTTGTAATAGTCGATAAGGCACCGCCTTACGCCGCACATTTGGTAGACGTTAAATCATGTGGGCCCGATGTACCTGTAAATGGTCATATCAAACGTAAGTACGGCACTGCCGTACGCCGAGCCTTTGGTGGATGTTACGTTATGGAATGTTGCAGCAGGCCATGCCTGCCCTACGGGTATGATGGAACCAACACCGCCGTAGGTAAGGCACCGCCGTAGGTAAGGCACCGCCTTACGCCGCACCATTGGTGAACGATAGGCCATGCGATGGTTTGGGTGGTCACGTTTTACGGCAGGCAATGCCTCTATTCGTCAGGCGGTGCCTGACCTACCCTGGAGGCGGGACACGTTTTCAATGTCCTAAAAGCAAAAAGGCCACCCGATTGGGTGGCCTTTTCGACTTGTTTGAAGCCTGGCGGTGTCCTACTCTCACATGGGGAAGCCCCACACTACCATCGGCGCTGACATGTTTCACTTCTGAGTTCGGAATGGATTCAGGTGGTTCCACGTCGCTATGGCCGCCAGACAAATTTGGTTCATTCGTGACAAGCTATGTCGATAAAAAATAACGAAGTTCGTTCAACCAAGTCACTCACCCTTTGGTGTCGTGCTCGCTCTTAAAAAGAATTACATGTTTCAACCAACACACCTTTGGTGTTGTATGGTTAAGCCGCACGGGCAATTAGTACAGGTTAGCTCAACGCCTTACAGCGCTTCCACACCCTGCCTATCAACGTTGTAGTCTACAACAACCCTACAGAGCAATTACATGCTTGTGAGAACTCATCTCGAGGCTCGCTTCCCGCTTAGATGCTTTCAGCGGTTATCGATTCCGAACGTAGCTACCGGGCAGTGCCATTGGCATGACAACCC